>JBDREX010000011.1:0-2492 GCA_043819345.1 Candidatus Omnitrophota bacterium
GGGATCGTAAGATATGGGTGTTTTCGTTTTGGAGGTTTTTCCTAACATTTGATTTTAGAAAAAATTGGTTAGCGGATATGATGCAAAAGTAAAAATAACCAGGAATTTGACAAAGACTGATGCTTGTCAATTCCACGTTAGCGGGAGGTAATTATGTTAAAATGGAGCAATAATAAAAGTGCCGGGTGTCCGACATGCGATGGCAACGACCATAAGTCATGTGTGAGATGTTTGGGGGGCACTCGGTTATGTGATTGGGTACAAACCAAAAACGGATGGGAGTGGCAGCCACAATCCGCTAACAAGTTGCTTAACTCTGACGCCAAAAAGACGGCCACCGCTCAACTTAATCGTTAAATTCTTTGAAAGGAGAATAAAAAGCATCGATTCAGCCTGATATAATGGAGAGAGAGTTTTTTTAAAATTTGGCAAGCCAAGGAACGAAGCGGTGCGAGTCCCAGGACTCAAAATCCGGGGATGGTGCTTGCCGAAATTGACCGGGGGTAGAAGTGGGAAGCCAGGTTAAGGCCCTGAAATAGTGGGGCGTGGGTTAGGGAGGAGTCCGTTAAGAGCCTCGTGTAAGCGTACCCTTCTGCCCCGGTCAAACCAAAATCCCGCAAGCTCATAAAAAAAGCGTACGAGTATGGAGAAATAAATTATGACTGAATTTGAAAGCTGCGAAATATGTGGAGAGCCTACAGGTCGCGCAGGAAGAGGAGAAGATAGTTTATATGCAGAGTGGGCAATAACATTGCCTAAATTACAGAGTTGCAAACAAGGCACAGAAGCAGGGCCTCTCTGCGCAAATTGTTACGATTGCCTTTTTATCATTGGACTTTTGCAAGAAGAATAGAGTATTTTATGGGTATAGAAATAACTATTAAGTGTGTAAGCTGTGACACTGAACTTGACGTAGTACCCCCGTTATTGTTTAAATATCCAATTTTAAAAATATCGGTTTTCAGGTGTAAGTGTAAGGATTCTGAACAAATCGCAGACGGGCAGGAACCATGCACTTACTGTAAGAAATGGAAAAAAGATATCGTCAAAAAGTTTTGTTACGCTTGTGGTCGGAAATTACCTGTTGCTTAACTAATCGTTAGATTCAAATAGAACGGAGGTGATAAAATGGGAACAGGATATGATTCATCTACACACGATGGTAAAAGTGGTGGTTGTATGAGCGACCGGGAAATAGCAGACGCCGGTGCAAGAAATGCTACTGAAGCATCAAGAGGATCAAGAGGAGATGCTTCAGACAAGAGTTCGAGTTCTTCAAAAGACAAGTAAAATCTAACAAGTCATTCACTCTGACCGGGCCAAAGTACCGGCCCAGCAGGTGATGCCGACGTTAACCTGTACGGAGAAAATTTTGCACCGAATATTTGATATTTTGTTAGTCGTTTTGACGGTTTTAATAAGTTTAGCATTATTAAAATTTGGTTTTTGGATAACTGGCTAACAATGGCATTAACGAGGACGGCTGAAAAGCGCCGCCTGTTATGCCCACGTTATATAACTAAGGAGGAACGAAATGGTAGAAGTATGCATAGAAAAAGAATCGGAAAACGAATATACCGTATCTGCCGATCACTATGACATTGGGACATATTATACAGGGGAAGGGATTGTTTTGGTATCATCCGAAGGATCGGCAATTCCACTTGAAACGCTTAAACAGGCAATAGCAGAAATGGAAAGCATTATATAACCACGACATTCAATGGATGCAAAGAACCGCACCACTGATGCCGGACGTTAGATTACAGGAGGTAAAAATGTCATATTTCATCATACATAATTCAGATGGTAATACAACGGTGGACAAAGTAACAAAAGCGGTGCTTCTTGAGAGAATCCAACCCGAAGAAGGCGAGGAGTATAATTATTACGGAAGCAAAAAATTTTTGGAAGATATCCCAGAACACGATACCAATTATTGGGGCAATACCATCCTGGTGATTAAAGGTGAGATAGTAGTGCCATCACAAAAAGAAGTTGTCACGGTTTTTGATATTGATTAATCCCAAATTTCGCAAGTATAAGTAAAGAGTAATTTAAGGAAATTGTATTCTAACTTCACAAATGCCTATAAAAAAAGCTCCTCCTGTGATATAAGCGATCAGGCATATCACTTAAATCACAAAAAGGAGGAGCACGAAAAAAGTGAAACAAATCGATTTGAATATACAAGGGCAAGAGAAGATAGTCAACAAAAAGGTACGCGAGGAATTTACACTCAAAAATGCCACCATATATGGCGGTTACAATCTTTTCAGCGATTATCTTGCAGCAAATGGCCTTGATGGTCTTTTGGAGCAGCAGCTTTCTGGTGTGAAGGCGCCCTGGGCCACGTATTCTATGCCGGTTGTTTGCAGAACGCTCATTGACGGATATGCGCTTGGACTTGAAAATATTTATCAGTTCGAGTCGATAGAGCATGATCCGTTGCTTTCTGCAAAGCGAGGTATGGACAAGTTGCCGGACCAGAC
>JBDREX010000012.1:0-3061 GCA_043819345.1 Candidatus Omnitrophota bacterium
AAATATGCTCCCCTTTTACAGGAACCTATCGCGGCCTCAATAGCTTATGGATTTCTTGAGAAAATGCCAAAAGGCTATTGGATCGTGTTCGATCTTGGCGGTGGGACATTTGATGTTGCTATCATGCAGGCAAAGGGTGGGAGGCTAACTGTTGTCGATCACTTTGGCGATAATCATCTAGGGGGTAAAGATTTTGATTGGAAAATAGTAGAAAGCATTATTCATCCGGTATTGTCAAAAGAATTCAATCTGCCCGGATTAGGAAGAACAAACGAGTATAAAGCTTTGAATGCGGCATTAAAGGCGGCCGCTGAAGATGCAAAGATAGAGTTGTCTCAGGTGGAACAAACAGAAATAACAATCGATCTTGAGAAAAGTAAGGACAAGAATGGGAAGGCGATCAGTAAAAATATCCCAATAAAAAGGGGGCAATTGGTTTCGTTAATCGAACCCTATGTTGATAAAACCATCAGTTTATTTAATCAGGTGTTAAAAAGCCAAGGCTTATCCGCAGGAGATATCAGTCAGCTTATATTAGTCGGGGGGCCAACACAAATACCGTATATACGCGAAAGATTGAAAAGTGCTTTTAATATCCCTATTGAACATAAAATAGATCCAATAACAGTTGTTGCCCAAGGTGCCGCTATATTTGCCGCAACGCAATTGATCCCCGATGAATTAACCACCAGAGATTACACTAAGGTTGCAGTTAAGCTTGCTTATAATCCAATGACCACTGAACTTGATCCTGCCGTGGGAGGTAGATTTTCCCCTATCAAAGATGGAGAGAGTTTGCCTGACGGTATGCGTGTCCAGATAAGCAGAACGAGTGGCGATTGGGAAAGTGGGATGATAGAGATAAAAGATAGCGCCTTTTTTACAAATGTGAATTTACGTGAAAACAAGGCTAATTATTTTTCGCTAGCACTCTTCGATAAAAAAGGAAACAAGGTTCCTATCGAGCCAGATTCATTTACGATAACTCAGGGCATATCTGTTGCGGAGCCGCCATTGATTAGATCGATAGGTGTAGAGCTGGAAAATGGGGTTTTTAGTAAACACCTGAACAAGAACGAACCGTTGCCAGCAAGAAGTAAGCCTTTTACTTATCTTACAACACGAACTGTAAGGCCCAACGCAAATGAGGATGTGTTAAAAATACATTTGTGGGAAGGCGAGAGCGATATTTCGGATAGGAACAGACATCTTGGAACACTGCAAATTAAGGGAACAGACATTACGAGGACTCTCCCTGAAAATAGTGAGGTTGAGATAATAATTAGCGTCGACCAATCACGGGCTGTTTCTGCGGAGGCTTTTATTCCGCTGTTAGATAAGAAAATTAGCGGCATAATTACTCAAAAGATATCACCTAAGCTTGAGTCCGCTCATCTTAAGGCAGATCTCATTGGCGAAGAAAAAAGGCTGGGCAAGCTAAAACAAGAAATAGCGCAGGCACATGACAAAACAATAGAAAGCAAATTGTTGGAAGAAAATATTTCTCAAGGGATAGAAGAGATAAGAGCAGATGTTCGAGCGGCCGAAGGTGGCGACGCGGACGCCATGCAAAAAGCAGATGGGAATTTGAAAGAATTGAGACAAAAGTTGGATTCTATTGAAAATCTGGCTAAATGGCCGGTGGCATTGAAAGAATATAATGTTGTCGTCAAAGACTGCGAGGAAATTGTTGCCTCGTATGGGAATAATGATGACAAGGATCAGTTGCCTAGCATGAAAAAAGAAGCTGAAAAAACTTTTGCCAATCAAGATATCAACAGGCTTAAAAAGATAACCGAAGAGATCATCGGCATAAGATGGGCAGTTTTGTTCAGGCAACCCGGTTTTTGGGTTTCTGCTTTTCAGGAAATCAAGAAGGATCCCGGCAGTTTTACTAATCAGCACAGGGCTAAAGAGTTGATCGATGAGGGGAGTGCCGCGTTACAACGGCAAGATTTAGATTCATTGAAAAGCATAATGTTTGAGTTGTGGGATCTCATGCCGAGAGATGAGCAAGAAAAGATAGGCGATAGAGTAAGTGACGCGGGTATACGAAAAATATGACGGTTAAGCGAATCTTAATACCAAAGCATACAAAAATAAGAGACACCTATACTATTGATCGCTTCCTAGGGGAGGGGACTTTTGGTGGAGTGTATAAGGTGCGCCATAAATATTTGGGAATTCAGGCACTCAAAATATTCCACCCGGGGAGCATATCAAAAGAGCAAGAGCCAATATTATTTAACGAAGCCTACATTCTGTCGAAGATAACTCACGATAATATTGTGCGGGTATATGAAGCAAATACCTTTGAGTACGATAATATTAGGTTTTGCTACATCGCTATGGAATATGTTGAGGGGGGTACGCTTTCAGAATTTATCGATGCTGAGATCAAGCTTTCTATTGATACCGCAATTAAGATTCAAAAGGATATATGTCGCGGGCTATCAAAATTGCACAATGCGGAACCCCCATTGGTTCATAGAGATGTTAAACCGCAGAATATTATGTTGTCAACGAGAGGCAATAATCTCTTAGCAAAAGTTTCTGATTTTGGATTGGCAAAACATGTAGATCCTGTTACGAGAATCACAGAAGCCGCAGGGACATTAGCATATTTACCTCCAGAAGGTTTTTGGGATTATGAATCACCGGCCAGTGATGTTTTTTCGTCCGGTATTATTTTTTACACAATGGTAACGGGTGTCCCTCCGTATAAAATGCCAGATGGTTATCAAGCAACAAAGAGGAATGAAATAAAAGCCGCCATAAAAGCCTCTCGAAACAATAAACCAGCACCTCCATCTTCGTTTAATTCCGATTTAGATAGTGATATTGATCAGATTGTCCTGAAGGCTCTGGAGCCTGATATTAAAAATCGCTTTGCAACAGCTAAAGAGTTTTATGATGCGATAGAAAAGTATGAGTTTCAAAAGATTAAACTGCCAGAAGAAGACATACAAAAAGCCCTGCAACTTGGTAAGCAATACGCGAAGCTTGAAGAGGCCATTAAATTACTGGAAGAAGCTATCGCAAAACAACCAAAAGAACGACG
>JBDREX010000013.1:0-39067 GCA_043819345.1 Candidatus Omnitrophota bacterium
AAGCTTTGCTTAAACTCATTCTCTTCTCATCCTATCATGCCTACCGGCAGACAGGTGCTTCTTTGACAAAGAACAACCAACAGGAACTAAAAAACCTTAAAACAAAATTACGAAAAAAGAAAATTTAACAAAGTACTGTAATAAGTTTTTCTTTTTCCATAAAATTATTCTCAAACGAAAAGAAGAGCCCCGCGCTCTAAAAAAAGAGCGCGGGGCAATTTAAAACACCTTATCTCTTTTTGCTCTTTTTGCTTTTTTTCTTCTTGCCGCCTCTCACCAGCTTCGCACAAGAAATATCTCCCTGCTTATCGAGAAAATAGAGATATCCATCTTTCTTTTCAATACCAGCTTTTTCGACCTTTTTAGGCTTACCGCCTTTTTTCTTACCTCTGGCCATCAAAGCACAAGAAACATCACCATGCTTATCAATGAAGTAAAGATACCCTTTCTCTCTCTTAACACCGAGTTTAAGAACTTTCTGAGCCATCTATAATCACCTCCCTTCATTTTGAATTCTAAAACACACCATTGCTGTCAAAAACGGCCACCAAAAAAACTTAAGCGCCGATACGAAAAACATCTCCCATGCCGCTCATTGTTGCCACAGCTGATAAAATAGCCAAATAGCTTGTCTTCGGGTTATCTGGACTTGGCACATTCTCGCACTTCATTGTCAAATGAGCAGCTTTTGATTTAACTTCAATGGAGTGTACATTGCGTTTCAACCCTGGACAGACCACAATCTCAACCTGAGGGACAATTTTCCCCTTCGCTGCTATGCTTAACAAAGCAACAATATTAATATTTTGCGGAAAAGCTCTCACCGCTTCCTGTGCCGTTCCTTTAAAAATAATTGTCTCTTTTTTTATTCCCTCTAAATCAATTTTCTTCCTGATAACATAATCGGCACCTTTTAAAGCAGCCGGAGACTTAAAAGTCTTAAGTGTAATTTCTTCAAAACCCGCCAGATTTAAAGAAGCGATACCATCAAGGCCACAAATAGCACCGCTCGGAAAATGTATCCGTCCTTTATATTTTTCAGCAATAGAAAAAAGTTTCTTCTCTTTTCCTAGAATGCCGCCAACACTCATGATCAAAACATTTTTACCTTTTCTCAATACCTGTTGTGCAACGTCAAAAGAAACTTTGGCACTAGCCGCTTCTACAACTAAGTCACTTAATGCTATCAACTCCTTTAACGAACTCACCTGGCACGATTTAATTTTATTTTTTAAAGCATGGGCCTTTTGCGAATCAATGTCACACAAAGCCACAATCTTAAATCTACCAGGATAATGCTTTTTCAACAACAACGACAATGTCGCTCCAATAGCGCCACATCCAACTATACCAACCTTTATTTTCTTATTTCTATTTTTCATTTCTTTTCACACCTTAAGTATCGTATTATCAATAAGCCTTACCTTGCCCACATAAACAGCTAACGCCAAAAGAACATCCTTATTAAGACGCTTTACAGGCTCCAAACTTGTCTTATCAACAATTTCAATATAGTCAATTCTCATTGATTCATTACGCAAAACAAAATCTCTCAAAAGTGTTTTGATTTTTTCTGCATCAGTCAAGCCTGTCGAAACCAATCTCTGTGCTGACCTTAAGGCTTGAAACAGCACAACAGCATCCTGCCTCTGTGCCTTAGTCAAGTACGCATTCCTAGAGCTCATCGCCAAGCCATCTTTTTCTCTCATAATGGGTAACACTTTAACAACAATAGAATAGTTCAAATCTTTTACCATGCGCTGAATAATTAAGGCCTGCTGCATATCTTTCTGGCCAAAGTAAGCACAATCAGGCATAACAATATTAAACAATTTGCAAACAATAGTCGTGACACCAATAAAATGCCCTTTTCTTGAATGTCCACAAAGATGATCGCTAAGCGCTTTAACATTTACGCTCGTACAAAAATCTCTTGGATACAACTGCTGCGCAGCTGGCACAAAAAGAAAATCACACAAACCCCGTAATAGCCTGGCATCTCTTTTTAAATCTCGTGGATATGTTTTATAATCTTCCTGTGGGGCGAATTGGAGGGGATTAACAAAAATACTTACGACAACAACATCATTTTCTTTTTTTGCTTTTCTGACAAGAGAAAGATGGCCCTCATGAAGATAGCCCATCGTAGGCACAAAACCGATCGTTTTGCCTTTTCTCTTAACGCTACGCAACTGTTTTACAAGAAGGCTCTCTTTTTTAATAAGCTTTGTATCTGCCAAACTCGCCTCCGTTTATAAAAACAAAACCGTTCTAGACAATAAAAAACTTCTCGCCTAGGTCACAAACACTCTTGTCTACTTTTTTCCAGCGGCCAACATCCTTCAAATTCCCTAATAAAGATGAAATACTCAAACCGCTGAGAGGATGCAATAAATCAGGTCTCAAATCAGACAAAGGCTTCAAAACAAAAAAACGTTCATGCATTAAAGGATGAGGCACCATCAAACTATCTTCATTCACAATCACATCATCACATAACAGTATATCTAAATCTATCGGTCTAGCCGACCAGCGCACAGCAGAAAAGTCCCTGCCTAATTTCCTCTCGATGGTCTTCAAATTTTCCAATAAGTCCTGCGCTGTCAAGCCACACTCAATTTCTAAAACAAGATTATAATAATCCTCCTGGCCTTGCGGACCACCTTGTGCCTGCGTTTCATACAAAGGCGAACAATTGCGTATCAATAGCCCTTCAATCGCTATTAAAGCCTCCAAAGCCTTTTTTATATGTAAACAGCGATCTCCCAGATTAGTGCCGACACCCAAATAATAAACCATAGTCAATAAAACTCATTTCAAAACCAGATTGTAGGCAATTTCACTATCCTCTCAAACAAGATCCTACAAAAAACTTTTCTCGCGATCATCACATAACATCAACAAGATAAACCTTCATACGCTCTACCGCTTCTTTAAGCACTTCCTTATCAACCGTAAGAGCAAAACGCACATAACCTTCCCCATATTTACCGAATCCAACACCTGGAGTCGCCACAATATTCGCTCTCTCCAGCAAAAGCTGAGCCAACTCAATGGATGATTTAACCTTTTTTGGCAATTTTAGCCACACATAAAATGTAGCCTTTTGAGGCTCAATTTTCCAACCAAGCTCTTTTAGCCCATTTACAAAAACCTGTCGACGGCCTTCATAGATCTTATTATTTCGCTCAATAACAGCGTCTCCCTCTTTTAAGGCAGCAACACCTGCAATCTGAATCGCCTGAAAAATGCCAGAATCGATATTAGATTTAACTTTTGCCAAAGCAGAAACAACTTTCTCGTTGCCGCACACCCAGCCAACTCTCCACCCTGTCATATTAAAAGTTTTTGACAGAGAATGAAATTCAACGCCTGTATCTTTAGCCCCCTCTACCTCCAAAAAACTCATAGGCTTATAACCATCGAAACAGATCTCTGAATAAGCATTGTCGTGACAAATAACAATGTTGTGCTTATTGGCAAACTCAATCGCCTTACCAAAAAAAGAAATATCAGCTGTTGCGGCCGTAGGGTTATTAGGATAATTGAGAAACATCAGTTTCGCCTTCTGGGCTACCGCGCCTGATATAGCATCAAAATCCGGCAAAAAACCATTGCTCTGCCGCAACGGCATTGCATAAGGCTTTCCATCAGCCAAGATCGTCGCATTACGATAAGGCGGATAACCAGGGTCAGGCGCCAGAACAACATCCGATTTATTTAAAAAAGCTACCGGGATGTGTGCAATACCCTCTTTAGACCCAATAAGCGGTAAAATCTCTTTGTCAGGATCAAGATTAACACCAAATCGTCTCTTATACCAATCAGCGATTGCAGCCCTCAACTCCGGCATGCCCTGATCAAGAGCATAGCGATGATTGCGAGGGTCTTTTGCCGCTTCATATAATTTGTCAATAACAAAATCCGGAGTCGGTATATCCGGATCCCCTATCCCTAAATCAATAATATTGCGCCCTTCTTTTCTAGCCTGCCTTTTAGCAGCATCTATCTGAGCAAATAAATAAGGGGGTAAACTCTCTAATTTTTTTGATAATGAAATATCCATATCGCTTTATCTCCTTATGACTCTATCCATCCCATAAAGGCCCTTCTTCCTGGTAACAATAAACTTTGCAGCCTCTAAAGCACCTTTAGCAAAAATATCCCTCGTTTTAGCTGAATGACTCAGCTTAATAGTATCCCACGGGCTGTCAAAAATCACATCATGATCACCAATAATTTCTCCTTCTCTAATAGATTTCACACCCGGCTTATGTTTACACTCCTCCTTAATAATCTGAGCCAGATATTTCGCAGTACCAGAAGGAGCATCTTTTTTATGAACATGATGAGCCTCAACAATGCTCGCCTTATATTCTTTTGAAAGCACGTTTGCTGCTTGCTGAACAAGCGAAAAAAGCAAGTTAACGCCAATAGACATATTTGGAGAAAAAATCACTGGAATTTTCTTTGCGGCCAAAACAATCTTTTTTTTCTGCGCTTCAGAAAAACCTGTCGTGCCTATGACAATCGCTTTCTTAAACTTCACCGCATATGCCAAATGTTCTAACGTGGCCTCAATACAAGAGAAATCTATCAATACATCAACGCTTTTTATCGCTTCTGCACAGCCTTGCACTTTCAAGCCAGCTATTTTCTTGTTAGGCAGAAAACATCCTGTCTTTTCCAAGGCGAGGCTCACCTTAAAAACCCTGTCCAGTAAAGCTAAGCTCAGAATCCTCTTTCCCATCTTTCCCATCGCGCCACTCACACCTAATTTAATCATAAAAACATCCTTCTATATTAGCTTATAATCCCTCAGCACCGCCTCAAGCCTACTTAAATTTTCACGAGACATTTCACACATCGGCAATCTTAAAGACGCCTCACACAACCCCATGAGGCCTAAAGCCGTCTTAACAGGAATAGGGTTCGTTTCCATAAACATAGCCTTAATTAAAGGCAACATCATATAATGAAGCCTGCGAGCTTCAATAATCTCACCCTTATTAAAAGCCGTAATCATTGCCTTAACATCTTTGGGAATAATATTAGCAACAACGGAAATAACACCCTCTCCGCCAATAGCCATCTGGGGTAACGTCAAAGAATCATCACCTGAAAGCATCGTCATCTTCTTACCACACAAAGCCATAACGCGCGACATCTGGTCCAACGAGCCGCTGGCTTCTTTTATGGCCACAATATTCTTACAATCCTCATTTAAACGCGCAACTGTTTCCGGCTCAACATTTATCCCGGTCCGAGAAGCGATATTATAAAGAATAATCGGCAAGTCCACTTTATCAGCAATGGCCTTAAAATGCAGATAAAGGCCTTTTTGTGTCGGTTTATTGTAATATGGCGAAACCAAAAGCAAGCCGTCAACACCGATTTTCTTGGCCTCCAGACTCATCTCAATAGCTTCTTGCGTAGAATTTGAACCTGTCCCGGCAATCACAGGAATACGTTTTTTTGCCATCTGCACGCAAATTTCAATAACACGTTCATGCTCCTTATAACTAAGTGTTGCCGATTCTCCTGTTGTGCCACAAGGAACAATACCATCCGTGCCACCTTTGATTTGAAAATCAACAAGCCGCTCTAAAGCACCCTCATCTACTTTCCCTTGCTTATCAAATGGCGTTACAATAGCAACAAGTGACCCCTTAAACATAATATTCCCCCTTAAAAACAACTTTTGCCTCGCCCTCAAGCCAAACATCTGTAATTATTTTACCCGATACCTTAAAATAAACTTTGAGCAATTCCCCGCTTTTCGTTTTAACCCTCATGCAAAATGGCGCGCCGTCCAGCCCTTTTTTGTGTTGCGCGTTCAACACAGCTATAATAGCGCTTGCCACAGAACCTGTACCGCAAGCCAACGTCTCGTTCTCAACACCCCGTTCATATGTTCTAACATGCAAAAAATTACTATCAACTATTTTTATAAAATTAACATTGGCCCCGGCGGGTTGAAACATGGTATGCTCTCTAATTAAACGCCCTATGCGCTGAACATGAAAATTCTCTAAATCATCAACCATCACAACAACATGGGGAACACCCGTATTCACATAATCCGCTTTGTACAATGTAGCATCGATTTCCAAAGACAAGCCCAGCTTTAAATCCTTCGGCTCGGTCATGTTTAATTTAATCTTTTTTGCCTGAACTTGCGCCTTTAAAAAACCAGCTCTTGTTTCCACAAGGAGGCTACTCTTCTTCTTTCTTTGAGCAACATAAGACGCAAAACACCTGGCACCATTACCACACATATCAGGCTCTGAACCATCAGCATTAAAAATCCTCATACGTGCGTCAGCCTTTACTGACTTCGTTACTAAAAGAAGGCCGTCCGCTCCAACACCATATTTTCTATCACATATTTTTTTGGCCAAAGAAACAAGCTGTTTTGAAGAAAAACTTGGTTTTCCGGAAATAAAAGCATCTTCCAAAAGGATAAAATCATTCCCAGCCCCCTGCATCTTTACAAACTTAATACTTTTCATAAACTCAAAACCTTTTCATGGCGTATCAAATCCGATTTAACTTCGCGTTCACGAATAAGATAATACCGATTGCCTTTTACCAAAACCTCAGCCGCCCTGCATCGGGAATTATAATTTGAAGACATAGAAAATCCATAAGCCCCTGCACCCAAAACCGCCAATAGGTCTCCCGCGCCAAAATTCGGTAACTTCCTATCCTTAGCCAAAAAATCTCCACTCTCACAAATAGGCCCAACCACATCGGACTTCTTCTGATCTCCCACGTCCGAATATTTTTGGCCGGTTTTCATCAACGGCAGAATTTCGTGATACGCCTCATACAAAGAAGGCCTCATTAAATCATTCATCCCGGCATCCACAACAACAAATCTTTTAACGGTCGTATCTTTGAGGTATATCGTTCTCGCTACTAAAATTCCCGCATTGCCAACAATAAAACGGCCGGGCTCAAGGACAATCTTTAGGCCTGTTTTTTTCAAAATCGGCACAACAAAAGAAGCAAACTCTTGCGCTGTCTGCGGTTTTTCATCCTTATAAATAATTCCAAGGCCCCCGCCAATATTTAGACACTCTAAAGAAAGGCCCATTTTCTTCAACATATTTATAAAACGACAGACCCTCTTTAAAGCCTCTAAAAAGGGCTTCACCTGTGTAATCTGTGAACCAATATGCACATGCAATCCTATCAACTTGACCCGTTTAAAATTGTTTTTATTTAAAAAAATAATGCGAGCCATCTCAAAATCTATGCCAAATTTACTTTCAACCGTACCTGTTGTTATATAGCGGTGTGTATGAGGATCAATATTTGGATTTAAACGCAGACAAACACGAGCATCTCTTTTTAAACGCACGGCGACATCACTAATCAAGCCAAGCTCTTGAAGCGACTCCACATTAAAAGAAAATATCCCGGCAGAAATAGCCTCTTCTATTTCTTTTTCCGTCTTGCCGACACTAGCATAGACAATACGGCTCGAATCAACTCCGGCTTTTTTAGCGCGATAGAGCTCACCTCCTGAAACAATGTCTAAGCCCGCCCCCTGATCAACAAGCGTCTTAAGAATAGTCAGATTAGAATTTGATTTGACCGAAAAACAAATGAGTGGCTTAAGCTCAGCAAAAGCTTTCTTCAGCTTTAAATAATGATCTATAATCGTATGCCGACTATAAACATAAAGAGGTGTGCCAAACTGAGCCGCTAATTTTGCAACCTCAACATCTTCACAATACAACTGGTTATTTCGATAATGAAAATCGTGCATGAATACCTTAAAGTTATTTTTTAGGCAGTTTCCTTGAAAACGTCTTTTTTGACTCAACCGCATACTTCGGATTCATAATCTTTCCAATAACACTCTTATTAAGCGCCGGATGAATAGCGCGTAATTCTGTATCACTGAGATCCTGAAAGTCTTCATTCTTTTTTTCAGCAAGTTTAACGAGTTTTCCTACCGCGTCATGCGCGTTCTTAAACGCAACTTCTTTCTCAGTAACCAACCACTCAGCTAATTCAGTCGCATATAGCGTCTTATCTTTCAAAGCACACGCAATACTATCTTTCTTTAACTTAATCCCGCCAATAAACTTCGCCATAAGCTTTAACTCATTTTCAACGACCTCAACAGAAGAAAACAGCGGCTCTTTGTCTAACTGCATATCCCGATTATAACTCAAGGGCAGCCCTTTCATGGTCGTCAAAACAGACATGAGATTGCCATAAACCCTTCCTGTATTTCCTCGTACAAGCTCTAAAAAATCAGGATTCTTTTTATGCGGCATGAGGCTAGAACCCGTACAAAATTCCTCCGGCAAATCGATAAAATCAAATTCCTTTGTAGAATACAAAATCAGATCCTCAGCCATCCGCGACAAATGCATCTGAACAATAGACAAGATACTCAAAAATTCAATCACAAAATCCCTATCCGAAACATTATCTAAAGGCTTCTCTGTGACTTTTATCTTTTTTCCTCCAAACACTTTGATAGCTTTTTTATAATCCTCTTTGGCCAAACAACTGCCTGTCAAAGCCCCTGCTCCTATGAAAATGGACAGGGCATCACAAAAATTCTTCATCCTTTCAAAATCCCTGCCAAACATATTTACATAAGCCAAGAGATAATCTGAAAAATAGATCGCCTGAGCCCTCTTGGTATGTGTATAACCAACAAAATACTCTTTGGGCTCTTTAGCTACAGCCAGCAACAAGCTTTTTTCTAAACCAATTAGGCCTTCAAAAATATCCAACGCATTTTCAAAACAATAAAACCGCTCATCAAAAACAACCTGGTCATTCCTTGAGCGTAACGTATGAAGCTTTAAAGCCAGCGCACCAGCTTTTTTTTCAACCCTGTTTTGAATATCCGAATGTATATCCTCACATGATAAATCAGGCTCAAAATCTCCTGACTTAATTTGAGACTGAATCTCTTTTAATGCTTTAGACAACTTCAAGGATTCCTGGGCATCCAAAATACCAGCTTCTTTGAGTGCTGCGATATGAATAAGCGAATGCACTACATCGTATTCAGCCAACTTATAATCGTAGTGAATAGACTTTTGGAATAGATCAAAATCCTGGTCTATCCCCTTTTCAAACCTTCCGCCCCAAAGTTTTTTTGACATTATCGCTCCTATATTAACCATCAGGATGCCGGACACAGGGCACGGTAAATTCTAAAAGTTTTTTGATTATTCTGAACCCTGTTGCCTGAACCCTATCCCCTGAAATTAAACTATTTCTGAAACGGCAAACCCCATAACTTTACAAACCCTTCTGCCAACTTTTGGTCAAACTTGTCCTTCTCCGTATAAGTTGCCAAATCTTCCTTATAGAGAGAGTTAACGGACTTGCGCCCAACGCAAACACAACTACCTTTAAATAATTTTAAACGCACCGTACCTGTCACTTTTTCCTGAACCTGGCCCACAAAACCATCAATCGCTTTTTTTAAATCAGAATACCATAATCCATAATACACCAGCTCAGCATATTTAAGGCTTAGCATCGCCTTGTAATGCAAAAACTCCCTGTCTAGAACAAGACTTTCAAGTTCTTTATGCGCCGTATACAAACAAGCTGCCGCCGGTGCCTCATAGATTTCCCGAGACTTAATTCCAACAAGCCTGTTTTCAACCATATCAACCCTACCCACACCATTTTTTCCAGCCACTTCGGTAAGATAAGCGATTAAATCCTGCAAAGAATAACTTTTGGAGTTAATCTTTTTCGGAACACCCTTTTCAAAATACACCTCCAAATAGGTCGGTTTCGCAGGCGAAACAAGTGGATCAATTGTTATCTGATACGCATCTTCAGGAGGCTCGCAATAGGGATCTTCTAAAACCCCACACTCAATACTGATACCCCAGAGATTCTCATCAATGCTGTATACCTTTTTCTTGGTAACATTCAATTGAATACCTTTTTCTTTCGCGTAATCAATCTCTTCTTCTCGCGATTTAAATTCCCACTCCCTGACAGGTGCAATAATCTCTATCGAAGAATCCAGGATGCGCGCCGTCACCTCAAAACGAACCTGGTCATTGCCCTTACCTGTACATCCATGAGAAATAGCCGTCGCCTTTTCCTGATGTGCTACATCAACTAAATGCTTGGCAATCAAAGGGCGGCTTAACGCGGTCGCTAAAAGATATTTTCCCTCATAAACAGCTCCAGCCTGTAGGGTAGGCAAAATAAAATCAGAGATAAATTCTTTTTTCAAATCACCAACATAAACTTTTTTTGCTCCTGTTGCCAAAGCCCTCTGCTTAACAAGCGCAAAATCTTCCTTCTGACCCACATCAGCAATATAGGCAACAACCTCATACCCTTTATCATTGAGCCATTTAATCGCGCACGAAGTATCTAACCCACCCGAATAAGCTAATACAATCTTTTTCATTATGTCTCCTATCAAGGTTTGGGGTACTGTAAAAAAAGCTTTTTAGTTTTTCTGAACCCCGAACCCTTACTCTGCACCCTAAAACTATTTTTTCAACAACTTTAACATAATCGCCTTCTGAACATGGAGCCTATTTTCTGCCTCATCAAAAACAATAGAATGAGAACTATCAATAGCCTCATCAGAAATTTCCATGCCACGATGCGCCGGCAAACAATGCATCACCAGAACATCTTTCTTTGCTAAGCTCATCAATTTCTCATTAATCTGATATTTTTTAAAAATTTTTGCCCTTTTCGAAGCTTCCTTTTCCTGCCCCATACTGGCCCAAACATCCGTATAAAGAATATCTGCATCTTTTGCTGCATAAAAAGGATCCGATGAAACGGCAATAGAAGCTCCTGACTTTTGAGCTAAGCATTCCGCCTGCCTTAAAATTTCTTTTTTTGGCGTAAACCCTTTCGGAGAAGCAATCCTAACATGCACACCTAAAATAGAGGCAATCTGTAAAAGTGAATGGCACACATTATTGCCGTCCCCAACATAACACAATGTCAAATTCTTTAAACAACCCTTTTTTTCTTTAATTGTAAAGATATCAGCTAAAGCCTGACAAGGATGAAAACTATCACTCAAACCATTAATAACGGGAATACGGGAATAACGCGCCAACTCAACAAGCTCATGATGTTTAAAAACCCGGGCCACAATCAAATCAAGATACCTCGATAAAGTAGAGGCAGCATCTTTAATAGACTCCCGAACCCCAATATTTACCTCAGCAGGAGACAAAGACATACACTGGCCGCCAAGCTGCCAAACACCAACCTGAAAAGAAATACGCGTCCTTAAAGAAGGCTTTTGAAAAATCAAGCCGACAGATTTATTTTTTAACGCCTGTAAAAACTTTCTCTTTTTTAACTGCGCAGCCTTTTCTAAAATATCCTGGATTTCTTTCAGACTAAAATCCGTAATCGTTAAAAAATCCCGCTTTTTAAACATTATTCCACCCCTTCCAGAACCTTATCCAATATGGCAACGGCCCTGTCAATCTGGCGTTTTGTCACATTTAAAGCCGGCATCAACCTTAAAACAGTCTGATGTGTGCAATTGATCAAAAGCCTCTTTTGCAGGCATCGCGCAACAATGTCCTGAGCATCACAGTCCATCTCAATGCCAATCATGAGGCCGAGGCCACGAACATCCTTTATCGCCTTATGTTTTGCCATAAGATTTTTTAGTTTTCCAAACATGTAAGGTCCCATCCGTTGCACATGTAAAAGCATTTTATCCTTTTGGATGGCCTTAAAAACCCCTAAAGCAGCCCTGCAAACAAGAGGGCTTCCCCCAAAAGTCGAAGCATGCATCCCGGGCTGCAAAATATCGGCAATCTCTTTTTTAGCTACCATGCACCCTATCGGTAAACCCCCGCCTAAAGACTTTGCCAGCGTAATCATATCAGGGACAATACCATAATGCTGATAACCAAACATTTTTCCCGTCCGCCCAATACCTGTCTGAACCTCATCCAAAATCAAAAGCATATTGTGATCATCACAGAAAGAACGAATTTTCTGAAGAAAAATCTTGTCTGCCACATTAACGCCGCCTTCCCCCTGGACAACTTCCAACATAACAGCAATCGTCTTATCTGTTACAGCCGAACAAAAAGCATCAAAATCATTGAAGGGCACGTTGGTTTTAAACCCTTCCACAAGCGGTTCAAAACCCTTCTGATATTTCTGTTGGCCTGTTGCTGTTATGGTCGCCAAGGTTCTACCATGGAAAGCATTCTTGAAAGCAATAATCTCAAAGCGTGGTTTCTCTTTGGATTTTGCACCGAAAGCGCGGGCTAATTTGATAGCCGCCTCATTAGCTTCTGCTCCTGAATTTGAAAAGAAAACCTTCCCTGGAAAAGAAAAACGAACAATTTCACGCGCCAATTTCGCCTGAGCTGGATGATAAAAATTATTAGGTAAATGAATCAGCTTTCCCACCTGATCACGCACAGCGCTTAAAACAGCCGAATGACATAATCCGACATTGCCGACACCCCATCCCGGGAAAAAATCCAAATATTCCTTGCCATCAATATCAACAAGCTTCATGCCCTTACCTTTAACAAAAATATACGGCATTTTTGTATAAGTCGGCATAATGTAATCCTGATAAAGTTTAAAAATCTCGTCTTTAGTCATACGTTCCTATAAACATCTATTTCACCATTTCCGTACCTACGCCCTGATCGGTAAAAATTTCCAATAAAAGAGCGTGAGGAATTCTGGCATCAATAATGTGTGTTTTCTTAACATCACCACTTAAAGCTTTCAGACAGGCATTCACCTTAGGAATCATCCCGCCTTGAATAACTTTCTGTTTAATAAGAGTCTTAATGTCTTTGAGCTTAAGGCTGGCGATAAGTGAATCGGGATCAGTTGGATCACGCATAACGCCCCTGACATTTGTCAATAAGACAAATTTTTCAGCTTTCAAAACAGCCGCCGCATAAGATGCAACCTCATCAGCATTAATATTAAAAATGGCTCCATCTTCATCTAGGCCCATAGGAGATAAGACAATAATCGCGCTGTCCTTGAAACTATTAAAAATGTAATCCTTATCTATTGCATCAACAACACCAACAAACCCCATATCAACCTGAGAGTCCATTTTTTTTGCTTTTATAAACCCTTGCTTCTTACCGCTCATCCCGATCGCTTCCGCGCCAATCTCCTGAATTTCATCAACAATTAACTGATTCAGCTCACTTAACTTCTGATCCACAATTTTCAGAGTTTCTGCATCCGTCACCCTCATGCCATCAACAAACTCCGTCTTTTTACCTAATCGCCGCATCTCTTCAGAAATACTGGGACCCCCTCCATGAACAAGCAAAGTCTTAATGCCCATGAAACTTAAAAAAACGAGATCTTCCAAAACACCACGCCGAATTGTTTCTTCACCTAAAATACTCCCTCCATACTTAACAACAAAAACAGTATTACGAAATTCTTTGATATAAGGCAGAGCCTCTATCAACACTTCAGCCTTCTTTATCGCTTCTTCCATCTATTTCCACTCCTTAAACAATCTTTGCGCTACCTACTTAGTATGCGTACGCTTAACCTGCTTATTCTATTTCGTTAATGCTAAATTTGATTCCAAAGATTAAATCAGACACTGAGCTTAATCACTGTAATCAGATTTTTCCTACCTGCCGGCAAAAATCACCGTGAACATAAAAAATACTTTTTCAGCATTAACTAATTATACTCGGCATTTATTTTAACATAATCATATGAAAGATCACAGGTCAAAACACTCGCCTCCTGCTTTCCGCTTTTCAAATTAATGTCGACAAAAACATCTTTTGCTTTCAATAATTTCTTATCCTGCAAAACAACAGGCTTGCCATTTTTAAAAACAGGCTTTCTGTTCAGATAAATGTCTATTTTTTCCCAACAAAATTTTACAGGCACAGAACCTAAAGCTGAAGCGATCCTGCCCCAATTCGGATTCTCTCCAAACATAGCACATTTAAAAAGCATAGAATTTGCAACCGCAAAAGCAAATTTTTTTGCCTGAGCAAACGTCCTGGCACCGCCAACATTAATCTTTATAAACTTCGTTGCCCCTTCAGCGTCAACAACAATCATCTTTGCCAACTCCAGGCAAACTTGCCGCAAAGCCTGTGCAAAGATTTTCTCCTCTTTAGAGCCAGTACGCACAACTGAATTTTCAGCCAAACCATTAGCCATAACAATAACCGTATCATTTGTGCTCATACAACCATCAATTGTTATAGCATTAAAAGAAAGCTCCATAGCCTGACGTGCAGTCCTGTTCAAGAGGGCTTTCGAAATCTTAATATCCGTAAAAATATACGCCAGCATAGTTGCGCTCTTTACATGTGGGGCAATCATGCCAGCCCCTTTTGTCAGGCCTGTAATCGTGACATCTTTTGCTCCGATCTTAAAACGAGCCGTGACTTTTTTGGCAAACGTATCCGTCGTCAATATAGCGCTGGCAGCATCCGAAAGCCCATTTTCAGATAATGCATCTATTAAGAAAGGAATCGCCGACTTGATTTTATCCATAGGCAATAACCGCCCAATGACCCCCGTAGAAGAGACAAAAACTTCTTGAACAGATAACGCAAGGCCTTTCGCCACAAGTTGAGCCATCTGAAGAGCGTCATGTTCACCCTTAGGGCCTGTCATAGCGTTCGCGTTACCGCTATTAACAACAATAGCCCGTTGGTTTTTATATTTACTATGCTTAAGGCATATATGGACTGGAGCAGCCTTGACACTATTTACAGTAAGAAAAGCAGCGCTGACACAAGGTGCCTGTGAATAAAAAAGAGCCATATCAGGCTGGCCATTCCTCTTAATATACGCGCTCATTCCAGAGGCCTTAAAACCAAGCGGCAAAACATGAGAGCCTACCTGTAACTTCATAAAAGAGCCGTCCCCTCATCAAACCCACACATAACATTCATATTCTGCACAGCCTGGCCCGAAGCACCCTTCAAAAGATTATCAATAGCGCAAGAAACAATCAACACCCGATGCAACGCATCAAAGGTAAGGCCTATATCACAAAAATTTGTGCCAACAACATCTTTAAGTTGTGGAATTTCTCCAAGTTTTTTGATACGGACAAAAGGCTCTTGTTTATAAAACTTCTTATATAGATCCTCTATGGATTTTTCTGTCACAGACTTATTCAGCTTAATATAAATTGTTTCAAAAATTCCCCTGTTTACAGGTAATAGATGCGGACAGAAAAGAACATTAACTTTTCCTAAAGATACTTTTGAAAGCTCTTGATTAATCTCTGGAGCATGCTGATGAGCATTGAACTTATACCCCTTAAAATTTTCATTAATCTCAGGATACAAATAAGCTGATGCGACCTTTTTTCCGGCTCCCGTCACACCAGATTTAGCATCAATGGTAACTCCCGTTTTGTCAGCCAGGCCAGAAATAAGAGCCGGAACAATCCCTAAAATAGCTGCTGTTGGATAACAACCTGGATTTGCCACACAAGAAGCCCGCTTAATCTTCTCACGATATAACTCTGGCAAGCCATAAACAAATTTAGAGATATTATCTTTATCTTTGTGTGCCTTATGATACCATTTCTGGTAAACAGCAACATTCTTCAACCGGTAATCCGCGCTCAAATCAATAATCTTCTTGCCATGCTTAATCAGCCTTGGCGCAACAGTCATAGATACTGTGTGCGGAAGTGCCAAAAATAAAAGATCACATTTTTGCACAGCCTTCTGATAAGAAAAACTTTCGCAATCCAATTGTATTTTTTTCTTAAAATAAGGAAATATCTCGTCAATAGGTTGCGGCTTTTCTAAAGTTGCTGCTAAATAAGTCAGGCGCACTTGATGATGAGAAAGTAAAATCTTAATCAATTCCTCACCTGTGTATCCCCGAGCCCCAATAATACCTACCTTTAACATCTCAACCTTCTTTCAAAAACATCTAATTATCCGCCGAGTTAAAATTACGATATTGACCTATATGTTAAAATAAAAAACCTATCTCGTCAAGAAATTTCGTCGAGATAGGTTTTAAGTTTTTATGTAAATCGATTGAAAGAGTTTTTACCTCTTAGTCCACTGGAATCTCTTACGAGCACCTTTCTGGCCATATTTCTTACGCTCTTTAGTTCTTGGATCACGCGTTAAAAAACCGCCTTTTCTCAAGATCAACTTATACTCATTCTCTAAAGTCGACAAAATGCGTGAAATTCCATGTCTTATAGCCCCAGCCTGCCCAGTTAAACCACCGCCCATAACGGATGCCCTAACGTCATATTTTCCAACAGTATCCGTCGCCACAAATGGCTGATTAACAAGGATGCGGTCTGTTTCCCTTGTAAAATAAGATTCAAAAGACCTCTTATTCACAAGAACTTTGCCTTCTCCGGCAACAATTTCTATTCTTGCTGCAGCCTCTTTTCTTCTTCCAGTCGCTTTAAATTTAGTCTTATCCTGCATTTTAAACCTCTAACGTCTTAAAATTTATTTTTTTATAAGGATGTTCTTCTCCAGCATAAACACGTAATTTTTTTAACATTTGACGAGAAAGCGGATTGGCCGGGAGCATCTTGCGCACGGCAATCTTAATCACATCAGTCGGTTTCGTTTTAAGCATAACCTCAAGCGATGTTCTCTTTAGTCCTGCCGGATAACCAGAAAAACTCAAATACTGCTTATCTTTAAGCTTTCGGCCGGTCACCTTAATCTTTTCAGCATTCACCACAACCACATGATCACCCGTATCGAAATTCAGAGTATAAGTCGCCTTATGCTTGCCTCTAATAACTGAAGCAACCTTGCTCGCTAAGCGCCCTAGAATTTCTCCCTTGGCATCAATGATAAACCACTGCTTTTTTGAAGCGTCCGTATTTGTCTTATGTGCGATATATGTTTTCATAGAAGTAAGAATATAACATATCAAAACAACTGTGTCAACTTTTTTTTAATAATATTTTCAGTCAAAAGTAGGCCTGGTTTTTTTCGTAAATCCAATATAACTATATCATTTGAAATAAGTTATGAGCGTTTAACATAGCTTTTCGAAAAAAATGATATATCCGCGACAATCATTACGAAGACCAAAAACAATAAAATAAAACAAACTTTCGCAGGAACAACTGCCTTAATGACTCTCCTGATTGCGGAACAACGATGCTCATACAAACACGCTACTTGATTCTGCGCAACTTCTTTGAGTCCGTAGCGATCTATTAGTAACGGCAATACCTGGTAATAGACATCTTTTGGATCCTTAAACAAGAAAACAAATCTGGCAGACATAACGGGATCAAGCTCATAAAACGGCTTCACTTCAACCAGCATGGCTGTTGACATCGCTCTATGAGCAAGAGCCGACATCATGCCGCCTCCATACGGATAATTAAAAAAGAAAATATCGTCAACCAAAGAATTCTCCTTCATCATCTGGATCAGCTCGTCAACAATTTTCGCATAATAAATCGTCTCCGCTTTCGCCGTCTGCGGCCCTCCCATTCCCCATCTATTGATAAAAGAAGACTTCAAACTCAAAACAGGCCTCTGCTCAAAAGGAGATAACGAAATAATTGGTGTCGTAAAATAAAACACAAAGACAACAGCAAACAAATAAACGAATAATCTCTTATTAAAATTTCGCTTCTTTAAATAAGCCCATAACTCATCTAAACTTAAAGCCGCCAATATTGAGATCGGAATCAAGCCTATGCCCGACAAAAAACGATCGCGATGCGTAAACAACAAAACTGACATCGCCAGCATAAGAATAATAAAAAAATATAAAGATGATCTTTTCTTCCTAAAACACAAGATAATTCCCGCCAGTGAGAGAATATACAAGACAGGACTCAAATCCGCGTAGTAAAACTCTAAAGCTCTGACTGAACGGATAAATGAAACATAGTAAAACTCATGCCATAACAAAGGTGCCGCTAAAACAAGAGCACTCAAGCAAACAAGCAAAATGCGCCTGGCCTCTTTGCGCTCAAAGCCACAATAAAGAAAAAAAGCTAATAAAAACAACCACGACATCAAACTATGTGTATAAAAAGAAAGGGCGAGCAATAAAGAAGCGCTCAATACTCTTTTCTTTCGTAAACATACAAAAGAAAAAAGGCCAAAAAGAAAGGCGAGGGCACAAGGAATATTGCTTGTAATAGCAATAAAAAGGGAAAAAGAAGAGCTCAAAAGCAATAGGCTAAAAAAAGCTATCCGCTTTGAACACAATAACCGCAGAACAAACCAAACAGCTCCTAACAAAAAAGGATACGTTATAAAATCAAATAAGCGCGCAATAGTCATTAACCTAACACCACAATCAAAAAGCATGAGCTCAAAAAGATGAAAAAAAGGCGGATACAAATGAGGCCTGCCAACAGGCGCATACTCCCAAAAAGCCTCTCCTACCCATCCTCCGGCATCGCTAAAGCCTCTCACAACGCAAAGATGATAATAACAGTCCATAAACAATGGTGAGCCAAACCAATTTGATGCCTGACACAACAAAATAGCAAAAAGAATAAAACAAGAATAGAAGTCCCACCTGGCCCCATCACTTAAATTTCTGCGGTTCAGGCAGGCGTTGTATACTTTTGTCATTGTTTGAAATAGTTTCATTAATCCGCCCCAAAGAAAAACATCGGAGAATCTGAACAGCTATTTATAGTCAACTTTTAAAAGATAAAGCCCGCAACCGGAAATACACGGCCCAGCAGCATCCCTATTCTTTTTTGAAAGAATCCTCTTCAATTCACCCTTTACCATCTTGCCTCTGCCAATTTCAATTAATGTTCCAACAATATTACGTACCATATTGCGTAAAAATCTATCCGCGATTATATCAATAACAATAGCCTCATGCTGTGAAAAAAAAGGGAAAACGCTCCCGCGCCGAATCTTTCTTACATCTATCTTTTTTAATACGACAAGGGAATTACGCTCTATGTGATCGGCTGCCTGAAATGATTTAAAATCATGCTGCCCACACAATACCTTAGCTTCCCGGCGCATCAACGCCACATCCAAAGGATACTTAACCCATAACGCTAACTTAGAACAAAAAATAGGTTTTTTAGGGCCGTTAATAATAATAAAGCGATAAGCGCGTAATTTTGCGTCAAAACGAGCATGAAAAGTAGGACCTACCTCTTGCGCTTTAATAATGGATATGTCTTTAGGGAGGATTCCATTTAAAGCACGCACCAACTTAGGCATATCTAAATGCTGATCTATTTTAAAATTAGCTACCTGCCCAACAGCATGCACACCAGCATCTGTACGCCCTGATCCAATAAGTTTAATTTTTTTTTGGAAAATTTTTTGAAGGGCTTGTTCAATCTCGCCCTGGATGGTCGGTTTTTCTGAAGCCTTGCGATACTGCAGTTTTGCATGTCCTAATGCGCTTTTTTGCACCTGCCAACCGGCATAATTTGAGCCGACGTAAGCGATCATTAGCAAAACATTTTGCATATCTGGATAAAAAAGTTCTATCTCTTAACGTTTAATCAAAAGCTCTGCGATCTGAATCGCATTTGTTGCCGCGCCCTTACGTAAATTGTCAGCGACAATCCAGAGCCAAAAACCTTTATCATTGTATGGGTCTTTTCTAATACGACCCACATAAACAGCGTCTGTCCCTTCAGCGTCAACAGGCAACGGATAAACCGTTTTATCAATATCATCAAGAACTTTAATACCAGGTGATGAGGCCAACACTTGTTTCAGTTCATCCAGTCCCAAGGAACGTTTTGTCTCTATATAAACAGACTCACAATGCCCCGTCTTTACTGGAACCCGTACTGTTGTCGCTGAAATTTTGATCTTATCGCTATGTAAAATCTTATGCGTTTCTTTTACCATCTTCCACTCTTCCGTGGTAAAACCCGCCTCATCAAAACCGCCAATTTGCGGAATAACGTTAAAAGCAATTCTTTTTGAAAAGGCCTGCGCAACAATAGGCCTATCAGCTAAAAAATCCTGTGTCTGAGAAAAAAGCTCATCCACAGCTTTGCTGCCAGCACCAGATGCAGCCTGATAGGTAGAAACAATAATCCTTTTGATTTTTGAAACCCTGTGAATGGGCCCTAACGCTGCTACCATTTGAATTGTGGAACAATTGGGATTGGCGATAATCCCTTTCTTCTTGTATTTCTTAATATCTTTGGGATTCACTTCCGGCACAATCAAGGGGACATCTGAATCCATGCGAAAATCAGCCCCATTATCAATAACAACTGCCCCTCGCTCAACAGCTTCTGGTGCAAAAGTTACCGCGGCACCCTTCTCGCCTTCCGTACCAGCAAATAAAGCAATATCCACACCATCAAAACTTTGCGCAGATATCTGCTCCACCTGATAAACTATGCCATCAACTTCAATCTGCCGCGCGCTTCTAGCCAGAACCTTCAAGCTGCTCACAGGAAAATGACGCTCTCTTAAAATTCTCAACATCTCCAAACCAACCGCGCCAACCCCAACAACAGCTACACTATATTTTGCTTTCTTTTTCATACTCATCAGTAATTTAATCGTGTTTACCTGATAGGAATTGATCCTACCTTGCGGAATACTATTCAATAGCTTACAAAAAAACAACCTTCAACTTCACTTTAAATTTTTAACAACAAGATCGCCCACTTCAACCGTGGAATACCCCATTTTACCAGCACCCAGCGATTTTAAATCCTTTTGGACAAGGTCAATCACCGCATTTTCGATAGACTCTGCCGCTTGTTTTTCACCAAGCGTATCAAGCATCATAGATACCGCGCAAATTGCAGCCAAAGGATTGATAACATTCTGGCCTGTATACTTTGGCGCAGAACCTCCAATAGGTTCAAACATAGAAACTCCTTGTGGATTAATATTTCCTCCAGCAGCAATTCCCATGCCTCCCTGAATCATCGCCCCTAAATCCGTTATAATATCTCCAAACATATTGTCCGTAACAATAACATCGAACCACTCAGGATTCTTAACAAACCACATCGTAGTCGCATCCACATGCGCGTAATCCGTTTTAATATCCGGATATTCTTTTGCAACTTCATTAAAAGTTCTCTGCCAAAGATCCCATGCAAATGTTAAAACATTCGTCTTACCACAAAGTGTCAGCTGTTTTCTCTTGTTTCTTTTGCGCGTAAACTCAAACGCGTAACGAATACAGCGTTCAACGCCTTTTCTTGTGTTATAAGAAATCTGTGTTGCCACCTCATCTGCCGTATTTTTATCCTTAAACTCCCCCATCCCCTTATACAAGCCTTCGCTATTCTCACGAACAACAACAAAATCAATATCCTTTGGCTTTTTATCTTTAAGGGGACAAAATGCCTCATTGTACAAACGAATAGGCCGCAAATTAATATACTGATCCAAGGCAAACCTTAATTTAAGCAATATACCCTGCTCTAAAATACCAGGTTTAACGTCCGGATGGCCAATAGCGCCCAAAAAAATAGTATCAAATTTTTTTAATTCGCCAATAGCCTCGTCTGGCAAAGTCTCTCCTGTCTTCAAATATCTTTCTCCGCCAAAATCAAAATTCTTAGTTTCATATTTAAAACTAAATTTTTTACTGGCTGCCTCTAATACTTTCAAGCCCTCTCTAACAACCTCAGGCCCTGTACCATCTCCAGGTATAACTGCTATCGTATACATTTAAAATCCCTTCTATTTAATTCTGTCCAAGAACCACAAAAAAATAAAAACTGTGGTTTGTTTCTACTTGTGACATTGTGGCTTTGTGTCTTTGTGTCCTTTTTTAACCCATTCCACTAAACCGCCTTTGTCTATTATCTGACAGACGAATTGCGCAAAAGGCGAAGCAAGATACACCTGCTGCTTTGTTAAATTCTTCACTTCGCCCTTAGTAAGATTAACCTCTAGCTCATCACCGGTAAAAATATCCTCAACATTTTTTAGCTCAATAATGGGCAACCCGATATTAATACTGTTTCTATAAAAAATCCTGGCAAAACTTTTCGCGATGACAAGTGAAACACCACACCCCTTTAAAGCAATAGGCGCATGCTCCCTTGATGATCCACAACCAAAATTGTTTCCCGCAACCACAATATCTCCCGGAGCTACCTTGCGAGAAAAATCCGCGTCAAGAATCTCCATACAATGGCTTCCCAATTCTTTGGGATCTATTGTATTTAAATATCTGGCCGATATAATGTCATCTGTATTGACATCATTTCCAAATTTATGGACTTTACCTTTAATGATATGCATATTTTCCTTAAACAACGTCCTCTGGATGAACAATCCGCCCAGCAACGGCTGTTGCCGCCGCAACAGCAGGATTAGATAGATAAACAGAACTATTCTTATCCCCCATACGCCCCATAAAATTTCTATTTGTTGTTGCTAGGCACGCCTCACCATCGGCCAAAATCCCCATATGGCCTCCAAGGCACGGCCCGCATGTTGGCGTAGATACAACGGCACCCGCTTTTACAAAAATTTCTAACAATCCCTCTTTCATCGCCTGCAAGTAAATCGCCTGAGTTGCCGGAATAACAAGCAAACGCAAATGAGGATGAACTTTTTTGCCTTTAATAATTTTTGCAGCTATTCTTAAATCAGAAATCCTGCCATTTGTACAAGACCCTATGACGACCTGATCTATTTTGATCCGGCCTATCTTGTCAACCGGCTTAATATTACTAGGTAAATGCGGGCATGCCACAATAGGTTCCAACTTTGAAATATCATATTCTCTCACCTGAGAATAAACAGCATCTTTGTCCGACTGCAACTCTTTAAACAGGACATCCCAGTCCTTTTTACTCTTTTTAGTGGCCAAGGGCTGATGACTAGTAATATATGCCATTGTTTCTGCGTCCGGTTCAACAATGCCTGATTTACCACCAGCTTCAATAGCCATATTACACATGGACAAACGATCATCCATGGAAAGGCGGCCAATAACACTGCCTGAGAATTCCATTGACCTATAGAGCGCACCCTCAACACCAATATCCCCTATTATATGCAGGATAAGATCCTTGCCACCCATCCAGCGGGACATCTTGCCATTAAAAACAAATTTCATCGTTTCAGGAACTCTTAGCCATACATGGCCCGTCATCCAGGCCACAGCTAAATCCGTTGAACCAACACCTGTTGAAAAAGCGCCAAGAGCACCATACGTACACGTATGTGAATCTGCCCCAATGACCAAATCCCCTGTCTTAACTAACCCCATCTCGGGCAAAAGTGCGTGTTCAATACCCATACGCCCAACTTCATAATAATGCTCAATTTTATGTTTGGATGCAAAATTTTTAAGCCGCTTGGCATTATCCGCACTTTTAATATCTTTTGCTGGAGTAAAATGATCCGGAATTAACGCAATTTTTTTACGGTCAAAAACTTTTTTAAATCCAGATTTCTCAAATTCATCTATAGCAATCGGGGCTGTAATATCATTACCAAGTGAAAAATCAACACGTGCCCAGATAAACTCACCAGGCGTAACCGCTTTTTTTCCACAATGCCGAGCCAATATTTTTTGGGTAATTGTTTGTGACATCTATTCCTTAAATGCTTTGATAATTAAAGAGGCGTTATGTCCACCAAAACCTAACGCATTAGACATGGCAGCGCTTATTTTTACACTCCGAGCTTTATGTGCGACATAATCCAAATCACATTCCGGATCAGGAGTATCTAAATTAATAGTAGGCGGAACAATCCCCTCTTGCATAGCCAAACAACATGCTATAAATTCTACCCCTCCGGCCGCTCCAAGAAGATGGCCGGTCATGGATTTTGTAGAACTGACGGAAAGTTTTTTCACATAATCCTGAAATACTTTTTTTAATGCCAATGTCTCAATTTTATCATTTAAATAAGTGGAAGTTCCATGCGCGTTAACGTAACTAATGTCTTGCGGCGTAAGAAAAGCATCTTTTAATGCAGCTCGCATCGCTCTAACACATCCATCACCTGACGGATCAGGAGCTGTTATATGATAAGCATCTCCGGACATACCATAACCCGCGACTTCACAAAAAATCTTTGCCCCTCTTTTTAAAGCATGCTGCATCTCCTCTAAAATAACGAGGCCGGCACCCTCCCCCATAACAAAACCATCTCTATCTTTATCAAAAGGACGCGATGCTTTTTGAGGTTCATCATTACGGCGAGAAAGACTTTTTAGCGCACAAAAACCTCCGACACCCAATGTGGTAACAGCTCCCTCTGTCCCTCCTGCCAACATGACGTCAGCATCACCATACTGAATAATCCTGTACGCGTCACCAATAGCATGATTACCCGTTGCACATGCCGTAGCAACACAAGAATTCGGCCCTTTAAAGCCATATCTCATAGACACATGGCCAGATGCCTCATTGACGATAAGCATGGGAATTAAAAACGGCGTTAACTTGGAAGGCCCTCTTCTTAAAAGAACCTCGTGCTGCTCTTCAATGATACGCAAGCTTCCAATTCCTGAACCAATCAAAACGCCAAAACGCGTTAAATCATGTTGTTGAAAATCAAAAGCAGCTTTCGCCACACATTCTTGTGCAGCAGCCATCGCATAATGCACGAATTTTTCAGTATGTTTCACCTCTTTTTTTGACATGAAATCTTCTGGATTGAAATTTTTTACCTGCCCTGCGATCTGAGCATCATACGCCGAGGCATCAAAATATGTAATCTTATCAATCCCGCTTTTTCCGGATACCAATCCCTGCCAAAGCTCTTCAGAAGTATTCCCCAGCGGTGACACAGCACCAAACCCTGTTACTACAACTCTCCGTTTCATCAGCCCTCGCTAATAAATACCCCGACATAAGCCGGGGCATATATGAATTCTGATGGATAGAAACAAGATATCCATCTAACTATTTTTTCGTAATCTTTTCTTCTATATATTTGACCGCATCACCAACACTGGTCATTTTCTCCGCATCTTCATCCGGAATCTCAATGCCAAACTCTTCTTCTAAAGCCATAACCAACTCAACCGTATCCAAGGAATCAGCACCTAAATCCTCAACAAAAGAAGCCTCAGGTGTAACCTCTTCCGGTTTTACTCCCAATTGCTCAGCGATAATTGATTTCACTCTATTGACTGCATCTGTCATTCTATTCCTCCTGTTTTCACATTTCCGACAAGAACAAACTCTTCTCGTCATCCTCTGTTGCCGATATCATTTTTTAAAAGAACTACATACACATTCCACCATCAACAACAATTGTCTGCCCTGTAATATAACCTGCTTGCGCAGAAGCCAAAAATAAACAAGCTTGTGCTACATCTTGCGCGACCCCTAATCTATTTAACGGAATATTTGCTAACATGCGGGTCCGCTGCTCCTCTGTTAATTTATCCGTCATAGCCGTTTGGATAAAGCCAGGTGCGACAGCGTTAACATTGATATTTCTTGAGGCAAGCTCTTTAGCTATTGACTTCGTAAAGCTGATAATCCCGCCCTTAGATGCCGCATAATTAGCTTGCCCAGCGTTGCCCATAATGCCAATGATCGATGCAATGTTAACAATCTTACCGCTTCTTTGCTTAACCATGTACTTCGAAACAGCCTTCGTACAGCTAAAAACACCCTTTAAATTTACAGAAAGAACGCTATCCCAATCAGTTTCACTCATCCTTAAAAGCAAACCATCTTTTGTAATGCCAGCGTTGTTAATTAATATATCAAGATGCTTAAAATTGTCAAGTATTAAATTCATCATATCTTCAACCTGTTTAAAAACAGTAACATCCGTCGAAAAACTCATGGACTTACGCCCCAAAGCCTCAATCTCCTTCTGCGTAGATTGAGCAGCTTCCAGATTTACATCACATATGACAACATCGCTGCCTTCTTTGGCGAATAATAAAGCGATCTCGCGGCCAATCCCCCTGGCCCCTCCTGTTACTAAACATACTTTACCTTCAAGATTCATAATAAGCTCCTTACATAACAAACCATAATTCTATAACTCAATAACGCTTTTCCACTAACAGCTATGCCTTAAACTCTGGCCTTACGGCTCTCTAAAACTTCATTCCAATTCCCAACAGAAATAACCGTTATGCTTCTGTCAATCTTCTTCAATAATCCTTTAAGAACTGTACCCGGCCCGATCTCAAAAAAAGTATCAACCCCTTTAGAAAGCAAATATCTCATAGAGCGCTCCCAATAGGTTGTCGTATTAACCTGTTTAATCAAGTTGTCTTTTATGATCTGTGGATTCGTCTGCGGCTGTGCATCAACATTACAAATTATCGGAATACGGCCCTCATGAAATTTGATTTTATCAATTTCTAACCGCAACTGTGATCCCGCCTCATCCATATATGAACAGTGGAAGGCACCACTAACATCCAGAGCGATCACCTTCTTGGCCCCTTTACGCATTAACCCATCTGCCGCAGCTTCTAATTGCTGTGAACCACCTGAAATCACAACTTGGCCCGGACAATTCAAGTTTGCGATTTCGCATCCCGTATCCTGACAAACAGAAGCCACTTCGCCTTCTTCAAGGCCTAAAACACAACTCATCTTGCCTGGCCTTTTCTGCGCAGCCGCGTCCATAAACTCTCCGCGTTTTCTCACCACATAAACCGCATCCTCAAATTCAATGATATCTGCCGCAACCAACGTCGAATACTCGCCTAAGCTTAAACCTGCTGTATAAAGAGGCACAAGAGCTGAATCCTCAGATCTTAATGCTGCAAGCGCAGCTATGCTAACAGTCAAAATAGCCGGCTGACAATTTTGCGTCTTTGTCAACTCTTCAGCAGGACCCTGAAAACACAAGTCGTCAAGCGGAAATCCTAAAACCTTATTGGCTTTCTCAAATATCTGCCTGGCAGCCTGGGAATTTTCATAGAGATCCTTGCCCATGCCAACAAATTGAGCTCCCTGCCCCGGAAATATAAACGCTGCTTTCATACCACCTTCAATATTTTTATAATTTTAATAACTTATGACTTTACCTACCTGCCGGTGGGCAGGCGTCTGGTGTCCTTGTGACCTATCTTACCATTCAATAACACAGGATCCCCACACAAGACCAGCACCAAAAGCATCAAGGACAACAATATCGCCACTTTTGATTCTACCCGAAGAAAAAGCCTCGCTCAAAGCAACAGCTGTTGAGGCCGAAGACATATTGCCATACTGGGCAACGTTGAAAAAAATCTTCTCTAAAGGCAGGCCCATCTTTCTGGCTACCGCGTCTAAAATCCTTAAATTCGCCTGATGAGGAATAAAGCAATCAATATCCTCAACACTAAGTTTACATTTTTTTAAAGCCCTGCAGGCAGCATCGGACATAATCTTAACCGCCAATTTAAAAACCTCGTTTCCCCTCATCTTAATAAAATGCAACCTATTGTCTAACGTTTCTTTTGTAGCCGGATGTTTGCTGCCGCCGCCTGGAAGCATCAAAAGCTCACTCAAAGAACCATCGCTACCCAAATAATTAGAAAGGATTCCGCCTTCTTCAACAAAAGAAAGCACGGCAGCCCCGGCCCCATCACCAAAAAGAACACATGTATTTCTATCTTCCCAATCCGTCACCGCAGATAATTTTTCAGCCCCTACAACTAAAACATGCTTATAGGCCCCACTCTTAATAAACTGCTCTGCGACAATAATCCCATAAACAAAACCAGCACAAGCAGCACCTACATCAAAACAAGCAGCTTTCTTCGCGCCCAACAGATCCTGTAAAAGACACGCCGTCGCCGGGAAAGGCATATCAGGCGTAATAGTCGCAACAATAATCAAATCAAGGTCTTCGGCCTTAATTTTAGCATTTTTTATAGCAATCTGCGCGGCTTTAAAAGCAAGTACACTCGTTGATTCATCTTGGCCAGCGATATGCCTTTCTTTTATGCCTGTGCGCGTTGTAATCCATTCATCACTCGTTTCAACCATCTTTTCGAGATCTTTATTTGTAAGGATCTTTTTTGGCACATAAGAACCTACCCCAATAATACCAACTCTTTTTTGCGAATTCATTTCTTATGCTCCAGACAATGCTCTCTTAGCCTGCTCTAAAATATTTTGATTAATATTGCGTTCCACTTCTTCCTTGGCAAAACGAATAGCATTCATAACAGCTTTTGCACTTGAACGGCCATGTCCAATAATGACAACGCCATCTACCCCAAGCAAAGGCGCTCCACCATACTCCGAGTAATCAATTTTCTTTTTAAAATTCCTAAAGCTTGCTCTCGCGAAAAAAAGGCCAATCTTGCCCCAAATACTTGAAAGCAATTCACGTTTTAAGAATGTAGAAATCGTATCCGCCATACACTCAGAAACTTTTAAAGTGACATTACCAACAAAACCATCACAAACAACAACATCACACGATCCAGAAAAAATATCTTTTCCTTCCACATTGCCGATAAAATTAATAAAGCTATTTTCCAGAAGCTGATACGCTTCCTTCATAGAACCCGTACCCTTCGTCTCCTCTTCTCCAACATTCAAAAGCCCAACACGAGGATTTTTTTTGCCCAGGATCTGCTCAAAATATGCACTGCCCATAATGCCATAGTGGAGAAGATGGATGGGTTTTGGATCAATGTTAGCACCAGCATCAATAATCAAAGACACGCCCTGTAAATTAGGCATCACAATCGCAATTCCTGGCCGCTCAATAGACTCAAGTAAACCTAATTTTAAAGTTGTCGCACAAACTACACCACCTGTATTGCCGGCACTAAAAAAAGCATCTGCTTTGCCTTCTTTCAGCAAATTAACGCCAACAGAAATAGATGATTTTCTTTTCTTGCGAATAGCAACGGCTGGAGATTCATCCATGCCAATCACTTCTTCGGCATGGACAATTTCTATCTTGGCTGGATCAAACTTATATTTTGCGAGCTCTTCCGAAATCCTGTCTTTTATCCCCACAAGACAGACACAAACGTTAAAATTTTTTACGGCCTCAATGGCGCCTTTAACAACAACTTCAGGCGCATGATCTCCACCCATAGCATCTACAGCAACTCTGACCATGAAGACATCCTATCTTTTTTTACTTTTCTTCTCTTCTTTTTTTATTTTTTTGCTTTCAAAGTCCAGAACCTGCTGCCCATCATAATAACCACAGGTTCCACACAACCTGTGGGATAATTTTGGTGATTTACATTTCGGGCATTTACCTACTTCGACAGCTTCTGCCTTCCAATGCGCTCTTCTATTCCTGCCACGCATTTTTGAATGTCTTCTCTTTGGATTTGGCATACCATTATCTCCTTAAATGAGGCTCAATAACTTATAAACATCAAATATGCGAATAAGTTATTGGACCGAATTTACCCTGAGCGACAAAAGAAAATTTCAACAAAATTTTCTTCGTAATTGTGCGCAGAGTCATGTTCATTCCTTGTTTTTAGAGGCCATGATTTACGGAAGAAATCTTCCTTGGCCATCTTTGACATTCTTTTTTAAAATAAAAAAGATTAAGCCATCAGGTTTTTATCCTAATATTAACCTAATCTTCCTTTGTTTTACACTTGCAAACACTTCTATTTAAATTGCTACCACATCGCGAACAAAGCCCACGGCAATCATGGCGACAAAGTATTTTCTGCGGATAACTTAAAATCAATTCCTGGCGAATATTGTCATCCAGGACAATATCTTCTTTCGCAAGATCAACAGAATAAATCAATCTGAAGCTCTTGTCACAAAAACCATCAAACTTATCCAGACAACGAGCACATGTCAATTCTACAGGTGCTCCGATATGCACATGCACATTAACAATACCACTATCCCTTTTTGCAAAAACTTTGATATTTAATAGGCCCTTAAACTCCAAGCCTTCAATATCAATTTCCAGTTTTTTAGGATCCCATTCCTGGAAAAAATCAACTTCCTGTCCATCTGAAAGCCTGGCTAGCTGAATTTTCATTTCAAGCTGTTATTTCATCTTTTCTTTAAGAGCACGCTCAACAAAGCTAGGCAAAAAATAAGACAAATCCGCTCCCATCTTAGCTGCCTCTTTTAATAATTTCGAAGAAACATAACTATACGATTCTGAGGGCATGAGAAAAATAGTTTCAATATCGTCCGCCAATTTTCTGTTTGTCAAAGCCATCTGAAACTCATATTCAAAATCAGACAACATGCGCAATCCACGAATAACAATACTAACATTACTCTTCCTGGCAAAATCAACAACAAGCCCTTCAAAACTCACAACTTTAACAGAATCCATCCCCTTAAAAGTTCGCTTTAAGAAGTCAACTCGCTCTTGCACAGAAAATAAAGGTGCCTTTTGTGAATTAGGCGCGACAGCCACAAGAACTTCATCAAACAGCTTAACGGCCCGATTTACAACATCAATATGCCCATTCGTAACAGGATCAAAAGTACCAGGATATATGGCTTTTTGGCGCATCTTCCCTCTTAAAAAACCTACTCAAAGTGTTTATTATTAAGAATTGACGGAAAAAACAGAAATTTTTATACTCCCGTAAACAAGCTCTTTCAACAAAGTCAATCCCTCGATAGGAATATCAAGCTCATCTTTTTTAGAACACTCTACAATAACGAAACTACGAGGATGTAATATACCACTGTGCACAAGGCTTTTCAAGGCTTTTTTTGCCAGTCCTTTATAGTAGGGCGGGTCTAAAAAAACAAGATCAAAAAGCTTTCCCCTTCTACCTAAAATCTTTAAGGCCTTATCGGTATCCTGAGTAAAAACTTCCACATTTATCCCTCGTATTCCCAAACCCTCAAGGTTTCTATGTATCAAATAACTGCACTTTTTGTCTATATCAATAAAACAAGCCCTCTCGGCCCCCCGTGATAAAGCCTCAATGCCGAAAGCGCCACAACCGGCAAACAAATCAAGCACACAAGCCCCTTCCACAACACCAGATAAATAATTAAAGATCGCCCCCCTCACCTTATCCTGCGTAGGACGGATTTGCCTTGGAAAATCAATCTTCCTGCCTTTATATTTACCCGCGATTATGCGCATAACTTAATGTCCCCCTGCTAATTTCATAATTCTTGTTTCTCAAAATCAATAGAAAAGAGAATACAACGCTTTATATTTAAAAAGGTTAAAGCAAGAAGAACAAAAACAATAATAAAACTTCCGCAAAAAACTTTTATTGACCCCGAAACAAACGGATTAATAAATAAAAAAATTAAAGAAAAAATAAAAACAATCATTATACATAAAAAAGATGCTCTTAAGGATTTCTTTATATTTTTTTCTTCATCGCCATATACTTTGAAAACCTTCAAGAAATCTGCATAACGGACTTTCTTTAAGTTACGAATTGGCGTTATCTCAGAAATTGGAAGGTCCTCTATTAAAGCTAACTCTTTTCTTAAGTGGCTACAAATTTCATCTCTCTCCCACAAAACAACTTCGGAGCCTAACCCATCTACACTCTGAATAGTTCTCACTACGTGTTCAACAGTTGATTTCAATCGTTCTCTTGTAAGTTGTAATTTAAAAACAGCAAAAACACCCAAAAGCCCAAATAAAGCTGCCATGCTCTGCGCTAGAGTACTATAAAAATAAAATCCAACCTGTTCCATCATCTGCTCCTTTGAAATTTTCAAAAACCGTTTCTAGTCATCTTGTTCTACCACACCAAATTATACCCAAAGTGTCTACGTTTTTATACTCTCCCTAACAATAGCGGTTTTGATTTAATAAAAGCAAAATGTTTGCAGGCCGAGCGGGCATGGATCCCTGCCGTTTTGCTTTGCAAAACAGCAGGGAGAGCGAGGCCGAAACTCAAGCGCGGATTTGCCACGCTGGGGCAAGTCAAGCGTTTTTGCGACATTAAATCAAAACCGCTATATTACCCCACCTCAATAAACTTCTCAAACTCCGGAAATCTCCGATAGAGCTCTTTTCTAAGATTTTCATTTTGCCTTTTTTCTAGGCTGCTATCATTACCGACTAAATATTCCGCTTCATTCCTAGCAAGCTTAAAGATATCCATCTGTTTAACAATATCTGCAATTTTAAGTTCCGTCAAGCCATGCTGGCGCTCACCAAAAAATTCCCCCGGCCCTCTAATCTTTAGATCCTCTTCAGCAATCTTAAAACCGTCACTATGTTCAACAATTGTTTTTAGGCGAGCTTTCGCCTGTTCAGTATTGGGCTCGCCTAAAAAAAGACAAAACGATTCAACATCGCCTCTACCAATCCTGCCTCTCATCTGATGCAATTGAGACAATCCAAATCTTTCAGCATGTTCAATTAAAATCACGCTCGCATTGGGGACATCAATCCCCACCTCTAAAATCGTCGTCGCGATAAGCACATCCAACTGTCCCTCGCGAAACTTTTTCATAACAACCCTCTGCTCTATTTTTGAAAGCCTGCCATGAATCAACCCAATCTTATAGTCCTTAAAAATTTCTTCACTGAATTTCTGATACATCTTTTTGGCAGATGCTAACAAAAGCTTTGGGCTTTCTTCTACTAATGGATAAACAATATAAGCTTGTCTTTTGGCATCCAGATGCTGCCGGATAAACTGATAGGCTTCATTTTTTTGATGAGGCTCATAAAAAAGCGATGTAATCTTTTTCCTCCCCTTGGGCAACTCAGTAATAAAAGAAACATCCAAATCTCCAAAAATCGCCATAGACAATGTCCGAGGAATAGGGGTTGCAGTCATAATAAGAACATCCGGATAAACAGCTTTTTTAAAAAGCAGCGCCCGCTGAGAAACACCAAATTTATGTTGTTCATCAATAACAATCAGCCCCAATTTCTTAAACCGCACAGCATCACTCAACAAGGCATGTGTACCGATCACAATATCAACATCGCCATTTTCAATTTTTTTAAGCGTCTCTTTTTTTGACTGGCCCGTCGAACTACCCGTTAACAGAGCAACTCTTATTTTTTTATGCTGACTTGCCGGTAAGACAAATCTACGATTAAAATCCATTATCAGCGAGCCGATCTTCTCATAATGTTGACTAGCCAAAACTTCTGTAGGTGCCATAAAGGCCGCCTGGAAACCAGCGCTCACAGCGCCTAACGCGCCAACTGCGGCAACAATCGTCTTACCCGAACCAACATCACCCTGGACCAGTCTCTGCATAGGCGCAAAAGAACTCATATCGGCTTTGATTTCTGAAAGGACTTTTTTCTGAGAACCCGTTAAATCATAAGGCAGAAAAGCGATAAAATTGTTCCATAGTTGTTCATTAATCTGAAAAGATATGCCTTTTTTTTGCCGACGTTTTATCTTGCGCAGGATGAGAGGAATCTGATAAATAAAGAATTCTTCAAAGGCAAGCCTCTCAAACGCCTTAAGCCGCATCTGTTCATCCACAGGAAAATGAATATTCCGCAAGCTCAAAGCGATATTTAGCAAACGCCTGCGCTGACGAATATCAAAAGGCAAGCAATCCGTCACACAAGACAAGTGCTGATCTAAAACATAACCAATAGCCTTCCTAAACACTTTTTGCGAAATGCCTTCCGGCAAAGAATATACAGGGTTAATCTTCCCCTTCACGGAAAAATTTTCTTCATCCAATATTTCAAATTGAGGGCTGCTCATCTGCAACCTCTCTTGATATATTTCTGGCTTGCCATAAAGCAAAATTTCATCTCCTGCTTTAAAAGCATTTTTTAAATACGGCTGGTTAAACCAAACAGCCCGAATTTTACCTGTCCCATCGCAAACTTCAAGCTCTATAATCGCAAAAGACCTTTTAAAACTTTGACGATATTTAACAAAAAGGATCTCAGCTTTTATACAAGCAGCCAATCCAGCACTAAGAGAACCTATGGGGGAGATATTTGAATAATCTTCATAGCGGCGAGGAAAATAATACAGCACATCTTCAATCGTCTGAATACCGATTTTCTGAAACAACGCAGCCCTTTTAGGGCCTACACCTTTGAGATATTGTATAGGAGATTTTAGAATAACGGACATCTATAAAATTTTAAGGGAGGCAATCCACACCAACACATGAAATCCTGACACTGTCTTTAGAAAAAGCATAGTTTGCTGTATGGGCTCCACTGCCATCACCACGCGCATAGTTCATTCTTACACGAAAAGACGGCCCAGCAATAGTAAGTATTGTATAATTATGAAAAGCAGAGTTAACATCCGTAACCTTCGTGCCATAGATGTTATTTGTATCGGTAGTACTCGTTGTTGTCACATAGGTACCTAAAGACAAATAACGATTTTTTGCGGCAGCAGTAAGGCTTTGAATAATCGTCAAAGCGCCTTTATATTCAGCTTCACGCCTTATCCTAACAAAAGAAACAGTCGCCAATCCAGACAAGACGCCCACAACAATAACGACAATCATAAGCTCAATCAATGTAAAACCTTGTCTTTTTTCCATATTTGCACCAAGTCAAAAATTTATAATTGTAAGACAGCCATCAGACAAACGCACTTCAACAGATTTCGAATTATCTTTAACAAGAGTTGCCTCTAAAGAAGTTGGATTAATGTTGTTAGGACGAATCCAATAATCAAAGATTCTGCCCGGGTTCGAGTTAGGATTATCCATCCCCATCCTCGTCCAATTCAATCTATTTCCAGCATTAATCGGCTCATTATCAAACAAGAGACGCTGATAACCCGCATAACCATTTAGCAGAATACTTTTTGCCTCAGCAACCTTCGTACGATCTACAATATTTCCATAGTTGGCGACCGCTAAGCCAGCCAAAACACCGACTATAATAACAACAACGACCAATTCAACTAATGTAAATCCTGCGATATTTTTAAAACATCTTTTAAACATGTTTTAATTGTATTATAAGTCTTGTGATAATTCAACATAAATAAAAAACCCGTCTTTCAACATCATGTTGAAAGACGGGTTAATTTTAAGGGGCACTGCTCTACTCTCCCGAGCCCTTGCGAGCTAAGTACCATCGACCTTGAAGAGCTTAACTACCGTATTCGGAATGGGAACGGGTGTTTCCTCTTCAGTAAAAGTACCCCAAATTTTATATAATCCTTCATGCTAAACATTCAGGATCATTTCTTTTTCTTATAAAAAGAAATGACAATTTCTGTAAAATTTTTTCGAATCCAAGTTTTCTCTCGACAAGCAATAAAACCATCTTTCATCTAAAAAAAAGACATTTTAAGGTCAAGCCGATTGACAATTAGTATCCTTTAAGCTCAAGCCCTCACAGGCCTTACACCTAGGACCTATTAACCCGGTAGTCTTCCGGGTGTCTATTCTTGTCTTACGACAAGAGGGAAGTCTATTCTTAAGGCGAGCTTGGCGCTTATATGCCTTCAGCGCTTATCTCTTCCGAACTTAGCTACTCAGCCTTTGCCCTTGGCAGAACAGCTGAAACACCAGAGGTTCGTTTGTCCTGGTCCTCTCGTACTAAGGACAACTCCCTTCAAACTTCCTAACGCCCACACTGGATAGAGACCGAACTGTCTCACGACGTTCTGAACCCAACTCACGTACCCTTTTAACCGGCGAACAGCCGGACCCTTGGGACCTTCTCCAGCCCCAGGATAGGATGAGCCGACATCGAGGTGCCAAACTCGGCTGTCGATATGAACTCTCGAGCCGAATAAGCCTGTTATCCCCAGAGTACCTTTTATTCGTTGAGCGATGGCATTCCCACCAACAACCACCGGATCATTAAGCCCTACTTTCGTACCTGCTCGGCCTGCCGGCCTCGCAGTTAAGCTCCCATATGCCTTTACACTCGACGGACGATTGCCAACCGCCCTGAGGGAACCATTGGGCTCCGCCGTTATTCTTTAGGAGGAAACCGCCCCAGTCAAACTGCCCGTCTGGCAATGTCTCCCCACCGGATTCACGGTAAGGGATTAGAACCTTAGTGCAATAAGGGTGGTATTTCAAGGATGGCTCTGCCTTAACTAGCGTCAAGGCTTCATAGCCTCCCACCTATCCTACACAGATTGAACCAAAATTCAATACCAGAGTACAGTAAAGGTTCTGGGGTCTTTTCGTCTAGATGCGGGAAGACAGCATCTTCACTGTCACTACAATTTCACCGAGTCTCTCGTTGAGACAGCGCTCAAGTTGTTACACCATTCGTGCGCGTGGGAACTTACCCCACAAGGAATTTCGCTACCTTAGGACCGTTATAGTTACGGCCGCCGTTCACTGGGGCTTCGGTTCAAAGCTTCTCTTTCCTTGCGGAAAAATAACCTCTCCCCTTAACCTTCCAGCACCGGGCAGGTGTCACACCCTATACGTCCTCTTTCGAGTTAGCAGAGTGCTTGGTTTTTGCTAAACAGTCACCAGAGCCACTTCATTGAAACCCTGTAATGCTCCATCCGTATGGACTTCACATCCCAGGGCACCTCTTATTGCGAACTTACGAGGCTAGATTGCCGAGTTCCTTAACGAGGGTTCTCTCGAGCGCCTTACCATATTATGGAGGTCTACCTGTGTCGGATTACGGTACGATTGGTTAAAATACTCCTTTAATAAATTTTCTTGGCAGCGTGGCCTAAGATCACTTCGGTCGTTCCGTAGATTGACCTCGCATTCACCCCTTACCGAACATCTCTCAATGTTCAGCTACAGGCTTAGACGGACACGTCCAACAGTCCGCTGACCCCGACCTCCTGCGTCAATATTAAAGTGATAACGCACTTAACCAGTTCCGGAATTTTAACCGGATATCCATCGCCTACGCGTTCAACAGCCTCGGCTTAGGATCGACTCACCCTGGGTGGATTAGCCTTCCCCAGGAAACCTTAGACTTTCGGCGTCACGGTTTCTCGCCGTGATTTGCGCTACTCATACCGACATAATCACTACTGCTTCGTCCAGTGGTCCTTTCGATCCACCTTCAACCTACAACAGTACGCTCCTCTACCACCCTATCTCAACCGAAGTCAAGATATGATCCGCAGTTTCGGTAATAGGCTTGAGCCCCGATTATTTTAGGCGCAAGGCAACTCGACCAGTGAGCTATTACGCACTCTTTAAATGATGGCTGCCTCTGGGCCAACATCCTGGTTGTCTGAGTTGTCTCACATCCTTTACCACTTAGCCTATTCTTTGGGACCTTAACTGGCGGTCTGGGCTGTCTCCCTCTCGACAATGCAGCTTAGCCCGCACTGTCTGTCTCCTGAAATAAGAAACGATAGTTTTCGCAGTTTGGTTGGGTTTGGCAACCTGGTGGGGTCCCTAGCCCATTCAGTACTCTACACCTATCGCTCATTTAATCAAGGCCGTCCCTAAAGACGTTTCGAGGAGAACCAGCTATTCCTAAGTTTGATTAGCCTTTCACTCCGACCCACAACTCATCCCAAAACTTTTCAACGTTCACGGGTTCGCGCCTCCATACCGATTTCTCGGTACTTCACGCTGGTCATGGGTAGATCACTTAGCTTCGGGTCTATACTGACAAACTAGTCGCCCTATTCAGACTCGGTTTCCCTGCGCCTCCTCCCTTTTGAGGATTAAGCTTGCTTATCAGAATAACTCGCCGGTTCATTATGCAAAAGGCACGCCGTCACCCGTTTTCTACCGAAGTAGAACATAGGGCTCCGACCGCTTGTAAGTCTATGAATTCAGGTTCTATTTCACTCCCCTCACCGGGGTTCTTTTCAACTTTCCCTCACGGTACTTGTACACTATCGGTCCAATTCTAGTATTTAGCCTTACCCTGTGGTCAGGGCAGATTCCTGCGGGATTTCACGTGCCCCACAGTACTTGGGATACTGTCCAAGGAAGATTTCTATTTTTCGCATACTGGGCTTTCACCATCTTTGGCGGTTTTTTCCACAACCTTCTGCTAAATAGAAATTTTGTAACTTCCCGATAAGTCTGTACACTTATCCAGACAGTCCCACAACGTTCCAATGACAACGCGCACAGGCTATCACGTCACTGAAATTTAGGCTCTTCCCGCTTCGCTCGCCGCTACTAAGGGAATACCATTCGGTTTATTTTCCTCGGGGTACTGAGATGTTTCACTTCCCCCGGTATCGCTTCCTTCACCTATTTTATTTAGTGAAGGATATCCTGACATAACTCAGGATGGGTTGCCCCATTGGGAAACCCCGGTATCATAGTCTGTTTGCAACTCCACCGGGCATATCGCTGCTTACCACGTCCTTCATCGCCTTAATTGACCAAGTCATTCCTCATAGACTCTTTGTAGCTTGACCATAAAATCAGTCTTTTATTTTAGATTTTCAATGAAAATCTACACTTGAGATTCCTCGGTTAATCATGCTATTTTTAGCACTTTTTCGAAAAAACTTTACAGAAATTGTCAAAGAACAAATGCAAACATAACTCATTTGCAAAAATTTTTATGATGCTGTTACTACGCATCACATAGCAATTGCCGGGCTGAAATACTCGCCTTAGCATCCATTTAAATATCTTTTTCTAAGAAAATTTAAATGGAGCAGAGGAGGATCGAACTCCCGACCTCATGCTTGCAAAGCACGCGCTCTCCCAGCTGAGCTACTGCCCCAAACTTTTCAAAATTTAGTGGGCCCAAAAGGACTTGAACCTTTCACCACCGCGTTATCAGCACGGTGCTCTACCAGCTGAGCTATGGGCCCGTTGATAAAACCGTTTCTTTATCAATGGCTGAACGCAAATACAAATAACATAGATATTCTCGTTTAAACCCATAGAATGCGACTGCTCGCAAAACACAGATAGCACAGACCAAACCACATGCTCTCGTGTAATCTGTGCATTTTATCTGTGCTATCTATGCTTTATAAATCTTTAAATAGCCAAGTCTCGGAGCGTTAGGCCGACAGACATAGCTCTTTGGCCTAACCTTTTTACTACTAACTTCATCTTGTGAATTATCACAAGTTTTCCATTTTTCCGTGAAAAAAAATAGAAAGGAGGTGATCCAGCCGCACCTTCCGATACGGCTACCTTGTTACGACTTAGCGCCAGTCACCAGTTTCACCTTAGGTCCGCTAATGCGGAACTTCGGGTGCTCCCAGCTTCCATCGCTTGACGGGCGGTGTGTACAAGGCCCGGGAACGTATTCACGGCGGCGTATCTGATCCGCCATTACTAGCGATTCCAGCTTCATGGAGTCGAATTGCAGACTCCAATCCGAACTGAGGAATGTTTTTTGAGATTAGC
>JBDREX010000014.1:0-17645 GCA_043819345.1 Candidatus Omnitrophota bacterium
ATTGATATCAACCTCCTGAAATAACGGAGGGGAGGGCTTTGAAAAATCTAATAGATTTTGGACAATATCGTTGATTCTTTTGACTTCAGCGGGTACAAGCCTTGAAAAGTTATTCACAAATGCGCCGTCTAAGCATTTATCTGGCAAAAACTCTGAAAAAGTCTTAATGGTGGCTAAGGGGTTCTTTATCTCATGAGCTAAGCCTAATGCCATAGTTCCGGCTGTTTTGAGCCGTTCAGAACGTTCTAATTCCTGTCTTAACAATTCATTCTCTTTTGAAACCTCATCCTGGGTTTTACCTAAGAATAACTTGTCCACAAAAGCTTGTAATTTATCACGCAGAGGATTAAACAGGATGGCTATGATAAAAGCTGCTGATAAACTGATAAATAAGGACTTATAGCCTAGAATGCCTCTAAAGAGCCATTCTGTGAGCATAATCACCAATAAATAGATGCCTGTTAAAGCACCGATCAACAGAGAATAAAGCAGGCCCTTTTTGAAGATAACTTCTATGCCTAGGAGTTGATGGCGGAAGATGGCGTAGGTGGTAGCGAGGCAATAGATGACGATTCCAAAATTACAGTATTGATAAAAAGGAATATTAAGAAAGTACAGAAAGTTAATGGCACCGCAGATAAAACCGCAAGTAAGCGAGAAGAGTAAATATCCTATCCTTTTTTTCTCAATTCCTTTTTGTTGGAGAAGATATGTAGTAAGGATAGAATGAGCATAGATGACAATTGCAAGCCAAAAACCGTAGTAGAAATAGTAGAGTTTTCCAGGTGACGGACAGAGAAAGGTGTTGAGATATAGTCCCGCGGAAGAGGAATGAATTAAGTTCGTTTTTAAAATTAAAGCACAGAATAAGATAGCTTGGGCATAAGCAAGAATTAGAAATACAGTCTTTTTGGCCTTTGTTAAAATATATACCATGTGCAGTAAAAAAACGGATATGAACGCGACTCCTAGATTTGTAATTTTCCAGCTAAGAATGCTAAGCAAAAGATTTGTTGAATTTAGGCTTGTTAGTGTTGCTCCAACTCCCCACCAAAATACCGCAAAGTTAAACAAAGCCAATATTTTGTGAACTTTTTCTTTGCCGAATTTTAAAAGGATGATGATTAAAAAGAGAGTGGTAATGCTTAAGGAGAGGCTGGAAAGAAAAAAGACGTTGATTTTCATGGGACAAGATAGGGCTTATGTTTTTATGTTTATGGATTGTCCGGCCGATTCTCCGATCAAGTCGGAGGAGGACAATGACAGTTTGGATTATTGCATATAACTCTCTACTTTTTTCAGCACGTCATCGGTTTCAAAAGGTTTTACGATGTAATCATCGGCGCCGTTTTCTGTGGCTTGCTGGGCTATTTCAGCGCAGTTGTAGCCGGTAACCATTACTACCTTAATATTAGGATAAAGATCTTTAATTTCTTTGGTAAGCGCGATCCCATTTTGTTTTGGCATTTTGATATCGGTTAAGACAAGTGGGATATCCGGATGATTTTTAAGCTGTTCCATGCAATTTTTGCCGCATTCGGCGAAAATAAGCTTATATTTTTCCCCAAGTATCAATTCAAGAGATTTTCGGATACCTTCTTCATCATCACAAATTAATATTTTTTTCATGACATCTCTCCTCTAAGTAATATATTTTTGTCTTTTCTGCAGTCTGAACCCTGAACCCAGAACCCTGATTATTACAACGCAATTGGACTAACGACTGTGATTAATTTTGCTGTTTTGCTGCCTGTGTTTTTTATTGCGTGGGGCAGGGAAGAGTCAAAATAAATTGTCGCGTTTTTTTTCAAAGAATATTTTTTGTCCGCGATTGTTAATTCAGCCTCACCCTCCAGGCAATATATAAATTTATCTGTACCAGCAGGGTTTTCTTCTATGGGTGTGTTTTTTTGACCGTCAATGATCAAAAGCTGGGGCAACATCTTATTTTTAGTAGAGTATTTATTCAAGATAATAGAGGATATTTTTTCGTCGTAATTGAAGACTTCGGCTTTCTCAATATTTTTGTTGTCAAATGTCGCGATTCTTTCGTTGGGATTTTCAAGGCCTTTATAAAGCTCGCCTAGGTTGACACGCAGCGCTTCGCAGATTTTCAGGTGTGTATTGAGATTGCCGGTAGTAACGCCATTTTCAATGCGGCTTAAGGTCGCTTTGGCGATACCAGAGAGGTCTGCCAGCTTATCAAGAGTTAAGTCTTTTTCTTTTCTTAGAGTTTTTAATTTTTCGCCGAGTTTCATAGGTAATCTCCTTAACATTGCCTATAAGCAGGTATTTTTTCTTTACAATGTTAACTCTGGCAGCTACTGAGAAAAATTTCTATAGAAATTTTTCCAGTGATAAGCTGGCAGAGTTAATGGCTCGCCGCTTGCCATAATTTTTTACAATGTTAACTCTGGAAATTCAGAAGTTTTACATTGTCTGGAGATGAAGGATAAATTCATTTAATGCCTTCACAAAATACCATAATTGGAACTTTTTGTCAACTTTAAAAAAGGATTACAAAAATTTTTTAAAAGATATCAAAAACATAACATATTGATAATAAAAGAGATAAAAGTCGCTAAATATTTGTTGTTCCATTTATGGAAAATAATACTTGACATAAATGGAACAAATGATATACTCACAATTGCAACAAAAATCAAAAATAACTTTTTAAAGAATAAAAAAGATGAAATGTTTAAAAGATTGTTTTAGTTTTTTTGTACTTGCCGCGCTCTTCGTTTTATTTCTGAGTAGTTCTTTTTTTGGTTTAGATAATGAATGTTTTGCTCTTCCTGGGCCGCCTAGAGGGCCACGAGGAATCATTGATACGCCTGTTCTATCAGGAACGTTAATCGGTCCTGAAGGCGGGGAAGTGGTTTCATCTAATGGCAAAGTTAAGCTGATTATCTCTTCCGGCGCTTTATCTGTGCCTGTACGCATTGAGATCAATTTGGTTGACAATAATGCTTTAGAAGATGCCGCGCCAAGCAATACCTCTTTATTGAATGCGGTTGAATGTAAACCTTATGGGCTTGTTTTTAACAAGTCCGTTTCGCTTGTATATACCTTTGATCATCCGGAGATCCCTGGCACAACAATAGAATTAGGCCTTTATGATAGCGCGCAGGATAAAATTGTCTCTACAGGCCAGACTTCTGTTGTTGGGGCTGACGGTTATAGCGCTACGTTTGCATTGGAACACTTTTCAACTTATGCGGCTTTAAAGACCTCGACACCGGATGGCGTGCCCATTGGTTCAGGTGTTAAGATTCCCTTGCCCGATATGTTCACAGGTGCTTTTAGCCATTCTATCCCTTTAACGGTAGTTCCCGGCCGAAAAGGCGTTCAGCCATCTCTAGCCATAACATACCGTTCGTCTAATCCGAACTCTTGGGTTGGTATTGGATGTAGTTTAAATCCCGGTTATATTACGCGCTCTACGCGTTTAGGCCCGCCTACCTATATAGATGCTCAGGACACTTTTTACCTCATAACAGATGCCGGAACAACAGAGCTGGTTCATTTGGTAGATAATCTTTATCAGGCCAAAATAGAATCTTCTTTTACGAAATTTTTTAAAGAATCAGATGATTCCTGGAAGGCTGTAGCCAAAGATGGCAGTATTTTAAAATTCGGCCAAACAAGTGAGGCCAAAGAAGGCTCGTCTTTAGGCACATTCAGTTGGTATCTGACCAAAGCTATAGATACGAATTCTAACTATATTGATTACTACTATACAAAAGATGAAGGAAAAGCTTACTTGAGCCGGATTGAATATACGGGCAATCAGGATCAGGGCCTAAGTTCATCTGCCACGGTAGAATTTTTTCTTGAAACAAGAGAAGACATAACCTCTAGTTATTTGAGTAGTTCCAGGATTGCCGTAACAAAACGATTAAAAGAAGTGCTTGTTAAATTAGAAGGAGGCTTGGTCTGGAGGTATGTTTTGGAATACACCTATAGCCCGGATACCAATCGCTCGCTTTTAACCAGTGTCAGACAATATGCCTCAGATGGTGCAGCTCTGCCGGAACAAAAGTTAGGATATCAAAAAAATTAGGTCACACGACACAAGACACAATGTCACAAGAAAAAGACAAAAATTTAAAAGAAAAAGGATATAAGAAGCTGATTGTTTGGCAAAAAGCTGACGAATTGGCTTATCAGGTTTATATAGAATCAAAAAAACTACCCCGAGATGAAATCTACGGAATAATTTCACAGTTAAGACGAGCTGTTTTATCAATTTCTATAAATCTTGTTGAAGGTTCAGGGAGGCAAGGCAAAAAGGAATTTAAACAATTTGTGAATATTGCGTTGGGTTCTTGCGCTGAAACGGAATATTTACTTGGTTTTTGTCTGAAATTGGGTTATCTGCAAAAGGAATCTTACGATAGGCTTGAATTTTTAAGACAAAATGTAGGTAGATTACTTTGGAGATTTTATTTAAGTTTTAAGGTTTAGGATTTATTTTTTGTTTTAACTTGTGTCGGGTGTCATGTGTCTGGTGTCTTTATTTAGGAGGAAGCTATGATTAAACGAATAACTTTAATGTTGATAATGCTTTTTTTAGTGGGAGCGGGTCTTAGTGATGCCGCAATTCCACGATTAATTAATTATCAAGGGAAGGTGACTGATTCCAATAATGTTCCTTTGACTGGGTCATATGCTGTTGCATTCAGAATTTATGATGCTGAGTCTGGCGGGAACATGTTGTGGGAAGAAGCTCATACTGGTGTTGTTATAGATAATGGATTATTTAACATCCTCCTTGGTTCCGTAACCAATCTTGATATTCCATTTGATAAGCCCTATTTTCTTGAGATTAAAGTTGATAATGAAGTGATGAGCCCCAGGCAGCAGATTACCGCATCTGCCTATGCGATGAGGGCACAGAACACAGATAGTTTACCGCGAGGTGTAATTGTTGCATGGTCTGGTACAGTTGCTGATATTCCGTCCGGATGGATCTTGTGTAACGGAGCAAATGGTACTCCTGATTTAAGGGATAGGTTTATTATCGGCGCCAGGCAGGATGAGGGAGGAATTGCTGAAACTCAGGTGACTGGTTCTTTAACAAAAAGTGGTGGTTCGGCTGTAAAAAATTTATCACATTCTCATACATTTTCTGGATACACAAATGGGGTTACAACTGGTAGCTGGGGTGGACAGGTGGGTTGGCATCATGAAGGAGGTACAGCAAATTATCAGCATAATTATTCTGGAACGACCTCGTCATCTGGAAGCATGGTTCAGGACATCCTAAATCCTTATTATGCTTTAGTTTTTATCATGAAATCGTAAAAAATATTAGTGTTGTTGCAGAACAAAATAGGAGCATTCAGTGAGAAAGAAGAAAAACTATCTTTTAGAGCAGATAATATCTATTTTTATTAAAGAGAAAAAGGGCTGTGTTTTAGATCTTGGTTGTGGTGATGGTGATTATTCTGTCAGGCTTAAGGAGATAGGGTTTGATGTGAAGGCTGCAGATTTAGATCTAGCTCGGTTTAAACAGCGCGGCAAGATAGATTTTCAAGAGTGTGATGTGACAAAGAGGTTGCCGTTTGCCGATTCTTCCTTTGATTATGTGCTTCTTGCGGAAGTCATCGAACATTTAAAAAATCCTTATGCTGTTATGCAGGAGATTGGGCGGGTTTTGAAAAAGGAAGGCAAATTGGTTATTTCAACACCGAATGTTTTAAACTTAAAATCCAGGGTTAGGTATCTTTTTGAGGGTTGTTATGAGTTTTTTAGAGAGCCATTGCTTGAGCAGTCTCGCAATCCTAAAGAGGTGATATTTAATCTTCATGTAATTCCTTGGAGATACCACGAGTTGGAGTATTTGCTTGAGGATTCGGGGTTTTCGGTAGAAGAGATATCTACGAGTACTTATGAGGGCAAGGAATGGTTTATTCTTGTTCCTTTGATGTGGTTTCAGTTAAATTCCAAACAAAAACGGATGAAGAAAAAGAAGGGGTTGGATTATTCTCGTATCAACAAAATATTGCTGTCGCCTGAAATTCTTTTCGGCAGGCATTTAATTATAACGGCTAAGAAAGAAAAATAAGCCCAGTGTGGGAATGTCTTTACCTGTAGCCTTGCCTGTCTGCCGACAGGCAGATGTCATGTGCCGTTGAATCTTTAGAAAGAATAGATATTTATGTTCAAAAAATCTCTACATCTTCTGTTGGTTGTAACCCACCTTGTCTCGTTCGGGTTTTTGCGTGATGCCTTTGCTTTTTCTTCTCAAAGCCCCAGTTATAAAATCACCTCAGATGCTTTAAGTCAGGGAGGGGGTGCTTCTTCTACCGATACAGGTTCCATAAAACTCACCTATAGCGTAATCGGTGAATCCTGTGTGGGCCAGCCTGCTATTAATACCGATTACACCAAGCTCTTAATGCATGCGGATGGTTCTAATGGCTCTGCTAGTTTTACGGATGAAAGCGGCAACAGTATTACTGCTTTTGGCGATATTCATATAGATACATCTCAGAGTAAATTTTCAGGCGCGTCAGCCTTATTGGACGGCAACGGAGATTATCTGTCTATACCCGATTCTGATAGTTGGAATTTTGGCGCGGAAGATTTTACAATAGATTTTTGGATTAGATGGAACGGGACACCATCCACGGCCCGGATTATTAATCAACTCCAATCAGGAGGTTCGATTAATGGCTGGGGCCTTGAATGGTATCCGAATGTTTTAAGCTTTGCGTTTTCGCCGGATGGTTCAAAGGGGTGCGGGGTTTGGGCGCCATGGGCACCAGCAGGAGATACGTGGTACCATGTTGCCGTTACTGTTAATGAACATGTTTTGAGATTTTTTGTAGATGGTACCCAAATAGGCTTGGATTGGAATTTGGCAAATTATGGAGAGCATTATGGTTTTCCGGTTTGCTATGATTACAGTATGATTTACGATTCTCCTTTGAGATTGACAATTGGCGCTGACGCTGGCAATAGCTATCCGCTTAACGGCCGTCTTGACGAAGTTCGTATATCCAAAGGTATTGCTCGTTGGACATCTGATTTTATACCGCCTCAAGAGCCTTATGATTCAAGCACAACGGATCTCCTGAGCCCTGGAGGTGATTATATCTATCATAGCGAAAATTTTAATCTGGAAGCAGGGTATCTGTCAATGCTTCCTGCTAATCCGCCTATCCAGATTCAGGCCATCTCTAATCAAAACTGGCTTGAAAATGAATCCAAAGAAAATGCCTTTGATTTGGATGATTATTTTCAATCTCCAGATGGCAGCCCTTTGACATATACTGTTACCGGCAATCAGAATATCACCGTCGCTATAGACCCTCAAACTCATCTTGTCAGCTTTTCTCAAGCACAAGCCTATAATGGCACAGAAAAAATCTGTTTTACTGTTTCAGATGCTCAGGGGAGCTCTATTCAAAGCAACGAAGTTACCTTGCAGGTAGAGGGTGTGGATAATCCGCCTGTTCTAAACTTTATTCCAGATATTTCGATTGATGAAGGAGCGTTGGTTATCGTTGTGCCTCAGGCAATAGACTTAGACAATGACGCGGTCACCTATACCTACAGCACGCTTTTAAATACCTCCGGCCAATGGCAGACCGATTATGAGGATGCCGGCCTTTATACCGTGACGGTTGCTGCCACGGATGCAACGGGTTTATCCGATACAAGAATATTCCATATTAACGTTCGCAATGTTAACCGGCCTCCGGTATTGCAATCTTTGTCTGATATAGCGGTCCAGGAAGGAGAACTTGTTGTTGTCGCGCCAAGTGCTTTTGATCCCGACAATGACGCGGTTACCTATTATTATTCCGCGCCTTTAGATGAAACAGGCAAATGGCTCACAAACTTTGACTCTTTTGGCACCTATACGGCAACGATCACCGCCTCTGACGGGATTGATACCGTCTCACAAGATGTCAACATCATCGTGGGCAATGTTAACCGGCCGCCTCAAATCAGTTTATCTATCAGTAAATACACCGCTTCCATTGACGAAAATCTGGATATTACTATTCAAGCCACAGACCCTGACAGCAATCCGATGACGTATATCATGAAAAAAGATGGTGTTCAGATCTCCGCGGGTGAGATTGTTGGCCTTGTGCCTGTAATTATCTCAACGACGTTTACTTCAGCCGGCGACCATGAGATAACTTTAACAGTTGCTGATGAAGAAGGTTTAAGTGCCACAGTAACACAAGGCCTTGATATCGTAGATCCAAATGTCAATATATACGCTATCAATCCGGTTATGGGAGATTTTAACGGAGATTGTCTTTCAGATTTGGGATTGCATAATTCCGATACAGGTGTGTGGGAGATTTGCCTTTCAAGCAAGGGGATTTTTACCAACGCTGTTGATTGGCTGACAGGTTTTGGCAATACGCGTTATTGGGCACCGGCCGGAGGAGATTTTAATGGTGATGGCCGCACAGATGTTGGCGCCTACAATAGCTCCACGGGAGAATTACAAGTTGCCTTATCTACAGGCACAAGCTTTTCATCAGCAGGGACATGGTTTACATTGCCGAATCCTTCAGCTTCGTGGCAGTTATTGTCAGGCAATTTTAACGGAGATAAATATTCCGATATTGCTTTTTACAATAGAGACACCGGCGAAGTCAAAGCCGCTTTAGGAACAGGCACAGGGTTTTCAGCTTTAGCTGTATGGGCATCTGTCGGCCCGACAGGCGCGCTTGCTATGGGAGGGGACTTTAACGCGGATGGCTTAACAGATATTTGTTACTTTAATAAATCGACGGGTACTTTTACAGTCGCTTTTTCCAATACGATAAACTTTTTAGATTCATCTAATTGGATGAGCGGCTTTGCGATAGATAAAGATCCGTTTTTGTCTGATATCAATCATGATGGTTTAACGGACATCGCCTATTGGGAAAATTCAGGTATTTGGCATTATGCTATTTCAACAGGAGCCGCGTTTATAGACAAAGGTATATGGCTGGATAACTTTGGTTCAACCAGCAATGAATCCGGCACAACAGGTGATTTTAATGGAGACGGTATTATAGATCGCGCTCTTTTTGACCGCGATGTGCAGGGTATTAATCGCTGGCTAGTTCAGCTAAACGGCCAACAACCTTGTGACCTTTTAAATCTTATTGAAAATGGCACAGGCGGCAAAATCCAAATCACATACACCTACGCCTCTCAATACGACAACGGCCTCTTGCCATTCCCGGTGTATGTGGCTTCATCCATTAGCTTAATAGATACATTGCCTGTGACACAACCTCAAGAGGTTTATACCCAAAACTTCCGTTATGCCGGAGGATACTTTGACGCGTCAGAACGGGAATTCAGAGGTTTTGCTCAGATTACTGTGACAGATCCTATTACCGGCAACTATACCGAAACACATTTTTTTCAGGGCAAAGACGGCCAGGATGGCGCCTTAAAAGGGCAGATTGAAAAGATTTTGGCCTTTGACGGTGACGATCGTCAGATTAGCCAGGTAGTTAATACCTATGAAGTTAAAAAAGGCGGCTCTGATGAAAATGTCCTGGGTTTTCCCGCCTTGACTGAAATTCAGACAACTGTCTGGGAAGAAAACGAAACATCCATCACGACCAAAAGCACTCTTGTCTATGACAATATCGGTAATCCAATAAAAGCCACAGACTTCGGTGATATCTTAAAAACAGGCGATGAAAAGTCCACCGAGACAACCTATGCTGCGGCTTATGAAACTACTTTTAACCGCCCTACGGAAACCATCCTCAAAGACAAAGATGAAAATATCGTCTCAAAGAAAACTTTTGAATACGACACAAAAGGGAATTTGACACAGGAGGATGTTTTTATTTTTAACCCGCTAACCGGCACACTCGCTAACGCGCTAACTCAATACGCCTATGACGACTTCGGTAATCTGACAACTTCAACAGACGCCCTGGGCCGAAGTGTTACAACGGAATATGAGGCACAATATCATTGTTATCCCAAAAAGGTCACCAACGTTTTAAACCAGAGCGTCCAATACACCTATGACCCAAAATTCGGATGTGTCTTATCCGTCACAGACCCCAATAATCAGACGTCTCAGTCTACTTATGATTCTTTAGGCAGGCTCTTGTATTCCACCAACGCTTTAGGAGAAGTTCCAACAACATACAGTTATCCTGATTTTAATACCAAGGTCACAATAAACGCTCTTGGTTTAACATCCACGCAATACGTAGACGGTATTGGCCGAAAATACAAGGTTATATCAAGTGGAGAGGATGGAGATAGTTCAAGGCTTGTCTCAAGCGAGGCCTATTACAATAACAGGGGCGCTGTTGAAAAAGAATCTATCGCGCATTACATTGATGAAGACCCATCAAACATCTCTTATATCCGTTATGAATACGACTTAAGAGGCAGGATCAAGAAGACTATTTCAGACTTCCCCGGCACCTCTAAAGACGCTGAAAGTACAATTAATTACATATCGCCTCTCTACACTGAAACATTAGACCCCAAAGGCCACAAGAAGGGCACTTTAAAAGACGTCTACGGCAATATTGCCGAAGTCACGGAGTTCACGCAAGGCGGCGTCTATAAAACAACGTATGAATATGATGTTCAGAACAACCTCATTAAACTTACCGATAGCCAAAATAATGTTAGTCAGATCTGGTATGACTCTATCGGCCGTAAACTCAAGATGGATGACCCTGACATGGGCATCTGGACGTATGAATACGATATTTTAGGCAACTTCATCAAACAAACAGACGCCAAAAACCAGATATTGGAATTTGAATATGACGAATTAAACAGATTAACCCGCAAACTCGCTAACGCGCAGACAATTGTTAATTATCTTTATGATGACCCTTTAAAAGACAATTGTATCGGCAGGCTATCCAAAGTCACAGACCAGTCAGGTTCAACAGAATTCTTTTATGATGTTCTGGGCAGGGAGATCAAAAGCACAAAGACAGTCACCACGTCACCAGACATCAGTCACCAGTATACCGTCCAAAGAGAATACGACATTTTAGGCCGCTTGACCAATTTAACATATCCGGACAACTCCATTGTTAATTATTCCTATGACACCAATTCAGGTTTACTTGAGCGTGTTCAGGGTTCAGCAGATTATGTAAAAAGCATAAACTATAATGCGAAGGGGCAGATAAAAGACATCACCTACGGTAATAATACACAAACAACGTATGATTACGGGCAGGACCTGCGTCTTTCAAGAATTTTAACCAGTACCCAGAACCCTGTACCCTGTACCCTGCAGGATTTAAACTACATCTTTGACAAAAACGGTAATATTACAACTTTAACGGATAACTTAAAAAGTAATATCCGCTCGTTTACCTATGACGATTTAGACAGGTTAACGCAGGCTTCAAACCTTCCATCACCTCAAGGCGGCTATACAAACTATAACTACCAATACGATCCAATTGGCAACATGACGTATAAGTCAGACGTAGGCACTATGGCCTATGGTATCAACGCCGGGCCACATGCCGTTACCTTTGCCGGAGGGTATTCTTACCAATATGACGCCAACGGCAACATGACAACAGGAAAAAATAAAACATTGGAATATGACGTAGAAAATCGTATAATTAAAATTATTCAGCCTGACGCGACAACAGACTTTGTTTATGACGGCGATGGCGGACGCGTTAAAAAGGTCACCACGTCACCAAGTCACCAGGTCACCAGTGAAACGACTTATATCGGCTCGCTCTTTGAGATTAACACTGATTACAGCGATTCTGAAAACCCGATTACAAAGACTACCAAACACATCTTTGCCGGATCAAACAAAGTCTGTTCTGTTAACACGCGAACTGGTTTACCCGATAACCCGCAAACCAGTTATTACCACACCGATCATTTAGGCAGCAGCAATGTCATCACTGATGAAACAGGCGCTCAGGCCAGCCATTACGAATATACGCCCTATGGGTCAATCGCGGTTGATGAACTCGCTAACCCGCAAACCGGCTCACCCGTAAACTATTACTTCACCGGCAAGGAGCTGGACAAAACAGGCCTTTACTACTACTCAGCCCGCTATTACGACCCTGAGATAGGCAGATTTGTAAGCGCGGATACATTAGTTCAGGCACCCTATGACCCGCAATCCCTGAATCGTTACGCCTACTGCCGCAACAACCCGCTCAAATACACCGATCCGAGTGGGCACAAGTGGAGTTGGAAGAAGTTTTGGCATGCAGCCGTTGGGGTTTTTGTTGGTGTTGTTGCTACGATGGTTCTTGGCCCTGGCGGTGCTCTTGCTTGGTATGGCAGTACAATGGCTGCTATGATTGGTGGAGCAGCAGGTGGAGCTGTTGCGGGTGGCCTTGATGGAGGCTGGCAGGGGGCTTTAATAGGTGCTGCTATGGGAGGTGCAACAGGTGGCCTTGCAAGTTGGGGTGGGTCAACAGTGGCTATTGGGTTGTTTGCTGCCGGAGTAGCTGCTGCCGGTGCCACGGGTAGTTGGGATAGTTTTGCGGGGGGAATTGTAGGTGGTTTAGCAGGGATGGTGGTTGGGAACGGAATTAATAATTCCTTTGGCGATTCCTCGGGTGTTAATAATCAAAGCTCTGTTTCGAGGGGGCAAGGAACACAGTCTGAAGAGCAAAGTATTCGTGCTAGCTTACGAGAAGCCCAAGTTTTGCGTCAAAAAGGGAATCTGCAAGCAGCGTACGACAAAGAAATTGATTTAGTGAATAAATATGGCTGGGAGAAAACAATAGGGACTAAACAAAAGATTTTAATTGAACAAACAGGAGGATTTCAGCCAAATAAACCGGCTATTCGTCAGCAGGAAACTCTTTGGATGCTTGGGAAAGAACCAGCAGTTGTCTCAGGAATAGTAGAATATAGAGATGGTATTCCTAATTTTGTTAAAGGTTGGTTCACCGAACAATCGCTTACAATTGATCTTTCTTTAGTAAAATTTGATGCGATTAGGACGGACATGCCTACTTCGTTTCAAGAATCTATTTTAACATTTGGTGGAAAAGGAGAATGGTCCTGTTATAAATCACGCAATAGAGTAATCTACGGCGTTTTGACTGAAAAATAAATGTTATGAAAAAAATACTATTAATGATTATTATAATTATTTTTGTTTTTATCTTTTTTTTATACAAATTTCCACATGTTTTTTTAAAATTATTCGGATATACCATAAATAGAAAATCAGATAAAACATTTCAAGCTGTTGAGAACTCATTTTCTGAAGAAGCGTTAAAAAAGAATATAGCTAAGTATCCCAATAATGAAGATTTTTTACTTAGCCTAGGCAATTTTTATATTGGAGAGGCTATGAGCGCGAAGGCGTGCGGTTTGAGTGATGAAACTGGGCAAAGTTTAAGTAAGGCAAAAGCTACTTTTTTTAAAGTTCTTTCAATGTATCCAGACTCAATGGTTGCCCATAAAGGGTTAGGGAAAGTTTATTTTTTAGAGGATGATTATGTTAAATGCTTGTCTGAGTACACAGATGTTTTAGAAAAAAAGAGTTCGGATTTTGAAGCACTATACTATTTTGGTGTTTGTTATAACAGTTTAGATCAAAAACAGTTATCGGTTGAATTCTTGCAACGTGCAAAAATAGTTGCGCAGGAGAATGAAGATTGCAAAAAAAGTTATGAGTACAAAATGCTGCTTAATCTTTTGAAGGAATAATGGGGACGGTTCTATTTATTTAAAATAAATGACTTTATATGCCACGGACAAGACGTTTGATGTTTAGGGAGCAGCCATATATTTTTTGTCTTTTGTGTTTCAGAAAAGGAAAATAAAAGTATAGTAATTGGAATTTATTAAAAAGATTAGATATGCCGATTGATGTGCGTGTTGTCAGGATGAATAGGGCTCAGGGAAAGTATGGCCGGCTCAAGGCTTTTGTGGATGTAGAAATCAATAATGCCGTTTTAATTAAAGGGCTATTTGTGATGTCAGGCAAAAAGGGGTTATTTATTTCTATGCCGCGTCAAAAAGGTAGCGACAATAGATGGTATGAAGTTGTTCAAATAATTAATCAGCGGCTCAAGGAAGAAGTTTTTTCGCGTGTTCTTTTAGAATATGAACAAGAATAGAGAGCGTGATACATCCTTCACCTTTTTGGTGGATACAAAATCGAGGTTATTATGATTGTCGAAAAAGATATGAGGAATGATATTTTTGAATTGGAAAAAAGAAGGTCTGATTTAAGGCGCATGTTAAAGGATTGTATTTGCGTGCCTGTGGTTTTACGCGATTATGAGAGGATAAATTTAATTACTAATGAATTAAACGTGTTAAGGGAAAAGAACAGGGAGTTGAAGGAGAGATAGCCTGGTGAAGTTGTTAAATCGTGTTTTTTTTATTTGGTTTTTTGTTTTTATCTGCTTCTGGGTTTGTTTGTTATCCGCTGACGCTCAAAATTGCCGGTTGATTACAGATAAGGGGTTACGTGGCGAGGAGCTTCTTTGTTTGACGGTAAATCCTGAAGAAAAGAATATGTTTTTTGTGGGCACATCCAGAGGCCTATATGTGAGGCTCGCGAGTGAAGATGCCTGGCAGGCAGTTAAGGGGTTGCCGCAAGGTTCCTGCTGTGTCTATCAGGTTATATTTGAAGATCAGCTTGGATATATCGCCACAAGCAAGGGGCTTTTTGAGTTGGATATGAATAATTTCCGCTGCAGAAATATTTTTGAAAGGTCTAATGATAGTGAGCGGGATTGCATATCTGTCTGTGTATTAAAAAACGGGCTTATTTTTGCGGGAACAAAGTCTGGATTATTTACCGCGAAAAAAGGGCAAAGAAATTGGAAAAAAATCTCTACGCTATTTAATGACGAAGAAATTACTTGCTTGGCTGCCTCTGATGATATGGCTTACGCGTTAACATCATCTGGAATATATCGCACTCAAAATAGCGGAAAGGCGTGGGAGAAGATATTTAATAAGATTTCATATAGCGAGGATTATTATGAGACGGATGAGGGGGATGGGGAGGTTGAAGTAACGCGAGGTGACGTCAAGTATATAGCCGCAAATACAGATAATTCTTCTGTGATTTACGCGGCGGCTGTATCAGGAGTATTTTTAAGCGAAGATAAAGGGAATAGCTGGCATCGTTTGCCGTTAACCGGTTTGGAGTATTCTGATTTACGATTTATTAGAGTTTTAACTTCAATAGGCAAAGTTGTCGTTGTTTCAAAAAACAATGTCTATGAATTTACAGGTGGACAGTGGCAGACGGTAGCCGGATTCTATGATTGTCGTCAGGTAGATGAGTCCGCGGATGCTTTGATTGTTTTAACAGGGCGAGATATTTTTAAGTGTGAAATACCTTCGTATAAAGAAACTGTGCCGGGTGCAGGCCGTAATAAAGAAGAGGTTATTTTAAAAGCTTTTGATAATGAGCCGACTGTGCAAGAGGTGCAGAAGAAAGCGATAGCGTATAGTGAAACGAGCAATAAAAAGATCAATGATTGGCGCAGGCGTGCCAATGTAAAAGCCATGTTGCCAAAACTGACTTTTGGTTATGATAATAATGTTTACGGCAGTTATAACGGTAATTTTGCTATTGGGCCTAATTCGTGGGACGTAAATGTCAGTTGGGATCTTTCTGAACTAATCTATAATTCGGATCAGACGACTATAGATAATCGGTCAAAATTGATGGTGCAGTTGAGAAATGATATTCTAGCAGAGGTAACTTCTCTGTTTTTTGAGCGCAGAAGGCTGCAGGTAGAGCTTATTGTTAAGGATGATTTATCTGCTCAGGATAAACTTGATAAAGAGCTGAGAATTTCAGAGTTAACCGCGTTATTGGACCGTCTCACAGGCGGTTTTTATTCAAAATCCCTCCAAGACGTTAAGAATTCAAAGTAAAAAGTTTTTAAAAGTATTTAATAATTGGCCGGTTTGTCGGGGAGTATTGACTTGCAAAAATAGCTATGATATAATTTTTAACACTTGACGAACATATCAATTTTCTTTGGAGGGCCCTATGCCGCGATTAATGGTTGTAGATGATGAGTTGGATGTTAGAGAATATCTGAGGAAGTTTTTTGCCAGAAGAAAAATTGATGTTATTACGGCTGAGAATGGAGAAGAGGCTGTTAGATTGGTCGATGTCCATAGGCCGGATCTCATGCTTTTAGATGTTAGGATGACGGGGATTGACGGGGTCGAAACATTGCGGCGTATTCGGGAAAATGGTAATGCTGTCAGGGTGATTATGGTCACAGGTGTTGAAGACCACGATATTTTGGCGCCTCTGACGGATTTAAATATTTTGTCATGTATCCACAAGCCTTTGATTTTAGAAGAATTGGAAAAAGAGGTTCTGCGAAGGCTTTTAGGAGAGTAAAGATTTTGTCTCGCGTAAAGTTTTTTCTCGTCAGTGTGCTATTCTTTTTTGTTGTCCTGCCACTTGTTGTTTTCGCGGTTGACTCACCTGAAGATCTGTATCAATTAGCGCTCAAAGACTATAAAAGCGGCCATTTTAATGAGGCTCTGCGGGAATTCAGCATGGTTTTATTATACTGGCCTGATGATCAGCAGGTTAAGTTTTACATTAATGAGATCAGGCGAAAAGACCTGCCTGTTCGCAATAACAAAATAGAAGAGGCTTTGGATACAACGGAAGATGCCGTTGAAGCATATGCCGCGGTCAAGAAGGATTCAGTTCAACGACAATTAAATATTGGCGAATTTGACAAGGCCGGCCAGAAATAGCCTGGCCGCCGGAATTCCTTTAAATTTTTTTAAAAAAAAGTATTTTTTTAATGACGTTTGTTCTAGACCGTTGTATAATCATGTTATGAAAAAGTTTTTTAATGTCCCGTGGTTTAGAAACACAACCTTTGGGATACTGCATGAGAATTAATTATAAAAAGGAACTTGAAGAAGCAGCACGCAATATGATTCTTGTGCATAAGCCGTATACGCTTATGCGCATGATTTTGCGTATGATTGTGCGCAAAGTCAATATTGAACACGCCGGTATTCTCCTCTACGAAAGATCCAAAAACAGTTATACAGTTTCTATAACCCGCGGTAAAGTTGGTTCTAAAATGCCGGCCGGGCTTTTTCGGCTTGATCCTAATTCTCCCATGATTAGGTTTTTTAAAGAAAGGCGTTTTGCGTCCTTATTGGATAACAATGTGCTTTTGTTGGATAGAATCAATGCTATGTTGCAGCGCAAAGAGTTTTTTAATGGGGATGAAGACCTGGAGAAACTTCTTATCGGTATTAAATTTCAGATGAAAAGTTTTGACGCGGTTGTATGCGTGCCGAGTTATTATCATAATGACCTTTTGGGCGTTTTATTGTTAGGTGAAAAAGTCAATAAGCGTGTTTTTAAGCGCGAAGAAGTGGATTTTTTTGTGGCTCTGGCCAACGATGTCGCAATGGCCTTAAGAAATGCTTTTTTGTTTGAAGGGTTAAAAGCTGAGATGGAGCGCAATAAAAACCTCTTTTTTGAAACAACACTCGCTTTTTCAGCTGCTATTGACGCGAAAGATCATTATACGCGCGGCCATACTACGCGTGTTACAGAATACAGCCTGTCAATTGCCAGGGTTATTTTTGAAGAAACGCAGGAAAAAGTAGATCAGGTTTTTTTTGATAATCTTCATATCGCCAGCCTCTTGCATGAT
>JBDREX010000015.1:0-2974 GCA_043819345.1 Candidatus Omnitrophota bacterium
ATACTCTGTTTGCCAAACTGACACCATGAAATTAACTTTTCTGTTTGATTTTCATCTAATTTCTTAACAGATAAAAATGGGGCATAAAACTCTTTTTCATTCTTCAAATCTTCAATCACCTGATGTGCAAACATATTACAACACCTTCCGGTTTACCATCCGTTGCCAATAAATCCCGAAAATGCGGTATGAATCCGAACAAAAACAATATCCCTGACGGATTAGCTCAATCCGCCGGAGATTGAACCGCCGGTAAGACAGAGCCCATGCAATTTTATATTTCAGGTGCTTTTTCATCGCCAACACTTGCATAAACGCCCCACGTTACTTTCCATTGGTCATGAAAATACTTGATACATTTTGGACAATGGTCTTCCCTTTTTTGACAATGCGCTGGTGCCGGGTTTGGTTTTCCACATGAAATGCAAGTTTTTGAAAAGTTAATTATTTTTTTCATTATTCAACTTTTGGACAGGGCGACCCTTGTAATGGCCTTCCGGGTCATTGGATTCGATTTAAGCTCCTAATTTGCTTGTTAAAATCCGGGCCGCCCTGAAAGTTAGAATTCACGCTTATAAAAATCGTCAATTAAATCAGCAAATTTCTGCCGTGTCGTTTCCATGGCTTCACCGCTGATATGCTCGATGATATAACTATCGCCACGCCGGTAAATCGTATAGTCCCCTACCGCCAAAAACTCAGTGGCTTCAGTTGTTTTTATGGTTTTATTCATCTCCGCAACCTCGGCCAATCCCAATTTAAAGCGCGCCCGCACCATGGGCAAAAATTAAACATTCGATACCGCATAGCCTCTGCTGCCCAATTATTCCAGCCCTTACACATAAAAATTGCATCGCAAACCTGGCCGTCCGTATCCATTTTTTTAACAATCTCAATTAGGTTTTTTGCCCGCTGAACCCGGTCCGATTTTTCCAAACGTTGTATTTTGTTTCTGTGGGATAGCTTTTTCATACATCACCTAAATCAAAATAATCGTAAATTACCTGAGCCGTTTTCAGCTTGATAATACCGTGGTTGAACAGCCAGATTGTTATGCGTTTTATTGATTTCATTATAAAAATTCAAACCTCGCTTGCCTTGCTGCTATACAGGCGTTAATTATTCTTTCGTCATTCCAGGTATAGCATTTATCATCAGCCCGCCAGTGGCCTTTATCCTTGATTGCATTAAGGGCTTTCTTTTCACTTTTGAAATGTTTTTTATATCCACAAACTCTTGCACCCCTGCCGTCAAACTCAATCCCGACCTTGCCGCACCAGGGGCATACACAAAAGACATAAGGACCGTCCTCTCCTCCGGGATGATCCTTTCCAAAGCACATCCAATAAGCAGAGCCGTCCCAAGCGCCAGGCGCATCGCTTGGACCAGTTTCAATCGCAAGTATTGGTTCACCCTTAACAAGCATTGAATCACACCCTGTGTGCTGCGCTAAATTATAAATAAGCCTATTGGCTTTAATGTCTTTTTTGCTAATAATATCAGGTTTTACCTCAATCCACACGCCTTTTCTTATTTCCGGTAAAAAGAAATCCGGTAAATAATATTTTCCTAATTTAAAGCCCTCTTTTTCATATTCAAACTTAACGCCCAATGAATCGAAAAATACCGCCCACCTTGCCTCTAATCTGCTGCGGAACTTGTAATTTTTATAAGCTGTTTCGATAGCTTCCATCTTAAAAATACACTCCTATATCCCTTGAAAAACTCAACAAAAAAGATCCAGTTTTACCAACCTCTTTAAACCGAATTTTTTGAATAATAATCTCGGTTTCGTCAATATCGAAATCATGCCGATGCACGCAAATCCCGTTATCAGCCTTGTTTCTCCAATGAGCGCCGCCTGAAATCTCATACATTGTCGGAGGTTTATAATTACCATCTTTATCTTTTGTAAGGTTTTTTGGGTGTGCAATTATCCAGATATGTATTCCGTTTCTTTTGGCAAACATCCTGATTTTTGACAATGCTTTCGATAAATATTGTGCTTCAGTCATATTGTCATAATCGTGATCAACTTCGTTCCAAGGGTCAATTACAATACCATTTACGCCGTGCCTAAATATAGCAACCTTGGCCTTTTCAAGTATTTCATCAACCTTTAAATACCCTTCTTTTGGATACACAAAAAACATATAATTTCCTATAATTTCCAGAGTTTCAATAGCATCGTTCAGGTGCATGCGTTCTGTATATTGTGCATGTTTCGCAAATGGTTGTTTTAATACTTTTTCCAAAAGGTTTTGGATGTGTCTTTCGACCGGCCAGTTTTCAGGCGAAAAAAATAAAAATTTCCAGTCGTGGTTTTGCATCATATTAACTGCAACATTATCCATCCAGGTGCTTTTTCCCATCCCCGGAATGCCAGTAATTACAGTAACTTCTCCGGTTTTTACTGTATAATTTTCGTCTGCTTTATTCCATCCGGTCGATAAGCCTCGATTTGATCCAAGCTCATATAAATTTTGAACTTCTGTTTTAAAATCAATCGCTGAAAATAAACCCTCAACCGGAAAAGGCTTTGCGTTTGAAATAATTTCTTTTAACTTTTCACCACCATATTTTTTAAGCGATTCATTTGCATCTTTACAGGCAGACGGGTATTCAACACGATAACATCTTTCAATCCCGATCCTTCTGGCAAGCTCGGCTTCCATTAATTTTCCGGGTGTATCGTTATCCATAGCAAGTATGATTCTTTTATATTTTTCAATAATTTTTTCAGCAGACTTTAGAAAATCAAATTTTGTATGAAACTCTTTTGCGCTTTCGCTTGGCGCTCCGTCCGGCACGGATGTTACGGTCCTATGTCCTACCTCAATAAATGATAGGCAATCAATTTCACCCTCGGTTATGATAAGGGTATCGGCACCCATCATTTCAATATCATCAAAACGATAAAGGCACTTCTCGGCACCCTTTTCCTGCCAGAAGGTTTTAGGTAATGACCTGTGTT
>JBDREX010000016.1:0-2134 GCA_043819345.1 Candidatus Omnitrophota bacterium
GTAATGGGTGAGTTATGATGGGGTAAAAGCGTAAGCGCGGTTTCTCAACTACAAAAATTATCCCGAAAAAACTGTAAAATATTCTTTTTTTTGTTGACAAATTTCCGAGCAATGATATAATATATCCGAGATGAGAAAAGCTGAATCAATTCCACAATTGAATCGACTGACTAAAAAACGGGATTCCTTACTTGGCAGATTAAATAACTACAAGCACATTCTGCGGGGTACAATTATTAAACGAGGCAACATATGCGGCAAGTCAGGCTGCAAGTGTAAGAAAAAAGACAGCCCTGTTTTACATGGGCCATATAAGTATTTATCCCACCGCTCAAAAGCAAAAACCAATATGATATTCTTAACCATGAAAAAATTACCCTATGCAGTCAAAGGCATAGAGCAATATCAGGACTTAATAAAACTCATATACCAGATAAGCGAGATAAACTTTAAGATACTACGTTATCATCACAAAAAACTATAAGGATACCGAAAAATGAGCGGCTGTAAAGATTGTGACAGATATGACAAACATATTAAAGAACTGGAAGAAAAACACGCATTGTTAAAATGCCAATTAGAAGTGTTTGATAGACCTAAGAAAAAAGACGGTTTCATAAAGCGGCAGATAACACGGTTTATAAAAAAACTTTCAGCGAAAATAAACCATGGGCAGATTTAAAAATAATATAACCAAAAGCAGGCAAATAACTTCTTTCGGTTCATACTGTGAAGGCTGCCTTCAAAAGCAATGTGAAATCGATCGATTAAAAGAACTGCTGGAATCCGCGAATGCGAAGTTAAAATACCGCGAAGAAAAAGATAATCAGCCGTTTTTTGGATCATCTACGCCATCTTCTAAGCTCCCTGTTAAAGAAAATACCCTGGAAGAGAACAGAAAAAAGAGAGGCGGCGCTAAACCAGGCCATAAGGGTAACGGGCGAGAAAGGATCTCGAAAGATAACGCGGATAGAATTATTGAGAGGCCTGTTAAAGAGGTAAATTGCCCGCTTTGCGGCGGTGAGTTAGAACACAAAGATACTACCTGGCGAAGCGTAATAGATTCCTTCCTGAATAAAGCCCAAAGATTATTATATATGTGCGAAATCAAAGAGTGCAAGGAGTGTCATAAAACATTTTCCAACAAGCCGCTTATTTTACCCAAAAACAAATACGGCAATAATCTAATTTGTAATTCAGCCATTATGCATTACTTCCACGGAATACCCTTAAAACGGCTGGAAACCCTCTGGGGAGAAAACGTAGTCGCGGGAAACCTGATAAAATCATTTCATAGATTAGCAAAGTTTTGGAAACCGGTTATAGAAGAGCTTAAAACAGAATACAGAAAACATCCCGTAAAACATGCTGATGAGACAGGTTGGAGAACAGATGGAAAATCAGGCTATGCATGGCTTTTTGCCGCAGATGACATTAGTATATTTGCTTTCAGAGAGACCAGATCTTCATCTGTAGCAAAGGAGATACTGGGGACAAAAAAATTGAGAGGCGTTTTAGTAGTTGATAGATATGCCGCGTATAACAAGTCCCCTTGTTCTCTGCAGTATTGTTACGCGCATCTTTTAAGAGGCCTGGAAGATGTGGAAAAAGATTTTCCTGATGTGAAAGAGATTCAGAGATTTGTTAGTTGTCTGGCGCCCCTTTTGGCAAAGGCTATGCATTTGCGCGCGCAACCGATTCCTGATAAAAAATACTATCGGCAGGCAAAGATCCTAAAACGAGAAATTCAGAAATTAGCCAGAGCGCCTGCGGAGCATCCTGCCATTCAAAACTACCAGGACATTTTTAAAGAGAAGAAACACCGATTATACCATTGGGTTTTGGATAGACGTGTTCCTGCTGAGAATAATCGCGCAGAACGAGAATTGAGGCCAACTGTTATTGCCAGGAAAGTTAGCTTTGGCTCGCAATCTGAGAATGGAGCTGCTACACGTTCTGTACTCATGAGCATACTTCATACTGCTGCCAAAAGATTAAAAAAACAGTCTCTTGAAGAATGGTTTTTATGGACATTAGAAGAATTTGCCAAAAATCCCAACGTCGATCCTTTTTCTTTATTACCTACTTCCAAGTGAATATTTGAGGCCTTACCCCATCATAACTCACCCATTAC
>JBDREX010000017.1:0-17297 GCA_043819345.1 Candidatus Omnitrophota bacterium
TACGCATTTTTAGTCCGTTGTTCGTGTTTTGCGATTCGTATTTCGATTCCTTAAACTCTTTATCAAATTACGAAGCATCCGGGAAATATGGTCAACTTCGCCATTAATTTCGCTCCTTCTATCCTTCTCAATATATTTTAATCGGCACGATATTTCTACCTGAGTATCTACTTCTCCACAAGAACCCAAGGCAATATACAAAAATTGTATCATTTCATTAGTATGCTGGCGTAGGAACCCTTCAGCAATATTTGACGGAATAGATACAGATGAGCGTCTTATCTGGCTCGTTAAACCAAAGAGCTCTTCTTTTGGGAATTTTTGGGTTGTTTGATAAATCATCTCAACCAGGCTCATCCCCTTCTGCCAAACATCCAGCTCCTTATAGCTCTTAATCATTTTTTCTCTCTCCCAAACCACAAATCACTAACCACTATACACTAATCACTCTTACTATTTTTCTTCAATCAAATCCACCTTTAACGCGTTGCCTTCTAAAATCGCCTGCATCGCCTGAAATGTTTTTTTGCCTACATCATTTCTTGTAATACCAAATTTTTCAATATTAACACGCTTATTACGGCGCTGCGTGCTGGGTATCGGCACATGATCTTCTGTGTATGTCCCTGAGAGGTCCTCACCCGAAGACATAACATCAGCCGCCTCTTTATCGGTCAGATAAACCTGAATGATCAGATAACTGTTTCGCTCCGTCTCTGACCAGTTATATCCGTGAGGCTTGGCTAAGACAACGTCACCTGTCTTGTATAATCCTGCACTGTTTTGAGCAGAATCCAGGTTCTGATTGCCACTCACTTTTATCAACAAATCGTACAGCTTCGTTCCAGAACGCCGGCCGCCGGTTTCAAGCAGGCTATTTAAATCAAAAACCGGTACTTTGCGCTCAGATATGGGCATCGCTTCTGTTGTTTCTGTGGTTTCTCCTGTCACAGATTGTGTGCCTCCTACTGCCGTCGCTGTGTACACCTTCTGCTCGCCTTTATCCAGAGATGCCCCATATACCGCCTTACCCGCTAAAGACACGCGCCCTCCTGCGGCAATGATAGCATCATACTGTTCCACATCCAGGCCCGGCGGTAATATGGCAAAATCCGCGTCAGATGTATCAAAAACAGCTGCATCATTGGCATCTGAAATTCTTATCCTGGCATCTGTCGTAAATAAATCCGCGTTTACCGGTACTCTCCAAGAGTAAGCCCCCGTATTATTTGCCCTATCCGTAATCAAAGAATATGTTTTGCCGCCATCTAAAGATAACTCTATCTTGATCGGATATGTTTTATCATAATCCCATGCCGTCCAGGAAATCTCTTTCGGTAAACCTGTATTCACAATCTCTGTACCATTGGGGGCCAAAAGAACAATCTTGCCGGCCGCGTATTGTAGATTTAGCTCTTTTAAAAAAGCATCCTTGTTTTTTAAAACAACGCGCGCCTTTATATTCGTGCCACTTTCAAAATCTCCCTCGGGCGCATAATAATAGTTAAAATTGTCACAATTTAAATACGCGCTCTTTCCGCCATCAGCAGTAATATCCACGCGCGCACCCTCACCTTCCCAGCTGGGTGAAATAATACGCACTTCGAGTGACGCAAGTGTCACAGGTGTAATGTATATACCTTCTCTGTATCCTTCTTTTACAACAAGATTGCCTTTCGCTGATAGCGCGATACCATCAAAATATGCGCTATTCACCTTTTCTTCTTCGCTTGTTTGTTCGGTGTCAACAATCGGTGAAGGCTCAACATATTTTCTGACCCGAACCCAATGAAAAACCGTGGCATTTGCTCCACGCGCAACAGCAGCCGCCTTTAGCCCTAAAGAACCTTCCTTTAATCCATTGGTATCTATATAGGTAATAGACGCCTGTTTTTCGCCAAAAGCCTGTGAATACCTTTCAAATGTAATTTCATCGCCTAAAACCTTAACACTATAATCATAAGTCACACCCTGTGTGACAGCATTGGGCTCATTGGCTTTTACAATATCACCTACCGCAATACAATGCTGTGCTCCGCTATATGTTGAAGAATAAGCCACCTGGCTCTTATCCGTACCAAGCTGGCTATCACCCTGCCTAATAATAAGACGGGCTTCATTGCCGGTTACAAGCGTGGATGAAAATTCAATGAGGCCGCTATGAAATACAAAATCTTTCGTCAGAATACTTGCGGCATCTAAAACAAGGCCCCCTGAATCCATCGCAACACTTCCGCCAGACAATAATGATTCGCGCCAAACGTCTTTGTTGAGTTCATCGGATTTAAAATCATCATAAAAATCAAACACCTTTCTCCCATCGGAAAGATTTTCCGCTTGAGATGAGCCGTAATAGACATAAAGAGGTAATGGGCCGACAGGAATCTGCGGGATCTTTAAAACAAATTCAGCCACACGTTTGTCAGATGCTCCTGAAATATTCTCTAAATAATAAGGGATAAGTGTTTTTCCGTCGGCAAGAGTAAAACGAATACTTTTGAAATCGCCTGTTGCTTGTCCACTGCAATGCACATCGGCATCTAAAATTTCATCTGCCTCGCCCAGCTTTAGATTAACCTGATAATTATAAAGTGGTTGAAGGCCGGTGTTTTTAATAATAAATTTCTTTCGGTAAGGAAACCCCGATAACTCAGGCGTGCCAAAACTGCCCTCAAGGCCTGAGGCATCCTTGTAGCTTATGCGAACTTCCGAAAGGCTGCTATCTAAACCTACCGTCGCGCGCCAACGCAAATTAGTGCCTTGCGTAAAATCTTTTGTTAAAGGCAAACCACAAACAACCGGTGTAAAATGACTTCCTCCGTCAGCACTTACTTCCATAGACACTTCGCCTTCAAATGCCCACGTCACTGTCACAGAAGTAATCAGGCTCTTACTAACAATAACCGGCAAGCTCACATAACGGCTATTGGCCGCGATAACAGGCATAGTGTAATCTCCTGCTCCGTCGGCACGCCAGACAAGCAGTGAATCATATTTAACATTTTCAGCGCAAACACCCGTCGGCAACAACAGCGCTAAAAGCAAACACACACCCACCCCCCAAATGACACATTTTCCCGCTTTGCGGGATCCCGTTAAATTTTTTATTGTGCGGGAGAAGCCAGACGTCAAATGCGTCATTTGAAGATAATATTTTTTGATTGTTTTAAAAAAGGGAAAAGAATGGAGAGTATAAAAGCATCGCCTGCTTTTACGATCCAGGAAAACTAATAATTTTAAATAATCGTTTATCACGTTACTTTCAACTAGCCTGGACTTTTTTGTTGTGATGTACTTTTTAATTATAGCAAAGTATTTTGAATAGACAAAACATATTTTTACTTTTTTTCCGGCGATAAAATTAACTGCTTTGGCTGTTGCGGCTTTTGTAGTAAATATGAATTTTTTTAAAAATCCGCTCTTCTTGGCCAGTTGCGCTTTACCTGTATTCCATTTTAAATAGATCAAATTCAAATTAGGCAGGCAATCTGCCAAGTGTATTTGGCCTTCCACTTGATCCATCTGCATGCCAACTCTACCCATAGATTCAGCCACTTCATCTGCATAAAACATCATAAAGAAATAGGCAAGCATGTTTTCTTCAGACACATAACTTGCTGGCTTGAAAAGAGTTTTTTTCTTATCAGAAAAACCTCTCTTCCAAATGAGCCTGTTTATATTTGTATGCCTGTATCTGTTCATCTTTCTCATCTCCAAAGTAAATATAACATCTCCCCATATATTTAGGTATCCGTAAAAGTGCACTTTATGCTTGCTAAAACTACTCTATTTGTCCAAAGCCAAAATCCTGGTTTTTTTTAAAAAAAATAGGCCTGTGACTAAAAAACAGGCCTTAAAAGCGCTTTTTAACAAAAAATAGGCCAAAATAGCCCATTTTTACCTCTTTTCTTCCCCATCACACCCCAAATGACACATTACCAGCCAGGCTGGTAATGTGTCATTTGGCCACGCGCTTAACAGTCCTAGCTAACGTTGACCTGCTGATCCCCAACATCTCTCCTATCTCTTTACGAGAATAGTCATTAGCAAGTAATTGTTCAATAAGGTATCGCCGACCCTGCTGGCTTTTCAAATCGGTAACATACCTAGCTGTTTTAAACTTTTCAATGAGTTTTTTTATCTCCTCGTTTTTATCACCATGACCACATATCTCCCTCACTACTCTTGTGCATTGGGCAATAGCATTATTCACACAACGCTTTTCTAAACTTAAACCTATGTCTAAACAAATACTCTGTGATAAAATCTTTAAATACATCGCTTGCGCCTCTTTCTCATCTTTAGCCAAGAGAGATAAGATTCTTTTGGTAATAACAAAGGATGTTTTCAAAACTTGTACATACAATCTGACAGATGTCCATTCATAATCTTCCGGCCTCACACACAATCCAGCTCTGTACGGATTAAGATGTATGTAGATACTGCAAGATAAAAGGTAAAAATCATCAGAACAAAGAGTTGCCCTGAATCTACCGCAAAAAACATGACCTTTGCGTTGATATTTTTTATTAAAATATTTGGCATAGCACTCAAAAATATTTTTCATTGCTCCGGAAAGATTCTCCTCATTCGTCGAAAACAAAAGATGCACATGATTCGGCATCAAAGCAAAAGAATAAACTTCAAAATTAAACTCCTGGCAGGCTTCTTTCAGAATTCTTAAAAATTTTAAGCAATCGCGGTCTTCTAAAAAAATTCTCTCCTTGCCGGGAGCGCGTTGTGTAATATGATACACGGCGCCTTTAAAACATATGCGTTCTCTTATTCTTGATATAGACGTGTGGTAATGCGGGTTATTTTCAGACATACTCCCTCCCTAATTGTTTGATTTAGTGAAGGAATAAAATGAAGGTAACTAAATCATCAAATGACACATTACCAGCCAGGCTGGTAATGTGTCATTTGATGGGTTAGTCGTCGAGATCGACGATTTTATTTTGAATGGCGTATTTGATGAGATCACTTGTTTTATGCAATCCCAGTTTTTTCAAAATATTATTTTTGTAGTTTTCAACAGTGCGGGCACTGATAAAAAGAATTTCGCCTATCTCTTTGGCCGTTTTGCCTTCGGCCACAAGACGAAATACTTCCAGTTCGCGTTCACTTAAATCCGACGTCTTGGAAAGCGCCTGTGTACCTTTAGAGGCCTTATCCATAAGATAAGACGATATTTCCGCGCTTAAATACACTTGTCCTGCTGTCACCTTACGCAATGCGGGCAACAAATCATCGGCGGCGTTCTCTTTGTTCAGATATCCTTTAACCCCGGATTTTAAAGCCTGCATAACATAGGCATCTGCTTTATGAACGCTAATAATAACAATTTTTGTCTGCGGACTCAAACGCGTAACCTGATTTAGAATTTCAAGTCCGCTTTTTTTTGGCATGGTAATATCTAAAAGAAGGATATCCGGTTTAAGTTCGGCGACCTTTTCCAGCGCTTCCTGCCCATCACATGCCTGGCCGACAATTTCATATTCTCCTGTTTTTTGTAAAATATTCTTGATACCCTCACGAATAATATCGTGATCATCAGCAATCAAAATTTTATAAAGCATACGCCACCTTTTAAAGAATTGGTAAAATGACTTCTAACTTTGTTCCCTCTCCTGCCTTTGTAACAACATTTAAACGCCCACCAAACAATTCTATACGCTCCCTTAAACCATGTAACCCAATTTTAACCTTGTCTTCTTTTCGGCGCAACGGTTTATCCAGATATGTCCTATAATCAAAACCTACGCCGTCATCGGCAACAGCTAAAACAACATCCTCATGCTGTTTTCTTAACGACACACTGACATGCTTGGCCTGAGAATGCTTAGCAATATTAGTCAAAGCTTCCTGTGCTACACGATAAAGCAAAAGACTGTATTCGCTGGATAAGCCCATCTCCTCCTGGGGCTTATCGTAAACATATTCGCATTGTGACATCTCTTTGTAGTGCAGCACCAAAGCTTCAATGCTCTCAGGAAGCCCAATGTCATCCAATTCCGGTGGCCTCAAAAGCTCCGAAATATTATGTGCCTTATCCATAAGTTCAGCCAAAATCGACTTTGTTTTGCCAATTTTTTCAAGTGCATCTTTAAGTTCCGGCGCTAAATCCTGCTCAATCAGTCCCAGATAAATTTTTAACGCACTTAAATCCTGCCCCATCTGATCGTGTACCTGCAAAGAAAGATTATTTCTCTCTTCCTCTTCGACTCTAATAATCTTCCTCATCAAAAGCTCGCGATGCTTCATCTCGCTTTTACTGCGGTGATAAATGAGAAAAGCTGTCTGCGTACCCAGAAAAAGCCCTATTACCAACGACCAGGACAAAAACGCAACAGAGCGCTGCCGGCCTGTCTCAGCTATTTGAAGGCGCCTATCAATTTCTTGAATATTAAACCGCTGTAAAGGATCATCTAAAAAAGCATCAATAGCAAATAACTTACTTTCAAAGTCCATTAAAAGCCGATTAATAGACTCTTCATATTGTTTCTTTTTTTCTGTAGATTGTTCCTGATTTGCCTCATCAATAAAAAAAACGACTCTATCTCCCACCCGGCGCAAAGCATCTTCATTTTGCCTGATAAAGGTCACCCATTCTCCTTGCCGCTTATCTGTGGCCAACGAAGAATAAAAAGCTAGATGTTTGTCAAAATTAGTACTCGCCTCTTGGGCCATATCAAGCTTTCCCACAAGGCCGGCCGCATCCAAATATCTATTGCCTTGCCAAAACATATAATTACGTATGCCCATGGCATATTTAGAATTACTGGATTTCATCTCAAGAACAGCGTTTTGCCTGGGCAGGTCTGTTTTGGCGAGAGTGGCAATAACTTTACTCAATCCCTGAATCTGGCTCATACCGATAAATCCGACGGCCATAATCAAAAACAGTAGGCCTCCAAACCCTATTGCCATCTTCCAATCGATCTTTAACCGCATATTCATATGTATTTGTATTGCTCTGCTCAAATGACGCATTTGACGTCTGGCCTCTCCCGCACAATAAAAAATTTAACGGGATCCCGCAAAGCGGGAAAATGTGTCATTTGTAGTCTTCTATAACGGACAACCATTCCCTGACGGATTCAGCATCATCTGAGGTGGGATCTAATTCCAAAAACCTGCGGTAATGATATTTCGCATTCCCAACATCGCGAAAATAATCATCGTAAATAATTCCCAGGTTGTAGTGAGCCTGAGCGTTTTTTTCGTTATAGCCTAAAGCATTCTTGAACTCTGCAATAGCTAAATCATATTCCTTATTCTGCACATATAAAACACCGAGATTGTAATGATACCTGTCGGCCTCAGTATTCAGGCGCTTACGGGCCTTATCTAATTGGGACTCTAATGACAAAATTTTAGTATCATAATCCTGCTTTTTCTTTTTAAACCCTTCCTGCATCAAGATAATTTCCCGGCGAGAATCCTTCTTTAGAGTGGCCAATTCGTCTCTTAAAACATCAACATCTTCACTGGCGACTAATGATATTTTACGTTCATCATAAAAATACTGCGCGAATTTTTTCTTATCCTGAAGGGCTGCTTCCTTTTCCTGCATATTAGCGTTGATCTGATCTAGAAGCTTTTTTTTGTCCTCTGAACTTTTTCTCCGTTCCTCCTTAAGCTCCTGACGCACATTTTCAATCTCCTTCTGCGCATCCTCCGACGTCTTAAGTGTCTCTGAACGCAAAAGCTTACTCTTGTTAAGTTCACCACTATAGAGGACAAGGCTTGTTGTCGTCACAAAAACAAGCATAGCCATCACAACTGCGATAATTATTCTAGTCATAAAATGCCCTTTGCAATCTTTTAAGCTTTGCGTCCCTTAATGCGCTTCGTTAAAACCCCTTGGGCCTTAATCTGTTCTCCTGTCGCATCTATATCCGGCGCATCACCCGTAATAATGCGAGGAGTAATAAAAATCGCAAGCTCTGTCTTCTGCTTTTGATCATCGGTATTTCTAAACAAAGCGCCTAAAAATGGCAAATCTCCTAAAATAGGGATTTTATTAGTCGTTGAGCGAATATCTTCTTTCATGAGCCCTGCGATCATAATCATGGCCCCATTTTTCACTTTCACGGTAGTTTCCGCTTCTGAAGTTTCTACAACAGGCACTTCACTGCCCAAAGGAGATGTAGCCGTTTCACGCACAGAACTGACTTCCGGACGAATTTTCATAATCACATAATCATCTTCTGTGATTCTGGGTGTCACATTCAACTTTACGCCAACATCCACGTAGTTAACAGACTCCGCCGTTGTCGTCGTAACGGTGGACTGGCTCTGTGTCTGAGAAAAATAAACTTCTTTGGAACCAATTAAAATACTGGCTTCTTCGTTATTGCAGACAGCGATACGTGGGCGTGATAAAATATTTGTTTTTGTCAATAAATTTAAAGCCTGAATAACAATGTTGAATTTATAATCATCCATGGTCCCAATGGTAAACTGCCCGTAACTCGTCAAAGTCTGGCCAAAAACACCTTTTAAGTCCATGCCCTTGTAATTATCGTTTTTAAATAATTTTTCCCAATCAATACCCATCTGTGTACGGTCATTCAAAGCCACCTGGACAATCTGAGCTTCGATTAAAACCTGTTTTGTCGCGTCATCAAAAGCCTCAATCATTTTTTTGATCGTCTTCATCTTGTCCGGCAAATCACTAATGGCAATTTTGTTAGTCCGCACATCTAATTCAACCCGGCTGGGCCCGCTCGTTACAACATTCTCCAACTGAGCTTTGATGTCTTCAGCCATCGCATATTTGAGCTCAAAAACTTCTACTTCTTTAGCTTCGTCTATGGTACGAGCTGTCTTTTCCATCAGATCGAGATTCTCAGGAATATCCATAAGCACAACGGTGCCTGAAGCCTCATCAACAATAACCTTGCCAACCGTCGTTTTTAGCTCAGCTAAAGCATTAAAAATATCTTTTGGCGCGGCATTTTTTAATTTGATCGTCCTAACCTTTCGCGTCTCCTTATAAGGGCGGCCATACATCTCCATATACTTTTCAAGCGTCATAACCGTAATGATATTTTTTTCCCGAACAGCCGCAAGCCCATTAGAAATAAGAATAATATCTAAAGCATCTTCAAATGTAACGTCATTTAAAAAAACACTAACTCGTCCCGTAACATCTTTTGTTGGCACAATATTAATTTTCATTTTTACAGAAAGAATTTTAAACAATTCTACGATGTCCACTCCCTTTAGATCTAAAGAGATTTTGCCGGGGCTGGCATCTGAAATAGACGCTCCCCCAGAGCCCGATGGAACCTGCTCCTGGGCAGAGCCATCATCTTGTCCATACGCTTCCTCTTCCTGCTGAGCATCCTGTTGGGCAAAGCCCTGCGGCAAGCGCAAGAAACATAGCGCAGCAAACAAAACCATAACACTAAAAAAAGAAAGGAATATATTTTTTCTTATTTCTTGCCGGTCCATATTTAAATTTTACTCCTTCTACACGCCTGTCTGGCCTATAGCACAATTCACCAGCCTATAGGTATTAACGAATAAAACGGTACTCCTATCAACAGAATAGAAAACCCTACTCTACTTCAACTCAATCTCCTGTTTATCATAGCTTAAGACAACCTTATCCTTCAAGATTTCTTTTACACGCGCGATTTTCACTTTACTGCCACGATTAACCAAGTAAGTTTTTCCGTCGGTTTTGTCCTCTATAATAGCCTGTGGGGGCTTAGACCAAATGATGCCAACCAAACTTAAATTTTCCGCCAGGCTCGTTAACTCTTGCGGCAAAGGCTCCGGCTCCGGTTCCTGAGAAACAGCCTGTGGCACAGGTAAATCAAAAATATTTCCTCCTGTTATTTCCTGAAGATAATATGCAAGAGGCTGCAGATGTTCAACTTTAACATCACCAATACCCTGTTTTTTGGCATCTGATTCCAGGCGCATAACATTGGTCATTCGCGGTAAACCCGCCAAAAAATCTATAATCACAAAAAGAGAAAAACCAGCACTCAAAAAAACCAACAAAATGTTAACAGATTTAATATTGAGAAACTTACTGAATTTTTCAGTATACCGATTTTTTAAATCCTTAAACGTAAACTTAATATCCGCGCGTTTTCGGGCCACGCGGGCAGCGGTTGGAATTTTTCCAGGGCTGGATTCAATTATTCTTAATAGTTTTTCTTCCGGCGTTAGAGACGGTTCTGGCATCTGTGATTTTTTTTATAAAGCGTCCTGAGCAACTATTTTTCTAACCACTTCCTGATCTACAACAACCTTGCTGTCCATCACCAGGGATTTCAAAGCCTTGTGGCACAACATGCCTATCCTGCGCGGATAACCCAACGTCTGCTGATAAACTTCGAAAATCGCGTCATCCTTAAAAAGCGGCAAAGACGAACGATAGCCCGCCTGACGAATACGAAATTCAATCATCTCTTTTGTTTCAACATCATCCAAAGGATTGATGATATATTTCATGCTAATACGATCCATAAAATTCTTCATTTCCCGAATCTTCGGCAATAGTTCCAATTGCGCTAAAAGAACAAGCTGTAAAAGCTTATACTCATTGGTTTCATAATTCAACAAGACGCGCAACACCTCCAAAGACGACTGATTCAATTTCTGCGCTTCATCAACCAAAAGAATAACCGTTTTATTCTCCTGAATACCCTTCTGAAACAAATATTTCTTTAAGGATTCCTTCATGTCTAAAATAGAAGGCTTTGGCGTATCTAATTGAATCTGAAATGTCCTCAGCAAAGATTCCAAAAACACCTCTTCCGTTTCATAGGTAGGATCTAAAATCATAAAAAAGATCGTATCCTCCCTGAGGCGCAGCATTTGGAAAAGCTTGCGTGATAACGTTGTCTTGCCTGTGCCAACATCACCTAAAATAACGCTTAATCCGCGGCGCAGACGTATCTCAATCAACAAGCGTGTCAAGGCCGCCTGATGCTCCCGGGACTGATAAAAAAACTCCGGATCAGGGCTTGTTGAAAAAGGCTCTTTTTCTAATCCTAAAATTTGATAGTAGCTCATAAGAAAAAATTGTTAGCGAGTGTTCGTGTTGGCGAGCAAACCGGTTAAGCTCGTAAACTCGCTAACCCGTTAACTCGCGTACTTATTAACCTGTATTATCTCATAAAACCTTGAGAAAACAATAGGATTAGGTTGAGCGCCAAAAGGCCGGTTTTGCAGTACTAAGATTCATAACAACCATATAGGAGGCCAAGGTTTTGCCCGCCTTTTTTACAACAATATCTAAGCGTATAAAATTTGATGTTGTCGCCAAATATCCTGCCGAAATCAATGTATTAAGCAATGTTATCTCTTCTGAGCTTAAACCATATGATTCCAAAGAGGTTACGATATTGGCCACATTATCAAAACACCTGTCGTCTTCCGTGGCTTCCTGAGAATCATCGCCATTCCTGAATTCTATAACCTTAGTAATAAGGTCCTCATCCATCCCAAGACAGCTTAGCGTCAAAGCATTTGCGGTATTAAGATTGACAGCACCAACACCAAAAACCGTTATCGCGTCCTTGAAGGCGCTATAAACCTCCGGTGTCGCTGCCTCTAGCAACAGAATATCCTCTTTCACAACCAAATTAGTTCCAGCTGAAACGATAGCCTCCGCAAGCAAAACATCATCACTTAACCCGGGCAGCTTTGACAACATTGTACTATCGGCTTTATGAATATTCACCAACGACTGCTCATCAAAAAGGGATATCTCAAGACTCCTGCCATCCAAAGGAATAGAACGCTTTCGCAAATCATAGAGCGTAACCTGTCCAGAAGTAGAATCATTATACAAAAAGGCTCTTACGATCTCAGGAGCAGAGGAAGCAAGGCAATAGGATGTATCCGCGTCCGTAATGTATTTAGCCAATTTTAACTGCTGCACCACGGCCGAACTTGTACCAATTACAAGGATAGACAAAACCGCTATAGTTCCAATAGCTATAAAAAGAATAGCGCCACGGTTTTTTTGTAGCCGGCCGTGACAAGACGCTACATTTTTTCCTCTATTGTGCGATGGGAATAGAAATAATTTTTTCGAGATCATGATCGTCATCCACAGAACAAAAAACTTTAACCGCAGCAGGAATACCAGAAATCGTATAATTCCAATTATCTAAGAAAGTATAGTTGCCCGTCCCCTGATCCGGGCCATAAAATTTGAAAGTAAAATCTTTTATTCCGGAAATAATCTTTCGCGGCAAACCAGGCTCCTGAAGCCCCAACAATTGCTCCATACTCGTATTATACCGGTACACAATTCCTTCATCAGGAATAAAAATATAGGTCATATTAATGACCCTGTCTCCGACGATATTCGCAAACGTTATATTGTGAGCCTGGCCAGAAAAACCAATTTTAGAGTAACCAAAACAACTTCTCAGCTCCTTTGACAGGCGCGCGATACCCAGCAAAGCCTTACGCTCAGCAAAATTTGTGTCGGTAACCCTTTTCCAGACTTTCATTCCCATAATAAAAGAAGAAAACAGAGAAACGCCAACCACGGCAAACAAAACCAAAACCACCATCATTTCTACAAATGTGAAAGCTCGTTTATTTCTTAACCACAACATAAGCAATGCCGTCCTTTTTTACAAAACTATTGGGCCTGTTAACTGATAAATATGTATGCGGATTTATGAATTTAACCCGTTAACCCGACAACACAAACACCCGCCAATACACTAACCCCGGCCCTGCTTTAAGTTTTACCTATCTGGCAATAAAATAGGCACTACAGGACTGTTTCATTTCCCTTTTTAACATATCTGGAAATAGAAAGATTGCGGGCTGAATGAGCCTGATCCCAGCCCACAGAAATTATTTCCGCGTTAAAACCATCTTCAATAACATAGGCCTCATCACCTAAGGCCGCCGCGGAGGCATCTGTCACAACCTGAGTCCACGAAAAACCTTCATCTGGCGCTTCAAAAACACCCTCCCATTGACCCTGCAGGCTACCCTTATCCTGCGCATGCTCTAAATCAATTTCCCAAGCTTTATTCGACAACAAAAAACTTGCCCGAATCATCTTTTGAGAAACATCCGAGGATGATAAACACCGGCTGAAGGCTCCTAAAACAAACACCATGCCAACGGCTATCACACTTACCGCAACAAGCAACTCCACTAAGGTAAAACCGCCAATTATATTTTTTTTCATTTCAACTTTTTTATTTCGCCAACTGTTGGGCTTAACTCTTCAACTCGCCCACCCGCAAACCCGCCAACCTGTTAACACTAATCAGTTTCCCAATTCGTAATATCGTCTGTTCCGCCTTCAGCACCATCTTTTCCCATAGACAAAAGATCATATCCGTCTTCATTGTGATCACCAGGATACTTATAAATATAGCTTCTTCCCCAAGGATCAAGCGGTTTTTTCTTTAAATATGGGCCTTTCCAATCTGTCGCATCTGACGGAGCCGTAAGCAAGTCATCTAAAGAATCCGGATAAGAACCCACATCTACATCATAAAGGTCTAACGCTAATGCAATGCTGGACTCTATATCTGTTTTTGCCACAGAGCGCCGTGCTTCATCGGAACGCCCTGTCAGACGAGGAACCACCATCGCCGCCAAAATCCCAAGGATAATAACAACCAACATAATCTCAATGAGGGTAAAACCCCGTCGCGCTAAACCACCATTACCTGCTTTTTGCCCTATCCTCTGTTTTATCATCATTGTTTCTCCTCCGTTTTCTATCCTTTAGCCGGCTGGTGTGCTTACGGACTCAGTCCGCCCGCTCACCAACCCACCAATTAAGATTATTTAAACGAAACGCCAACAATCGTCATGGAAACGCCAATCACAGCAGAATCTTCTCCTTTAGGGACAAGAATCAACCTTTCAACACTAAAAAGCAGCGGCGATTCACTTAATTTGTAGAGGAATTTTACCAGTTCCTCCATATTCGCTTCCGCCTTTATTTTAATCTGATATTGTTTAGAAAACTTGTCTGTTTCTGCGTCTTTCTGTGATTTCATATCCAACACCGTCAAACCTGTTTCCCGGCTGACCTTTTCAACTTCCTTCAGAAAATTAGCAACAGCCTCTTCATCAGAATACCCCTGCAAAGAAAAATAGCTGGCATAGTTCTTATACTCATCTTCTATCGCCTTTTTATTTTCAATAAGGCTCACTCCTTTTTTAAATCGCGACTCCTGCAAAATAACATCACGGCTTAAACTGGATAGCTTCGCATGAAAAGGCGAAAAGACAATTTTAAGAACGGCTAAACCTCCTAAAACTACTCCCACAATATAAAGGATATAGATATTTTTTTCTTTAAGATTCATCTTTTCGTTCCGAGGCAGTTTTATCATTCTTGCCTTTTTTTCCGGATTTATCCGCTTTTTTTTCTTCTCCTGGCTTTTCAATAAGACAAATCAGCTCAAACTCATTAACATCTTTACCCTGAATCTTTTTGCGCGTCATATAACGCGATTGAATATCTTTTAAATAAGGAGATTCCTCCAGAATAGTAATAAACTTGAACACGTCTGACATTTCACGGGCCCGCCCTTTTATAAGAACTTTTTCATCTTTTTCAAAATCAAAGTTTTTGAGCACAATTTCAGACGGAATAAGCCGTGAAATCTCATAAACATAATTAATAACTGTAGCATCTATATCTAACTTTGATTTTATCTTTTTAAGGCGTTCAAGTTTTTCATTGAGGCTTTCTGTCTGGGTAGAAATCTTGCGATAGTTGTCCTTCAAAAGATCCAGGTAAGACTGACGATTAGCCATTTTTTCCAAATAAATACCACAAATCACTAAAATCAAATACATGCCCGCGGAACCAAAAAAAATGAGATCGCGCTGGCGCTCTCTTAAAGTTTTGCGGATTTGCGCCTCAGGCAAAACAAAATTAATTTTCTTTTTTACCGGATCCAGCCCCAAACCAAACAATGCTGAAACAGATACCGTATCAAAAATATCTGCCGGCTCCTTCATAATGCCTTTGGCACCGCTCAAGCCCACTAAAGGTGAAACAACTTCAACGGGCAAATTAAACTCTATCTCAATTTTGCCGGCAAGGCCTTTGGCAAGGCCCGCAGCGCCAGTCAAATATATCTTAACCGGCTTGTGCATAATTTCCTCACCCTGTGAAATAACCATAGACTGTTTCATCTCGCCGATAAATTTTGGCCAGGCTGACTCATCACGAATCTGTTCGTAACCCTGCGTTACAACGCGGCTAAAAAGAATGTTCTCGCAAGTAGCCACAATAAAATCTGTAAAATTAAAATCGACATCTAAAACAATAAACGCATCCGTTGGCTTTAAAGCCGGGGTCTTAACAGTTTTACACAACCAGGCCAAAACACCATCGGAACTTAACTCAACCTTATCTGTGTAAAGCCCGGCACCTTCTAAAATACGAAAAATCTTGCGGATACTCTCCCTGTGGATCACCGCCAGCATAACCTTGGAATAGCCCACATTATCCTTGCCTGTCACACGATAACCATTAACAATCTCTTCTTTAGCATAAGGCACCTGACGGCCAACATGGAGTTTAATCATATCATCAATCTCGAAAGAATTCGCCGAAGGAATACGAAGGTTACGAAGTGTAACAGCATTACGAGAAAATGAAATAATGATATTATGAGGTTTGAGCATGTTAGCTTTTTTTAAAAAAGCACTGATCTGTGCAGTGACATGCTCTTCAGAAAACACATCCAATTTGGCCGCATACACCGCTTTTACTGTAGAACTTCCGAGCCCGGCCCTGAAAAGAACCATCTTTAACCACGGGCTGCCAATCTCTAATATTAATTGTGTATTCATGACTAATAATTTTTACGTTTCAAGTAAACGAAAAATGTATAATCGTCACCTCAAAACTAAACTCATTTTACAAGTAGATTAATTTGAAATATCGGCAAGAGCATCGCCATCACAATGCCTCCAAGGATTAAGCCCAAAACAAGAATAATCACAGGCTCAAGTAGAGACGTAATAACTTTCAAGCGCGCATCAGTTTCCTGTGTATAGATATTGGCCACTTCATTTAAAACACCTTCCAGCTTGCCCCCTTCTTCACCAACTGAAATCATCTGCACAAGAAAAGACGGAAAAAAAGCCACTTTTTTCATGCTGTTTGTTAACGAACTTCCTTCCATAACATCATGTCGGACAACTTCCAGATCTTTTATAAAAACGGCGTTCTCAAGTGTTGGGGTAGCTACCTCCAACGCTTTAAAAACGGGAAGGCCGCTTCTGATCAAAAGCGCCAACGTCCTGCAAAACCGAGACAAGGACTGTTTTAAAGATAGAGCCCCAAAAACGGGAATGTGTATTTTCATCCAATCCAGCTTCGCTCGGCCGCTTTCACTCTTTGACATCCCAAAAATCACTAGAAATACAACACCTACGCCACCTAAAATCGCCCACCAATATCCTGTAAAAAACGCGCTAATATTCAACATAATCTGCGTAGGCAATGGCAACGCGTAATCAAAATCAACAAAAATGGAGCTCAATTTCGGAATAACATACGTAAAAAGGACAAAAAGAACACCAACGCCAACAACCATCATCAGCGTTGGATAAGCCATGGCGGTCTTCACATGCATCTTAAACTCTTCCTCTTTCGCTAAAAACCGGTCCAGCTCTTCTAAAACCTCATCCAGCCGGCCAGAAGCCTCCCCAATGCGAATCAAATTGATATAAATATTTGGAAAAAAATAACTATGTTCAGCAAGAGCACTTGAAAAAGTCGCGCCATTTTTTATCCGAGAATGGATATCTAAAACAAGGGCTTTGAGCTTATCTTTTTCAGCCTGGCCATATAAAATGCTCAATGACTTCAGTAAATCAACCTTTGCCTTCATCAGGCTCTTAAGCTGATTTGTAAAAATAGTCAAATCTTTACGATTAAGGCCTCCCTGTGAAAAAAAAGAAATTTGCGGCGAAGGTTGAGGCTTCTGGCCTGGCTCTTGCATCATCTCAACACGGACAGGCGTCAAGCCTAATTCAATCAGCCTGTCAATAACGCTCTCTTGGGTGTCGGCAACAATAATGCCTTCAACCGTCTCGTTAAGGTTTTTTTTAGCGATGTAGGAATATGTTGGCATAATTAAAAGATTAAATACCGTCACAAGGACACAAAGTCACACGACACAAGGAAAAACTCAAAACCCTAAACCCAAAATCCGAATGTTGAAGCACGAAACAATTTTCAAATAATTTAAATCCAAATAACAAAAACAAATAATCCAATCAGTTTAGAGCATTAAAGCTTTTTGAACTTTGAA
>JBDREX010000018.1:0-92095 GCA_043819345.1 Candidatus Omnitrophota bacterium
AAAAAGAAGAATCTTTGAATACGTTGAAATATATTACAATCGCAAAAGGGCGCATTCAACGCTTGGATATTTGAGTCCTTTTGAATATGAAAAACAGAAAATTTTCTCTTAACAAATAGTCCACTAAAAGAGGGAAGTGCACTTGCGAGTATTTTCCTGTTGATTGGAATGAATTTCCTTATGATTGTTATCAATATGTGGAGAGAGTTTTGCCGGGCGACTATGTGTCCATGCCTGTGAATTATGGAGTTTTTGTTTTTCTGGATAATATAAAAGAGGTTATTAGCCCATTGGGCCTTATTCAGATTGGTGATTTTGGCTTGATAGATGAAGAATTGCGTATTCCTGTTTTATCCCGCGCACACAGATATGGCAACTGTTGGACATTTCCTTTAAATATGCCGTTGATTGAAGACTTTTCTGCGCATTCAGCATGGGCAATGCATGTATCTCCTTTTAGAATTAAAGGTTTTCGATTCTATTTTGTAGAGCTATGTCCATCAGTCTCTTTTTTAAATGATAATACGGTTTTTCGGCCGGGTATTTTTAAGCGCGCGCAAGGCTGTTTTAGGGAGTTTTTCTCTTTGTCCTCTCCGATTGCCAGATTAGAAAAGCATAGTAGAAAGACGGCTAGGGTTCAGAATGTGATTGGTTCTCATGGTCAATTATTGGAGCAGCGCTTTTACACATGCGAGGATTGGTTGAGCCGGGTAAAGTTTGTTAATGCTAGAAATGGTAAGTTGATTGTTCTTCAGGAGAAGGAAAAAGAGGGGTTATTCAGGCCATATGTTTTGCCGCAGAGAATGGATATTTGTTATGGCCGGCACTTTGCGGGCTGTGTTGAGTATTCCCTTTTTCCGAGATTTGTGCGGATTGGCTCTTTTGTTATATGGCCTTCTTTGCGGGGCAAAGGTATCGGATTTTCTGTTTTGAATTGGTTTGCAAAAGAGGCACAAGATAGAGGTGTTTTATTTCGGTTGGATTCTATAGAGAATCCCGTGATTTGCCGGATATGCCAGAGAATTCTCCTGGATGTTAAAGTTAAGGAAAAGGGAATTAGAAAGTGGATTTCTATCGAAAAAGCTGATTTATTGAATAGGGATTATTTAGTTTATTTGAATCCAGATGATCCTTCGCAAAAGAAAAGTGTGGCTATTAGAGAGGGTGTTTTTCTTATAACCGGCCAAAGGAAACAACAACTATCAGCAAATAAGTGGGTCGTTATTGATGGATTTAATAGGCTTATGGTGGTTGATGGAAAAAATAAAGATGTAAAAAATGCTTTAATTTTTTATGATGATCAGTCGCGGTTTAGTCTTATTCAAGGTAAGCCCAATCCATGTGCTTTTGAATCTGCTGCTGGGTGTTTGTCATCGCCATTGATTTCTGACGGAAAAGAACATGGAGAGCTTGCACAGTTTTTGGGGAGTAGCTTTATGAAGGTAAGCTCGCCGATAAATGAATATATTGCGGCAGAAGAGTTTATTGCAAGATTAGCAAACAGCGTTGGGAAAGGTCTTTATATCTTCCCGCCGGGGTATGACTTTCAAGGAAAAGCGTTTAGAAGTCTGAATGAAGCTTTAGTTATTATGCATTTAGGCTCCTATATTACTGAAGTTATAGCCAAAGGGTTTAATTCCTTGAAAGAGTTGAACGGGCACGAAACAGAAATCTATAATTTGATCAGGGGTAATAAAAATATATTGGTAGCGTTTTTATTAGAGTACTCACCAGATAGAAATAGCCCTTACTATAAACGGTTGGTTGAGAATATTGCGAAAATTAACAAGATAGAGTTTAACGTTCCTATATTGATTGCTCTGACAAACCCCGGGACGCCTACGCCGTTAGGCGGCTGGAATACATTAACGGAAAAGTTTTCTTTATTTGGGATAGAAACCGTTTCTTTGGCCGGAGCTGAATTGATTTATACTATTTACGACATTAATAAAGTTGCTATGTATAAAAAACTCCTAGGCTTATGGGGAAGAGAGCCAGATGTTGGTGGTTTTGCCAAAAATAGAGGAGCTGATTGGGATGAATTTATTGAAAGGATGATAGAAATTAATCAGGAATTTAATTTAAGAATTGATGATAATCGCGTCATTTATATGGTTTGGGGATGTTTGTTGGAAGCGATTGGTGTATTTCGACAAAACGGGTTTAATGTGGAGTTAATGAAAGATTACATTTTTTGCCGCGCGTGTTCTAATTACAAGGTAGATAAATTAGGAGGCAAGGGCAAAATGCATGTTCTAAGCCAAGCATATAAAATAAGCAGTAAGCCTTCTTCGCCAGTTATTCAAAATAGGCTGATATGGATAAGTATAAAGAATCTTGTTATAGGAGGAGAAATAGTAATTTTAGGTTTAGCTGTTTTCTATAACATTATTGAGTATTTAGGGTCATTGTGTAAATTTGTTAATGAGAGGATTCAGTGGATATGGGAAAATATTAAATTGAACAGGGCCTGGATGAAGCGAGATGATTGCAGAAAAATTGTTGAAAAAGCAGGTGAAGATATTGCTCTTATGAGAATAAGGGTAGCTGTAGAGCAAATGCCAGGGCCACATGATGGTAAGGATTGCAAAACATTAGAAGAGTATGCTGAATGTATGCGAGATTATTGGAGCGGTCACTACCTGATTCATATGGTTAATTTTTCAGATTTGTCAGGGGTCCCTATCCTTTGGGAAAAGTATAAATTTCTTAGGACGGGTGTATTAATTCCTTCGGCCATGCGTAAAAGAAGGGCCAGATTGTATTCCTGGGGGGTTCATTTTATGGGGGGAGGCCTTTTTAGGGAAAGGTTTGGTCAAGTTGTCGGGATCTTATTTGCTATAGAAAAGATATTAGAAGAATACGCGTTTAGTCCATATTTATATGATAATGGCTCGATGGTTGTTGCCGGCAGAAGATTTAGCTCACAAATAAATCATAATTTAATAGACTTTGTTAAAGGAGGGATTATTTTTGTTCCTGAAAAATATGCAAAGAGAGATGAAGTAATGATTTTACGTGAGAAGGGTGCCATTATTTATCTTTGTGGCCGGGCCGAATCATTGCGAGAGGCTATGGATGGCTTTATCAGGTCAAATAATATTAAGAAGAGAGGGGTGAAAGTCAGTGGTGAAATTGTTCCTGCGTATGTAAGGCCAGATGAGGGTGATACGCTTGCTGGGCATTTAGGGATTTATTATGTCGTAAAAAAGCCAGGTAGTGGTTCATCTGGGCAATGGAAGATAATTGAGCGCAAGGCCAAGAAAATAGATGGCGGCGAGTCTTGTATAAGCTCAAGCCCATTGGCCGGGCCCGCGTTTATCAGCTTTTTAAAAAATATAATCCGAGAGCAGGAGATGCGAGTTGATGGCATATGGAAAAAGGTTTCATCTAGTCTGACTTCTTTGAGTTCTCCACTTATAAATATAGGGCAGGAAATGTGTATGTATCAGTTAGGAAATAACATGAGTAGGCCTGAGATGCTGAATAAGCTTTCGGTTTTGATGGCAAGGCATGGCCAGTTAGCTAATGGTGTACCAACGGTCATTTTTATCTCAGGCGAAGATACGGCTAAAGGATTGTCTGGGGAGGTGCGCGAACGGTTGAGTCTTCTCTCAACAGCCGTTATTGAAGGAGAGCGATTTTTTTCTTCTTTGCCTCGCAGTTTTAAAAGCGAGAAAGAAAAGGTATTGCCTTGGGATTATCTATGGTTATATTTTCTCAAAAATCCTCTGAAAATTATGCAGGGACAAAAAACGGTTGTTTTTAATCATGCCCATGCTTTTTCTTTTTTGATTTCTGCGATAAGGAGGCATGAAACAAAAGGTAACGAATGTCCAGAAGGAGGCATGGACCTGATTTCAATTGTTCTTTCTGATTGGGATAATGGTTTATTTGATGTCTTTGTTTGCCGTTGGGGCAAGAATCCCTTTGATATGGAAGTCTTGTTGGAAAAATTTCCGGAGGCGTTGGTTAACGAAAAGAATAAAACATCTTCGCCTTTAAGACAGGTCCAGGACACGAAAAGAGAGCTCACCAGCTTGCTAAGATGGGCTGGAATTGATACGCCTGGAATGCGGGTCGTAAGAATCTGGCCAAGAAAAGGGAGCCGGATAGTGATATCAAAATCCAACGAGTTGAGAGCTATTGAAGACGCCACTGTTTTATTTCTGAAAGATTTTGAAAAGATGAAGAAGATAACCGATAGGGTTGGCCGCAAGCCTTTAGTGGAAATCATGAAAAGTTTTTGCCTTGAAGAATATAAAGAGGTTGTTTACCTTATGGAAGTTACAGGATCCAATGGGATTAGGATTCCTCAGGTCAATAATGGTAAGCTTCAGAGCTTTTATATGTATCCGAAGAATTCAAGGCAGGGTTCACAGTTATTGATCTTGCTGGTAAATAATTGGGGCCGTGTGGTAGATTTTTACAGGATAGATGCCAAGCATTTTATAACGGATGTCGTATCCAAGATTTGTGGACTGCGCAGTAGGATTAGAGACAATCCTATTGCTGCAAGGATTATAGGAATTATCAGAGAGAACCAAGCTTGCAATAAGGTTTGGCAGATAGGATATTCTTGTGCAGAAAGGGTGTTTTTCCTTCGAGATGTAACCGCAGATCAAGTGTATTGTTATCGTCCCGATAACAGATTAGATATTGTTTCGGGTATGGCATCAATCTCTGTGGACATTATGTTAACGTCTGCCTTTAATCTTATGATTCAAGAGAAAAAGAAGGGGAAATTTGAAAGCACAATTTTAAGTTTTCCTGAAAAGAAAATGAATCAGCCTGGTTTACTTAACTCCAATGTAGTTGTCTGCATGCTTGTTGAAGATGACTCAACGCAAAGGCAGTGGTATCAACATCACTTGGAAGAAAAAAGAGTAAAAGTTGTTTCTTTTTCTAATGCGGATGAGGCATTACAATATCTAAAAGAAAAAAGAGGTTCTTTTAATTTTATTCTTACGGATTGTGGTATATCCGGGACAAAAGAGTTTTATTTTGCTAAAGCCGTTAGGGAATTAGGACTTCAGCTCCCCATTATTTTTCATACCAAAGATAATGATACTGCTGGCAGGCGCTTAGAAATTTCTCCCGGCGAATTTGTTGTAGCCTACAATAAGTATATGGAGGAAGGGCTTAGTGCTTGCATGGGCTTGATAAAGACAATGCATTTTAAGAATCCAGTTTCAAGTGCTTTAGAAACTTCAAGTTTGATTCTTCTGTCTTGTATGTTAACAGCCGTATTGAGAGTTGCTGCGCTACTTATTTTTGTAAGTATTGGTTATTTATTGCAAAGATTATCATTTAATTATTATCAAAGAGGGTACCATAGAACCATTTTGGTATTAGATATTCTTAAGCACCTTATTGTTTTTTATTGTTTTGGTTTCTATAGTTTATTGTCAGGGTCTTTTGTATTAGGGGAGGTTTTCTGTCTTGAGTTGTTGCGATTATCACGTCATGAAGGAGAAACGGCTTCAGATAATAGCAGTTCTCCGATGAAATATGCAAAGACAGAAAAGCTTCTCAAAAATGGGAACAGCCCTCTTTTTAAGGTATTTGGTTTATTGCTAAAAAAGCACGCCAGATGGAGTTTTTTCACTGGTTTTTTTGAGTTTTTTAATATTTGTAGGCTCATGATTTTTGATGAGCCTATTCATGGCCCACCGATATCCTATGGTTTTTTCTCCCGCACGAGCTCTCCTATATCTTTTGACCATCTCCCCCTTGCGATTTATGAAAATAGTATAATTGAGATTCAAACAGCGCTAGATCAAATTTCAGAGCTTCATAAAGAAGTGGAATTTATAGCCCAGGAATTCAGGAAGAAGTTGGATGAATATAGAAATGTATTGGCAGTTGATGAACCAATATATTTAAATGAAAAGGCTAGTTTAATAGTAGATTTTTATTATGGTTTCTGGAGGGCTCTATATAGCAAGAGGGATGGGATGGAATTTTTATTTAGTTACTTAAATCTGGATAGGGAGCTATCCAGATTAATAACTGAAATAGGTGTTCATGCCAAAAATCTTATTGGATACTTGGATTTAGTTTTAGGATATTTAGATTTCCTAGAGATTATGCGTTTTATTAAAGAATTAAGGGGGATGGAAATAGTTGTATCTAATGTTGGCTATAATAATATAGGAGAGGTTGTTGAAGCCTATCAGAGTAAAAAGAAAAGATTGATAGGAGCGTTTGGATATGAGTTTAAGACATTGCATATGAGCATGTTGCAATTGGAGCAGCGCGAATTTATGCGTGGGTTTAGGCAATATTTTAAACAGGACAGAGATAGGCATGGAATATCAATCTGGAGAAATTACTTAAGACAATATGGGGTGGCCGGGCTTTTTCAGCTTCAATATATGAATTCGTTATCTTTGCTGGATCCGATCGTTTCCTTAGAGCCGAGTCAGCTTCTCCTTCCTTATCGGGTAAAATTACAGATAGCTAGCCTTGTTAGCATGTTTAGCTTTTTAAGTCATTGTGAAAATACCGCTATTATAGGTTCTCAGTATCATTTAATTATAAGTTCATCATCTGTTTGTTCTTTAGGACGTAATAAAGTGGACGGTTCCAATTTATCCAGCTCGCCCATCCCTCACCTTCGTTACCAGGAAAGTTCCTTAACAAAAATATACAAATTTATCCGTTACAAGATATTCTCAGGAAAAATAAAAGGCGGTTTATTGGCCTTTAGCATTGCTGCTCTTGTTGCCTTTAAGCCTTTCCTAACAAAAAGTTTATATGCGTCTGGTGCAACTCCTCTAGGTGTTGTTGCGAACTACTATTTTTACGCTTTATGGATGGTTGTTTTTTATAAGATTGTGACGGAGAGGGGATTCAAGTGGGGCAGATTAAGAGGTACTGAAAATATTTCGAGTAAAAAGCAATTTATTGCTTTGGCCCTAGTTATCATTTTCGCGCAATGGCTGGCATCTCCTTGTCATTACATTGGATTAGATTATATTTCGCCTTTGTTTGCCGAACTTATCGGAAAACTTTCACCGTTGATTTTGATTTTTATGGTTCGCGAAGACCTGAGCTTTAGAAAGATTTTTGGCGTTTTGCTTGCTGTTGCCGGAATTTCTGGCGTCATTGTTGCTGTTAAACATGGCGGAGGCGTTGAAGCATTGCGTTATATCGGTTTTGTATTTTCATTTTTATCGGCGTTTTTTTACGCGGCCGCGCAGATTTATAAAGATCGCGTGAAAAGATTTATGGGTAGCTGGGATGTGTTATTTTACGCTTATTTGGTTTCATTCCCTGTGATGAGCCTAGCGGCTTATTTAAGAGAGGGGCATTTTAGCCTTATGTTTAACTGGTGCATTATTGCGATCGCTTTTGTTAGTATGATTACGCTGATGGCCAGCTATAAAGTTTTAGATGACTTGACAGCTTCTGAAACTCAAACGATCACAAATACCTCACCAATTTTTGTTCAGGTTTACGCGAGTATTCGGCAGTACGCTTTTCCTTCCATAGGAGTTATTGCTGGTATTTCGACAACTTTTATCGGTGTCATTATTTCTATTATCAAAAGAAGAGACAGCTGTGTTAGCATTTATGCGCCTTTGGCTGTTTTGGGAAAAGTGGCGGATGAGGAGTTTTTCTATGTGGGGCCTGATATCAGAGAGGCGGGTTTTGATATGGTACATTTTGATATCAGAGAACCAGATTATTATATTCGTACGGGCCGAGTAAACGCAAATAAATTGCAACCCTATTCTAAAGAGCAGTTTACGCCTCAGTTGATCCAAGCCATGAGACAACGCGGCATACGTTTGCCATTTGATGTTCAGTTGAGTTTATGGCAACCGTCTCGTGATTGTATTCGTAAGATTATTGACACAGGAGCTGTTCGGCAAATACATCTTCATCACGATGCTTTTCCAAATGAAGAAGAGCTCATAGGCGCTCTTTTGCATATCAAGTCTTTTTATGTAAAAGCGGGCGTTATTGTTGAATTAGATGAAGACGTTTGTAATTTTTCAAAAGCTGTCTTGGAGGTGGCGGACATGGTGATGTTTACGGCTGTTCCGACAGGCGGCGTTGGTGAACGATTGAATCCAGCTGTTTATGAAAAGATTCAAGATTTGAGAAAACGAGGGTTTTTAAAAGCGATTCATGTGCAGGGGGGAGTTAAGCCGTCTAATATCAAAATGTTATTTGTTTGTGGCGCGAATGCTGTGGTCAGCGGAAGCTACGTGATGGTTAAGCCTGTTGATCAGTGGAAGAAAAGCTTTCAGCATTTGAGGAAGAAAGCTTTAGAAGGTGTTGAGCGTCGTAAAGTTGCACAGTTACATTCTTCTCCTCTGGTTAGATCTGAAGCCTCCTCAATTAGTATTTTTGATAGAAATATTTTAAAAGTTACGACAGTTGGTGCAGGGAAGAGGAGCTTTTATAAAGCCATTTTTGGTATAAAAGATAGTGATGGCAGAGTCTATGTTTTTAGGCACACGCCTTTATATGCTCATTCAGGTGAATATTTTTGCGATGGGTTGTTTTCTTTGCTTCTTGGTAGTGAAAAAGATGAACGTCCATTAGGTTATCTTCTTTGGCAGTATCGCAAAGATGGCGATGCTATGTCTCATGGGGAGCTATTGGGTGATGATACATATTGTCCCTGGCGTATCTTTGAAAAAGACTACCAAAGCAAAGGGCTTGGTTTCCTCTTGATGGGTTTTGCTGCCCTTCTGATGCGGCAAAAAGGAACAGATTATTATTACAGTGAAGCTCGCAATGCTTTTTATAAAAATGCTTCACGCATCATGGATGTTTTCTTTAATGAGGATGACACCTTAAAACTCCCGCGGGAAATCAGCACATGCATACTGAGCTTATTGCAGGAGAAGAGATATGAGTATAGCGATATAAGCGGTTTCTTGATTGTATCTTCACCTATTGATGAAAATGTCTTTATGGAAAAGGATTTACAAAATTTTAAGATAGTGCCCAAAGATGATTTGATGTTCCAGGAATGTGTGAGAAAGGCTTGCGGATCTTGCAAGCGGTTTGGAAAAAGTCCGTCATGCCCGCCATTTGTAAAAGAGCCAAGGTATTATCAGGCACTCATCGCTGGCTATAAATATGGAGAGGTTTACACGGCTGAATTTGATATTGGTGATCCGAGTGAATGGAAAAAATTAGGTTTATTGTCAAGTCAGCGGTTACACAACATTTTGATTGAGAGGGCTAAAGAGCTACGTCAGGAAGGTTATTATTCTACCTTGATATTTGGAGGGGGGTCTTGCAAATTATGTTCAGACTGTATTGTCCCTTGCCGTGTCCCCATGCATTCTTTATTGTCGATGGAAAGCATTGGGATTAATGTTGTAAAGACCATGCGAAAATTCGGCGTAAAAATTAAATTTCCTGTAAAGGAGACATTTTATAGGGTTGGAGTTATTGTTTATGGTGATAGAAATATTGAAGAACCCTTGGAAAAACGCGAAGGAGTCTATACGGCTTGCGCCATAAGGAATATCATGTTGGCGTTGAATATGACCGCGCAACGTGTGATAAAAGGCGACGGGTTGTTTTGCCATCTAGATTACAATGTATATCCCGATAAGGGGTTAGTGATTCTTTATGGCGGCTGGGCCAATAATAGAGAAGGCAGAGATTATGATCTCGCTTTTAATTATTTTGGAGAAAAAGAGAAGAATAAATGTTATGTCCACTATCTCGACACGGTTTTTCATGATCTGTGGAATATTTTTAAGAAAGATGACATTATCGTTGATGAGTGTTTATCGCCGGAAGCGCAATTATACGAGATCATTAACTTTATTCAGAAAGCTCCTTTTTATGACAAGCCCTACGCACGTTTCCCTCAGCGTATATATTTAATCAGCAAAAGAGGATATGAACGGATCAATATTTTGGGGCCGGATGTATTTGTTTTTGAGGGGCCAAAAGAGCTGCATCAGGTTTATGATTCTCTGATAAGTTCACCGCTTATTAATCCATCCATGAGAATTTCCGATAAACCGGTTATTATGAGTTCCCCTCTTGAATTTTCCGGATTGAACAGTCTGGATATCTTAAATGAAGCGGGATTTATTTTAATGGCAGGTGTCGATTTTAATTTAACACCAGAACAAATGGATTTTTTAAGAAGGATCGGCCAAGCCGGGATGGCCGTTATCTTTTTTGAATTAGCACATAAGATATTTCTACGACATCAGTTAGGTAAAAAAGAGTTGGGTTATTATCTGAGCAGAGATATGAGGCGCGAGAGTTATTCCTGGATAAGTAGGGAGTTAGGGGCGGATGATAAAGTGATATCGAAGCAATGCGAGGATATCAAAAACCATATCTTTAACGGGCTTAAGTACGATTTCCTTCTTTGTCATAGATATTTTGACCTATTTGTTGAGGTTGTGGCTCAATGTTATTATGACAATTATTTTATTTTTACGCGTCGGTGTGAGAATCCGCCTATACAGTTGCCTGTTAGCGATTTGATTAGGCGTTTTTCTCATGTGTCTTGCGTAGCTTTATTTGGGTGTGGGATTATTAACGGTATTTATTGTTGTACTTTTAATCAAGGAAGTGCCGGTTGGTTTTTATTGGATCGTAATTTTTTTGTCGCGCGTGTGCTGCAAAGATATCAGGAGATGAGAGGGGCAGAAAAAACGGTTATTTATTGTGCGGATATGGCGGATAAAAATTTAGCGGATCGAATAGCGCAAAAGTTCGATGTCATTTTAATAGAAAGGTCTTTGCATGAAGTAGGCCAGGAGAATAAAGGAATAACCGAATCGGAATTGGAAGATGCGTCATTTGAGATGATTTTTTCTGAAAAAGCTCAAAAAGCCCGATTCGTTGTCTATGGCAATTGTTATGGTCTTTTGAATGAAAATGGGATTGTCGTTATCCATGAAAGAAAATGGCCTCATGTTTTTCTCAGGGAAATAAGAGGGTCTGGTTTATTTGAATTTGCTTATGATGGTTGTGCCGAGTTTATTATGAGAGCTAAGTATTCTTCTCCTGTTGAAGCGCAGCGGATGATGGTTATTTTTTCTAACTACTTGAGAAGTACAAATCCATTATTTAATGAATTAAAGGATGATCAAATCAGAAATCTCATCTTTTCTTATACAAAGCTTATTAACAAAATAAAGAAGATGCTTTTATCACATGAAAGGATAGGTATTACTGTTTTTGGACATCATGGAATAGGCAAAACGCCTTTTGCTGAGTGGTTGGCGCAGGAAAATCATTGTTGTCCAGGCATGCAGGATTGCCACGTAGATCTTTATCTAGAGAAGATCAAGGATCAACCGCTTGACCGGTATCAGCCGAAAGATGGAATGAGGATTGCTTTAGCTGAAGGATTACGTGTTTTTTATCCTACTTGGTCTAAAAAGGGGACGCGTTTCTATGAAGACATGCGCTGTTTAGACTCTTTTTGGCCAGAAGAATTACCTCTTTTGACTATTCTGTTGTTGGAAGAAAATTCGAGCGCTTCTTATGAAAGGTGGAGGAGTTTGTGTGATTCTTATTCCGATGTTTTGTGTATGTTGAAGTTATTTAACAATGTTATTGCCGCTTATAAGTGGGATATCATTTTTAAAATCCCTCAGATGCCTTTGAATCAGAACCAGCCTTATTTTCGTTGGGTAAGAGTTTTTGAGCAATTTCTCCAATTTGTCCAAGATTATTCTTTGGATATTTATTCTGTTGTTTTGGATGAATATAAGATTTCTAGCCCCTTGGTATTTGGTTCGCCTGTAGCAAAAGAATTTTTAGGCAAGCGGCGGGCAATCTCTCGTTTTTTGATCAGCGTGCAAATGATGCTGCAGGAATGGGATCTTAGAAAAGATGCTGCGGATCTGTTAAATTCATCACCGCTTAACGCCGATGAAATTGCGCGTCTACAGGCAAAGCGGCCGCCGGAATTAAAAGACTTATTTGTTGATCGTCATATATTAAAAAATCAGGCATTATTAGATAGTATGGCGGGATTATTTTTTGATATTTTCCAGAATGTGAAGCTAGGTAAGGTTGTTGATTTAGGTCGACTTGTCAATCTGGCTAAAGAATTGAATTCGAATTTTCATGGGGAATCATTTCAGAAAGGTATGCGTGAAATTACAGAAAGAGAATTGGATAGATTAGAAAGAGTTCTTTTGTTTGAGATTTTTATGCCTGCCGGCCGACTATTATCTGTTTATCCTGATCAGGGAGAATATAAGATGGCCTTGGGTAATATTGATGAAAATACCTGGACAAGTTGGCCTTACCTGAATACGTATATTTGGACGGCTAGAGTTGAAATGAAAGTAAGGCGCATACTGGGCTTACAATTTTCTAGTCTTTGTTTTATCGATTCCCGAAGTTCCTTGGATGGTGGTGAGCAGGAATATAAATTTCTTAAGTCTCTGTGCCCTTATCAGTTACCTGCCAGTGAGATTTTGCCATTATTTAATACCGTGACGGAAATTGATTATAAATGGCTGAATGTTGTTAGGTGTTTTTACGAGCAGATGCAGTATGCTAAGGCTAAAATTTTCGCGATGCGCAAGGAAGGCAAGACATGGAATAGTGACCAAGAAGAAAGGGACGCGGCTGTTAATGCTGTTTTAAAACAGGATTCGTCTTTAAGGACAGGCTATTGGAATAATAGGGTTGGTTTAGAAGAGGAGGCGTTTTTGCTCGCTTCTTATGAAGCAAGACACGGAGGGCTTCTCTTTTGCATGGAGCGCTTTATTAGAGATGAAAAATTTGATTTAGCATATCTTATTTTTCTTGTGCTTGTATTTGGGAATTATCATTCCTATCTTGGTTATGTGAATCATCGTGGCAGTTTAACACTCGCTGAGCGCTGTCAGTTGAATGTTTATTCGTTTTTGATGAATGATTTGTCAAGGCAGGTGGCAGGTGAGGCAATAGAAATTATGAGGCCTCAGGTATTTTGGTCGCGTTTTTTTGATTATTTAAAGGCTGACGGGGCAGATCGTTTAGAAGCCATCGTTTCGCGCGCGCATGATTTGGTTAGAAGTATTTATGAAAAACATTTCTTTTCGGATGAGGAGCGCCAGATAATTCTGGATCACAAGAAAGGTGATTATATGTCGTCTCCTCTTTTTCAGGATCGGGACATTTTTGATTTTTTAATAGAACATCCTTTTGTTTCGCAAAGCTATTTGATGGATTCTTTAGACTATCCTAACAATAAGCACCTATTTCTCGAATATATAAGAAGTCTTGGTTTTGAAAACTGGAGGCATTTACAGGCTTGCGCACTGGCAGAGAGAGTCAGGGTTGTTATGCGCGGCATTGCGATAGAGGTGTTATTGTCTTTTTCAGAAAATGATTTATATGAAAGCCTCAAGGATGAGTATGGCGCTTCTTTTAATGTTGACAAAGGGCTCTATTGTGGCAGGAGAGAAGAAGGATTCCAGAAAAAAAATAAATCACTTGTATTTGTGTTAGTGAATAGGCTCAAAGTTATTAGCTCTTCTTTCATACTCATCAGAAAAGAAGTCTTGGCAGAAAAGGCGAGGGCTTTGTATTCATATCAGGCCCCAGATGAAATAGACGATCTTGAACAGATGCGGGACCTGTTTCCCTTTATTGCTCGAAATAGAGAAAAGGGTATTTTTAGGGATTTGCTTAAAAAACGGATATTGCGATTATTGCGTGAAAATTTTTATATTAAGGAGCAAGAGATAAGAGCGCAGATCGCGCAAGATTTGGGTAAGGAAGATATTCTTCGGGCTACATTTAATATTTGGCTCAAGACCTTAAGAGGGCTTAAATATATGCGTGGCGAGGCGTTGTATGCCATACTTAATGATGTGATCAGCGGTTTTGGAGAACGATTAGAGGCGCAGGTAGTATTGCTTAGATTATTTTATGTATTTACAGGCTTAGGATGGATTCATTTCACTTTGAGCAAAAATCATTTTCGCGAAATGGTTGAAGGATCGCTAAGTAGATTGGATATGACGCTTGAACAGGCCGTTGAAAAGATTAATAGTGAAATTTTTGTTTCTAGTCCTGTTGGATTAGAATCTGTCAAAGATACTGTTGAATTCAGTGATGCTTTTAAGGTGTTTGTGGAACATTCTGTATTTTATAAAAGGATTTTTTTGCGTATAGCAAGCGGCTGCGCGCATCAGTGCGTTCATTGCATGTTTATGACGCGTAAACAAATGGAGAATATGGCGCTTTGGCAGGCAAAAAAAATTATTCCATTTCTAAGCCCTAAAGTCAGGATGGTAAGGCTTGATTTCGACAATGATCCATCTTTATATTTGGATTTGGAAGAGATTTTGGAATGTATGGGGCAGTATTCCATGGGGGTGCCGCATTTATTTACCAAGGGAGTTCTGTTTGGCGATGAAGTTGGAATAGCCAGATTGGGGAACATTGCGTCAAACAGCTTATTGCGTAAGAAGGTTCACTTTTCGTGTAATCTCTTGGCAAAAAACGTGGCGGCGACATTACTATCAGATTCTGATCAGGGAAGAATCAACGCGTTTTTAGATCAGGTAGCTGATTTTTACGCCCGCCTCGTGCAGGTTTTAGAGCCGGCAATTCAGCGCATTGTGGTGGCTGAAGCCTCTCAACAGCATAGGCCCAAGGAGAGTTTAAGCCTTCTTATGTGTTATCAGGAGTTGCTATGGGATAAAATGAGCGCAATTTTGTCAGGAACTGTTAATATTGATGCACTAGAGATAGACAATTATATCTCTCCTATTGGAAGGGCTTCTAGTCTTTACCATGAGTTCTCAGGCTATAATTATAGCGATAACACGGATGTTATTGTTGGGCCAGGTAATTATTTTTATCTAGCTGTTCAGGATTTTCATGGGCAAGTTATTCCTATTAATCCTCGTTTTCTTTGGCGGCTTTATCCAGACAGCAATTGGGGCAAAATCTTTCCTTATTTAGAGCCTTCGCTTGAACGGCAGGATCAGTGGCCGGGTTGTTCATATTTGTTGATTAGATTGGGTGAGATTTTTAAGACGTCTTCTCCGTTGGAATATTTATCTCACGCGCCGCCATTGTCGCTATCTGTGTCTTTGCTGTTTATTTCATGTCAGAGCTCCCCTTTAATAAAGCGCCATGCTCACCTTAAAAACTTAATTATAAGATTATTGGATAATTCTATTTTTAAGAGTACTTTACTCTTAAAAATGTTTATCTTCATTCGCTCTCCAAAACTTTATGGTGATCCTTGGGTTAAATACGCGGTAAAAAACCTCTGCGAACTATCAAGATTTATGATGGGCGTTCCTCTATTTCACGTCTCCTTTGGTTTCGTCATCGTTTTCCTGACAGCTTTTTTTATGAGAGCGAAATCTGCCGTTATAAAAATATTTTTGAGCGGCATATTAGGTTTTTCTATCGGCGTCGTGTTTTGGGGACGAGTATCCTATTGGGATAGCAGGGTTTGTGGCAGCATTGAAGCAGCTTTTCTTTCTATTACTATTGGCCTTGGTGTTTTAGGCGGGATGGCTTTGACGCAGCAAAAGGCGGCAGAAGAGAGGCAGGAGATTATAGATAGATTAAAACAAGATATTGATTTATCTAGCTCGCCGTTGAAGTTCTCGCCAGTTTTAATTGTAAGCCCTCTTGTGAGGAAATTTACTGTCTGGTTTTGTATTGGCACGATGCTGTCTGTATATTTGTTTTCGGCTTGCGCGCCTCGGACGGTCTGTCAACCTCAGGTGTTCACCTGTCCCCAGGGCCATTGTTTGATTGTTGAGAATATGAACATCATGCGCAAGCCTATGGTCAGAATGAGGGGGGACGTGAAAGACGAGGATATCAGTCGTCTTATCAACGAGAACGATATTTCTTCGCTTTTGGAGTTATTCAGGGACTCCGATAAAGGCCTTAAATTGGAAATAGTACAGGCCTTGGAGCAATCATCCCATGAGAAATTGCATTTATTCTTTCTTAATGCAGACATAGAGAAAGCTTTAAAAGACAATTGCGAAGATGAAAAGTTTACGGAGGCTATATTAGTATCTTTGATAAAAAACAATTTTGACGCTCGAAAGATTTTTGAAGACAATCGAGACAGGCTTGAGGGAATCGTGTTAAATCCCAAAGTCGATCAATCGGTTAAAGGGAAGGTTTTTGATGTTTTGGTAGATATTATGGCATTGGATTCCTTGAGAAAGCTGGAGTCTGTTATCAGGAGGGGCGATTTTGTTCTTACTGGCAATATGGTTAATGTTTTACGATGGCTTGAGGCCGACAGAGCCTTTTCGTCTTTAAAAAATACTCGTCAATATTTGAAAGAAAGGCAAAGAGAAGACGTTTTTGTGTTGTTGAGCCATTCTAACCGCGATGTAGAGATAAAAGAAGAACTGGTTTATCTCTTATCCAATCTGAAACAGTTTTTCAATATATTGGATAAAACATGCAGCGAGATATTGTTTATTGTTTTTATCAATGGTGGTTTTAAAGAAGGCCGTGGTTATATGGACAACCAGTTTTGTATCAGGACTGGCGGCCATCTAGAAAGAATGGCAATGAGTGTTGGCGAGGCAAGTAGCCGGATTGTTTTGCAGGCGGATCTTAATCATGAGCTCTGGCACCATATTGTCAGCCGTTACGGTTTAGGTTATTTGTCAACAGAGGTGGCTGCTTTAACAGAGATGATGTGTGATGAGGCGGCGAAATGGTATCTTCAGGATTTCTCGATGGAAGAGGCGATTATATTAATGGAGAAGGTACAGGGTAATTCTGAAATAGTATATTGTCTTGAGGACAAACTAAAGGTCGACGGAGGTATTTTTAATGATTACGGTTTAGCTTATGGTATCGCTTATACACAGATTGAGCGGTTTAGGAGGGCTGTTGAGAAAGCGGGGCTGGTTTTTGATCATTGGAGATTTTTGAATTTGAGTTTAGAGATTTTAAAAGAGAGAAATTTCAAAGGTGAAAATAACGAAAGGATCAACATGGCTCCTTTTGTTATAGAAGTTGCAAAGAGATATGGTTATGCGAATGCCGGGGCGGGGATGTGCCTATCAGACTGGTTTCTCGTCCAGGTGCCGTCTGTGCCTAAAAGGCAGGATTTGTTAGAGGATGATATGATCAAATTGGCTTCTGTGGGAGAGTTATTGGAAGCGCTTTTGATGAAAGCAGGCTGGTTTAGTGTTCGGAGTTTTAATGTGATTGGCTATGGGTCGAGTCCGCTAATCTGGTTACTGTCCATGTATCAAGATGTGGATAATTCTTTCTGTTTAAGTGGAAGTATTGAGGTGTTTTTTCTTTTGCTCACTATTGGCCTTGGTGTTTTAGGCGGGATGGCTTTGGCCTATAGCCAGGAACGTTCTGACGAGAAAAGTATGAGAGATGAACAGACAAGTTCTTCGCCATTAGAAAATGATATTGCTTCATGCAGTTTATCGCTTTTAAATACAGGAGATTTATGGAAAGGTCTGCCAGGGGCGTCTTTTTATCTTGCTCGTCAGATAGTCGAACGCCTCACAAAAACCGGCTCCGCAGAAGTCCTAGAATCTTTTCTGAACGTATGTCGTCAAGATGATGGTTTTGCTGCTAGGCTTATCCAGCAAGTAGGCGATTTAGCTTTAGAGCTGCTTATCGTCTCTTTGTATAAGTATGATGATGAGGCCATTCATTATATTCTCATGAGATTATTGCTTGAGGGCTTGTTTGGAAAATACAGAATTATTCCCGAGCGGGCCTTTGAGTTTAACGGTGCTTTCTCACTTTTAACCAAAAAAGATGCTGTAGGTATGAGCTTACCAATTATTAATATAGCAAAAGCCAGGATGGAAGCTTATACAGTGACATTAGATAGGGAGCTGGATCTATCATCATATGATTATGCCATTATACCTGTCTTTTTAAGCGATGTTAGCGGCGGGTTGTACTTAGGAGGAGGGCGTCCGGATATCCTTGGAAGAAAGCTGAAAAAACCGAAGGCATGGTTTATCTTGAAATATCACAAAGGCGAGCCGGTTATGGTTGTAGCAAGAAGAGCGAAACCGGAACATCAAACTTTGGTACATCAGGTTTTAGGCTTAAAAAGCGATTTTCGTGAACTTTTGACCTTGAGCTATGACGCTAAAAAAGGAAGATATCTTTCCAGCTTCGCCAATATGTCAACAAAAGAATTGATGACGGTATTGATTAACGGCGGCAAAGGTAGCGCAAGGATGAGGTTTGAGATTCATGGTTCTTTTGTGGTTAAAGCCGGCCGGGTCTATTTTTGTGTTGAGCCAAGAGCTGTTGTTCCGAGCCAATATATTAACAGGCCGGTGAGGCTTTATATGCTTCGTTGTGCCGGTGAAATGCTATTTTTTAAAGGAGTGGAAGTGTATGAGAGCCACTCTGGCCTGGTAAACAATGCTATTGCCGGACGCCTGGGAAAAGATGGTGCTTTTTTGCACAGGGAGATACTGCATGGATTGTATCAAGTCCCATATCAGCAGGCATTGACTGATTTCTCATTAAAGAAAGCTGGATTAACAACGGTTTTTTCCGTTATTCCCGATGGGAGTTCCAAGCTGAGCAAAAAGGCTTCCTATGTCATTTCTCGTTTGAGGACAAACGAAAATGGATTTTTAAAAAGAACAGATATTCAAATTCCTTTACTCTTTCCTTATACTCAATGCAGAGTAAGGATAGAGGGAGGAAAATGGCGATATATCATGATGATATTAGGACGAAATTACAATACTCGTAACAGGCGGATTTTTATTGACTTAAAGAAAGACCCAATGGAACAAATAAGAGCGCAGTGGCATCAGCCTTTACAGCGCACCTCAGCGCTTGTTTTGGAGGAAATTATCACTGGTTTTTCATGTAAAATGCTAAAAAGTAAAGACGGCCGTATTTTTACAACTGTTTATCTCGTTACTATGGCCGGAGAAATATTGCATTTTGACAGACTGCCTCTTCAATGGTTAAACAAATACAAATATTGTATTGTGTTTAAATATTTAGGAGATAAGGAAAACAGATTAAGTACATTGCGCCTAGCAGGGCGTCATTATCAATCAAGAGATCCTTACAAATTTTTTGTGGCGGTTTACAATAATGGCGACCCACATCCTTCTTATCGTTATTATTCTAAAGGGATTTTGCCGGAATATATTAAATCCCTAAAAGAAAAATATTTAGATTATAAAGGTTTTTTAAGGCAGCTCATGGAAGAGCATTCTTTAGTTGGGTATTTGTGGATGGCAAATATAGTCTATGCCAAAAGCGGCCAAGAATTAATGGAAGCATGTTTGAGAGAAAAAAAGAAAGCCGCGCAATTCGTAATGATGCTAGAAAGAAGCATATTTGATCATTATTTACCGATAGTTAGAAGGGTTATCTATTTTTATTTATTGGATAGGCATATATTTACGATTAGAGCTGAGAACCTAGAAAGTTATGTCTTGCGTAGGGTGCAGCAGGCGATAGAAAGATTTGATCCGGCTAAAGGAGTACCTTTAGATATTTATATTAGTAACGCGGCTAAATATGGGGCCATGGATGGGGTAAGAGATTTATCAAACAGGAAGAAGAAAAATGAAGCCATTAAGGTCATAAATGCCGGTTCTTTAGTACCTAAAGAAAGTAAGAATGATTATTTTGATACCGTCGAAGATAAAAAATCTTCTTTAAGTGTTACTGAAGGGGTGGATTTTGATCGTTTTATTGAATGGCTCAAAATTGCTTTTCGTGAATTGCCGCAGGAGGAACAAAATCTGTTGCGGGATTATTATTCTTTGGAGTTGACTTATGAGGAGATAGGTCAAAGCCTTGGGCTGAAAAAAAATACTATCTCCGGAAGAAAAAGAAAGATATTGGATAGATTAATCAGCAGGGTGAGAGAGTCATCAGCCGGGGAATTTTGTAAAGTGGCAGAAAACGACGCAAACAATTTTATCTTGGATGCGCGCAAGGCTTTAGATGCTCTTTTGTTGCGTTCGCCGCAAATACTTTTTCTTGAATCTATTCCTTTTGTGACTCATGCCATTGAGACTCAAGCCGTGGATGAAAAACTTTCATCATCGCCACTTAATGAAAAATGGCAAAACGCAGGTGTCTTTAACACCGTCGAAGTTTTTGGTGATGGTGCCAGTTTGACCGAATTTGTTCAGGTTTTGGGATTGGAGATAGGCGGGTATGTCCATCAGAGCATGTCCTTAGATCATCACGCGGGTTTTAAATATGAAGCCTATAAAAAATTTTGGGGCCAGATGGGGCCTATCAGGGCAAGAAAGTATCTTGAGCGGCTTCGAGAAAAGTTAAACATTTTTTCATATGTATACGATGTTCTTGCAGGTAGGATGGCTATCGTCGAAGGTTTTTTAAAACAGATGGTTTTAAAGGATCCTCATTACATCGTGTTTCGTGTTTATGCTTTAGCTCGGTTGCATAGGGAACCGGTGGAAAACAGTATTAAAGGGGATAGTACTAATTTGTTTAGTTCGCCGGTTGAGAAGGATTGTGGAGGCGAAGAAAATAGAGGTATTATTGGTGATTTAAAAACTTATCTGGAAACCGTCTTATTTTCGGGCTGGACAGATTCTCAAAATGGAGATAGATACTCATTTTTCTTCAATCCATATTATAACGGCCCTTATTATTATTTGGGTTTACAAGGGCCAAGGGGCGAAAAGAGCATAGATAGCGCCTTGGTCCAATTCGCTGTGTTGGGAGATAGTAATTTATGGATTAGGCGGGTTTGGTTGCAGGATGTACTTTTTGATGATGGCTCTGTCAGGCAATTGAAAAATAGAGGGTTAGGGGGCTATATTTTTCAAGTTTTATCAAATTTGACGGTAGGAACGATTAGGTTGAGAAATATCTGGCATGCAGAATCTATGGCGATGCTATCTGTTTTGATGGGGGGCTATGAAGCAACAACAGATACGGGAAAAGTGCTATTGAATAGAGCGTTAAGCAATATCCATGCTTTGTTAATGAAAAAAAATAGGATGCTTATCTGGCATAGATTTTTGGAGAGAACACGTTTTCCGAGTGATGAGATTAAACGGGAAAATTTTATTCAGGATTTTAATGAAGATGAGCTGCAGATGATAAGGTTTATTTTGCATGTCTGTTTAAATACTGGCCGTCAGATTATTGGTGACGATTTAGGTTTGGTGCCTCTTGGATTTCTTTTGAACAGGCTGGGTTTTTATGATTTGAGATTATCTTACAAAGAGGGCGGGCCAGCCGGTTTCATTATCTCTCTAATAGGAGAAAAACAACCTAAGCCTAATGAAATAAAAAATGGGAACAGTCCGATTTTGCATAGTTCTCCGCTTGATAAAGTTTTAGAGGGGGGATTTTGTTATCGGTTTTCTATCTTTGCCGTTTTTTGTGCTGCCATGCTTATGCGTCCGGGCTTTTTGCTTTTTTCATCTAACATGTTATCTGGTGTCTTTATGGCTGTAAGAAATAATCCTTTCTTAACGATTTTTTCCTTAGGTGTCGTTGTAAATACTTCTCTAAAGCTTATCCCTTTGATTCTGCGTCTTAAGAAGTTCTCAAACTTATCTCCGTTTTTAAGAAAGAAGCTGCATATTGGCGAACGTTACTATGCCAAAATAAAAAGTTTTATAGGAAAAAAAGTATTTTTTAGCTTCTTAGTAGAAGCTGTTTTGCCCATAGCTTTCTTAAATTTAATCTGGACACAAAAACTGGAAGGCCTTTTTGAAGCTTTTGAGAGGTTTTGTTTTAAAAATAGAAATATTTTAGGCCAGTTTAATGGAATTTTTGAATGCTTCAGAGGGATAAAGCCTGTTTATATAGGTATTGGGATTTTTATATTAATGTATGCTTACTTCGTTGGAGTGTTAAGAACCACTATTCTTAAAGACAAAAATAAATTAAGTCAAAGATTTAACAATGTAGCTTTGCATTTGAGCGCAGAGTGCGGTTTAGCTTTGTCAAGCATAGCTGTTTTGAAGCCGCGTTTTTTAAAGGGAATAAATGCCTGTAGAATAAACTTTTTGGGTTTTTCTCACTTTCTTATTAGTTATCAGGCTATGTTAGGCTTGAATAGCAGGGAACTGTATGTCGTTCTTAGGCATGAAGTCGGGCATAGCAAGAAAAAGCATTTCTTAAAAGCGATTATTCTTAATATTAGCGCTATGTCTTTTGTCTTTTTAATATTATACAAAATTATCAGTCGAAACGTTCTTTCATTGTTTGGAATAAACGATACTATTTATACTAAATTATTTTTTATGCTTTTTATATATAAATACTTCTTTTTTGAAGCTTTGTTAAATCTGACAATTAATTTTTTCATGAAAAAATTAGAGGTGCAGGCAGATGCTTATGCTGTTACTACAAAAGCGGATTTGCAAAGTCTGTGTTCAGCGTTGCTTAAAGTTGGTTACTTGCCTGTTACCTCAAGGTGGTGGGAGTTTTTGTATGCCAGCCATCCCGCTTTTTCAAGGAGAATAAATCTTTTAAATAGGAGGATCAATGAAGGCATTGCCAATGATAATTTACTGAAGGGCGGGCAAAAAAAGGCTTTAGAAGCTTTTAGAGCTTGTGATGGAGAAGAACAGGCATGCGATAAAATAAAAGATTATGCTGGGTTTTCCAGTCCACTTATAGGGTCTCAGCTAATTTTAGAACAAGCGATAAGAAGTTGTCTGACTATGCCGGCTTCATCTCTTGACAACCTGGATAGTAAGTGTTCCCCATTTGTTTATCCACATCTATTTATTCCTCAGATTATTCATTGCCTTCATGATCATCAGGGTTTTATTTGGGAAACCACGCGAGATTATCTTCATGCTTTTTTTGCTGAGGAGCTGGCACAGGCTTTAAAAGAAAATAAAATCTGCATTGATTTTTCCTATATATTGGCCCATGTTTTAAACCGTCAGTTCGGAGATCAGAAGTCTCTAAAATTTATCATAGAGTGTGGCATGGCTGAAGAAGGCAGAATACATTTTTGGATTAAATTTGTTTTTAAAGATAAGCCGCTTTTGCTCATTTGTCCAACGCGTGTTCAGTTTGACTCTGCATTTAAAAATAAAATTTTGGTTGGGCGGTACTTTCCTCTCCGATATGGTTATGTTCCGATGCGTGCCTTTATGAAAAAACTGGCTGTTGTTGAAGGCATAGATCCTGTTGGATTGCTTGGTTATGTTGATGAAAGCTTTGATGATCATATGTTTTTATTTAAAAGTGGGCTTTTTGATATTTTGTCTGCTGCACATAAAAGCGCGTTTTATTTAAAGACAGCGGAATTCATGAACGATGGGCATGTTCATCACGTGTTTGAAGAGGGCGCGCTGGAACGTTTTCATTTGATTATTGAAACGATATCAACTGAGTTATCTTTGCGTCAAATGATAGACATTAAAAGGGACAGTCTTAATTTATCCAGCTCGCCAGTAAAAAAAATAGGGCTGGGCTCATTTTCATCTGTTAGTTCCACGATCAAAGATATTGATTATACAGGGCTTTTTGATAGAACTTGTAGTTTTCATCAGAGAATTGATTATGCCACTTATATTCTTTCGCAAACTGCCGGGAAAAAGAAGGTTTCCTCGCGTTTAAAAGATGAAGTTGAGAAAAATATGGGGATCTTCCTTGGGATCCTGAAAAAGCTTGAAATATCGAACCAAATATTTGACTTAACATTGATTCCTTCTCTTCAGAAACTGTACTTTTGGGCAGCCAAATTTCAAAATAGGGATATGGCAAATTCTTTTGCCAGAAGGGTCGATGCGATCTATAGAGCTATTCTTATTAAAGGATATGCCATAGCTCCTTCTCGGTTTCAAAGCGATGTTTCTTTTAAGATATCAGATAGGTTGCGTCTTATTAATTTTAGGCATGATCTGCAAATCCTAATAGGAGGAGCTGTTGGAGATGAGGATGATTTGGATAGGGCATATAGCAAGTTTCCAGATATAGATTTTGATTTGTTGCGCCAACATCTTTCTTCTGAGATTGTGAATCCTGCCTGGCTGGATACCGCGTCAAACCTTATGGATTTAGTATTTGATTTCGCCAAGACGGATATGTTTCCTAAAATGAAAATTATTGGTTCGGATGTTGGGTATGAAATTTTTGTTTTTGAGAATAAGGCAACAGGAGATAAAGCTTTATATGATTCTTGCGGAGAGCTATTGCAGTTAAATATGGGTGGAAAAATTGTTTCAAATATTCCTATTTCTCATGCTTATCCCGAGAAAAACGTCAGGCCTGATTTTGGTTTTATTGCGCGAAACCATACAGAATTTGATCAAAAAATTCGCAATATTATGATGTATAAGATGCTAAAGGACGACTTTAGAGCTGTTGAATATCATGATTATAAGTTAACACGAATCAATATCTTGCCTAATGAGGTTCAACAGTTCGCTCTTGAGCGCCCGGAAAGATTTTCCTATCAGCAATTGGATGTGATGTATGCGGAGAAGCATTTTATGGGCCAATCATTCTTTTTAATAACGAATTTGGCCTTAATAGAAAATTGTTTTTCTGACCTAGGGAGAGTATTGGCTATAGGAAGTTTGTCTTCAAAGCTATCTATGGGGGGGCTTTTATTGATTGGGCACGGAGGGTTTCATAGTGACCGAAAAACCAAGGCTATGGAGGAGCCTCTTCAATATTCTGTTTATCAGCGCAAGGCGTCTAACCAACTTAAAGGGGTGTATCCTGCTTTTAATGAAGAGACATTTATTTTGCTTGAAGAGTTGCGAGTAAAAAGGAGTGGTATTGCGCGTATTATGAGTGTTGAGGAATTACAGCGTTTGCCTTCCAATAGATATCCTGTCCAGCCGAGTGATTCAAGATTAGGAGATGTCAAAGAGGCGCTCCCGAGCAGTTCCCCTCTTGTTATTATTCTTGTTGAAGATAATTCATTAGAAAGAAAGCAATATAGACGGTATTTGGAAGAAAAAGGACTAATAGTTATCTCTTTTTCCAGCGCGGAAGAGGCGTTGGAGTATTTAAGAGAAAAAACAAACCATTTTGATCTTATTCTTACAGATTATGATATGCCTGGAACCAAAGGGTATCATTTTGCTAAGGCGGTTAGGGATTTAGGTATCAAGGTTCCGATTATTCTTCACACCAAAAATGACTACATTATAGGTAAGCGTCTGGAGATATTTCCTGGAGAAATAATCGTTGGCTGTAGTAAATATATGCAAGAAGGGTTGAGAGTCATAGAAGAGATTCTTGAAAAAAGTAAGAGTTCTTCATTGTTGATAGATAAGGAGGTTTCTTCTTCTTTGACGAGCAAGAGGATTCAGAATATAGAACAGGCTATTGCGAGGCATATAGCTTATAGTCGGTATTTGTTGAATATTGTTAGCCAGAAGGAGGGGAAAATCAATCCCCTATCTCCTGTGTTTCTAAAGAATAAGTGTGTTATGACGCAAGAGTTTTTAGCGGCAAAGGTAGCTGCAGATACCGATTTAGAATCGATTACAGTTAGGTTGCATAAGGCTCAGTCCATTTTTAGGTCCGCTCTAAGGCATCATTTTATAGTTTTGGTATGTAATTATGGCGGATATCTTGTGGATATAACATTAGGACAGTTTTTTATTGATAAATGGGTTGATGGCCAGTATGTCTGGGAAGGTATTGATCTACGCGTCAAAGAATTAATAGACCGTGGTTATGTTGACTTAAGATGGGGCTTGGCTAAGAGCTATAGCCATATTGTTCATGGAAAATGCCGTTTTTATGATTACTGCATGTTGTTTGGGCAAAGTACGGATGAAATTTCCGGGGATGAAAATAAGCTGCTTAAGCTAGAACAGGCCTTGCAAAAAAAGCCAACCATGGATCACGAGGAAGGGGTTAGCTTTTCTTCACCCTTAGCGGAAAAGTTAGTGCTTTTTGGCCAAGATATTCCTATGATAACGACGGTAGGTGAGGGAAGAAGGAGTTTTTATAGAGCTGTTTTTGGTTTGAAAGATTCAAGTAATCGAACCATCGTTTTTAGGTATACGCCGTTATATGAAAAATATTCCGGCAGCTATCTATGTGATGGATTATTTCCTTTCCTGATCCAGGATACAGAAGAAGAGGTTTTTGGGTATCTACTTTGGCAGTGCCGAGATCATGCGGTAGCAGTTTCACATGGAGAGTTATTAGGTGACGATACGCATTGCCCATGGCGTATTTTAGAAACTGATTTTCAAAACAAGGGCTTTGGTTTTCTTTTAATGGGGATCGCTGTTTTGTTGATGACTCAAGAAGAAATAACACATTATTATTACAGTGATGCGCGTAATTCTTTTTATAAAAATGCCGCTCGTATTATAGATGTATTCTTGGATAAAGAGAATAAAATAAGGCCCCCTAAAGAAATCGTCAGTAAAATTCAGCTGATGCTAGAGGCCAAAGAATACGCATTCAGCGATATAGGGGGATTGATGCTTGTGTCCTCTACAATTAATTTTCAGGAAAAATATTTTAGTTTGCCGGCTAGCTTTTTTTTAGATCAACAATCTGATCGTATCGTTTTATTGTTTTTGTATTGTTTAGGAGCGATAGCAGAGATGAGAGAGGGGTTTTTGCAAGTCAGCTCATCTGTATCTAAGAAGATTTTGGTTCAAAGAGAAAAAGAGAAGAGCATGAGGCAGATGAGAGATTTGGTAAGAGTTTGTCTGGCTTTTGGCGTTAGCCAGAGTGATATATTTAATAGGCTTAAGGAGAGTTCTCAATGGCAGTTGGAATGGCTGGAAGAAGAGGTGCAGGATGCGCTCAATTATTGGCAAGGCCAAAAAATCAAAAATGTTTCAATGAGAAGATGGTTGTTCATCAGGTATGATTTCAGCGCTCAGCATTTTCTGGAGATAATAGAAAATAGCGGTTTTCAGGAGCTCCTTGATTTTTTAAGTAAGAAAATCGGCATTGTATTTACAGGCGAGGAAGCGGTTAGGATGTTAAATCTAGATGGGGTTATGTATAAGATGTATTTGGACAATGAGTTGAGCCGGGAGTCGTTTGAGCAATTCTTTGGTAAAGCCGCTTTTTTTGATATGGCTGCTGAAATAGATAAACAATTGGGTGGTATTTGGAATGAGCCTTTTCGCCGCTTTCAGGTTAGTTTCTTTTCAGAAAAACTTTGGATAGAAGCCTGTAACATTTCTGTAGGGAGTAATGAGTTTAAGGCGATTATTATTACAAAAGATGGTTTTGACATCCCCTTGGGCTATTTCGCTCTCTGTAATGGTTGTTTAACGATTTGTTATAGAACAACAGGAAAGGGGAAGTTTTATATTTATGAAACTCGCGGGGATATTCATGATAATACTCTTTTTTTCCTGAAAAAAAAGGCACGATTTCAAAAAGCTGTTTTAGAGGTTTGTTGGTTTCGCAATGTCCTTCCAGAAAAGATAGTAGAAAAAAAATATTTTCTTATACAGGATATCGCTTGGATAAGGGCCTGGCCGACTTTTTTTAATTTTTACGATATTTCTGATAAGGGGCATAGAAGAATAATCAGTGATGCTGAAATGTATAAAAGGATGCGATCATTGTGCCATTTTAGCGAAACTCATTTTTATTCTAAACAGAAAGATTTGTTGCGTAGCTTAGTTTTCCCTAGACGCACAGAAGAAGTCAATGGTTTGTTTAAACAGGTCGAAGGTTTTAACAAAGAGGTCCTCTCTGGATGGGAGGGGTTAAGACAATATAGGCTTATTATTGACGCAGAAGAATTATTTGTTGTTGTCTATAAAAAAGGGTGCCTGCCACAGCCGGATTTTCTCAGTCTTTATTTTTTAAAAGGGGCTCTCATAGAGTTTGATGCGACTTTTTATCTAGATCCCTGTGATAATCGAAAGAAAATTGTCTATTTCTGCTATGAAGAGGTGGGCGAATTTTGGCGTTCTTGGATGCGGGATTTTTCTTTGTTTCAGGCCATTTCAGTTTCAGATGTCATATTTCGTCCACAGCGGAATCAGACCATACCTTTTGTAAAATTTTCTTTTTACGCGATTTCTCAGCGATATCGTGATCTTGCGGATGATGAGCGCGCGGATAAGCTGGATATTTTTCTTGGTATATTTTATCAAGTCAAAGAAATTATCCCTGCTATCACTCTAACGAGAATTGAGTTTTTGCTTCGTCATGACTTTGGTTTAAAATCATTTGTTGGTGTTAGCCTTGCGGCAGGCTTTGAGCAAGTTATTAAGGATTCTGCGGTGTTAACTTTTATACAAGGCAAAATTTTTACTTACAAGAGAGAAATAGATGTCATCCTAACGGTTATTAGAGAATCATTTAAGCGTGATGGGGGACAGAAGTTTGAAGATCAGGACGAGGACTGCGAACATTTGCTAAAAAGGTATAGCAACGGGGCTCAGTGGTGGTTTAAATTTAAGACAGGCATAGAACTCTTTTTTTTGCATTATGTTGTAGAATTGTTCTTACTAATAGAAGATGAACGGCAGTTAAGAGATCATTTGGATAGTTGTTGTGAGGGTGGGCATATTAAGGGTCGAAATTTAGTTGAATGTGGGTTATGGATAGCGCAGGAATTTAAAGAAAACGGTATCTTGAATAATGAACAATTTATTGTTAATGCCTGCATTAACTATCTTCGTATCAAATATGATTTAAGAGAAGGGAATATTAGGAGCATGGGGTATAGTTTAAAAATGGTGCTATTTTGGCAGGAGCAAAATGGTGTCAGTATTTTAGAAGAGATGGATAGTGGCTATCTTACAGAAGAAAATATCAAGCTTTTACTCAAGCCTCTGGAAATGGAACAGGCGATATTGTTTGATTTATTTTCTCAGGATATTGTTGTTCAGATAAAAAGCTTATTAAACAGATTGGTTTTTCCGACTAAAAATTCACAAGAGGAAAATTTTGAGAAAAGGTTAGGCTTATTAGCAACGGTTGTAGCTTTTTGTACGGCACCAAAAGCGACCGAGGAGGATCTGGAATATTGCGATATTGTAGATTATGGTTGGGGCGCGGGAAGACTAGAAAAGGATTATCTGGAAAAGTTTGCGAACTGGGTTTTTTCATTGGTTTCTCAAGGACTTATTCTACAAGAGGCGGCTGAGGAGATATTTTCGCTTATTGTAGATTTATGGAAAAATGATTATGGGTATCTTTTTTCTTTGTCTCTTAAAGAGGCCGTGAAAAAGATAAAAATGCTTTTTAAGGAGGAAAATGAGGTATCCGAGGCTCTCGCATTAAAGATGTTTGATTTATATGGGCAATTTGTAAAGCTGGAAAGCGTTGATTCGCCGCAGTCCTTGAGACGAAATATAGGCCTTGGTAGAGAGCTATCTAGTTCACCGATTAGAAAACAACTGCCTGAGCAACTAATGGCGGCATGTGTTTATAGCTGTTTTTTATGGGATGACCAAAAGCAGATGATATCTCAGTTGTTGCGAGATGAGGATAAAAATCATTCCAATGCGGCTGTTCTTTTAGGCTTTTCTGATGACCTATTATTAACGCTTGTCTTAAAACAGTTGTGGATGAAGCTGCCTGCAGAGTTTGAGAGGACAAGAGTGAGAATAGATGAGGCGATTGCCAGGATTATCGCTAAGGCTTATTTTTCGGAATACCCGGCTTATCATGAGGAAGAACGATTTCAGAGATGGAAGGTTAGCCCTTCCAAATACTGGCTTCGGGAGATTGACACGTTAATCGTTTACTATATGCGGAATTTTTTATACAAAGAAAGGATTGTTGTTTGTGACGATGCCATAGCTAATGGGAATACAACGGTGGCTTTGATGGAAGAGATTGTTAGAAGTTTTGGGAGTGATTTTTTTAAGAAAAAGGTTCAGATTGTTGCTGATGATATCAGTTTATATTTTTATGTTGTTCAAGATGGAAAAGGCAATATAGGAATATACGATGCTTTTGGTAAGCTGCTTCAGATACGGCCTCACGGAAAACATATTTTAAAAAAATGCATTATTTTTGCGATGCACGTGCCGATATTTCCAGACCTTAAAAGCATGTCTGAAAGTTTGGATAAAATATTTCAGGCTTCTTTTCATGGGTATGGAAGCATGAGTAATACAGAAATGATTCAGACACACAATACTTTATTGCCTAGCTTTATCGCGCTTCAAGATCGTTATCCTGAGAATATCTCCTTGATACAAACTGATATATTTAAAGATAGGAGCATACAGGCCGATATAAGACGCTGCTTTAATCTGCTTATAACTGATTATTACTGTGGGGATATCAAAACAGATTCTGAATTTTTATTAAGAAGCGTTAACGAAGGAGGATATCTTTTGCTAGGGCATGTAGATCCTGTCAAAGCCTATACCGTTTATAAAGGATTATCCGTTGGAAACAGAAGCGTTAAAAATGTGGGCTACTATTATGATTTTAGCATTTCTTCTTCTAGTGTAGAGAACGCTTTTAGGGGTGAATGGCTAAGATCGGAAAAGATAGGTTCCAATGGAGGGGTGGAATTGAAAGGGGTACGGAAAAAGGAGCTTATTTCTGTAGCGAGGGGCCATCTTTTTTCTTTTCGGCATATTATTCGGGAAATAATCAGGCACTATGGAAGTTTGCAAAACGCACAAGGTTGCCATTTTGTTGAATTAGGTCCGAGAAATATAATAGCGTTAATTCAGTATTTAAATAAAAGGGGTATTAGGACGATAGGCGTTGGCGATTGCGTTAGGGATGATGTTGCTGATATGGTTAAAGTCAGTGATTATTTTATACATTATTTTCCTTCTTATTGTGTTCAAGGAGGGCAGGATGCGATTGATGTGATCTATTCCCGGGGAGGGTTTTATCCCGTATTGCAGGCGCGTGACGGTAGATTTAATGAAAGAGAAGTAGAGAAATATTATGTTCCGATTGTGGCCGCGATGCGGCCTCAAGGTGTTATTATTAATCAGATCAGTGTGCATGAAACGCAGCTGACAGACTGTGAATTGAAGATTTTGAATTTAACAAAAATACAGGAATATCGCGTAACAGACGCGAGCGGATTTTTTGTGGAGGCTAGAATTATTGTATTAAAAAAATCTATTTCGTCCCAGATGGTTTTAATAAATGGGCAAACACAGGATAAGAAAAAGATCCTGGATTCTTTTGGAGATCCTTTATCAAGCCCGATTAAAGATTCAGCTTCTTTAATGGAAATTTTTAGAATAGAACAGCTGAAGAGGCAAAAGTATAAAATCGGTTTTTATCAGGACAAAAGGAGTGGTTGTGTTCAGGCGTTTTTTTTACCGCGAAGAGGAAAGATTTTTATAGATGATGAGAGGTTCTTTTTTATTGATAATCATATACCACGACGTCGTTTTTTTTCTGATGTCCGCTTTGGTGGTTTATTGGTTGATGAAAACATTATTTGCTTGGAAACGGGCTCAACGATATTAGCGCCGGCAACGATGAGTGTTTATGCGAACGGTATTAGGGATTGCGTGCAGCTTTTTATAGATATTTCCGCTTTGGATATTTTGGGTTGTGCGCATCAATTTGTTGCGGCCTCGCATATATTTCCTTCTTTGAAGGCGCCCCATACAAATATTCATAATGTTTTTGCTTTTGTCCGTGAATCAATGGAGTCGATCGGTATGGATAGTACGGATAAAACCGGGTGGAAAGATATTGTTATTGGCGGAGCTGAATTCATAAAAACAAAGAGGCATAGATCTTCATTAGGAACTGACAATCTTGAGGCGGCTTTGTCCATGCTGCAAAAAAAAGGGATAAAGGTATGTGATAGTAGCCAGGCGGGGGGCCTTAATTTATCGCGGAACGTATTTTTTAGCGGGAAAGATGTTTATTTGGAGGAATTTGAATATAGGCCCGGTTGGTTGATCCCAACGGTGCACAAAATTGGTGAATCGGTTCTTCATTTCAGGCATTCCGGAAGCAGCGGGGTAAGTGGCTGTCATATTCAAGGGGAGCATATTTTCGGATGGAAGATTAGTTCTCCATTAGACGAGGATAACAGTATTGAAAAGCCTGACCCCGAGCTTGTTTTTGGTCAAAATACCTTTATGTCAAGGCTTGCAGCATCTTTGAAGGCTGACAAGAACAATGATGTATCGCCTATACAGAGAACGACTTTTTTGAAAGGCAAAACGCTGGCTATTGTTATTCCCTATAATTCAGATTTTATAACAGGGGTAATGACATTTTTGATTTTAGAGATTAGGCAGATGCTTCGTCTTTGTACGGGTTTGAGGTTGGTTTTAATTTATCCTGTTGATAAAAATTCCAAGAGCAACGAGGTGTTCGAGCAGAAGTTTTCTCATCAGAATATGGTTATTTATGCGCCGGACCTTTCGAGCGCGCCGGAACGTTTGGAGCAGTTGCATGAGTATTTTAGAATCGACTTAGTAGTAACTCATTGGCTATTTAGCTATCGGGAAGCTCACGCCTTGATTTTTTGTGGTTTGAAAAATATTCCCAGCATCGCCTTTTATCATTTTGGCCGGCAATATTTGGAATGGGTGGCCGATGGCGAGTTGCAATTAGAAGGTGTCGAAAAAGAGTTTATTGATGAATTTTTCAACCTTCCTTTGATCTGGGCGGCACTATGTCGATCTGCGGCACTGGCTTTTCACGAGATCCAAGGGATAAAGCCCATTTTAGAGATGACGACATTGGTTGATTCTGATTTTTTTGATTCCTCCAAGGCTGACCAGAAAGAGATAGCCAGGATTAGGGAGAAATATTATTTAGAAGGTAAGTTTGTTGTGCTTTTTATTGGCCGCTTGCATCCTAACAAAGGGGTATTGAGATTGATTGAGATCGCGTATCATTTAAAAAGAATGGGACGGGATGATTTTCGAATCGTTTTTCTGGGACAGGATTCAGAAAACACAAAGCAGGAAATCTTGACTCTGGCTACATTCACTGATTGTGTGAATAATATTATTATACATGACGCGGTTGATTTTTGGGCGCTGCGCAATTGGATCGCGCTTAGTGATATCGGGGTTCTTGCGTCTATTAGTGAAGCTGTTCCTTTGGCTGTGCTGGAGATGGCGTCAATGGGACTGCCCGTCGTTAGCTATGATAATGAAGGGATTCCTGAAGCTATTGAGGATGGTGTAAATGGTTTATTGGTTAAGCCATTGGGCGCGCTCGCTTTTGCTCAGGCTATTAGGAGCCTCTGGGATGATGCGGCCAGACGAAAAGAAATGGGTTTGGCGGCCAGACGATTTGTTCAGAGAAAATATGATTTGAGTGCGGCTGTTTTCGGGCATATAGAAAATTATGCGGGAGTGGTCGAGGCTTTTCAAAAACAGACTTCTAGCCCATTGATCAAAAATCAGATTGCGTCAGGCCAGGGTACGTTGATAGGAAGTAAAGCTATAGGTGGCCGGGGCTTGGATTATCAGGATTGTTTTCTTGAAGGGGGTTTCTCAATGGGTCAGGAAGTGCCTATGGTTTGGATGCCCCACTAGGTGCAGACATTTTACTATTTATGAAATAGGCAGAATATAAAGATGTGATAAATTTATGAAATGACTGGACTTAAATGCCAGGAAGTGTTATACTTGACAAGGATATAGGTAAGACCTTTAAAGTGCTCTAGACACCAGGTCCTGTAAAATAACATATAAGCCAGACAGTGAGTAAACTGTTTAAATATAAAAAATATACCAAAGCCACGGATAATTCCGTGGCTTTTTTTTGGCCATGTGTTGACAAAATTTGAAAGGGGGTGCTATGGCGAAGCGCAAAAGATCTCAATTGCAGATTGTAAGCGATCGGCCTGGAAGAGAGAGCGATAAAAGGTTTTTTTGCCGTTTCATGTTGAAAGATTTTACTATCAGGTTTAAGGATTTAAGGCTGGGCGATAAGTTTGGCGGGGTGTGTAAGAATATTAGCGCGGGTGGTATGGGTGTTGTCGCAAATTGGAATGTTCAGCTTAAGACACCTGTTGAGATATGGCTTGATTGTCAGGATGGTTTTGAACCTTTTCATATTATAGGAAAAGTTGTCTGGTCCGTCGGGACGCAGGATTCCTGCTACATGGGCATTGTTTTTGACAGGCCCAGGCTTATGAGTATGTCGAGAATTTTAAAGTTAGAGCATTAATTTTTTATCCAAAGCCGGTAGAACTGAAAGGATTATTTAATAGTTATGTAGTTGGGCATAATCACATACTATTCAATAGGTTTGTAAGCTGAGTAATTACTCAATCACTTGCTGTAAATGAGGGAAAATTCAGGAGGTGGATCATGGATGAAAAGCGGAATGTGGTTCGATGGCAGGTCGTTTTGCCGGTACGTTACTTGGGGGTGTCTAAGCATATTGAAGGTGCGTGTGAAACGCAGGATTTAAGTTTAAGTGGAGCTAGATTAGCTATGGTGGAAAAGCATGAAGCTGGAGATCAGCTCTTTGTGCTATTTGATCTTCCTGAAGAGAACAGATCAAGCGTGCGGTGTGAAGCAGAGGTTGTGTGGCAGGATAAGTTGCATGACTTAGAAGAGAAACATAAGTATATAACAGGCATAGTGTTTACAAAAATTCGTGATATTCAAAAAAGTGTGCTTTTGGATTACGTTAATCAGTATTATCCTGAATTGTTTAGGCAACATTGGTGGAATGGATTATAGGATCAGCAGTTAATCCTGCAGTGTTTTCTTCTATGGTCTTAGTTATTACCCGCACAGCTGGATAATGGTTAAATAAAGATAACTATTTGCATCGAGAAGGCTAAAATGTTATACTATAGCCTCTTTACGGCTTGGTTCAGAAAAAGACAATCCCGCTTTTTATGCTTGACCGATAAATCGCCTTGTGATAGACTTTTTCAATCTATTTTTTATGACAGCATACATAACAATAACAAAATGATTATTTTATGAGTGAGAAGACAGCTATGAAATATGGACGTTTTTCCGCAGATGGCTTTGAATTTATTATTACCAATCCTGATACCCCAACCCCTTGGATAAATTATCTGACGAATGACAAGTATTGTTCTGTGATTTCTCAATGCGCCGGTGGTTATAGTTTTTATAGAGACTGCCGTACAGATCGGATTTTGCGTTGGGCGCCGGATTATAAAAATTTTGACAGACCTGGTCGTTACATTTATGCCAGAGAGGTGAAACCATCTTCGGGCAAAGGTAGTGCGAAAGCCAAGGTTTGGTCTTTAACATATCAGCCGTTACGCGTTAAGCTAGATGTTTTTGAATGCAGGCATGGCCTGGGCTATACGTCGATTTCTAGTAAATATAATTCTGTCCGCTCCAAGATTACCTATTTTGTTCCTGCTAACGATGATTGTGAAGTTTGGCTCGTTAGCCTTACCAACGAATCCAATAAAGAAAAGAAGATTGAGCTTTATCCCTATGTTGAATGGCTGGTTGGTGACTATCATGAGGAGTTGCGTTACCGCAATATCATGAATTTGTACAATCGCATATGGTATGATGAGCAGCATGAAATGATTTTTGCCTGGAAAACGGCTTTCTGGCAAGGGATGAATATCAAAGAGTTTAAGAATTTTTCTTTTTTAGCTTCCAGCCTGGATATTAAAGGTTATGCGACGAGGAAAGCAGAATTTCTAGGGCGTTATAATTCTGAAGAGAAACCGCAGAGCATTCTCGAAGGAAAGATGACAAATACGGCGCTTTGTTCCGGAGAAGATGCTATCGGTGCTTTTAAACACGTTGTTAAACTCGCCCCTAAAGAAGAAAAAGAGTTTGTTGTTGTGTTAGGCTCAACAGAAGGCCAGGCGGCTGCTGTGAAACTTGTTGAACATTATAGAGATTTAGGCCGCGCGAAAAAAGCTCTTGAAATAACGAAAGATGTCTGGCGCAAGCGTATATTAGGTAATGTGCTTGTAAAAACGCCTGATAGTGATTTTGATGTTTTGGTTAATACCTGGGTAAAGTATCAAATGTACATATGCAATATGTGGTCGCGGTCTCCTTCGTTTTATCATGAGGGTTCTGGTGGAAGAGGCTATAGAGATTCCGCTCAGGATTCAGAGGCGATCCTTTCTATAAATTCTGATTTGACTCGTAAAAGAATTTTGCACTTAGCATCTTTGATCAGGCGTGATGGTACGTGTGCTCCTGGTTGGTCTGATATCACAGGGCCTGCTGCGCATCGTCCGAATAAGGATCATCAGGTCTGGTTAACGGCTACCGTCCATGCTTACATTCAGGAGACTGGAGATAAGGATATTCTTTCAGAATATGTGCCTTATTTAAAAGATCAATGGCAGAATGGTTGGCATAAGGACGTTAATTTTAAGGGTGCTGCCATAACGGATGGCGAGGGCACACTTCTTGAGCATTTAGAGAAGAATCTGAATTATTGTTTCAATGATGTGGGTGAAAAAGGCTTACCTAAGATAGGGCACGCGGATTGGAATGATGCGATTGATGCGGCTGGTAAAAAACATCGTGGTGAAAGTGTGTGGTTGGCACAGGCTTTGGTGCGCTCTATTAAATACTTTATACAACTCGCTGAATTGATGGGCGCTAAAGATAAAGCTTTGGAATTTTCTAACAAATCAAAGACGATGACGGAGAGATTGAACGATGTGTGCTGGGATGGAGAATGGTACACACGTGGTTTTACAGATGATGGCATCGCCTATGGTACGAAAGCATACGAAGAAGGAAAGATTTTTCTCAATACGCAATCCTGGGCAGTTTTAAGCGGTGTTGCTCAAGGTGAGCGCCTGAAAAAAGTTCTGAAATCTGTCGATAAATACCTTGATGGTTCGCATGGATTGGCTTTGTTTTATCCAGCTTATAGCAGGTTTTATCCAGAATTGGGCCGTATCAGTATGTTTTCAGAGGGGACAAAAGAGAATGCGGCGATTTTTTGTCATGCGGTGCATTTTATGGCTGTCGCTTATTGTCTTGCGGGCTGTGGAACAAAAGCTTATGAATCTATGGTAAAGGTTATGCCGAACAAACAAAAGGATTATGAGTGTTACAAAGCGGAACCTTATGTTTATGCTGAGTATTTGGTCGGGCCTGAAAATCCTTACCGGTATGGCGAAGGGCAATTTACATGGATTACGGGAACTTCCGGCTGGGCGTTTATGGCTGCGACAGAATGGATATTGGGTGTAAAGCGTGATTTTGAGGGCTTACGGATTGATCCTTGCCTGCCGTCACATTGGAAAAAGTGTTCCATCAGGAGGCCGTTTCGGGGCGATGTCTATGATGTCGAGATAGAAAACTCTAATGGTGTTGAAAAAGGCGTTAAGGAAATTTATGTTGATGGACAGAAAATAGACGGGAATCTTGTCAAGCCTATTGGCGATGGGCAAGTTCATAAGGTACGCGTTGTTATGGGGTAGTGGATTAAGGTTGAAGTTCAGAAGCTAAAAGAACAGACAAAATAGAATAGCGTCGTATGCATCATATGATGTGAAAAAGATTTTAACGTAAACGGAGGATGTAGATGAGGGTTTATAAAAAATTTTGGTTATTCAGTTTTTCTATTCTTTTTTTAGCTGTTGTCTGTGGGCTGTCGACTGTCTTAAGTGGCTGTGGTTCTCAGTCGAGTGAATCTGCTCCTCGTGTTGTTGCGAAAAAAGTTGTTGTTTGGCATTGGATGACAGACAGAGAGGAAGCTTTTCAGGAGTTGGCAAAAAAATATGAAGAGGAAACAGGGGTGAAGATTGTCCTTGAGCTTTACGCGCCTTCTGATGCCTATGCACAGAAAGTTCGGGCGGCCGCTCAGGCAAAGGCGCTGCCGGATATTTTCGGGCTTTTGGGGGAAAAGAGAGATTTCGCTGCTTTTATCAAGGCCGGGCATATTACAGATTTAACGCAAGAAATGAATAAAAACGATGGTGCCTGGAAAAAAGAGTTTTTTGAAAAAGCTTTGGCTGTTAATGAGTTTGAAGAAGGTAATAGTTTTGATGTTCCTGCAGGTATTTATGGCGCTCCGATAGATGTCATGAATATTCAAATGCTCTATAATAAAAATCTTTTTAAGAAAGCTGGCCTTGATCCTGATCGTGCGCCGGTGAGTTGGGAAGAGTTTGTTGTTGACTGTGAAAAATTAAAGGCTGCTGGAATTCAGGGTTTTGTTAGTGGATGGGGTGAAGTTTGGATGATTGACTGCTTTGCTTCCAACATGGCTTTTAATGTCATGGGGCCGGGAAAAGTTTTTGCTACTATCCGGGGAGAAATTCCATATTCTGATCCGGATTGGATTAAAGTTTTTAGCTTGTTTAAGGAGATGTCTGAGAAAGGGATGTTGGCCAGCGGTGTTGTCACGATGGTCAATAAGAGTGCCGAGCAAACATTTGCTAATGAGAGAGCCGCTTTTGCCTTCAATGGTTCCTGGTGTGTCAATGTTTATCACGGGATGAATCCTGATTTAGATTATGGTGTTATGCTTCCTCCTAAACCGAGTGTGCAGCATCCGATGTATATCTGGGGCGGTGGGGGGTCTTCGTTTTTAGTGAACGATAGGTCTGTGGTGAAGGACGAAGCGGTTGCGTTTATAAAATGGCTTACGGAACGGGATCAGCAGATTTATTTATCAGAGAAAACACGCAATCTTCCATCCAATAAAAAAGCGTTAGGTGATATTGGGAAGAATCTAGCAGATTTTGCCAAGGGAATGAAGAATGTGACGCATCCTAATGTTTGGCCGGTGAATGAGATGCCGAAAGTTATAGAGCGTTTTGATAAGGGCATCCAGTCCATTATTATTGGAGAAAAAACTCCTGAGCAATTGGGTGAGGAGTTGACAAAGTTGAAAAAAGAAGAGATGAGGAAGAAGAATGAAGCTTCTCAGGCTCGTTCTTAAAGTTTTTATGCGCAAAGCGTAGCAGTTTAATTGGATGGCCGCAGGATAGCGCGTTAATAAAGGATCGTTGTCCATTATGAGAAAGAAAATATCAGAAATAATAAAACAGGCTTATAATTTTTTGCACAATGCTAGTGCTAAGCAAAAAATTATTGGAACTCTAACTCTTGCTCTTGTCCTGGAAGTCTCTTTCTTGAATTTCCATGCTTGTACGATTTTTTGGATTATTGTTTATAGTTTTGTTGGCCTGTCCTTGCTTTTTTTGATCGCGGCTAATGTGACAAAAAAGACATTTTCCGGTTTTATGTTTGTCGTTCCCGCGCTACTCATCTTTTTCATCTTTTATGTCTATCCATTTTTTAAAGTATTGCAGTTAAGTCATAACGCATGGGATGGTATTTCGCCTACTATGAATTTTGTGGGCCTCGGTAATTTTAAAGAAGTATTGCAGGACAGAATTTGGTGGACATCTATGCGCAATGCTTTATACATTACCTTCATTGCTCTCGTTTTTCAGAATATATTGGCGTTAATTCTCGCATTGGCGTGTGACCGGCAGATAAAAGGGAGAAACTTCTTTCGGGTTATATTTTTTATTCCACCTGTGCTTTCAGATGTCGTAGTGGGTTTGATATGGCGTTGGATTTATGATGGAAATTATGGTCTTTTGAACCATGCTCTTGTTTCGTTAGGGTTTGCAGATTTGGCGAAAAGCTGGTTATCGGACCCGCAGACAGCTCTAACATGTGTTGCTATTATTCATTGTTGGAAAGGATTTGGATGGGGTTTTATGATCCTTTTGGCTGGTCTTCAGACGATCCCAAGAGAGCTTTATGAAGCGGCTAAGGTAGATGGGGCTAATGTCTGGCAAAGTTTTAAAAATGTGACAATACCTATGATGATTCCTGTCTTTGTGCTCGTGACAATTTTAACTATCTTAGGAACGATGCAGGTTTTTGTTCTGATTTTGTCTATGACGGGTGGCGGTCCGGGCTATCATACAGAAGTACCTGTAACGAGAATATTGGCTTCTATGCAGGGTTCATCTATGTTTGGTTATGCTTGTTCTCAGGGGATTGTTTTCGGTGTTATCCTGATGATGGTTTCTTTTGCTCAGATGGCAATATCTAGGAAACTGAAACAAGCATAAGGAGAGTGCCAAAGATAAAAGGTGTCAGAGAGTGATATCCTGAGCCCATTGAAGGGTCAGGGTAAAAGCAGAGACAGAAAAATTGGACAGAGGAAAAAATGGAATTAAATAAATATAAGATATTAACAACCATAAGTGATATTGTTATCCATGTGTTTTTGGGCATTGTTGCCTTAACATGTGTTTTTCCTTTGTTGTGGATGTTCGGGTCAAGCCTGAAAACACAGAGTACTGTTTTTTCTGATATGAGCATTGTTCCTCGTGTCATGCATTGGGACAATTTTTATCTGGCTTGGACTAATGGTGGATTTGGTGTTTACTTTTTGAATAGCTTGTTTTACACCGTTATTGTTGTGTTTGGGATCGTGATTGTTTCTTCTTGGGCAGCGTACGCTTTTTCCAGGATGAATTTTCCAGGTAAAAATCTTTTGTTTTTTATGTTTTTGGCCGCGATGATGATTCCTCTCCCGGGTAGTTTTGTTCCATTGTATGTTTTGGTCAATAATGTGCGCAATGTTTTATTGAATTCCCTGAATGGAGCGACACCTTTTTTGTTAAAATTTCTTCCAGAGGCGTTTGTTTACAATTTAACAAATTTTATTGAGGGCCAATTCTATCCGCGGTTCGCCTATATTTTGTGTATGATTAACGTTGGTTTATCTTTTAGCATTTTCATGCTAAAGACTTTTTTTGATAAAATGCCCAAAGAATTGGAAGATGCTGCCAGAATTGATGGGTGTTCACGGCTTGGGATTTGGCGGCATGTCGCTCTGCCTTTAGCTAAGCCCGCCATAGCTGTTATTGTTATCTATAACGCCTTGAATGTCTGGAATGAGTATATTCTCGCGAATTTGATTCTTTCAAGTAAAAATCTCATGCCCTTGCAGAGAGGTTTAATGGTTTTTCAGGGCGAGCATATTACGCAGTATCCTTTATTAATGGCGGGCATGACCATTACTGTTTTGCCGATCCTGATTATATATTTGTTGATGCAAAAATTTATTATTAAGGGGATTACAGCAGGTGCAGTGGTAGGGTAATGGTCAAATTTACGAGTTTTTGGTGGCAGGGGGGTCAACAGGCAACAAAGAAAGATGCTTAAAAGGTAAGTTATCGTTAAGTAACAAAAAAATGTAAAGGTTAAAATGCAAAAAGTAAAGTTCAATATTTTTGGTTGTTGCGCTTTAGGGGCGCTTATGTTTTTTGTTTTGAGTGTTGCTTGTGTAAAGGCTGCATGTGCGCAGGAAACTGCTGAATTGCAAAATGCTCCTGAATCTTCTGAAGATCTTTCTGCCATTGTGGCCAAATCATGGGAGGCTTTGACAAAAAATGAATCGGATAAAGTTTATGCGTATGCCAAAGAAATGGTTGATTCTTATGGGGTTCAGGCACGCCAGCAACAAAAAAGTTTGACCGCTTTTCCGGCCGCAGAAAAAACAAAAAATTATGACATATTGAACAGCGTCGCGACATGTCTTTTTATCAAAGGCGAGGCTCTTTTAAAAGAAGACAAAACAGAGGAAGCTAAGAAAGTTTTTCAGCTCATTCTTTCTGACTATTCTTACGCGCAGGCATGGGATCCGCGTGGTTGGTATTGGAAGGTAGCTGAGAAGGCACAGGCTACTCTAGATAAACTTGAGGGTGAGGATATTGAAAAAAGTAGTACCGAAGCTGATAAATATCAAGGGGTTCCGCGCACAAAGATTGTTCTTTATGATGGTGGCAAGGAAGATGTTGTTGATTATGCCAAGTATGGCGATTTTGTGGGCATAGGGACGAAGAACTATAAGTATATTATAAAATCTCAGGAGGGTTTATCCGAAGCTGTTGGGGAAGGTATCTATCCAAATACGACTAGCGTGCGTTGGGATCCGGCATTTCGGCAGGTAAGAAAAGAAAAGCGGCTAGAAGGGAATCATTGGGATTTTGTTTATTCTCCTGATTTGGAAGCGGCTTTTATTAAATGGGCGATTTCTCCTGAGCCTCAGGGCATTAAGTTGTTTTACACGGGGCTGATTCTGGAGAAATCCGGATTAATTAAACACGCGATTAAAGCTTATTATGCTATTGTTGTTCATTTTCCGCATACTGTAGGTTGGACGTATTGGCATACGCCTTGGTATGTGGGGCAGGCTGCTATTGCCAGAATAAAATATCTTTGCACGAAATATCCTCAGTTGAATATGAGCCTTTCGGATACCAAGATTAGCGTTATAAATGGTTTTGATAATGATGTATCCAATGATATTTTTGTTACAAATCCCGGTAGAATTGTAAAAAATCATATTCCGGAAACCCTGTTTGATAGGATAAAAAAATATATAGACAAGAGAGTGGCGCAAACGAAGATTAAAAGAAAACTTGGAGCAGGCAAGGTTCGTTTTGTTCAATATGAGAACGGTGATTGGCAGCTTTTAGTCAACAATCGGCCTTATGTAATTAAAGGTATTACATATGCTGTGGCTAAGGTTGGCCAAAGCCCTGATAATGGAAGTCTTAAGGGCTGGATGGAGTATGATTATAACAAAAATGGAAAATGTGATGGCCCTTATGATTCTTTCGTTGATACGAACGGTAATGGCACTCAAGATCGTAATGAACCAACGATTGGTGATTTTGAATTAATGAAACGCCTCGGAGTTAATACGGTTAGGATTTACCATCAACCCTATGATATTGATAAGAAAATTTTAAGAGATCTCTATAAGAGGCATGGTATCCGTGTGATTATGGGTGATTTTTTGGGCAAATATGCCATAGGATCAGGCGCGACCTGGTTTGATGGAACGGATTATGATAATGAGGAACAGCAAAAGACAATGTTAGAATCTGTCAGAAAGATGGTTAATGAGTTTAAAGATGAGCCTTATATTCTGACATGGCTTTTGGGCAACGAAAATGTATATGGTGTTGCTTGTAACGCGGATAAAAAACCGGGCAGTTTTTTTAAGTTTGTTAATGAGGCAGCACGGCTAATTAAATCTTTAGATAAAAATCATCCGGTTGCGATTGCTAGTGGAGACACGCTTTTTCTAGATCAATATGCTCAATATTGTCCTGATGTAGATATGTTTGGTGCTAATGTTTATCGAGGAGAAAGTGGTTTTGGTTCTTATTGGGAATCTGTCAAGGAGTTGACCGATAAGCCCGCTTTTGTGACTGAATATGGGTGCCCTGCTTTTGCGTATGGTTTAACGGAACAGGAAGCTGAGGATGCTCAGGCAGAATACTTAAAAGGCAACTGGGAAAATATTATGGATAATGCTGCTTTTGGGCCTGGCTGTGGCAATGCAATTGGGGGTGTTTTGTTTGAGTGGTTAGATGAGTGGTGGAAGGCGTATGAGCCTTCTTTTCACGACAAGAAAGGTTTGTTTAAAGGGCCTTTTCCTGACGGCTCAATGCATGAAGAGTGGCTTGGTGTGGCTGGACAGGGCGATGGAACAAAAAGTCCTTTTCTAAGAGAACTGAGAAAAAGTTATTACGAGTATCAGAAGTTGTGGAAAAAATAAAACGAAAATGTCGCACGATAACAATTACCTGGGTGTAGTTTGTTATTTTTAGCGTGAGACAGCTTAAATGGAGGTGTGGAATGAGGAGGTTGTTAGGGTTAGTAGTGTTATTAGCGGGCCTGGCGACATGTCATGCTGTATATGCGAAGGATATGAAATGTTTTCCTGTTTATACAGATAGTAAATCACCGGATAATCATTACATTCCTTCCGGATGGATGGGAGATTTTGGTGATTTATCCATGGATGATAAGTACATGGGGGATGCTCATGGCGGTACAACATGTGTGAAATTTGTTTATACAGCTAAGAAAAGCCAGAATCAAGGATGGGCTGGTGTTTATTGGCAGAATCCAGCAAATAACTGGGGCTCAAAAAAAGGTGGTTTTGATCTGACGGGTTTGAACAAAATCACATTCTGGGCGAAGGGTGATAAAGGTGGAGAGGTAATTGATAAGTTTTCTATTGGAGGTATCAAAGGAACTTATCCGGATACAACAGAAGCCTCTATTGGGCCGATTGAACTGACAAATACATGGCAGCAGTATACCATTAATCTTGTTGGTAAAGACCTTTCCTATATTAATGGCGCGCTTAGCTGGGTTGTCAATGCGGATTCTAATCCAGATGGAGTCACATTTTATATGGATGATATTCGATTTGAATATGACCCGAGCTTGAAAGAGTCAAAGAAAAAGGCTCAGGACGTGCCTTTTTATGTTTATGCTGATAAAGGATCTATCTCAAATCACTTTATTCCTTCCGGATGGATGGGAGATTATAGTGATATTAAGTTAGATGTTGGTTGCGCACAGGATCCTTATTTTGGTAAGACATGTACAAAAATTGTCTATGCTAATAAGGCTTCTAATGGCGCTCGTTGGGCTGGCGTTTATTGGCAGCATCCACCGAATAATTGGGGCGGCGTTGATGCCGGCTTTGATTTGTCAAAGGCAACAAAGTTGACATTTTGGGCTAGAGGTGAAAAAGGTGGCGAAAGAATAGAAGAGTTTAAAGTGGGTGGAATTATGGGTGAGTATTCTGATTCTGACACAGGTGGAATTGGGCCTGTTATATTAGATAAAGAGTGGAAGCAGTATACGATTGATCTCCAGGGCAAAGATATGTCTTACATTATCGGTGGTTTTGCCTGGGCTACAAATCTCGATGTAAATCCGGATGGAGCGACATTTTATCTAGATGAAATAAAGTATGAGTAGTGATTGTTTATTAGGATTAGATGGGTAGTTGTGAAAGGTGGGGGACGGCTTTGTGCCGTTCCTTGCCTTTTATAGACATTCAATGAGTTTTTATAGGTTTTTGCTTTCAGTAAGAAGCTGAGGTTTTTTGTTGAAAGTGTAAATATTAGTGATAGCCATATGTTAAAAAAAGGCAATATTTTATTCTACATAATAATGTTTTTGGTCTCTTTTGTTTTTTTGTTGGGGATGACACAGGTTCCCAGGAAAAAAGTAAGCGTAGAGGTTCTTAAGAATGGCCATTTTCGTCTGAAGGTTGATGGCAGGCCGTTTATTGTTAAGGGTGTTTGCTACAATCCTATTTCTATAGGCAAGACCCATGATTATAATTTTTGGGGCGATCCATTAGAGCCTTGGAAAAAGGATGGCGAGATGATGAAGAAGATGGGAATTAACACAGTGCGCTTTTATCAGCCAGGAGAGGATTTAGAGGAGGTTAAGAAAGTTGTTGCTGACCTCTACAGCAATTATGGTGTGCGTACGATGATGGGTACCTGGCTTAAGTTTTGGAATTATCCGGCTCCTTTTTATGATGACGAAGATTTTAGAAGATCCGTAAAACAAGAAGTCTTGGCTATGGTTGAGGCACTCAAAGATGAGGACGGGATCTTGTTTTGGGTTTTAGGTAATGAAAATAATTTTTCTTTTAGTGGCAAGATTAATCCATGGTCAAGCGACCGGCTTGATGCTATAAAGGATCCTCGACAACGCCTACGTGAAAAAGCCGGGGTTTATTATTCTCTCATTAATGAGTTGGCGCGCGAAATCCATGAGATTGACCCCAATCATCCTGTGGTGATGGGCAATGGTGAGTTGGCTTATCTTGATGTTGCTAATGAAGCGGCACCAGATGTTGATATCGTTGGATGTGTCATTTACAGAGGGAAAACTTTTGGGAATATTTTTAGTTCTTTAAAAAAGATGTATGATAAACCCATTGTTTTTATTGAATTTGGTTGTGATGCTTATAACGCGCATGAAAAGCGTGAAGATGAGGATATGCAGGCTTTTTTTATTGAGTCGCAATGGGCTGAGATTTATAAAAATTTAGCCAATAATCCTAATGGTGAGGGAAATTGTTTGGGTGGTGTGATGTTTGAATGGAGTGATGAGTGGTGGAAGCATAATGATTATGATTCCAATGCTTGGTCCATTCACGACACAGAATCCAACTGGTCTAATGGTTCATACTATTTGGATATTAAGGCCGAACGCAATATGAATATGAATGAAGAATGGTTTGGTATTGTCAGCCTTCGGAAAAATGAAAATGGCTTAGATGAGCGTGTCCCGCGAAAGAGTTATTATGCGATTCGCAAATTTTGGCATTCCCCTCATGACGGGAAAAACCTTAAATACGTAAAATAACGCGTTTTATTGGGGATGTCTTTGGTTTTTTATGTTTTTGTAATTAAAAATTTTACACGGGATGAACTAAAGCAGATGGGGTAAGAGATGAAAAAGCAGATTATCATTGCGGTGTATTTCTTGTTTGTGTTTTTTGCTGGGGTTTGTTTTGCGCAAAAGATGGAAGATCCCGAGGCGAAAGAGTCTCGAGATGAGTCAGCTGTAGCCGCATCATTTCTTCAAAAAGACAATCAGGAACAAAACATCGACTCATCTATTGATGGAATTTTTGATGAATACGTGGCCAGGCATGATTATGATGGGCTTTATACACGTTTAGAGAAATTGCTTAAAGAGCGGGCTGGTCAGGCTGCCGAGATTTATTATTTTATGGCGCTTACTAGGCAGGATGAGATTGCCTATTGGAAGCAGACTAAAAACTGGGAAGATATATACGACAAATCTCCTGCTTATCAAAAAGAGATATCCGGCAATCTTGTCAAAGCGTTGAATGCAGCTAAGGATGATGTTGGCTTGACGCTGAGAATCAAGTATTTAAAGTGGCGCTTTGCCAGAGAAGGTGATTCTGAAGCGGCAGCTGGATTTTTTAATGATTTGATTAATACAGCTAAGGAAAAGGCTGAAGATATTCAGGCTGCTAACATTGTTAAAGCTATTTCTGATGAGCTATCTACTTTGGAAGATAAAAACCTTTCTCGAAGGCTTTATGATGTGTTTTTAGAGAAGCTTGCGCAACTGAATTTTTCGGCTGAGCAATTAAAGGCTATGGCTGAGGAGTTTTTGTCTCAGGCGAATGCTTATTTGGCAAAGACAGTTTTAGAACTTTATTTGGATCAGATAAAGGATGATGCTGCTTTGGCATCAGAATTGGTTTTAGCCGCGGATAAATTTGCTACTAAAGATTCCGGAGAGGCCTTGGATCCTCTGTATGCTGAAGCTTTGTATCATAAAGCGTTTGAATTGGCAGGGCCAGGTGTTTTTTCTGCTTCTTTCCAATATCGCCGGGCTTTTAATTTGGAGCGTCTTAAAGAATATGATCAGGCCTTTACAGAATATCAGAATCTTTTAAGTAATTATGCAGATTATGAGTTCAAACAAGAAATCTATTTCCGTTTGGGTGTATTGGCGGCTTACGCGAAAAAAGATATAGATTTAGCGTGCGGGTATTTTTTAAAATTGACACAGGAATATCCACAGGATGTACAGTCTTTGTCGGCTTTTTATCAGCTAGGCCTTTTGAACCAATGGCAAGGCAAGAAAGAAATTGCGGAAGGATTTTATGATAATCTTATGTCCGCTGCTTCTTCTATGAAGCTAGATTTTGAAAAAAATGAAATTGTTTCCTTGGCTCAAGACCGCATAAAAGAGATCCAGGAAAATAAAGAGATTAAATATCCGTTAAAGCTTTTTTTAAGCGGTATTTTTGTGATAGGGCAGCCAGAGGTAGTTGGATTTCTAAGTGTTGATGTTACGGCTCAGCCGCCTAATGAAAATGCTGATGTTCCGGTTAAGCTTGTTGTGACGACTTCAACTCCGGAAACGGGATGCATGGTGCCAACGTATTCGTATGAATGGAGCGGAGAATCAGGGCGGCTTGTTAATATCCCTAATACTTTTGATTTAAAGACAGAATACGCAAATCCTGGCATCAAGCTGGTTCAGGTTGCAGTTGTTGGGCCACAGGGAGTTGAAGGCGTTGGTTTTGAAATGGTTAAGATTGTGATTGAGGATAACAAAGTTTGATAATTTTGAATTTGGCTCATTATAGTGTTTTCTGCCTAAGAGATTTTTGCGAAGGTATTACTAAGGAGATTTTAGTAAAAAATTATAGCGCTAGTATCACATTGTAGCGTATAATAATATTTGGTGTATTTTGAGCCGTAATTGTTCTTAATAGACGAGAAGAGGTTAATGTGAAAGAGTTTAGTTTTAAAGGAGAGAATCTTTCAGACCGCGCTAGAAAAAGTTTATTTATTCTTGATGCTATCAGGAGGCGCGGCCCCATTAGTAAAACGGATATTTCCAGTTTGATCGGTTTGAATGTTGTAACAGTTTCGAATTATATTGATGATTTTTTGCGTCAAAAAGTTGTTTTTGAAAAAGAGTTTGATGTTTCAAGAGGCGGAAGAAGGCCGCTGCTTTTGGACCTCAATAAAAAAGCTGGCTATGCTATCGGTATCGGCGTTAATCTTTTTAATACGACGGGTGTTTTGACAGATTTGAGCGGCAATGTTCTGTTTAAGGTAAAGAAAGATAAGCAAGGTTCAGGCGTCAAAGGTGTTGTAGATGTGATCTTGAGTATTGTTAGCGATCTTTACGCGCAGTCGGAAGCTTATCATTCAAAAATAAGAGGCATTGGTATAGGTATTGGAGGCGTTGTTGATGTCCATCGTGAAAAGGTGCGTTGGCCTCAGCGCGTGGGGAAAACATACCACTATACGGATGTGACTGTTCCTTTAAAAGATATTATTGAAAGGGAATTTAATCTTCCCGTTATGCTTGACAATGATGCAACGCTTGCCTGTTTTGGAGAGCAATGGTTGACGTTGGAATCAGATGTCAAAGATTTAGTTTATATGTTTGCCGGCGTTGGGTGTGGACTTATGCTTAACCATGAGATTTATCGGGGGGCGAGTGGCTGCGCCGGGGAAATAGCTATCCACAGTGAAAAAATGGAGGCGCCCTATTTTTTGGATCGCTGGGAGATGGATTTAGGTATCCGAGAGAATTTTATTAAAGCTGTGAAGGGGCAAAAAGATGTGTTGCCGGATATTTCTCTGGAACAGGCACAGGAGTATTCACTGGAGCAAATTTTTGAGCTTGCCAAAAAGGGGCAGTCTCCTGCTTCTGACGTTATTCGTGAAGCTGGCCGCCGGCTTGGTGTCCGGACGGCTTACCTGGTCAATCTTTTAAATCCTCAGATGGTTGTTATTGGCGGAGGTATTGAGCATGCGGGTATGAGCCTGATAGAGGAAATTAAAGAGGTAGTTGGCGAATGGTGTTTTCAGGAATCTGCCCAGGCTGTTAAAATCGTGTCTTCAAGATTGGGCGAAGATGCTGTGGCGTTAGGTGCGGCTAGCCTTGTTATTCGTCAATGCTTTGTTTCCAATAATGAATAATTCTTATAGCATTTTTTTTGAAGATTTGTTATAGTAAAGCACAGCGGTGTAGTAGTAATTCTGTAAAGTATTTTGCTTATCCATAGACCTCGCGTAAATTTCTAATGTGTAATAATTAAAAGTGGATTGTCTGATAAATTTTTCTTGCGCTTGAGTTTATAATATGATATATCTAAATGCAGGCAAGGAGAACTGATGAATAATAAAATAAAAATGTTGCTCGTCGGGCTAGCTGTTTTGTGTGCTATCTCTTTGGTTGTTGCCTTTCAGTTAAATGCGGTTAACAAATCCCTTCGTAGTCAATTTGCTTTTAAAGAACAGGAATATCTACAGGAAAAGCAAAGTTTGAATCAACAGTTGAGTTCAGTTTTAGAAACTAAGAAGAAACTTGATGTTGAGATAGGGGATTTACGCGCTAAATTTGATTCGGTGGCCCAAGAGAGAGACAAGCTCAAAGACAAGTTTGATTTTGTTACAAAAGAACGTGGCACGCTCGTTGAGCGGGTGCAGGAGCTTGCTAAGCAAAAGAAAGAGCTGGAAGATGCTGTTGAAGAGCTCAAAAAAACGAAGTCAAGAGCTGTTTCATCGGCAGGGGCTGCGCAGCCCTATGTTCCGACAACAACTTCGGCTGCTACGTCTGGTGATGATGCTTACTGGGCGAATCTCTTAAGGGAAAAAGCGTCTTTAGAGATGCAGGTTAAGAATTTGTCTCAACAGTCGGAAGATTATAGGCTTAAAGCGGAGGAGGCCATGGAAGAGGGCCGCAAATTGGATTTGCAGTACAAGACAGTTGCGGAAGCCAAAGGCGACCTTGAACGCAGGCTTGAATATAATGAAAAATTAGCAGAAGCATTGTCAGAAGATTTGGTTCGTGAAAAACGCGACAAGAAAGCTGTCGTTTTACAGCTTGAGAATTTGAGGCAGGAAAACTTCCAGTTGAAGAATCGATTAGTTGCTGTAGGAGATAAGAAAACTTCTCTTGAGAGCAAAGTTGTTGATCTGCAACAAGAAAGAGAAATTTTAGCAAAACGTCTTTCCGAATTGGATTCAATTTTGCAGGATCGCGTTGATCAGATTATACAAGTAAAAGACGACTTAAAAGCCGCTCGTGTTCAGGCCAATACAGCAGATTTAAGAGATAGTCGTGTTGTTCAATTGCAGCCGATTGTTGTTAAAGCGCAGCAGGATGTTCAGTCAGGAAAAGCTTTACCGATGGCAGGACAAGTTTTGGCTGTTAATGATGAAAATAATTTTGTAATCATAGATTTAGGCCAAGATGATGGAATTAAAGTCGGACAGACATTTTCCATTTTTAGAAATTCCCAGAAAATAGCTTCTGTTGAAGTGATTCAGGCCAGAAAAGAGATTTCAGCCGCGGATATAAAACAGATTTCTTCAGGTTCTCAGATCAAGATCGGAGACGTTGTCAGCTAGATCGTATTTTAAAAAGGCGGCTAAAGATGTTTTTAGTGTTGTGATTGAGAAGACCAAAGAAAAAGAGATGATTTGAGAAGCCTGCGGGGTGTACCTGCGGGCTTTTCCCGTTCAGCCGGGTTTTAAAACTATGTCCAAAGAGAATATTAATATTGATGATGTTGCCAAATTAGCCGGTGTTTCTATTACCACTGTTTCTCGGGTTATTAATAAATTTCCGACCGTAAAAGAAGAAAACCGAAAGAAAGTAGAATCTGCGATTAGGCGTTTGAAATATAAGCCGAATCTATCTGCCCAGAGATTGGCGAGTGGTTGCAATGATACTATAGGCCTTGAAATGCCGCGCTATGAAGGATTGTTTTATTCTTTCTACGCGATGGAAATATTTCGAAGTGTTGGTATTGCTTGTGATGCGCTGAAGGCGGATCTTTTACTTCATTTGACAGATGGTACTACTTTTATTAATTCAGCCGCTGTTGGCGGGGTTGTTTTTGCGGATCTTATTAATAATAAGACTCATGTTGAAACTTTGATGGGTTTGGGTGTGCCCATTGTTTTGATGAATTATACGGCTTTAGATCTTGATGTGACGAGTGTTGGCATTGATAATCTTAGGGGTGCTCAGACAGCAATTGAATACCTCGTAAATCACAAGCATAGGAAAATCGCTTTCTTAACTGGTGATTTGGCAACTCAAGCTGCCCAACAGAGATTATCGGGCTATAAAATAGGCTTGGAAAAAGCTAAGATTGAACTTAATGACAGCTATGTTTTTCGATGTGATTATTCCCGAAAGTCTGCCAGGTCGGCAGCGGAAAAGATTCTGGCGATGAAAGAGAAGCCGACAGCGGTTTTTGCTTCTTCCGATGATATGGCGATGGAGGTCATTGCTGTTTTTATGGAGAATGGCCTCAAATGTCCAAATGATATTTCTGTGATGGGTTTTGATGATGATCCTGTTTGTTTAATTGGGCCTATTGCGTTGACGACGGTTAAGCAGCCTCTTAGCGAGATGGCCCAGGCGGCTGTTAAGGAATTATATTTACAGATGAAGGACCAGAATCGTCAGATCAAGCGCCTTATCCTTCCAACGGAATTAATTGTCAGAGATTCTGTTAAGCCGTTGCGCGGTGTGTAATTTATTTATGCCCGCAGATTATAGAGAGCGAGGATGGTTGAAGCCGCTTTGTATGACGCTATCGAGCAAAAATAGGTTTTAATCTATGATTGGTTTCTTAGATAGCATTAAGAACAATTATTTGGCTACATGTAGCGAACTCTTGCCTTTTGTTGATGCTCAGCAGGCTTTGGATTTTGTGTTCAATTCTTATACATACCAGGTGCCATTTTGGCCCAGCTTGCCAAATAGAAGCTTTTTTGAGGAAGCTATTGTTCAGTTCTCTGAAAAGTTGCCCGGTATTCAAGTGGATGAAGCCGGTAAAAGAGTTTGGGTAGATACGCAAGATCTTCAGTTTGATGCTTTGTTGGAAGAGTGTTTTAATAGGTGCATGGCTTTAGATGTTGATTATTTTGCCATAAGCCCGCGTAGCTCGTCCACGTTGCAGGCGATGTCTCAAAGACTAATGGGGATGAATTGGCAGGGGTGGATTAAAGTGCCAGTCCCAGGGCCTTTAAGCGCCAGTATGAAGCTTTGTGATGAAAAAGGTGTTCCTATTTTTTTTCATGAAACCTTAGAAGAGCTTTTTTCTCTGATATTGCCATTAACGACAGCATGGCTTATAAAACAGTTTAGAGCAAACGCGAAGACAAAGATTATTGTTGATATAGATGAATCTTCTGTTTGCTTGAAGGAGATTGATTTAACGGCTGAAGAAATCTTTGAAAAGATAAATTGCTTGATTGATGTTATTCACGACAACGGGGCCTTGTGCGCTTTGCGTGTTTCTGATAATAAAGATTTTGTTTTTGCGCAGAATTTTCCTATTGATTTATTGCACTTTGATATTGGCGGTGATATAGGCAGGCTTGGTGAAGCTGAAAAAATGTTAGCTCCATTCTTGAAAAAAGGGGGGATGCCGATATTGGGAATTCTTCCAACGGATGAGGCAAAGTTAAATAAAGTGGATTTGAAAGATTACTTATTTGCGAGCTTAAAATCACGTCAACTTTTGATGAAAAATGGAGCCCTGATTACGACGGATGGCAATAGCGTCGGGTGTTCTGATGCGTCTATGCATAAAATGGTTAAAGTGAGTGTAGATCTGGCCGAAAGCCTGAGATTGATGTTTTAGACAGCGTAGGAGGCAAAAATATTCTCTGCCTTTTACTTGTTACAGGGTGTTTTGCTTAGATTGAAAACAGTTTACGGTTTGTCTCATTAGGTTTGGTTTTAGCAGGAAATTGACGTTGAATAAAGGAGGAATAAGATGTTTAAACATGGATTTAAGGTATGTGTAGTTGTTTTTTCTTATTTTTGTTGCATGCCATTATTGGACGTCTGTGCTCAGGGAAAGGTTGATACGGTGACTTTTCCACCAACAGGCATCTCCGAAGAATCTCAGGCTGTTTCAGCAGAAGATAATGCAGTTGGGCAGAGTAAAAAGAAGGAGCCTCAGGTTTTAGTAGCGGGGAGCTCTTCGATGCCTGGAGTCAAAAGTGTTGCTCAGGAGTCTGAGGTGAAGGCTCAGAGAACACAAGTTTCCACAGAAGAGAAGGTGGCACAACCTCAACAACCACAGGGACAAGGTGTTGTAACTGAAGATGTTGTTATGGGGCAGGGGACTCCTGTTGTTGCCCAGCAAGCGATTGAGCCGGCAGTTGTTTCAAAGGATCCAGCGCAGCCTATAGAAACGAATGAGAAGGTGCAAACAAAGGGCGAAATAAACAAGATTGTAGTAAGTGAACCGCAGGATCAGGTGACGCAATGGGTGTGGGGAGAGGTTGTCTCTATTGATCCCGAAAAAAAACAGATCACAGTTAAATATCTCGATTATGAGAGTTATGATGAAGCTGTTATGACTCTGGATACTGATTCTACCAGTGTTTTTGATAATATGAGCGGCTTTTCAGATATTAAGCCGGCGGATTATGTCACGGTAGATTATTACAAGAAAGATGATTCTAACCTTGCGACGCTCATCGTTGTAGAAAAAAAAGATGTTGATAATGATAAGATAGATGCCGATCTTTTAAAACAGGAGAAACAGGCGGTTATATCTTCCGGTGGCTTGGCGGCAGCAAAGGCTGAATTAGATGAGGATGTTGCTTCTTCAGAGGAATTAGATATGGACGTGCAGGCTGCTTTAGATCAGGATTTAGGGGACAGTTCACTGGACAGTCTTGACGATGTTTCTATTCCTTTAGCTCCTGCAGATCCTCAGTCAGATATTGAGCCTTCTGAATCGACACCCGTTGAATACATAAATGCTCCAGAGGAGTAAGATAAGGTTTTTAATGTGTGATAAAGCGGGGCCAAGCATGCCCCGCTTTTTTCTTAGTGAAACGTAATGATGATGTGGCCGCTGGATATGGGCTGAGGCTGGGAAGCTGGTTGAGTTGCCGATTGCCCGCCAACCACTGGTTAACTGGACACAGGCAATGTTAATATGAAAAAAAAATTTGTTATCTTTGATCTTGATGGAACCTTAATTAATGCGTATCCGGCGATTATTTCAAGTTTTAACTTTACTATGCGGGAATTTGGATATAGGCCACAGAAACCGGATGTGATAAAGAAATGTGTTGGTTGGGGAGATGTAAATCTATTAAAACCTTTTTTTGCCAGAAGAGATTTGAAAAAGGCTGTTGTGGTTTACAGGCGCCATCACATGGAAGCTTTGATAAAAAATGCGCGATTAATGCCTTATGCACATAAGGTATTAACTTTTTTAGCGAAAAAAGGGATTAAGATGGCTGTCGCGACAAATCGGCCTACGCGTTTTACGCACCTTGTTCTTAAGCATTTAGAAATCGAGTCTTTTTTTACAAAAATTTTGTGCACGGATCGCCTAAAATATGCGAAACCAAATCCACTTGTTTTAAATATGCTGGTAAAACATGCAAAATTTTTAAAAAGTGAAACTGTTTATGTAGGAGATATGGCGCTAGATGTTCAGACGGCACGAAGGGCTGGTATTGATTCTTTGGTTGTGGTAACCGGCTCATCAACTTTAGCGGAGCTTAAAAGGGAGAGGCCTGCTTATGTTATTAAGGGCTTGAGAGAGATCTTTAAGATTTTTCATCAGGATTTGTTTTAGTGGGCTCAAATGGTTCTTGATTTGATAAAACCTTTGGGTTTTTACATCAGAGAGTGCTTTTTTCTTGACCTGTGGGTAGCGATTTGTTATAACGATAGTACTTATAAGATGATGATAAAGATGATATTTGGTGGTCATAAGTAGTTTTCAGAAGGAAGGGGAGGTTCTAGGATATGTTTGTTGTATCAAATTTATTAGCGGCTATTGCGCAAATTCTAGATGTTGTTTTGATGGCTTACTATTGGATTATTATCATCAGGGCCCTTGTCAGTTGGGTTAGTCCTGACCCGTTTAATCCCATCGTGCAATTTTTACAAACAGTCACGGAACCGGTTTTGTATCCCATCAGAAGAATGCTGCCTTTTTCGATGAGATTTGGAATTGATGTGTCGCCCATTATTGCTATTCTTATCCTTATGTTTGTCCGGTCTTTTCTGGTCAGAACGCTTTTGGATGTTAGTTTTCGCTTAAGATAGAGGAGGTTATGATCGGTTTGTCTTTAGTTTGGAAATTTGTCCTTCTTATTATCTTTTTAGCTTTTTCCGCTTTTTTCTCTGCTTCTGAAACAGCTCTGTTTTCTTTGGATTCCATCAAATTAAGACGGTTGTCACAAGGTGGAAAAGACACGTCTTTTATCATCAAGCTCTTAGAAAGTCCGATGCATCACTTAACTGCTATCCTTGCCGGGAATACTTTGGCAAATATTGCGGCTTCTGCTTTGATTACATATATTCTTATTGAGATGTTTGGCGTTAATGGGCTTTCAATTTCTATTGGCGTGACAACATTAATCCTGCTTGTTTTTGGTGAGGTAACGCCTAAAACATTGGCTATTCATAATAGCGAAAGATTGTCTTATCTTTTTTCAAAACCTTTGTATTTTTTTAGCCGCCTGATTTCCCCGTTTTTAACTTTGGCTACGAAAATCTGTAACGGTGTTATTTCTTTGCTGCATATCGAAATGAGACGTGAGCCAACATTGACTGAGGAAGAATTCAAAACAATTATGGAAGTTGGCCAACGTCATGGCGTTGTGGGAAAAAATGAAAAAGAGATGGTGCTTTCTGTATTGGAGTTGACAACAACGATTGCGCAGGAAGTTATGGTGCCGCGTACAGATATTAAAGCAGTCGCTTTTCATTGGGATATGGAAAAGATTAAAAATTTTGTTTCCCAGGCGAGGCATTCTAAAATCCCGGTTTATAAAGACTCCTACGACAATATTATTGGCATGGTTTCCACCAAAGATCTTTTTTTGGAGTCCGGTAGCAGCCTAGTTGACATGGTTAAGCCGGTTGTTTTTGTTCCTCCCACGAAAAAGATTGATGAGCTATTACAGGATTTTTATCGGCAAAAATCGAAAATGGCTATCGTGATTGATGAGTATGGCGGTACCAGTGGCCTGGTGACGCTAGAAGATATTTTAGAAGAGGTTTTTGGTGAGATCTACGATGAATTTGAAGTAGGTGAAAAACTGGTTGAATTATGCGCGGATGGCCGTTATAAAATTAGTGGGAAGACCCCTGTTTATCAGGTAAATGAAGATTGTAATTTATCTATTGCGCCGGGTGATTATGAAACAATCGCTGGCTTCTTATTGCATGCCTTCGGCAAGATTCCTGTCGAAGGGGAGCGCATTAAGGCAGCAAATGCTACTTTTATTATTGAAAAGGTGGTGGGGCGGCGGATTAAGAGCATTATATTGGAGCTGAAATGATCTATTTGTTATTGTTAATCCTTTTGGCGCTTTTTTCGGAAGGGTTTTTTTCGGGGGCTGAGACCGCTTTTATTTCTGTTAATTTTTTAAAACTTACCCATCTAATCGAGAAAAAGAATAAACGCGCTATGCGTGTTCATAACCTTTTGAAAAAGCCTGAGCGCCTGTTGATCACAACTTTGATAGGAACTAATATTTCTGTCGTTATCTCTTCGGCATGCGCGACCGTTTTATTTTCTCAAATCAGCAAATCGTATAGCGCGTTAATGGCAACAATTGTCATGACGCCGCTTTCATTTATTTTTTGCCAGCTTCTTCCTAAGACGATTTTTCGTAATCGCGCTAATCAGATTGTATTACAAGTAGCTGGGCCGTTAAGTTTTATTGAAAAGTTATTTTTACCCTTAGTCAGTTTTTTTAGTTTTTTTGCAAAGTCTGTCGCTAAGATTGTGAATCCTAGGGGTGTCAAAAAGAATCCTTTTTTGACAAAAGACGAGATTAAATCTCTAATTAAAGATATTTCCAAAGAAGGTGTTTTAGAGGTGCATGAGAAAGACGCTATTGAAGAGATATTTGATCTGACGCTGACCAAGGCTGCGGACGTTATGGTTTCTTTAGAAGAGGCTGTGCGTGTTGATTTTTCAGAAGGAGTGGAAAGCATTAAGCAGAAATGTCGCGCACATCGTTTTACCCGTTTTCCCGTTTTTGATGGTGAACAGTTAAAAGGCGTTATTAATGTCTTTGATATCTTTTTTTTCCTTCAGAACAATATTGCTGGAGATAATCAGAATTGGCACAATCTTATCAGGTCAATTATTCGGGTTGACAGTAGCGAGAGTTTGGATAAGGTGTTTGCCAAGATGCAGCCTAATAAGGAAACCATGGCTGCTGTGTTCAAAGGGGGAAAAGCCGTTGGCATTATTACCATGGAAGACCTTATGGAAGATATTGAAGTTAAATTGACTTCTTTGCGTACGAGCAAGTGAGTTTAGTTAACGATGGAGTGATATAATGAATTTTTTTCGCGCTGTTATTATAGCTGTGTGTGTGCTTTTTACCGGCCTGATTATTTGTGGCAGAATGAACACAGCCTATGCTGGAGATGCGTCTCCCTTGGTAAAGGTTTTTTTCTCCCCGCATTGTAAAAGCTGTATCAGGGCCATTCATGATGTGATTGAGCCTTTGTCGCGTAAATATGCCGGGCAGGTTAGTTGGGAATATTTTGATCTGTCCAGGCAGAAAAATTATAGTGCTTTTCTGGATTTAGAGAAAAAAACGGGCAGAAATTTGGGTAGTCCGACGGTTGTTATTGGACAAAAAGTTATTGTTGGCCTTTCGGATATAGCAGATTTATTGGAAAAAGAGATTGATGATGCTTTGCAATTAAGGCCTTTGCCATTTCTTTTAAATTCTTCTACATTAAGTATTTTTGAGCGGTTTAAATCTTTTGGGCCCCTAACGATTATATCGGCGGGTTTTGTTGATGGTTTTAATCCTTGTGCTTTTACGGTTGTTGTCTTTTTTATGTCGTTCTTGACAGTTATGGGTTATAAAAGGCGAGAGATGGCTTTGATTGGCATTGTCTATATTTTTGCAGTTTTTACGACATACCTTTTACTGGGCTTTGGTTTTTTTTCAGCGTTGTATCAATTCCGCTATTTTTATCTTTTTTCCAGGATTATGTACGTGCTCATAGGCTTATTAAGTTTTACGTTAGGTTACTATGCCCTTAGAGATTACTTCATATATAGAAAAACCGGAAAAACAGAAGGCCTCGCTTTGCAATTACCAAAAATTATCAAAAAGAAGATTCATTCAATTGTTGGCCGGTATTACAGAAAAAGCAGCAAGGTTCAAACAAGAGCCCTGTTTGGGCTGGTTTTAAGTGCTCTTGTGGTTGGGTTTTTAGTGTCTTTATTGGAAGCTGTTTGCACGGGCCAAATGTATTTACCGGTTATTATTTTTGTTTTAAAAGAGGGGGCTTTGCGGGCGCGCGCTATTTCCTATCTGTTCGTCTATAACTTGATGTTTATTTTGCCATTGATTATTGTGTTTGTTTTAGCTCTTGTTGGAGTGTCTTCACGGCAATTTGAATTGTGGGCCCGAAAACAGCTCAAACTTATTAAACTTGCTATGGCTGCTGTGTTTTTTGCTCTTGGCCTTGTTTTGCTTATGGGCATTTATTAATAGTATCCGTCCATGCCGGAAATCCTTTTTAAAATTATACTTGCTAAATGGGGCCAGATATATTATATTGTCGGTCAATATTCTTTTTGGCCTGGGTGTTCAATCGAGGCCTAATTTCATATAAAACTTGTGGCAATTTTTTAAAGAGAGGGAGGAAAGATGTTTAATCTGTTGTGGTTAGCGCCAATGGGTTCTGTTTTGGCGCTTGGTTTTGCGGTGCATTTGGCGATCTCTATTATGAAACATAAGGAGGGTACGCCAAAGATGATCAGCATTGCGCAGGCGGTTAGAGATGGTGCCGGGGCATATTTAAGGAGGCAGTATACGACTGTTGCGATTTTCTTTGCTGTTGTGTTTGTGATTCTTTTATTCCTTGTCAAGTCAGGGCATTTATCCATGGCTGTTCCTTTTGCATTTTTAACAGGCGGTCTATTTTCTGGGTTGTGTGGATTTTTAGGAATGAAGATGGCGACAAATTCCAGCGCGCGGACAGCCCATGCGGCTCAGAAGAGCTTGAATAGTGGTTTGAGAATTGCTTTTTCAGGCGGTGCTGTTATGGGGCTCATGGTTGTTGGATTTGGTCTATTAGATTTGAGTATCTGGTATTTTGGCCTTGATTGGTGGTACAGCAATCATCCATTGCCGGACGGCATGGAGAAGCTTACAGTAATTACTTCTACTATGCTTTGTTTTGGTATGGGGGCTAGTTCGCAGGCTCTTTTTGCTAGAGTTGGCGGCGGGATTTTCACTAAGGCGGCTGATGTGGGCGCGGATTTAGTTGGCAAAGTGGAAGCGGGTATTCCGGAAGATGACCCGAGAAATCCGGCGGTTATCGCTGATAATGTCGGCGATAATGTGGGTGATGTGGCTGGTATGGGCGCGGATTTGTACGAGTCTTATGTTGGTTCAATTGTTGCGACATCCGCTTTAGGTGTGGCAGCCGGTTTAGGAGTAGGCGGTGTTACGGTGCCGATGGTTATGGCGGCGGTAGGGGTTTTGGCTTCTATCATAGGTACTTATTTGGTTCGCAGCAAAGAAGAGGCGACACAGGCAGCGCTTTTATGGGCGCTAAGAAAAGGTATCTTTGGAACGGCGATTATGATTTTAATCGCTTGTTATCCTTTGGTTCGTTTTACGTTGGGTGTTCAACATATGGGCGTGTATTGGTCTATTTTTGCCGGATTACTTGCAGGCGTGATCTTAGGGATTTCAACGGAGTTTTATACATCAAGTGGCTACTCTCCGACAAAAAAAGTTGCGGATGCATCTTTGACCGGGCCGGCAACTGTTATTATAGCGGGGATGTCAGTGGGTATGATGTCTACCATTATTCCGATTCTTGTTGTTTGCGGTGCTGTTTTGGCAAGTTTTTACCTGGCAGGCGGGGCGACAAACTATAGTGCTGGCCTGTATGGTGTTGCGATCTCAGCAGTGGGAATGTTGTCAACGCTGGGCATGACGCTTGCTACAGATGCTTATGGGCCTATCGCGGATAATGCGGGAGGCAATGCGCAGATGGCGGAGCTTGGGGCTGAAGTGCGTAAAAGAACAGATGCCCTTGATTCGTTGGGAAATACGACAGCTGCAACGGGCAAGGGTTTTGCTATTGGTTCTGCTGCGTTAACAGCTCTGGCACTTATTGCGGCTTTTCATGAACAGGTGACGATGGCCGGAAAAACACTGGATTTATCTTTGATGAATCCTCGCGTTATTATCGGTTTGCTTTTAGGCGGGATGATGCCGTTTGCTTTCTGTGCTTTGACGATGCAGGCGGTAGGCCGTGCGGCTTCTAAGATTGTTGTAGAAGTTCGCAGGCAGTTTAAGGAAATTCTAGGGCTTATGGAAGGAAAAGCTAAGCCGGATTACGCGGGTTGCGTGCTTATCGCGACAACAGCTGCTCAGAAGGAAATGGTTGTCCCGGCTCTTTTGGCGATTTGTGCGCCTATTGTTGTGGGATTGTTGGTAGGTATTGAGGCGCAGGCAGGTTTATTGATTGGCGCGACGGTTACAGGTTTTGTATTAGCTGTTATGATGGCTAATGCCGGCGGCACATGGGACAATGCTAAGAAATATATTGAAGAAGGTCATTACGGCGGCAAAGGCTCTTATTCTCATAAGGCCGCGGTTGTGGGCGATACTGTCGGAGATCCTTTTAAAGATACGTCAGGGCCGTCTTTGAATATCTTAATTAAGCTGATGTCTATGGTGTCTATTGTTTTTGTGTCATTTGTTATTGCTTATACGTTGTTTAAGCAATAATTCTTTTGAATTTATTCAATTGGTTTATAAAGAGCCTTCTAGAACAATGCTAGAAGGCTCTTTATTTTTGGCAGCAGAGGAACTTAAGGATGTGGAGTTTCAATAAGCTATAGTAGGCAATGGTGCTATAATAATGCGATGAAATTTTTACCTGTTAATAGAAAAGAAATGCGGGAACGCGGCTGGCAGGAACTGGATATCATTTTTGTGACAGCTGATGCCTATTGCGATCATCCAAGCTTTGGTGTGGCGCTTCTTTCACGTTTTTTGGAGCGGGAGGGCTATAGGGTTGGGATTATTGCTCAGCCAGATTGGCGCCGGAAGGATGATTTCTTAAAATTAGGCCGTCCAAAATTATTTTTTGGTGTCACGGCTGGAAATCTTGATTCTATGCTGAGTATTTATACTTCTTTTATGAATTTAAGAAAAATTGATAAGTATTCACCGGGTGGCGTTGTTGGTTTGCGCCCGAAAATGCCGACTATTGTATATACTAACAGAATTAAGGAGGTTTTTTCTGATTGTCCTATTATTATTGGAGGATTAGAAGCAAGTTTACGCAGGCTCGCATATTATGATTTTTGGTCGGACAAGGTTAGGCGTTCTATTCTCTTTGATTCAAAAGCGGACATGTTAATTTATGGTATGGCTGAGCGGCAGATTCTAGAGGTTGCCTCTCGTCTTAAGGCTGGAGAAAAAGTAACCAGTTTAAATGATGTTCGTGGAACCGTTATTGCCAGAAGCGATATATCGTTTTTGAAAAATTATGCCTTATTGCCTGATTTTGCGCAGGTAGCCACAGATAAGCAAAGTTTTATAGAGGCGTTTAATCTTTACAGTGCCCAGATCAATCCTTTTAAGGCGCGTGCGATTGTTCAGAAAACAGATGATCGATTTTGTATCCAATTGCCGCCGGCTTTACCGTTGACGCAAGCGCAAATGGACAATATTTATGATAGTGCTTTTTGTCGTAAGTCCCATCCCATGTATGAAAAATTTGGCGGTGTTCCAGCGATGAAAACGATAGAAACATCAATCACGAGCCATCGCGGATGTTGCGGCAGTTGTTCTTTTTGTTCGCTTGCGTTTCATCAAGGGCGATTTATTCAAAGCCGCAGCATTTCTTCTATTGTTAAAGAGGCAAAACTTATTGCGCGGCAACCGGAATTCAATGGCGTTATCTCTGATGTTGGGGCGGCAACGGCAAATATGTACGGAGTTCATTGCCTTCTCGATGAAGGGTGTTTAAAACAGAATTGTCTTTTTCCGGAAATTTGCCCGAATCTTAAACAGGAATTTGGTAAGCAGGTTCAAATGTTGAAAGCACTGCGTTTGGTAGATGGTGTAAAGCAGGTTTATATCCAGAGCGGTATCCGATATGATCTCTTGTTGTGTCCTGGTGCTGATGAATATGTAGAACAGTTGTGCCGTTATCATGTTAGCGGGCAATTAAAAGTTGCTCCGGAACACGCCTGTGGTGATGTTTTGCGCCTGATGCGTAAACCCGTGTTTGCGAAATATAAACAATTTGTTGAAATTTTTTCGGGTTTGAGTAAAAAGGTTCGCAAAGAACTTTTCTTGATCCCATATTTTATTACGGCGCATCCGGGTTGTGGCCTAAAATCGGCACGCAAGTTGGCAGCTTTTGTTAACAAGATGGGGTTTAAGCCAGAACAGATACAGGATTTTATCCCTTTGCCAATGACGCGTTCTAATTGTATGTATTATACCGGTTCTGATCCAGAGACCGGAAAACCGCTTTATGTTGCTAAAAACAAATCAGATAGGATGAAACAAAGAACATTAATTCAGGGCCCTAATGCGAAAAGCTACAATAGATTAAGGAAAAACGGCTGTTGATAACGTGAAAAAATGTTCCTTGTGGCCTCGCCCAGGAATTTTCTTGACTTAAGAGAGGGTTCCTCTATAATCGTAAGATATGAGTTCCGCAAAAATTATATCCCATATTCCTCTCACGAAGCTTAAAAAAGGCCTGAGAGCAAAGGTTGTTGAGATTTCCTCTGGCAAGCAGGCTGCCCATCGGCTTTCAACGCTGGGTATTCGCTTGGGTGGTTATGTTGTAAAAGTCAGCGCTTTTGCTTTAAAAGGGCCTGTAACTGTTAAAGTTGGTTCTTCAGTAATCGCTTTGGGTCATGGTATGGCTGAGAAGGTGATTGTTGAGCTACTTTAAGTTGAGCCATTTTATTATCTTCTGTGATGCTTTAGCCTATTGAATCCTGATTAGTTTAGTCTGCGCTATTAAAAATATTATTAAAAAATATGAGAAAAATTCTTTTAATAGGAAATCCTAATGTTGGGAAAAGTGTTGTTTTCGCGCGCTTGACAGGTGTGCAGGTGGTGACGTCTAATTACGCCGGTACAACTGTTGAGTATCGAAAAGGTTTTATGGTAGAAGGCTTTGAGAAGTTTGAGGTGATTGATTTGCCTGGAGCATATAGCCTTGAGCCGACGTCAAAGGCTGAAGAAGTGACGCGGGATTTTTTAGAAGATGCTTTTAAAAAAGAAAAGGATTTAATTGTACTGAACGTTTTAGATGCTACAAATCTTGAGCGCAATCTTCATTTAACGCTCGACCTTATTGATCGTGGTTACCCGGTTATTGTGGCTCTGAATATGTGTGATGAGCTTAAACACAGGGGTGTTGAGATTGATTTCGAGAAAATTGAGGCCTTGCTTAAAGTTCCAGTTGTGGCGACATGTGCTGCAACAGCGGGAGGTATTAAACAGCTAAAGAATAGATTGCGGGAGGTAAAACCCTGTTTGGTGAGGATGCGCTCACATGATGAGTTATGGAAGGCTGTAGGTGAGGTTATTTTGGCATCACAGCGTTTAACCCATAAACATCATAATTGGCGGGAATTTTTAGAAGATATATCTATCCATCCTATTACCGGCATCGCGGTTGGGATGGGCGTGATTTATGCTGTTTTTAAAATTGTACGCTTTATCGGCGAAGGACTGACAACATATCTTCTGGATCCTATTTTTAATAATATCTATGCGCCTCTGTTGATGAAGTTGAGTGCTTTTTTAGGGCAGGATACTTTTTTACATCATGTTTTAATTGGGGAATTGTTTAAGGGGGGCATAGATTTTAAAAATTCTATAGGCTTGCTAACAACAGCGCCATATGTTGAATTTAATCTTGTTTTACCTTACATTGTTTCTTTCTATTTAGTGTTGGGGCTCTTGGAGGATATTGGTTATTTGCCGCGTTTTGCGTTGCTGTTAGATGCCGTGTTGCATAGGCTTGGGCTTCATGGTTTTGCCATTATTCCTATCTTGCTTGGGTTTGGGTGTAATGTGCCTGGTATTATGGCGACACGTATGTTGGAAAGCAAAAGAGAGCGTTTTATTACTTCAACCCTGATTTCGATTGCTGTGCCGTGCGCTGCGCTCCAGGCCATGATTGTTAAACTATTGGGGCCTTTTGGTACGGTTCCGCTTTTTATCGTCTATGCTTCGCTTTTTTGCGTTTGGGTGGTTATCGGTTTTATTTTAAATAAGTCTTTAAAAGGGTATAGCCCGGAGCTTGTCTTGGAGATTCCGCCGTATCGTTTGCCTCCTGCGGATATCTTTTTTTCTAAATTATGGATACGGGTAAGAGAGTTTATTTTTGACGCTCTGCCTTATGTGATGCTGGGCGTCCTTGTTATAAATCTTTTAGAGTATATCCATTTGTTTGATATCATTAGTGCTTTCTTTGCGCCGGTCATGAAGGTTGTTTTGGGCCTGCCCAAAGATGCCATTTTTCCGCTTTCTATCGGTTTTCTAAGGAAAGATATCGCCGCGGGGCTATTGATTCCACTAGGCTTAACCCTTAAGCAGTTAATTATCGCTTGCGTTGTTTTGTCTATGTCGTTTCCCTGTATTGCGACCTTTGTTATTTTCTTAAAAGAATTAGGCTGGAAGTACTTACTGGCTGGTATTGCGATTATGATTACGGCAACGTTGCTGGTGGGTGGATTTTTGAATATTATTTTATGAGAGCAAAAAATATAAAAGCGATCGCGTTGGTTTCAGGTGGGCTGGATAGTGTTTTGGCTGCGAAAATTGTGGCCGAGCAGGGTATTGAGGTGATAGCTGTTAATTTTATTGTTCCATTTTGGTTGCCTGAAAAACAAGAGTCTATGCAGAAACAGGTTTTCAATTCCTGCCAGCAAATCGGTGTAAGATGTGAAACAGTCGATATTTCATCGCAATGCCGTCAGATGATAAAAGACCCGCAATATGGATTCGGGTCACATATGAATCCTTGTATTGACTGCCGGCTTTTAATGCTCAAAAAAGCGGGAGAGCTTTTAAAGGGCTTTGAGGCTTCTTTTTTGATTACGGGTGAAGTGGTTGGCCAGCGCCCGATGTCGCAAAAAAAAGAAACAATGCGCATGATTGAAAAAAATTCTGGTTTAGAAGGTTTGATTTTACGCCCGTTATCGGCGAAGCTTTTGGAAGAAACGATCCCTGAACAGAAAGGTTGGGTGGATCGTGCTCAGTTTTTTGGAATTAGCGGTCGCGGTAGAGGTGTACAAATGGATTTGGCGCGCCAGCTTCAGATTAGCGATTATCCTAATCCGGGCGGTGGGTGTTTATTGACGGATCCAGCGTTTTCCAGGCGTTTTCAGGATTTATTAACGCATGGTGTCTGGAAACAAAGAGATTTGGATTTGTTAAAAATGGGCAGAGTTTTTCGTATCAACCACGGCTCAAAGCTGATCGTCGGGCGCAATGAAGGAGAAAATGCAGCCTTGGAAAAGGCGGCAGGCGAAGATGATATTGTTTTTACACCTTTGCCGCAAGTTTCTGGGCCCTCGGCATTGGGGGTTGGGCAGTTTATTCATCCGGGGGATGTGGCGTTGTGCGCTATGATCGTTTGTAGGTATGTTAATAAGAGCACATCGCCAACAGGCGATATATGTGAGATTCTTATTAAGCGGTATGGCAAGCAGGAGTGTTTGCACGTCCCTCCGCTAAAGGAAGAAGATATCAGATATTATCAAGTATAATATGGTAAGCATTAAATACGAATTTTGAAATACGAAATCTTTTTTTCGTCGGCAGGCAGGCGGAGTAAATCCAAAATTCAAAAAAATTTAATATTCTAGGCTTATTGTATTTTTGTTTTTTATTATTTGAATTTTGATCGCTTGAAAGTTGTTTTGAGTTTTGGATTTACATTTTGATTTTGTATTTTAATTGTTAATTAAAAAAAACCATGCTTTTGCCTCAAGGATTTATGATGAACGCATACATAGCGGGTGCTATTTTTATATTGGCATATCTGCTTTTTATTTTTCTTCCGCAAAAAAGAACGCTTGTGGCACTTGTGGCTACTTTTGTGCTTATCGCGTTTCGGATTATTTCTTTTCAGGATGCCTTCTGTCTAGTTAATTGGAACGTCATAGGGATTTTTGTCGGAACTTTGCTTGTGGCCAATGCCTTTATGGAAAGCCGGCTGCCCGCTTATTTGGCTGAGATCATTGTAAATCGTTCTAAGAATACAGCTGTTTCTATCTTGCTTATTTGCGCGATGACAGGTTTTATATCGGCTTTTGTGGAAAATGTGGCGACGGTTTTGATTGTGGCGCCCATCGCGTTGTCTTTGGCAAAAAAACTGAATATGAATCCGGTTAAGATGCTTATCGCGATTGCTATCTCGAGCAATTTGCAGGGCGCGGCGACTTTAATAGGGGATCCGCCGAGTATGCTGTTGGGCGGTTATGCGAAGATGAATTTTATGGATTTCTTTTTTTATCAGGGGCGCTTAAGTATATTTTTTGCTGTTGAAATAGGAGCTTTGGCGTCATTTGTTATTTTGTATTTTGTTTTTCGGGATCAAAAAGATAAAATAGAGCTTCCGATGAGTGAGCACGTGCGTTCATGGGTGCCGACAATTATTCTTGTTTTTTTGATTGTTTTTTTGGCGTTTTCTTCTTTTTTGGATACAGGTTTTTCTTATATAGCTGGTGTTCTCTGTATGGTATTTGGTTTGATTTCAAGTATATGGGAACTGCTTGTTTATAGAAAGTCATTTTTGAAAAATATCAGATCGCTTGATTGGGAGACGACGTTTTTTTTGGTTGGTGTTTTTGTTTTGGTCGGTAGTGTTGCGTTGACAGGCTGGCTTGAGGCGATTTCAGGTGCTTTGTCTGGTTTTGTCGGCACCCATGTGTTTTTGGCGTATATATTGCTTATTATTGTGGCGGTTTCGGCTTCGGCCTTTGTGGATAATGTGCCGTTTCTGGCGGCGATGTTGCCGGTGGCACTTTCCATGTCAGGCAGGCTTCATATCCATCCGTCATTATTGCTGTTTGGCCTTTTGATTGGTGCGAGTTTAGGAGGTAACATTACGCCGATTGGGGCTTCTGCCAATATTGTTGCTTGCGGCCTTTTGAAAAAGCAGGGTTATACAGTGAGTTTTAAGGAGTTTTTTAAAATCGGATTTCCTTTTACGATTGTCGCTGTTTTTGCCGCTGCTGTTTTTGTGTGGATAGTGTGGGGAAGATAAACGACAGAGGAGTAAAGTTTGCAAGAGTGTGTGATATGAATTTTGAGGGCGTTAAAAAAGAAAGTCAATTAAAAGAAACATTAAGGAGGTAGAAAGTGACATTAAAAGAAAAAGTTGAAGAAGCGTTGAAAGAAGTCAGGCCGATGCTGCAGTCTGACGGCGGCGATGTGGAATTGATTAGAGTTAGCGAAGACGGTAAGGTAGTTGTGAAATTAACGGGCGCCTGCAGTGGATGTCCGATGTCTTCTATGACACTTAAAATGGGTGTTGAGCGTTTGATTAAAAACAAGATTCCTGAGGTTAAAGAAGTCGTAACAGAATAAGACTAAGAGAAACTCCTGGATAAATAAGGCCGTAATGCTTGCAAAATTGAATGCATTGAAGCAGAGATTAGCCGATCTGCAATCGGTTCTAGTCGCTTTTTCTGGAGGTGCAGATAGCTTGTTGTTGCTGGTTGTTGCAAGAAGTGTTCTTGAGAACCGGTGTTGTGCTGTTACAGCCTCATCTGAACTTTTTCCTCAGAAAGAAATAAAGCATGCCCAAGCAGCTGCCGCTTTGTTTGGTGTTAAGCACCTGATTGTTCAGACAACTCTGCTCAATAATTCTGCTTTTTGTCAAAACACGCGAGAGCGCTGTTATATCTGCAAAAAAATGCTTTTTTCAAATTTTAAAGAGTTGGCAATGGCACATGGTTTAAAGCATGTTGTTGACGGTTCTCATGCTGATGACGTTTTGGAAGTACGGCCTGGTAAGAAAGCGGCACAGGAATTGTCTATCTTGTCACCACTGGAAGAAGCCGGATTGACTAAACGGGATATCAGGCTTTTGCTAAAAGAATTTAAGCTGGAAAGGTGGGATAGGCCTTCCTCGCCATGTCTTGCGACAAGAATCCAAACGTATCATCAGATTACTGTTCAACAGTTACGCAGGATTGAAGAAGTAGAAATTTTTTTAAGAAGATCGTTTGATATAAAAGGCCATTTGAGGTTTAGAGATTGGGGCTCGCAATCCTGGATTGAGGTTGATAAGCCTGAAATTATAAAAATTAGAAGCAGGGCTGACATAGATGGCACTATGAAAATGCTAGGATGTGATTTGAGGGAAGTGGGCCTGAGAGAATATAAGCCCCATGGCGGCAGCACGATGACTTGATGGCATTTTTGAAAATATCCTTTATTTTAGAGGCGTTTTTGGAGTATAATGCCATAATTATAAAAATGAGATTTAACAAAAAAAATAGGTTTTTTTATGAATAGCATATATTTTGACTATGCGGCAACGACACCGACAGATCCAAGGGTTCTTGAGGCGATGTGTCCGTATTTTACTGAAAATTTTGGTAATCCTTCCAGTATTCATTCTTTTGGCCGCATGGCGCGTCAGGCGCTGGAAGAGGCGCGTGTTGTTGTGGCGAAGTCCTTGGGGGCGCAGCCTGAAGAGATCATTTTTACATCAGGAGGGAGTGAAGCGGACAATTTTGCGCTTCTAGGTATCGCCTGGGCTAATGAATCCAAGGGGAATCACATTATTACGACTGCGATTGAACATCACGCTGTGTTGGAGCCAGCCCAGTTTCTTGAGAAGAGGGGTTTTAAGGTTACGTATATTAAACCTGACGCAAATGGTATTGTATCTGTTGAGGATATAGAAAAAACGATAACGGATAAGACGATTCTTATTTCATGCATGCATGCGAATAATGAAATCGGCTCTATTCAGCCCATTAAGGAAATAGGCCTTTTGTCGCGTCAAAAAGGTATCTATTTTCATACGGATGCTGTTCAGACGGTTGGGCACATTCCGGTTAATGTTGTTGATTTAGGGGTGGATTTATTGTCTTTGGCCGCGCATAAGTTTTACGGGCCAAAGGGTGTTGGCTGTCTTTTTGTTAAAAAGGGTGTAAAAATTGCTCCTTATCTAAGAGGTGGCGGCCAGGAAAAACACAGGCGCGCTTCAACTGAAAACGTGGCCGGTATTGTTGGATTGGCAAAGGCCTTTGAACTTTGTAATGTGCAAATGCAACAGGAGGCAGCCGAACAAACGCGGTTGCGGGATAAACTTATCAACGGCATCCAAAAGAATGTTGATCATGTTTATCTCAATGGCCATCTGACAACAAGGCTTCCTAATAATGTGAATTTTTCCATAGAGTTTATTGAGGGCGAATCTATGCTGCTCAACCTTGATCAATTGGGTATTGCTGCTTCTACTGGTTCGGCGTGTACTTCAGGTGATTTGGAGCCTTCCCACGTCTTATTGGCTATTGGCCGTCCGCATGAGCTTTGTCATGGTTCCATCAGGATTACATTGGGCCGATTTTCAAAAGAAGAGGAGATCAATAGGTTCTTAGAAGTCTTTCCTGGGGTTGTTTCAAAATTGCGCGCTATGTCACCTTTATATGATGAAAATAAGAAGTAATCCTTTCCTTGTCTTCTCGTTTCTTCTCTTTTCTTGTTTAGCGGGTACCGTTTATGCTGAGACAGAGCTTGAGCCAATTGTTGTCAAGCATGCCTCTTATGCTAGCCGTGAGGAGGTGCTGACATCTGTTTTAGAAGAAGACGAGATTGAAAAAATTGCCGCTAATACTCCGGAAGATATTTTAAACTATTTGAGCGTTGACGTTCAGACGCGCGGATTCTATGGTGTTAAATCAGATATTTCTCTAAATGCATCAACATTTCAACAGGTGCTGATCCTTGTTAATGGTGTGCCAGTTAATGATCCGCAGACAGCACACCATAATCTGGATCTTTTTTTTAATAAGGATGATATTGAAAGGATTGAAATTATTCCGGCTTCGCGTTCTTCTGTTTATGGCCCCAACGGAATAGGTGGAGCCATAAATTTTGTTTTGAAAAAGCCCCAGGGCAAAAAAGGGAAAGTTTCGGTGGCCGGAGGCAACAATAATTTGTTTGAGGGCAAGCTGGATTTAACGTACGGTCCGCAGGATTTTACGAACCGTTTGAGTATTGATCATGCACAGTCTGATGGATGTCGTTATGATACGGATTTTCGCACATCTACTTTTTTTCATTCCAGCGCTATTGAAAAAGATAAGGCGTCTTTGTTTGTTGATGTGGGTTACAACGAGAAGGAGTTTGGCGCCTATGATTTTTATACGCCCGGAAGAAATTATCCTTCGAAAGAGTGGACCAATACCGGATTTTTTGATGTGCGCGGCCTTTTGAAAGGGGATCGTTTTACTTTTGCGCCCCGGTTTGATTTTCGGCAGCATCATGACAAGTTTATGCTGGATGTTACTCAGCCGGACTTGTATCTAAATCATCATCGGACAGATATGTTTTTGGCCGGGGGCCGGTTTGAATTTCCTTGCAAGGGGTTTCAATTGTCCGCGGGAGCTGATTATGGTGAGGATAGGATTACGTCTAATAATTTAGGCAAGCATGATCGCCAGCATTGGGACGCCTATGTGGATTCCCTTTGGCGATTTTCAGATTGCCTGAATGCACAGGTAGCTTTGAGGGTTGATGATTACTCCACTTTTCAGGAAGAGCTGACAGGGTCTGTTTTATTAAAGTATCTTTTTCATGATGCCAGTGATATTTATGCGACATTTGGCCGATCTGTCAGAATTCCAACGTTTACGGAGCTTTATTACAGTGACCCGACAACTGGTAGCGATCCTGATTTAAAACCTGAGCAGGCTTTAAATTTCGAATGTGGATGGAATAAAAAGATTTTTGATGGCCTGGATGGTTCGCTTTCTATTTTTGTCAGGCATGAACACGATACGATTGACTTCATTAAGAACGCGCCTTCCGATCCAAAGTTTATTGCGACTAATATTAGTGAGGCGACGACGTGCGGCCTTAATCTTTTTACACGCTGGTGGACAACCGATAAATTATCATTGGATTTGAGGTATTTTTTTGCCAATAAACGAACCAAAGATGACGGTAAGATTTATAAATACGGCATAAATTATACAAAACATATGTTGGATTTTGGCATAGACCTAGGTTTGCCGATCGGGCATAACAGGATGGATGTTGTCATGAAGAAGAAGCCTGATCGTCGGGCTTGGGTTCTGGTCAACGACCGGTTTACCTTTGATGTGAACAAGAGCTTTGAGTTATTTTTTGAAGTTTATAATTTAGCGAATGTTGAGTATCAGGAGATAGAGGGTATTCCTGAATCCGGGCGCCAGTTCAAATGTGGTGTTCAATTTCAATGGTAGGTGAAAATTCGGATGACAGAGATCAGAAGCCAGGATACGGTAAGTATAAACAATGAAATCAATTTTATTGTTTGCTGTTTACTGTCTGCTGTTGTCTGTTTTCTGTAACAATTATGTCTAAAAAAATTTTAGTTGCTTTAAGTGGCGGGATTGATTCAGCGGTTGCCGCTCTTTTGTTAAAAGAGAGTGGTTGCGATGTAACCGCTATAACGATGTCGTTTGGTCTAGGCGGAATTACCAGATGCAGCGATGAGGCGGTCGCCGATGCTGCTGAAGTATCTGATCAGCTGCATATCCCCCATAAGGTTTTTAACGCGCGCCGTGAATTAGAAAAACATGTGATTGCGGATTTTATCGCTGAATACGCAAACGGCCGGACTCCAAATCCTTGTGTGCGGTGTAACGAATTTTTGAAATTCGGGTTGCTTTTTCAGTGGGCTCAGAAGCTTGGTTTTACTTTTCTTGCGACTGGCCATTTTGCCAGAATAGAAAAGCAGGGAAGAAGCTGTCATCTTAAAAAGGGCATTGATAGCAAAAAGGACCAATCATATTTTTTGTGTCTTTTGTCTAAAAAAACTTTGAGTCATGTTGTGTTTCCACTGGGGGGAATGACAAAAGAACAAACGCAGGCTTTGGCCAAAAAGAAAGGGCTTTGTGTTGCTGGTAAGCGTTCGAGTCAGGAAGTTTGTTTTATTCCTGATAATGATTATCGGGCTTTTTTGAGAAAAAATTTAGGCGCTGCTTGTTTTAAAAAGGGTGAAGTTGTAGATCGGCAGGGACATATCCTAGGCTATCACCAGGGTATTGTTAATTACACAATTGGCCAAAGAGAAGGTTTTGGGATTTCTTCTTCGCAGGCCTTGTATTGCCTTAAACTAGATGCTGTTGCTAATAGAATTATTGTTGGCCCGAAGAAAGATGTCTATTCAAAGAGTTTAGTGGCAGAAGGTGTAAATATTTTTGAACGAAAACTTTTTCAGGAAGGGGCTTATTGTAAAGCAAAGATACGTTATAATCATCCCGAAAGCCTTTGTCGCGTTTCTTCCATAAAACGGGATGTGATCAGGGTAGATTTTTCAGAGTTACAAAGCGCGATTACGCCAGGACAATTTGTCGTTTTTTATGAAAAGGATATTGTTGTTGCTGGCGCAAAAATCATTGAGGTTCTATGAAGCGCGGAGTATTGAGGGGCGAATACCGAAAAAAATTTAATAATAGGAATGTTTCCGCGTTCTTGTTTAGGGGGAGCCATCTCATACAGTTAAGGCGGTTTTTGGATGAAAAATCCAAGCTATTGGAAAAACTTCAAAGTCGGCACAGAAAAAAAGATCTGGATTTTGGTTCTGTTGTTCTTTGCGAGGATTTGCCTGAATTGCTGGCACAGGTAAAAAAGTATACAGATGATTTTTTAGAATTAAAGCGTGTTTCATTGCCGAAGATATTGCCTTATCATGTTTTTAGTTTATCAACGAGTTACTTGCCGCTATTGTTTTGTTTGTCAGGTATTATTGTCGCGGCGGCGGGTTTATTGTTATGGTACCATTTCCGTAGTTTTTGGCCGGGCTTTATTTTTGGAACAGGGATGCTTTTTTTAGGTTATAGAATGGTTAGTGGGGCGCTTATGTATAGCAGAAAGATAGCCTCAACGTATTCATATAGCCCTTTGACTCAAACGATTATTGTGCCGGTCAAAAATGGTGTTTATGGCCGCCGTGCTGAATTGATTCATATTTTAGCGCATGAATATGCACACCATATTCAGAATGTTTTTGGGTTTGGGAACTTGTTCTCTAAAAGAAAAAGTATTTTTAAGGAAGGTTTTGCGATTGGCTTACAGAGATATATTGCTCAGGATTACGCTTGCAGAGAAAATAATGATGCTTTTTTGTATGGTATGCTGGATGAAGAAGTTGGTGCGTTGCAGGGGGTTTATGTCTGGTTGAGCAAGCAGCTGCATGTGCCGTTTGCTAAACGGCAGAAATGGCTAAAAACAACCCGCAGGCCTTTTGAGCCGGGATTAAAATCTTATGCTAAAAGCCCATCTGCACATGCTTTGGGGTATGTTTTATTTCTGTTGTTGGAATCCGAGCAAGGTGTTCAGATCTATAGTGATATTTTGCGAGGGAAGTTTGAATTTGGAAAATAAAGAGCTAGCGGAGCGCAAGGCGATTCAATAGTTAGCTCGAACATCATGGGAGTAAATTATGTCGAATGAATTGATTGAGAAAATAGAGAATCTTAAAAAAGAACGGGCCGCTGTTATTTTGGCTCATAATTATCAGTCGTCTGAGATACAGGATATTGCTGATTATGTTGGCGATTCTTTAGAGTTGAGCCGTATAGCTGCTAAATCTAAAGAAAAAGTTATTGTGTTTTGTGGTGTTCATTTCATGGCCGAAACCGCTTCTATTTTATGCCCTGACAAAATGATTTTGATTCCTGACCCATTAGGGGGTTGTCCAATGGCAAATATGATCACGGCTGAAGATGTTCGGGAACTCAAAGAGCGTCATCCCAAGGCGGTGGTTGTAGGTTATGTGAATACCTCAGCCGATGTTAAGGCGGAGCTGGATATTTGCTGCACGTCCACAAATGCGGTTGAGATTGTTTCAAGACTTAAAGATAGTGAGGAAATTATTTTTATACCGGATAAATATCTGGCAGATTATGTTTCTAAGAAGACAGGCCGCCGCCTTATTTCGTGGGATGGGCATTGTCCTACACATGTTAAGATTCAGCCTGAGGACATTATTCGCACGATTCGTCAGCATCCGGAGGCAAAAATTTTGGTTCATCCCGAATGCCGCCCAGAGGTTATTGAACTCGCCGATGAGGCTCTTTCAACGGGCCGTATGTGTCATTTTGCTAAGAATTCATCCGATAAGGAGTTTATTATTGGTACGGAGGTTGGGATTATTTATCGCTTGTCCAAGGACAACCCCGATAAAAAATTCTATCCCGCATCAGAGCATGCCATTTGTGCCAACATGAAACGCATAAATCTAGAAAAGGTCTTTAATTCATTGTCTGAAATGAAAACAGAGGTTAAGGTTTCTGATGAGGTTCGGTGTTGTGCTCGGGCAGCCATTGATAAGATGGTTGAAATTTTATAAATCCCGACAGGAGGTATTTTTTTAAAAAACATAGCAAGAAAGTCATAATTGCGATATAACAGAAGAAGCGGTTATGCTGACTTATAAAAGGAAAAATACCTTGCTATAGGCATTTTTAAATGTACAAAAGGACGATTCTTCAGAGTTTCGGATTGGCTTTTAAAGGCTTGCAGTTTGTTTTTAAGAACGAACGCAATATGAGGGTTCATTGCCTGGTTGCCATTATGGCACTTGTGGTTTGTTTTCTGTTGCATGTTAGTGAGATTGAATTAATTTTTGTTGTTTTTGCGATAGCTTTAGTGATGATCACAGAAGCGGCAAATACCGCTTTTGAGCTCTTGCTTGACTTTGTGCATGGAGATGAATTTCACCCCAATGTGAAATTATTAAAAGATATAGCAGCTGGTGGGGTTTTTATTGCTGCTTTAAATGCTTTTTTGATTGGGGTGGTGGTTTTTGTGCCGAAGGCGCTAGATTTGATTCGTGTGACAGATTATATGGCATCATAAGAGGAGAGGGTTATGTCTTTGATAGAGAAAATCCAAAAGAAAAAAGTAAAAAGTGCTGTGATTGGTCTAGGTTATGTTGGGCTTCCTTTGGCGGTCGAATATGCTTCTATTGGAATAGAGGTTGTTGGCCTTGATCTTAATGAAGAAAAAGTTGCTGCTATCAATGCTAAACAATCTTATATTCAGGACATTAAGACAGACACGTTGGCAAAACTTGTTTTGGAAGGTTTTTTAACCGCGACGACAAATTTCCGTGTCTTAAAAGATGTAGATACGATCAATATTTGTGTACCGACTCCTCTCTCAAAAACAAAAGAGCCAGACATTTCTTATATTGTTTCGGCGGCTGAACAGATAGCTCGCTACCTTAAAAAAGGGCAGTTAATTATTCTGGAGAGCACGACATATCCAGGGACGACAGAAGAGGTATTGCTTCCTATGTTTGAAAAGAAAGGGTTTAAAGTTGGCAAGGATTTTTATCTAGCTTTTTCTCCTGAGCGTGTTGATCCGGGAAATCCGAATTTTCGTACAAAAAATATTCCCAAGGTTGTGGGGGGCGTTACGTCCGCATGTGTAAATGTGGCGCAGCAGTTCTATGCATTGGTTATGGATGCTGTCTATCCGGTATCCTCAACAAAAGTGGCGGAAACAGTTAAGCTTCTTGAAAATGCTTTTCGGGCTGTCAACATTGGTTTAGTGAATGAGTTAGCGATGATGTGTGATCGTATGGGTATTGATGTCTGGGAGGTTATTGAGGCTGCTTCAACTAAGCCTTTTGGTTTTATGCCTTTTTATCCCGGGCCTGGTTTGGGTGGGCATTGTATTCCTATTGATCCTCAGTATTTATCTTGGAAGGCGCGTTTTTTTGGTTTTGAGACACGTTTTATTGATTTGGCTTCCCGGGTTAATGCGATGATGCCGGAATATGTTGCTGGAAAAGTGGCAAATGTGTTAAATGTTAAAGGAAAAAGTCTGAAAAATGCCAAAATTTTAATATTGGGTATCGCCTATAAAAAAAATGTCAGTGATTACAGAGAGTCGCCTGCTTTGGAAATCGTGCATTTTCTGAAACAAAAAGGTGCCCGGGTTACCTATAACGACCCACATGTGCCTGTTATTACGCATGAGGCTATTAAGATGAAAAGCGTAAGAATCAGCAAAGAAGTTTTAGGAAAGAGCGACTGCGTTGTTATTGTTACGGATCATAGCTATTATGATTATGAATGGATTGCCCGGTCTTCTCAGCTGGTTTTAGATACAAGAAATGCGGTGAAGTTTAAAGCTTCGAACGTAGTTAAACTTTAGGCTAAAAATTTGATTGGAGGCAATATAAATGAAATGGCTGTTAATCATTAGTGTTGCTGTTATTATCTGGCGGTATATTCTTTATCCCTTTTTTATGGCCGTATTTTTTTCCTGCATGGAAAAGCCGGTGCAAAAAAAGGAAATTTATCCATTCATTTCCATTCTCCTCTCTGCCTATAACGAAGAACAGAGCATTATAGAAAAAGTAAACCATATCATGCATTTGGATTATCCTCGTGACAAGATGGAGATTATCGTTGGTTCGGATGGTTCAACAGATGAAACATACAGGATTGTAAAGCAGTTGGCGAGCGAGAATAAAATACGTTACGGTGTTGCTTTTCAGCGTATTGGTAAAAATGCGATGGTTAACAAACTTGCAAAAGATGCCAGAGGTGAATTGTTTGTTGTCGTTGACGCTATGCAAAGGATAGAGCGATCTGCTTTAAAGGAACTTGTTTCTTGTTTTGCGGATCAAAATGTTGGATGTGTTTTGGGTGCAGTGGTGTCCGATGCAGAGGATGATCAAGCGGAAGATGAGTTATGGTTTTATGATATTCAGGAAAAAATTTTAAGAAAGTTAGAAAATGCTGTTGATTCAACTTTTGTAACACAAGGAGGGATGTACGCGATTAGAAGGGACATGTTCAGGTATATGCCGGATCATCTGATTTTAGATGATGTGTATATGGCTATGAATGTTGTTATGCTTAAAAAACGGGCTGTATTTGAACCATTAGCCAGAACACATAGCCTTCTGTCGCGCGAGAAAGAAAGTAAATTTACGTCCATAGTTAAAAAATATATTGGGAGTTATCAAATTTTTTCATTGTTTATAGAGTCATTAAATCCGCTTAAGACAAACGTGGCCTTTCAGCTTCTTTCGCACGATCTTTTAGATTTATTGGTTCCTTATTTTGCCATTTGTGCTTTTATCTCCAGTAGTTTTCTTCTGGTGCAGCCTGGAAGCTACCTCTTAATATTTCTTATTCAGCTGATTTTTTATTGCTTGGCCTTTATCGGGTTTGTTCTAAGAAAAACGGGCATGAAAAAAAGTCGTATTTTCAGGACATTGTTTATTCCTTATGAATTTTGTTTTTATAATTATGCTGTTTTAGTGGCTCTCCAATTGTATTTCACCTCGAATAGAAAAGTAAGGTTAAAAGACTGGGTTAGTTAAATAAAAGGTTTGATTTCGCTTTTTTAAAAAGGTAAAATATAGGCAATGATTTTTTTTAACAACGCGAAAAAGATTTTAGTTGCTGATGATGAAGAGGATATCTGTCTCTATTTGAAAAGATATCTTGAGAGGAAGAAGTTTAAAGTGGTCGTTGCTTTTGATGGTGAGCAGGCCAAGAAATTGATAGAGAAAGATAATTTTGATTATTTTCTTTTGGACTGCAGTATGCCCAATTTAACGGGACTGGAGTTGATTCAGATTGCTCGGAGCAGGAATCCAAAAGCTAAGATTGTTTTGATTTCTGGTTTTCCAGCTGTTAATGATGCTATTGTGCGTCAGTTGGGCGGGGATTGTTTTATTAACAAGCCGATTAAATTGGAAGAATTGGATAGTCTTTTTTAGTGTGTTTGAAAAAGAGAGGGCCTGATGAGGTTAGCGCGCATTATGATTGTTGCAGGGTTGTTTTTGATGTCAACAGGCGGCCATCATCTTATGGGAGAGGAGGAGAACGTGTCAGAAGCAACCATTGTTGTCTTGGAAACAAATCAGGGTAATGTTGAGTTAAAACTTTTTTCCGATGCTGCGCCAAAAACCTGTGAAAATTTTATCGGGTTAGTGAAAAAAGGTTATTACGACGGGATTGCGTTTCATCGTGTTATTAAGGGTTTCATGATTCAGGGAGGAGATCCAACCGGCACAGGCCGCGGCGGTGAATCTTTATGGGGGAAGCCTTTTGAGGATGAAGTGTCGCAGGAATTAAAGTTTGATAAGCCTGGTGTTTTGGCAATGGCAAACGCGGGCCCTGGCACAAACGGAAGCCAATTTTTTATTACTGTTGTGCCGACGCCCTGGCTTGATATGCATCACACTATTTTCGGAGAAGTGTGTGGGGGTTATGATGTTGTTGAAAAAATCTCAAAGGTCGCAGTTGGAGAGGGTGATAAGCCTTTGAGAGAGCAACAAATTATCCGTGCTTATTTGAAGTAATCACAAGAAAAGGAGGCGTGATGTACGATATGATGATGATGGACACGAGAGGGATTTATCTGTTGTTTGCTATCAAGATTATATTCATCCTAATGCTTTTTTCTTGTCTTTTGGTTATGCTTGTGCGGCAAAGAGTTATGATTCAGATTTTAAAGGAGATTAGGGATAAGAAATAGGGTTTTTAGAGAAGATTTTGATGTTTATAAGCATGATTGATCAGTTAGGGTATAAAAGTGGCGAATTCAGAAACCGTAAAGCGTAGTTACAGGCTTTACGGTTTTTTTAATGCGCCGAAAAAGGAGGAAAGGCGATGGCGAAAGGTACGGTAAAGTGGTTCAGCAATCAAAAGGGTTATGGTTTTATTAATACGCAGGAAGGGAAAGATGTTTTTGTGCATCATAGCGCTGTGCAAGGGGAAGGCTATAAAACATTGCAACAAGGCCAGGTGGTTGAATTCGACATAATACAGAGTGAAAAGGGTGAGCAGGCGGCGAATGTTTTAAAATTCTAATATCTGCTTATAAGAGAAACTTTTGTTGGTCTAAAGCTGGATAGTTTTATATTAAACTATTGCATTGGATTAGATGGAGCCTATTAGTGCCTGATTATATTCCAGTCATGTAGTTTTAGGCGGTTTTACTAACATGGGCAAGGTGACGCTATTTTTTAGTAGAAGGATGCGCTAAAAATAGGTCTGTGAATTAGCTTATGAGGTGATTGCCAAAGGGTGTCATAAGAACAGAAAGGGCCTGAATTGTCATGAAGTCCGTTCCTGTATTTCCGCGGAAAAGGCCGGTTGAGCTCTCGGATAAGCTTTTTTTTGACCGGTATGTTAAAAAATTCCCTCCGGAGATTTCAGAGATAACGTTTACGAATATTTTTGCATGGCGCCATGCCTATCAATTTGAATTGTCTATTCTGGATGATTTTCTTCTCGTTATTTCATCAACTCCGCAAGGTTTAGAAATCTTTGAGCCCATAGGTGTTTTCGGACACAAAAGAGATGTGGTTGAATCCTGCTTTTATCGCGTTCAGGCAGGGCTACCTATGAAGTTTGTCAGGCTTACTGAAGCGACGATTGAATCTTTTCGCGATGAGGCTGTTTTTAAGGTTGCCGAAGACAGAGATAATGATGATTATCTTTATGCCAGGAGAGATCTTGTTGAATTACCAGGTGCTAAATACGATGGCAAGAGGAATCTTATAAGACGTTTTCAGGAAAGCCAGCCTTTTGTTTATAAGAAGTTATCAAAAAATGACATTGTTCAATGCTTGTATTTTCAGGAAAATTGGTGTGCGGTTAAAAATTGCTGCCATACAAAGGGATTTTTAAACGAGAAACAGGCTTGTGTTGAAATGTTGGAAAATTTTGAAGATTTGAATATTTTTGGAGCCATGATTGAGATCGGTTCCAAAGTTGAGGCAGTTACTTTAGCGCAAGAGCTTAATCCGGAAACCATAGTGATTCACATGGAAAAGGCAAATGACAGTTTTATGGGGATTTATCAGGCTATCAATCATCTATTTGCTTTATCTCTGCCTTCAGAGTATCGTTTTATAAATCGTCAACAAGATTTGGGTGTTGAGGGCCTGCGCATAGCTAAGCAATCGTATCATCCTTGCCGCATGGTAAAAAAATATACGCTTTCTCAGCGTCCTTCTGAAAGTTCATGACAAAAGCTCAGAGCGCAGATATAATGGAACCAGCTAAAATAACGGTATTTAGCTAGAATGGCTTTTTTTAGATGGTGGCATAAACAGGAAAAATTATGGATATGAATTTTATTATATTACTGACCGGGATTCTTTTATCAGGCTTCGGGATCTTTTTTATTATCTTTGCAGCCAGGGATAAGATGCGAAAAGCTTCGGCTGAGCCGTTGGATGATGCTATGGTCGATAAACTTAAAGGGGCTTTTGCTACGTTGTCCTTTGACGCGTTGTCAAAAAACAGCGAACATTTTTTACAGCTCGCTCAGGAGAAATTTAAAGGGTTAGCGAATTCTGCAGATAAAGACCTGGAAGGTAAGAAGAAACTGATTGACCAGACTGTTATTGATATGCGCAATGAGATGGAAAAAGTTAAAGAGTTGATGAGTACTTTAGAAAAGGACAGAGAGAATAAATTTGCTCAATTGACATTAGGCTTAGGGCAGATGACGCATGAAGCGTCGAAATTACAGGAAACAACTCAGCAGCTTAGAGCCGCTCTAGCCAATACGAAAACACGAGGGCAATGGGGCGAGAGAATGGCCGAAGATGTGCTGCGGATGGCCGGCTTTGTGGAAGGGATTAATTACAGTAAACAAAAGGCACAGGGAGATGGAAGGCCGGATTATACATTTTTTTTACCTAAAGGATTGAAAGTGAATATGGATGTAAAGTTTCCTCTGGATAATTATTTGCGTTTTTTTGAAGCTCAGGCGGAAATGGAAAAACAGACGCATAAAGACCAGTTTTTGCGTGATGTCAAAAATCGTATCAAGGAAGTTACGACAAGGGATTATATAGATCCTGAAAACCAGACCATGGAATATGTGATTGTTTTTATTCCTAATGAGCAGGTTTATGCTTTTATTAATGAAAGCGACAGGTCTATTCTGGATGAGGCGATGAGGCAGAGGGTTATTTTTTGTTCGCCTCTCACATTATATGCTATTTTGGCCGTGATTCGTCAGGCTATTGATAATTTTAATCTTGAGCGCAGGGCTCATCGGATTTTGGATGTTCTGGCTTCTTTTGAGAAGCAATATTCTTTGTTTTGCACGTCCTTAGACAAAATGGGTTCAAGGTTAGAGGATGCCAGAAAAGAGTATGAAACATTATGCACAACGCGTAAAAATCAGATGGACCGGCAGTTTAGAAAAATTGACCAGTTGCGTAAAGGGGAAAATGATATTAGTGAAGTTTTGCCGCAAGCGCAAGTTTTTGATCAAGAAGCATGATAATTTTTTTCTCTTAAGGTGTGGTATTTGTTATCTATTATGTTGATTACAATTAAAGTTATTCCGAAGTCCTCCCGCAATGAGATAAAAGAAGAAGACGGGTTGTTGAAAGTGTATTTGACAGCTGTCCCCCAGAAAGGCCGCGCCAATAAAGCCCTTATTGATTTACTTGCCCGCTATTTTAATGTGAGCAAAGGTGCCATTGAACTTCTTAAGGGCGAGCGGTCTCGCCATAAAACAGTGAAAGTTCATATTTAGAATAAGCGGTTTTTTTGTTTACTGCGAAATAATAGATGTATTATCTGCTTGGAGCATGCTATGGCAAATATTTTGCTATTAAAAAAAGATACGCATTGCTATCGTATCCCCTTTTTGGAAAATTTTGGTATAAAGGCTGTGATTACAACACGCGCCTATAATATGATTTTTGAAGATGATGATGGTGCTTCTGACCGCTTCAAAGCTTACAAAGATATAAAGATGAATTGGTCTGATATGGTCTGTTCTTCTCAAGTTCACGGGGATGGAGTTTTTGTTGTGACGGTGGCGCATAAAGGGCGAGGAAGTCTGAAGCGTAAAACGGCTATTGAGGCAACAGACGCTCTTGTTACGAACAATCGCCGGCTTCCTTTAGGTGTCCTGACGGCTGATTGCCTGCCTATTCTTATTTTAGGTCCTCATAAGACAGTGATCGCGATGATTCACGCTGGTTGGCGTGGTGTAAAGGATGGGATTATTTCCAAGACGATCCGGTTAATGACAGATCGCTTTAATGTGCAGGCATCTCATCTTTTGGCGGTTATGGGGCCGTCGATCAGATGTTGTTGTTATGAGGTAGGGCGGGAATTTTGTGATTATTTTCCCGATTTTGTTATTCAACGGGGACAGAGAACCTATTTTGATTTACAGGCTGCTGCTATAAGCCAATTGACCGCCTGCGGTATTGGCAGAAATATGGTCTATGATAGCTTTATTTGTACTTCATGCCAGAACGCTGAATTTTTTTCATATCGCAGGGAAGGCCTTGGGGCGGGACGTACTATGTTTGCGGTTGAAATGAGATAAATATGTGAAAGAAGGAAGGGTGTTTTGGGAGTGTGCCTATCTTGAATGCCTACTAGAATCATGATATGATACATCTATTGAAAAATAGATAGAGAAAGAGTTGTTCGGGAAAGGGTCAAGATATGCTTAAGATGGTAGAGGTTAACGATTCACAGTTTGATACGCTTGTGCTGAAATCTGCTCTTCCAGTTTTGGTTGAATGCGCTAGTCCGGAATGTATTATTTGTAAATCTATGGCGCAACGTATATATGAAGCTGGCAAGAGTTATGCTTCAAAAATGATTTTTTTTAGGCTTAATGTTAACGACAATACGAAACAGCAAGAATTTAATGTGCGGGTGATCCCCACCCTTCTTTATTTTAAAGACGGTGTATTAGTGGCCAGACAGGATGATTTTCCGGAAGTTGAAGAGATTATTGCCCAGATTAAAATAATGACCAGGAGAGATTCAAAATCACTTAGTATCTATAAAGAATTTAAAGCTGTTATTGACTTAGAGTATGCCGCCGCGAAATTTTCAAAATATGTAACGACAAATGCTAAAAACGGTAAAGTAAAAGAAAAGTTCAGGCTCATGCATCAGGAGTCTTTGGTCCACAAAAAATTACTTATTGCGAACTTGCAGGAGTTGACGGGCGAGGCTTATGCGCCGGGGTTGTCCCATGCTTTTGATGGACTTCAGATGAAACCACAGGGGTTTTCTTTGATAGGGGCTTTGAAAATGGCGATAAAGATAGAAGAAAAATTAGTTCCCTTATATAACAGGCTAAAAAAAGATAAGCTTGTGTTGGATAAAAATTTGTTTAAGAAGCTTGCGAAAGAGGCTGCTTTGCGTCTGAAGGAGCTTGCAAAAGAGATTAAGTTTGTTCAGGAAGAAGAGCTTTTTAGTTCTTTGGAGTCGCCTCATTGTTCAAAATGGCTTAATAAGGTCTTTAAATAGGTATTCGAATAGTTTTTGCTTCTATTGCAGAATCCAGTTGAGCGTATTGGCGGTTTTTGCTTTTCGAGAACTGTTTACCTCTAACCGAAAACTAAAAAATGCGGAGGAACCATGTCACAAGTTAAAGTTTATTCGACTCCAACATGTCCTTTCTGTATTAAGGTTAAAGCTTATTTGCAGCAGAAGGGCGTTGCATTTGAGAATATTGATGTTGCTTCAGATCAAGCCCGTCTTCAAGAGATGACTTCGCTTACTGGCCAGATGGGGGTACCTGTCGTTGTGATTGACGGGGATGTTATCGTTGGTTTTGATAAGTCTAAGATTGATTCCAAGTTGGGTTTATGAATCAGTATGATCTTATTATTGTTGGCGCTGGTCCGGCAGGAATTACAGCAGGTGTGTACGCTGCCAGAAAAGGGATTAATTTTCTGATTGTTACAGACGATGTTGGTGGCCAGACGCTTTGGAGCGCGGATGTTGAAAATTATACGGGTTATCAGTTCATAACAGGCGCAGAGCTTGTTGGCAAATTTGAACAACATCTTAAACAGTTTAATGTTGCGTTAAAAACGGATTCTCCTGTTCAGCGTATTTTACAGGGCGAACAGAATCTTTTTTCTGTACAGACCAAGGATGCTGTTTTTACAGCTAAGTCTGTTATGGTTGCTTCTGGCCGGCGTCCGCATCTTTTGAGTGTTTTGGGCGAGGATCTTTATCGCAATAAGGGGTTAACGTATTGTGCCACGTGCGATGGTCCGCTTTTTGCTCAAAAGACGGTTGCGGTTGTTGGTGGAGGAAATTCTGCGCTGGATGCGGTTTTACAATTAGTTAACATTGCGCAAAAAATTTATCTGATCAATATCAACTCCCAATTAGGAGGAGATGAGATTATGCGCAAAAAAGTGGAGGGATCTTCAAAGGTTGAGATTTTTAACAACGCGCAGGTACGTGAAGTTGCGGGATCAGCGTTTGTAGAAAAGATTATTTTTTCCCAAGGCCAGGATACAAAAGAACTCGCTGTTAGCGGGGTGTTTGTCGAAATAGGTTCTGTACCCAATTCGGAAATCATTGATTTTGTGGAAAAAAATAGTAAGATGGAGATCAAAGTTGATAGTTTGAATCGCACGAGTGTTTCTGGCGTGTTCGCTGCTGGTGATGTTACAGATGTTCCGGAAAAGCAAATTATTGTCGCCGCAGGCGAAGGAGCCAAGGCGGTTTTAGGCGTCTCTCGCTATTTGCTCAAAATGGAGTGATGTAAGATGAACTATTGTGTTGTTTTCGTAACCGCGCCAAAGGGAAAACAGGGGCCTGAGTTGGCGCAAGTTTTGTTAAAGAAAAGGCTTTGTGCCTGCGTCAATATCATTAAATCCGTAGAATCTTTTTTTTGGTGGAAATCTAAGATTAATAAGGCAGGCGAATCTTTGCTGATGATTAAAACCAAAAAGAGCCTTTTGAAACAACTTATTAAAACTGTTAGAGAAAAACATAGCTATCAGGTGTGTGAGACCATTGCATTACCGATTATTGCGGGTAATAAGCCTTATTTAGATTGGATAGAGGCTGAGTGCTAGAGAAAGGTTGAGTGAGGCATGATTTCAGGAGGCAGTCCTTTGGAAATACTTTTAGCTTTCGGTGCGGGGGTTTTAGTTAGTTTTTCACCGTGCGTTTATCCTCTTTTACCTATTACAATCGGCTATATTGGTGCATCTTCGCAAAAGGATAAATTTCATGCTTTTCTTTTGAGCTTAATCTATGTGTTGGGTATGTCAATTACCTATTGTATTTTGGGTGTTTTTGCCAGTTTAACGGGAAAGATTTTCGGCCAGATTAGCTCCAGCCCTATTTCTTTCTTCATAATAGGAAATATCTGTATTCTTTTTGGCTTGTCTATGCTAGGCGTGTTTGAAGTACATATTCCAGCACCTCTTTTAAACAAGATTAAAAGCCCAAAGTCCAAATTTTCCGTTTTCCTTTTAGGTTTGATTTCCGGCCTTATCGTTGGGCCATGTACGGCCCCTGTTTTAGGGACGATCCTTGTTTTTGTGGCCACAAAACAAAATCTTTTCTATGGTGTAGTTTTGTTATTCAGCTTTGCTTATGGCATGGGAGCTCTATTGATTTTGGCAGGTACTTTTAGCGGTATTTTGGTAAATATGCCAAAGTCAGGTAAGTGGATGTATACGATTGAAAAAATCGGAGGGATATTGTTAATTTTGGCCGGCGAGTACTTTTTGATTAACATGGGGAGGTCTCTGATATGAAGAATATTTTGAACAGGAAAGTTTTATTATGCTTGTGTTTATGCTTTTTCATGTCTGGAAACCTTTTGGCCTCTGCTTATTTAGAAAAAAGCTTATTAGGTGAAAAAGCTGCTGATTTTTCTTTGGCATCTTTAGATCAGGACCGTAATTTTACATTAAAAGACTATAAGGGCAAACCTATGATTATGTTTTTCTTTACAACATGGTGCCCGTATTGTGTAAAAAAATTGCCGGAACTCGCTAAAAATAAGAATACCTATAAAAAACAACAGATTCAGATGGTAGTTGTTAATGTTGGAGAAAGCAGGCGTAAAGTACAGTCTTTTGTTGACAGCAAAAATTTGTCTTTAGATATTTTGTTGGATGAGAATTCTAAAACAGCTACGCGTTATGGAGTTGTAGGCGTGCCGACATACGTTTTAGTTGATTCTAACGGTATTGTTCGTTACAAAGGTAATGATTTGCCGCGTAACTACCTCAAGCTTTTACAGCCGTAAGGTTTATATTGACAGGAATCCTCGATTGCGCTAAACTATTAATAATAATTATTATTACTAATATTAAGCCTGACCTAACCCAGTCTAAGTGTCAGTAGTTATTGATCTTGCCCTTAGTTGTTATCCTATAGAATATCAGATTTTTTAATAGATGTTTTATCTGTTTGAGCATCTGTAACGGTGAGCGAGTTAAGTTTGCGAATATGGCAAGTGTGTAAATTTTTTAATAATAGGGAGATTTTGAGATGAAAAAAATTAAAAAACGAAAAGTTAAGAAAGTAGACGCGGCAAGCGGGGATAGCACATATAGGATTACAAAGCAGCGCCAAAAGATCCTGGAGCTTTTGACTAGCAGCAAAGAACATCCAACCGCAGATCAAGTCTATAAAAAACTTAAAGGCAAATTTCCACGTTTAAGCCTGGGCACGGTTTATCGGAATTTAAGGATATTAAAAGAACAGGGGCAGATTTGGGAGCTAGATTTTGGTACGGGTTTGAGCCATTTTGACGCGGTTATACACTCACATTATCATTTTATCTGTAAGAATTGCCACAGAATTTATGATATTCGCATACCTGCTATCAAAGAGCTTGACGAAAAAGTGCGTTCTGTAACGGGTTTTAGAATTTATTCGCATCGTTTGGAATTTTTTGGCTTGTGTGATATCTGTAATTCTAGAGAGCTGGTACATTAAGATTTTTGTTTGTAGAAGCGGTTTTTGGTTATTAAGTAGTAGATTATTTTTAAGATGCTGTTGTATGATATGAGCGGTATTTAGCTTGAGGCCTTCCCAGAAAAAAGCAAAGGATAATCCTTTGTTGTTCCTGCCCGTGTTTTTAATAGAGAGCTGCGCCATTGTATCATCTGCGGAAAAATGTTGATAAAATAAGATAGACCCATTATAATGAAGGCTCTTCCTGACAATTTACCATATTTAATATTTCAAATTTATTGTGCAAGCATCATTTTTTGATGATATGCTAATAGAAATGTCTTTGTGCTTTAGGCGGTTATTTGTCAGGCTAAAAATGGGTAGCTTATAAAAAACTTTATATATAGAGAAGAACAGAACAGGAGGATGTAAATGAAGGAGATCAGGATTCATGCCAGGGCGGGGCAGGGAGCTATTACGACCGCTAGTATTTTAGGGTATGCCTATTTTCACAAAGGTCAATTCCCTTATGCTTTTCCTCATTTTGGAGCAGCGCGTATGGGGGCGCCGATGAATGCTTTTGTGCGTATTGATGATAAACCTGTTCGCTTGCGTAGCCAGGTGAATCAGCCGGATTATCTGATTATTGTCGATGCGACATTGATGCGTGGATTTGATTGTTATGTCGGCTTTAAGAATGATGGAGTTGTTGTCGTGAATGAAAGGGAAGGGATTGAAATTCCCAAGCCCAAAGGCGCACAGAAGCTTTATGTTGTTCCAGGTATTAAAATTTCTATGGAAATCATGGGGAAATCATTATTGAGCAATACGGCCCTCTTGGGAGCGTATGCGGCGGCCACAGATGAATTGAGCTTGGATGATCTTGTTAAGTCCATAAGCGAGCGTTTTGCGGATAAGGGACCTAAGATAGTTGATATGAACGTTGAGGCGATCAAAAAAGGGTATGAATTTGTTAAAAATATAAAAAATAATTAATTTAGGAAGGTTTTTAGGAAAAAAGGAGATTGTCTATGTTGCGTCATATAACGTCAAAACCAGGATCTAGCATTGCGAATAAGACGGGTTCCTGGCGTGTGGATGTTAAGCCTAAATTTTTAAAGAAAGATTGTATTGCTTGTCGTATGTGTGTTTTTATATGTCCGGAAGGGATTATTAAAGGTGAAGGAAAAAATACGTTTGATTGTGATCTTACGTATTGCAAAGGTTGCGGTGTTTGTGCGGCTATTTGCCCCAAAAAAGATATAGAGATGGTTCCGGAAATAAAATAGGCTTGATTTATGTTTTGTTTTTTGAAGTAAAATATTTAATTATAGGTAATGTTAAGGAGATGAGAAGATGAAACAGTTTTTAGAAGGTTCGCATGCTGTTGCGGAGATTGTTAAAAGGTGTAAGCCTGGCGTTGTTTCTGCTTATCCGATTACGCCTCAGACGCATATTGTTGAAGATTTAGCTCAGATGGTCGCTGATCAGGAGTTAAACGCTCAGTTTGTTAATGTAGAAAGTGAGCATTCAGCGGCTTCAGTTGTTTTGGGGGCCGAGGCAGCAGGCGTGAGGTCTTATACGGCAACGAGTTCTCAGGGGCTTCTTTTGATGGCAGAAGTTGTTTTTAATATCGGCGGAATGCGCCTGCCTTTAGTGATGACGTGTGCTAACCGGGCTATTTCAGCGCCAATTAATATTTGGAATGACCAGCAGGATGTCATGGCGGTTCGGGACGCTGGCTGGATATTGCTTTTTGCGGAGAATAATCAGGAGGCTGTTGATTTGCATTTAAAAGCTTACCGTATTGCTGAAGACAAGCGGGTTATGCTTCCTGTTATGGTGAACATGGATGGTTTTATTCTAACACATGGCATGGAAACAGTTGATATGCCGTCACAAGAAGAAGTCGACCAGTTTCTTCCTCCGTATGAGACGGATTATAAATTGGATGTTGATAATCCAAAAACAATGGGTTTTTTAGGTGATCCTGATTATTATCTGGAAATGAGATATATGGTTCAGAAGACTCAGCAGGAATCGTTAGCTGTTATTATGGAAGTAGCGCAGGCTTTTGGAAAACAGTTTAACAGGGGCGCGGAAGGTTTAGTAGAAGGGTATAAACTTGAAGATGCCGAATACGTTTTTGTAGCGATGGGCTCTGTTTGCGGTACGATCAAAGATGCTATTGATGAATTGCGGCAACAGGGTAAAAAGGTTGGCTTGTTAAAGGTTATTGCCTATAGGCCTTTTCCGGTGGAAGCAATTGTATCGGCTCTGAGTAAGGCTAAAAAAGTTGCTGTTGTCGATAAGTCAATTTCGCTTGGTGGGTTTGGGCCGCTTTATACAGATTTAAAAACCTCAGTAGGCTCTTTAAAAGAAAAGGCGCCTGATGTGAGTGGTTTTGTCTTAGGCTTGGGTGGACGGGATATTAAGAAGGCGTCTATTTTTGAAGTTTACGAAAAATTGTCTGGAAAACAGGTTGACTGTGAATTTATTGGGCTGAAACAAGAATTATTGGAGGAGAAAAATGGTTGAGACGTTATTTAAACCGGGACATACGGCGTGTGCTGGCTGCGGGCAAGCTATTGCCGCGCGCTTAGTTGTAGATACAGCAGGAAAAAATACGATTATTGCCAATAATACAGGCTGTTTGGAAGTTTTTTCAACGAAATATCCTGAATCTTCTTGGGATGTTCCATTTGTTCATTCGCTTTTTGAAAATTGCGCGGCTGTCGCTTCTGGTGTCGAGTCAGCATTGAAGTATCTTGGAAAAAAAGATTCTATTAATGTTATCGCGCAGGCGGGGGATGGAGGTACGGCGGATATTGGTTTACAGGCGCTTTCCGGCATGCTTGAAAGAGGCCATGATATCCTATATGTTTGTTATGATAATGAGGCCTATATGAATACAGGTATTCAGCGCAGCGGCTTGACTCAGACGACATCAAATACAACCACAACGCCTCCAGGGAAAGCTTCGATCGGTAATCCGAGACCTAAAAAACCTATGCCTGAGATCGCTGCAGCACACGGCATTCCTTATGTTGCAACCGCATCTGTTGGTATTCCGATGGATATCCAGAATAAAGTAAAGAAAGCTCTAAAAATTAAAGGGCCAAAATATCTCCAGATTCATGTTCCGTGTCCTTTGGGGTGGCGCCATGAACCAAACCTGACACTTGAAGTTGCTAAAGCAGCGGTAGAAACAGGCCTATATCCGTTGTTTGAGTATAACAATGGACAGTTAACCTCAAGGAAGATCGCTAAGATTAAGCCTGTTGAAGAGTATTTGAAGCTTCAGGGGCGTTTTAAACATTTGCTTAAAGATCCCGATGGATTAAAGGTTATTCAGGGTGTTGCGGATGAGAATATTAAAAAATATGGTTTGAAAGCGTAAAGGTGGTCTTATGGAAAAATGGGTTTGCGAAGTCTGTGGATATATCTACGATCCAGCTGTTGGTGATCCTGATCACGGCGTTTTAATTGGAACAAAGTTTGAAGATATTCCACAAGATTGGGTTTGTCCTGAGTGTGGTGTTGGGAAAGATAGTTTTAAGAAGCTATCTTAAGATTCATTTTTAATTAAAGCTGCGGGCTGCAAACTATGAGACAATAGGTTTAAAAAGATGCGTTTTTGACCTTTGGACGGAGAGTTTGAGGCGGGCAGCTTTTTTTTGTAAGGGTGTTTATGAAATCTTCTGATCGTAAAGAGGCGACTGATAAAGATATTTTTTTGGCCTGGGAAAGGGCGGATAGCCCTGGCAAAAGGGTCAAGGCGTTGTTGCCGCTATGCGCTTCTATATTATTCAGGCCTGCTTTGTTTTTTAAAGCTGTTGCTCTGTTAGGGCGTCTGGATTTGAAGAAGCGGCTATGGAGGGCTTTTGTTTTTGCTTTGATCCTAGGCTATCTTAAGCTTTTGCTGGACGTTGTTAATATTTATTGGGTTGAATATCTGGCTAAGAATTTTCTGGAAGGGTCAAAGCAACTACAAATCAGCCTCCTATCAGCAACTATTATTCAATCCCCGTTTTTTATTTTGCGCCCGCTGATTAATTTTATGTTGGTTTTCCTGGTATTATCTATCAGCATTAAGCTTGTGCTGGGATTTGACAAAAAGCTTTCTCCGCTTTTTTTGATCATATGCTATAAGAGCGCGTCAGAAATTTTTTATCTTCTGCCTATTGTTGGCGGCCTAATCGCTTTAGCATGGTCTTTGTTTATTTTTATTGTGGGGTTAAGGGAGTGTTATCGTGCGGATATATTGCGCTTGATCATGGCTGGTTTTATTATGCCGGTTTTGATTGCTATTTTTATTGTTTTGGCCGCCGGGCCATCTTTTAATAATTTTATTCTTTCTATTTATCCGGAGACAAGGTCTCAGGTTACCAAAATTAACGAAACGAGTGCTTTTATTTCTACGCAGGATATTAGTAAAGCGATAGCACAATATAAACAGGAATTGGGTTTTTATCCGGCTCATTTGGGGGTTTTGGATAAGTATCTTGGTAGTGGAGTCGCCCAGGAGTTAGACTCGTCTTTGGGTTCGGGAGGCTATAATTATCTCTACCACAAAATGGATGAACATCATTTTACACTTTTTGTCAAACCAATGGAAAAAGATACAACGGGCAGATTTACGTTTTATACGGATGAAACCGGCAAGATTTATCTTGATGATGCTGGAGGAAAAGTGATAGACAGTGCGCAAGAAGTGCAACAACTTATTCTTAATAACAAGGGTTGAGAAAAACAAAGAAATATGTTAAGATTGTTCAAAATTGTGAAGTGAGTGGGAGGGGAAGAGTATCAGCTCATGAGGCTGATCCCTGCCTACCGACAGGTAGGCGCCTACGACGGAAATTCGGCCTATTAACTTATGTTCACTTTGTTCCATAAGTTAAGGCCTTTGAAAACAGGGAATAAACATAACTCCTGGCATAACCACTGGGAAGATTCAAAGAATCTTCCTCAGTATGCTGTGAGAGTA
>JBDREX010000019.1:0-55093 GCA_043819345.1 Candidatus Omnitrophota bacterium
TTATTTTTATATCAGAAATTCTGATGATTTAGGGGAGTTTTGGGAGAGGTATTTGGAAGATAAACTAAAGGGCATAAGATAGGAACATATCATGTTGAAGCATATACATTTTATCGGTATCGGGGGTATTGGTGTTAGCGCTATTGCCCAGCTGGCTTTGAAAAAGGCTGATAAGATTACTGGTTCTGACGCGAAATCTTCAGAGATTACGGATAAACTCAAGAGGCTAGGTATTGATGTTAAGATAGGCCATGATGCTTCTTATGTGGAGGGGGCCAGCTTAGTAGTTTATTCCAGCGCGATACCCTATGATAATCCGGAATTGGCAGCGGCCAGGAGCAAAGGCATTTCTGTTAAAAAACGGGCTGAGTTTTTAAGTTTGCTGATGGCGGATAAGACGGTGGTTACGGTTAGTGGTGCTCATGGCAAGACTACGACATCTTCTTTGGCGGCAAGGCTTCTTTGCGGGGCTGGATTTGCCCCGACAGTTGCTGTGGGTGGTATTTTACGTGAAGATGGCGATAATGCCAAATCGGGACAGAGTTCTTATTTTGTTGCGGAAGCTGATGAGAGTGATGGTAGTTTTTTATTATATAAGCCCGATTATTCTATTATTACCAATATTGATGATGAGCATATGGATTTTTATAAGTCTCGTGATAATCTTTTGAATTCTTTTTCTCAGTTTATCAGCCAAACTAAAAAAGGTGGTTGTGTTTTTTATTGCCGGGATGATGAAGTCTTGGCTTCTTCGGTTGTTAATTCCGGAGTCAGGTGCATTAGTTTTGGATTTACACAGGAGGCTGATTTTTATCCTGAAAATGTTACTTTTTTATCGGATGGATTTGTTTTTAATTGTATGCATCGTGGTAAATTATTAGGAGAAATTGCTCTAAACCTTATTGGACGGCATAACATATTAAATGTTTTGGCAGTTGTTGCGTTGGGGATAGAATTGGGAATAGATTTTTTAAAGATTAGTTCTGTTCTTGCTGGTTTTAAGGGTGTTCAGCGGCGATTTCAGATAAAGTATGACGGATTAGATGTGAAGATTGTTGATGATTACGCTCATCATCCAACAGAGATTTTGGCTATTTTAGAAGCAGCGTCTTTATCTTTGCGCAGGCGCCTGGTGGTTGTTTTTCAACCACATCGCTATACGCGCACAAGTATGCTTTTAGATAGATTTGCGCAATGCTTTCATAAGAGTGATCATTTGGTTATTACGGATATTTATGCGGCAGGAGAAAAAGTGATAGCTGGGATTGACTCTGAGCATGTTGCCAATAGGATTCGCGCGTATGTCAAAACACCTGTTGATTATGTGGCCAGGCACAATGTTATCGATTATCTTAAGGGCGTTATTTGTAAAAATGATCTTATTTTATTTTTAGGGGCAGGAGATATTACAAAAATCAGTGATGAATTCGCAGGCACTTTTGAAAAATAAGCCTTATCCGACCAATACGTGTAATCGCTTGCTTTCTGGCAGGGCAGGTAGAAAGCGAAATACATGCGAGGCATCTTTGGCTTGTGTTCGGGGTAATGATTTTCCTTGTTTGCAAAAGTATAGGATTAAGACAAATGTGTCGCTTAAATCTCATACAAGTTTTAGAATTGGCGGGAAGGCGCGCTATTGGTATGAACCAGATAATAAAAAAGAGTTGGCCGGATTTTTAAAAACATGTGGCAATTCTTTATCCATGTTTGTTATTGGCTGTGGCAGTAATCTTTTGATCAGGGAAGGGCTAATTGATAAGGTTTTTATTCATTTGCGAGGAGCAGATTTTAATACGATCAGGATTCGTGGGTCTCGGGTTTATGTTGGGGCGGGTGTTAAGATAAGTCAGCTTCTTCTGGCTTTAAAAGAAAGTGATTTGATTGGATATGAGTTTTTAGCGGGTATTCCCGGAACTCTTGGCGGCGCTGCTGTTATGAATGCCGGGGCACGATGTGGGGTTGTTGATTCTTGTTATGTTGAGATGAAGGATATAGTTCGTCGTGTTGAGGTTTTGGACCGGCAAGGACGATTTCATATTTTGGAGTCTTGCGATCTGGATTTTTCATACCGCTGCTCTAATCTAAAGCCTTTCATTGTTGTTGGTGTTGTATTAGAATTCAAAAAAGGTGATAAAAAGGCTGCGAGTGAAACAATAAAAAAACTTATGGAATATCGCCGCCAGTATCAGGACTGGCGTTATCCTAGTGCCGGGAGTTTTTTTAAAAATCCTGATTTCAGGTTTTCAGCTGGCCAGTTGATTGATTTGTGCTGCTTGAAAGGTTTCAGAGTTGGTGGTGCTCAGGTGAGTGATAAACATGCCAATTTTATTTTAAATGTGGGAAAGGCTAACAGCAGTGATGTGATTAAGATTATGGAAAAGATCAGGCAGAGGGTGTATAATCGTTTCAAAATAAAACTTATACCAGAGGTGGAAATTGTTTCTTGAAGACAAACATATTGGGATTATGATGGGCGGATGTTCTTGCGAAAGAGCTGTCTCTTTGAAGTCTGGAGAGGCTGTTGCGAATGCTTTAAAGGCATTAGATTGCCGAGCTACGCTTTTGGATATTCGTCATGAAACAGAACAGGAAGTCAAAGACCTTGTTCGTGAGCACCACATTGATGTTGTTTTTATTGCGATGCATGGCGGGTTTGGGGAGGATGGAAGATTACAACATATTTTGGATAATTTACAGCTGCCCTACACAGGTTCTTCTTCGGCATCCAGTAGGCTTGCGATGGATAAATGGGCTTCACGACTTGTGTTTGAAAGGGCGAATTTATCAGTGCCCAGGTATATTAAATTAAATAAGAGCGATAAGGTTTTTGATGTAGGAACATTACAGTTTCCGCTTGTTGTCAAGCCATGCAGCCAGGGTTCAAGTATTGGTATTTCTTTTGTTGATTCTTTGGCGTATTTTCAAAAAGCTGTTGACGATGCTTTTAAATTTGATGAAGATGTTCTGGTTGAAGAATTTATCAGGGGTAGAGAGTTGACCGTCTCTATTCTTGATGGAGAGCCTCTGCCTATTGTTGAGATTATTCCAAAATCCGGTTTTTTTGATTATAAGTCTAAATATGAGCGTGGATTGACCAATTATATGGCGCCTGCATCTTTGCCACAAGGATTAGCTCGGCAAATTCAAACTTGTGCTCTTAGCGCTTATCATGTTTTGGGTTGTCGGCATTTTGCCAGAGTTGATATGATTGTCCGTTCAGGTAGTTCGCCTTTTGTATTGGAAGTGAACACTATTCCCGGTTTAACAGAGACGAGTCTTTTTCCAAAAGCAGCACAGGCAGCCGGCATTGGTTTTGACCAGCTTTGCATGAAGCTTATTCGTCTGACATTGTCGGATTTAGTCCGTCAATGATTGTGGGTATTTTATTGCATGGGGGAGTGGATAGTTTGCTGGTTTTTGTTGGCGGGATTTTTGCGAAATATTTATATATCTAAAGGAGTTTGTTATTATGCGAGGTAAGAAGAAGCGGAAACGTTTTTTAGTTTTTTTTCTATTTGTGTTGCCTGTCCTAGCGTTAGGCCTGTCTTCGTTTGCTATTTTTAAAGGAATAAAAAATTATATTACAAGTTCCAGCTATTTTGAGATCAAGAAAGTTGCCATTGAGGGCATCGCTAATGGTATGTACGCTGATTCGATTAAACAGGAGATTTTAGGGAATAATATTTTTTGTCTTGATACAGTTAAGATGTCAGAGAGGATTCAAAGAAAATTTCCAAATTTTTCTAATGTTGTTATAACAAGGGTTCTGCCTTCTGAGTTGCTGATTGTTGCGAAAGAGCGCTTGCCTGTGGCGGTGCTAAAAAGAGATATTTATTATGTTTTTGATTCTGACGCGGTTGTTTTGTCAAGTTTTTCTTCTCAAAGCATGATTGATTTGCCATTGATTATAGGTTTTGAGAAACAGCTCAAGAAGATTGAAGTTGGGAAAAAATATCCTTTGAAAGGTTTGCGCACATCGCTTGCGTTGGCTAAAGCTTTAAAGATTCAGCTGCCTTTTGTTTATACACAAGTGCCTAATACTCAGAATTTAAAAGTGACGACAATTGATGCAGAGGATACGGCTAATTTATCATTTTATTTCAATGATAATCTTCAGGTTAAGATTGGTGGTCAGGATTTTGATGCGCGCTTGAGTTTATTGCCTGTTGTTTTGAAAGGCATTGATTATGAAATTGCCCAGGTTGATTACATTGATCTTAGGTCTAAAGAGCCTGTAGTAGCGTATAGAAATAAAAGCACTAAGAGGAAATAGTGTGTTGATGATTTGTAAGGGGAGGCGGGTCGAATGAAAAGAGGCAGTAGATTTCTTTATGCTTTGGATATTGGGTCCAGCAAAATGGTTTTGTCAGCGGCAGCCTATTGTCAAAATACGCATACCTTAGGCCCGATTTTAATAGAAAGCCAGCCTTCGAAGGGTATTTTTAAAGGTGTTGTTAGTGATATGGCTTCCTTAAGTGATGCTATACAGAGCTTATGTAAAAGGATGGAGGCCAAAAGCGGTGCTAAAATAGTTCAGATGGCGGTTAGCATTAACGGTGATTATATCCAAGCGCGTCAAAGTGTTGTCGCGATGGCTTTAGCGGAACGCGGAACGCGTAGTGTGACTAAGCGGGATTTAGAAAAGCTTATATCGCAGGCTAGGATTCTGGGATTAGAATTGGATGAAGAGCTGTTGCATGAATATCCTAAGGGATATTCTATTGATCGTAATAATATGATTCTCAATCCATTGGGTTTGCAGGGAAGAAGGTTTGAGATGAATCTGTTGTTGATTTGTGCTCAGGCGATCTATTTAGAAAATATTAAAAGAGCTATTGAACGTGCTGGCTTCAGTGCATCTGAGCTTGTGTTTTGTGGTGTTGCTGCTTCGGAGGCTATTTTATTAACTCAGGAGAAAGAAAAAGGGGTTGTTTTGATTGATATTGGGGAAGCTCTCACTAATGTATTGGTTTATAAAAATGAGATTCTTCGTTTTGCTAAGGTTCTTCCCTTTGGCGGCTATAATTTGAGTGAGACTATTGCCAACCATTTTAAGATTCCTTTCGAGCTGGCGAGCGGGATTAAGGAATCGTCTCTTGATTTAAGTGCGGATATATCTGGTTCAGAAGATGTTATGATAAAAACAGACATGCACTATCGTTCTATTAAGAAGCGCCAGCTTATGGAAATTATTTTGCCTGAGATTGAGAATTTTATAGATATGCTTAAGGGTGCTATTGAAGTGGATGCTTTAATGGATATGGCAGGTGCTCAGATTGTTGTGACTGGGGGCTTGAGTTTGCTTGAAGGCTTGCTTGAGCGCATAGAGCATGGATTAGGTTTACCGGTGAAAATGGGTGTTGTCAGGGGCCTAAAGGATGTTCCTGCCTCTAGAGCATCTTCTTATGCGGCGGCTATTGGGTTGCTCAATCTGCAGAAAGAAAAGCATCAAAAGAACAAACTGAAACTTATCCTGGGGGATAGAAGAAAATTTTTTGATGTTTTTGACTATGTCAAAACCCTCTATCAAGACTATTTTTGATTTTTCGGTCCGCTGACTTCTTATCAGGTGAAATTCAACTTCATCAATGGGTTATAAATTGTCTGTTGCGGTTGACACTAGACAGGTTTTGTGTTAATTTACCCCTTTACATATGAGCTCAATTAGAGATAATGTCGAATCTTGTTTGGCCAGATTGCGGATGGCAGCCGAAAGAAGCCGGAGGCCTTTCAAAGATGTTACCTTAGTTGTTGTGACAAAAGGAGTTGGCCTATCTTTGGTCTGTGAAGCGCTTGATTGTGGCCTTGTCCACATTGGAGAGAGCCGTATTCAGGAGGTTGCGACAAAGTATGAGGCGCTTAATCAGTATGCAGCACGGAAAAAGATTCGGATTATTTGGCATATGATAGGGCATTTACAGACTAATAAAGTAAAAGATGCGGTAAAATTATTTGATCTCATCCATTCGGTTGATAGCTTTCGCCTTGCCCAGTGTATTGATATTGAGGCGAAAAAGGCGGGCAAAATTCAAGAGGTATTGGTTCAGGTTAATGTTTCAGGTGAGCCTTCGAAATCTGGTTTTTCTCCTGGTGTGTTGATAGATGAATTAGCTCGGATGAAAAATTTTTCGCATATCAAAATATCAGGGCTTATGACGATTGCCCCCTTGACAGAAGATTTATCAGTTAGTCGGAGTTGTTTTCGCAGATTGAAAGAGTTGAGGGATGATGTTAATCGTCAGGGTTCTTTTGCTTTAACGCATCTTTCTATGGGGATGACGCATGACTTTGAAGTAGCGGTCGAAGAAGGAGCCAGTTTTGTGCGTGTTGGTACGGCTATATTTGGAGAGCGGAATAAATGAATTTTTCTGAAAAGGTGATTGGTGTTATTGGTTGTGGCCATATGGGTTCAGCTTTGGTTGAGCATTTAAGAAAGAAGCTGGTTTTTAAAGATATTATTGTTGTCGATAAAGATAAAGATAAAGAGCAGAGTTTGGTCAGGAGTTTTTCTGTTAAGGCTATAGAAAATATTGGCAAGTTAATTGCTGATAGCGATGTTATTATTGTGGCGGTAAAACCGCAGGATATTGGTCAGATTGTCGAAGGCATAGAGGTATTTTCAGGGAAATTAATTATTTCTATTGCTGCTGGCATTACGATTTCTCGCTTGGAATCTTTGTTTAATCGCGCGACAGCCATTGTTCGCGCTATGCCGAATCTCAACGCTTTGATCGGTGCGAGTGTGACGGCCTTATGCCGTAACTCAGCCGTTTTGCCAGAGCAGTGGCAAATGGCTGAAGCAATTTTTAAGGCCGTTGGAGATGTGGTCTTTGTGCAGGAAGGGCAATTGAATAGCGTTACGGCTATTTCTGGCAGCGGACCTGCTTTTGTTGCGTATTTGGTCAAGGATTTAGGTGAAAAAACAATTGAGGAAGGTTTGAATCGTTCTGCCATTGAGTTTGGCATTGAAGCTGGTGTCGCCCAAACTCTAGCACACGCGACGGTTGTTGGTACATCCCGGACCCTTGCTTTAAATTTCGACGCGGATATGTTGATTAAGAGAGTTTGTTCAAAAGGGGGGACAACGGAAGCGGGTATGCGTGTGCTTACAGAAAAAGGAAAGACACTCGAAGCTTTGTATTTAGCAGTTAAGGCTGCGAAAGAAAGAGCGGATGAATTGAGTTAGCGGGTGTCGGGTTGGCGGGTTAAACTCGTAAACACGTAAACCGGCCAACACGCTAACCCAGGTTTCTTATAGGAGGTTTCGCGATGGCAAAGATAGGTATTATTGGTGGTAGTGGAATTTATAAAATTGAAGGACTAAAAAATTGTAGGGAAGTTGAAGTTCAGACACCTTTTGGCAGGCCCTCAGATGTTTATCGTGTTGGTGAGCTTGAAGGTGTGGATGTAGTTTTTTTACCGCGGCATGGTAGTCAACATACGATTAATCCGTCTGAAATTAATTACAGGGCTAATATTTACGGGATGAAGAAATTAGGAGTTGAACGCTTGATTTCTGTTTCGGCTTGTGGTTCATTAAAGAAGGAGCTTAAGCCCTTGGATTTTGTCCTTCCAGATCAGTTTGTTGACAGGACTAACCAGGCTCGCCAGATGACTTTTTTTCAGAATGGCATTGTGGCGCATATTAGTTTTGCGTCTCCTGTGTGTGGCGAGCTTGCCAAGATTATTTATGAAGCGGCAAAAACCTTGAAATTAACGGTTCATGCGAAGGGGACCTATCTGAACATGGAGGGCCCTGCGTTTTCAACAAAAGCAGAGTCAGAACTTTATCGTTCGTGGGGAATGGATATTATCGGCATGACAAACATGGCAGAGGCAAGGTTGGCCAGAGAAGCAGAGATGTGTTTTGTGACGGTTGCGGCTATTACGGATTATGATTGTTGGTATGAAGCGCATGAATCTGTGACGGTTGAAATGGTTGTGGCCAATTTAATGAAAAATGCAGACCATGCTAAACGGCTTATTAAAGACTGTATTAGCCGGATGTCTCAGGAGTATTCTTGTGGTTGTCATGAGGCCTTAAAATACGCGATTGTAACACATAAGGATGCTATTTCTTCTGAAACGAAACAAAGGCTTGAACCTATTATTGGAAAATATGTAATTAGTACCAAATAAACATCTTTTTAATGGTTCCAGTGATTCTCACCGGCTGGCAAGAAGAATAAGATTGCAATAATTAAAGATGTTATTGGATTCATTCTCTGAAATTTTTTTGAAAATCGCTGTAATCAGGTTAATGTTGAATTTTTCAGCATTAATTACATAAAATAGTTGAGTTATCCAGGAAAGAAAAATTATTATGAGCGCAGATTATAAACAGACATTAAATCTACCCAAGACCGATTTTCCCATGAAGGCAAGCCTTAGCGCGAAAGAGCCTCGCTTTCTTGCGGATTGGGAGGCGATGGAGCTTTACCAGAAATTGCGGCAGCGCGATAAAGATAGGGAACTATTTATTTTACACGATGGCCCGCCATATGCCAATGGGCGTATTCATATCGGTCATGCTTTGAATAAAATCCTCAAAGATATCATTGTGCGTTATAAAGCGATGCGGGGGTTTGCTACACCCTACATACCTGGTTGGGATTGTCATGGATTGCCGGTTGAGCATCAACTTTTTAAAGATCTTAAAAAAACGAAGGATCAGATAGATCGCCTTGAGTTTCGGCGCCTGGCGCATGCATATGCTATGAAGTATGTTGATATTCAGCGTGAGGAATTTAAACGTTTGGGTATTATCGCTGATTGGCAGCATCCCTATTTGACGTTGAATAGAGATTACGAAAGTTCTATTCTGGTATCATTTGCCAAACTTGTGCGTGCTGGTTTTGTCTATCGCGGCTTAAAGCCTGTGAACTGGTGTTTTAAATGCGAAACGGCTTTAGCAGAGGCTGAGGTGGAATATGCGGATCACGTGTCGGATTCTGTTTTTGTTAAATTTGGACTCTTGGAAAATGATTTATCAAAAAAATTAGGGCTTGAGAAAGCGTCTATTTTGATATGGACAACAACACCGTGGACGTTAATTGCGAATGTGGCGGTAGCGATTCATCCGAATTTAGATTATGTTGTCATTTCGCGCGATGGACAGGCGCTTATTTTAGCCAAGGATCTTTATGAGGCGACTCTTAAAGAAAAATTGGCTCTTGCTGGATATAGCGTTGTGAATCAGTTTAAGGGGGTTCAGCTGGAAGGGTTGTTGTACCGGCATCCTTTTGGATTGCGGGAAGGCAAGGTTGTTTTAGCGGATTATGTGTCACGTGAAGAAGGGACGGGTTGTGTGCATACAGCTCCCGGGCATGGCGCTGAAGATTTCTTAACAGGGGCAAAATATGGCCTAGACATTGTGATGCCTGTGGACGGAAAAGGCCGCTTTGATGAAAGCGCGAAAGAATTTTCTGGCCAACATGTCTTTAAAGCGAATGAAGCGATTATTCAGAAATTAAAGGAGATAGGAGCACTTTTGGCGCATGTTGAATTTACCCATTCTTATCCTCATTGCTGGAGATGTAAAAGTCCGGTTATTTTCCGGGCAACGCAGCAGTGGTTTTTAAAAATTGACCATAACGATTTAAGAAAGAAGCTGCTGCAAGCCATTGATCAGGATGTGAATTGGGTTCCGTCATCCGGTAAAGAGCGCATTTCTTCTATGGTTGAAAACAGGCCTGATTGGTGTTTATCGCGTCAGAGATATTGGGGGGTTCCAATCCCTGCTTTGATTTGTAAAAAGTGCCACAAACATATTCTTGAGCCGGAGGTCATTGAAGCCCTGGCACAGCGTGTTTCAAAAGAAGGGCTGGATGTTTGGTTTGCGGCTGATGTGAAAGATTTTTTACCTTCGCAGGGCTTCCAATGCGGTCATTGTGGCGCGCAAAATTTTGAGGCCTCAACGGAGATTTTAGATGTCTGGTTTGATTCTGGTGTTAGTCATCAAGCTGTTTTGAAGAACAAACCCGGCATGGCATTTCCTGCGGATCTCTACTTAGAAGGTTCTGACCAGCATCGCGGGTGGTTTCAGGCCTCTCTAATTCCTTCTATGGCTATAGAGGGAATACCGCCATACCGTTCTGTTTTAACGCATGGTTTTGTTGTTGATGGAGAAGGCCGCAAAATGTCGAAATCTTTAGGTAATGTTGTTTCGCCTCAGGAGATTATTAAAGATTACGGTGCCGATATTTTGAGGCTTTGGGTTCTGTCTAGCGATTATAACGAGGATGTTCGGATTTCTAAGAATATTCTTATGTTTACTGCGGATGCCTATCGCAAGATTAGGAATACGGTGCGCTTTATTTTAGGTAATCTTTATGATTATGAGCCGGATAAAGATGCGGTGGAGAAAGAGAGTATGACTCCTGTTGATCGTTGGGCCATGTTCAGGTTATCCCAGATGCTTCGGGAGGTTTCAGCGGATTTTGATGCGTATAAGTTTTATCATGTTTTTCAAAGGGTGTATAGTTTTTGCAATGAAGAGATGTCCTCTTTATATCTCGATATTTTGAAGGATAGACTGTATACAGCGGGTAAAAAGTCTGTTTTAAGGCGCTCTGCCCAAACTGTTCTTTATGAGGTTTTAAATGTTCTGATGAGAATCGTGGCTCCAGTAGCTCCTTTTACGAGTGAAGAAATATATCAATGTGCGCGTAAAATTGGTCATTTTGAAGAAGAAAGCGTTCATTTGCTTGCTTGGCCTGTGTTGTCCAAATATGCTGTGTACAATGAGGAAGATACGGTTCTTCAAATGAGTAGAATTTTAAATTTTAGAGGAGTTGTTCTTAAGGCTCTTGAAGAAAAGAGGGCCAAGGGAGAAATCGGTAGCTCCTTGGAGGCGAAGGTTATCCTGGGCTTTAAAGATAGAGATACTTATGAAGTGTTTTTAAAATATGTTGATCAGCTGCCGTTTATTTTTATTGTTTCTCAGGTGGAGGTCATCTATAAAGCGGATATGGTATCAGGTGAAGAGGAGATTTTTGTTGTACCTGCGCAAGGCAAAAAGTGCGGACGCTGCTGGAATTATAGCCTTGATACGGGCCAATTGACCGAATATCCTGAGCTTTGTGGCCGGTGCGTTGAAGCGGTTCAGCATGGTTAAAAGGTTGAGGACATAAAAAAAGATTGCTTAATTGTTTATTTCAATATATAATTGGGCAACTTTTAAATCTACAATCTTCAAGGAGGTTCAAAGGTGAGGTCTAAAAAGTTAGACAAGAAGACATTGGCGTATTATAAAAATCTTCTTTTGGAAAAAAGAGAAGAGTTGTTGGGGGATATCAGTCAGATTTCGGAAGAGACTTTGAAGAAATCTCAAAAGGATGCCTCCGGGGATATTTCCGGGTATTCGTTTCACATGGCTGATGTGGCGACAGATAATTATGACAGGGAGTTTTCATTGGGGCTGGCTTCAAAAGAAAGAAATGTTCTTTTTGACATTAACCATGCATTAGATAAGCTCCAAGATGGGGCATTTGGTCTATGTGAAGCTTGTAAAAAGCCTATTTCCAAGATACGTCTTAAGGCTGTTCCTTATGCTAGCTTGTGTTTGAAATGTCAGCAGCAGAAGGAAAAAAGGCCTTAATCTTCCATCCAATAAGTTGATTTACGCGTGGATTATTCTGCAGGAAAAGCTAATTTTTTGCTGGATCCCATAAAGTGATGTTAAATAAGCATAAAGAGCCGTCTTTTTTAACAATGATAAATCTGTTCACGGTATCAGTGCTTATTGTCCTGCTCGATCAATTCTCGAAATTCATCGTTCAATCTGCTCTTGTTCCCGGTGTTCCTGTTCCAGTGATAAAAGGTTTTTTTTATCTGACGCTAGTTTATAACAGGGGCGCGGCCTTTGGTTTTTTTCAGGGTGCCACCTCCATTTTAATTTTTGTTTCGTTAGTGTGCATTGTTGGCATTATTTTTTTGACGAAGCGAGATGCTTTTTTATTAAAGTTTTTTGGCCTGGATATTGGTGAGTGGAGCGTGCGTTTTTCGCTTAGCCTGATTCTTGGGGGTGCGTTCGGGAACTTGATTGATCGTCTCAGGTTCTCGTGTGTTGTTGATTTTTTGGATTTTCATATCTGGCCTGCTTTGAATCTTACCTGGCCGGCTTTTAATCTTGCTGATTCAGCTATAACGATAGGTGGGGTCATGGTTTTTTTAAAGATTATTAAACAAGAGAGAAAGGATAGATTATGATTCCTGTCTTTTTCAGATGTCGTTTTTTTTCGATTTATTCCTATGGTGTTTTTGTAGGCCTTGCTTTTTTGGTGGCAAGCTTTCTTTTGTTGAAGGATGCAAAACGGAAGCGTTTTCATGAGGATTTTATTTATGATTTTTGCATTGTGCTTTTGGCCAGTGGTATTATCAGTGCCAGGCTGCTTTATATTATTTTAAACTGGGGTAGTTTTAAGGATAACCTGTTGGAAATTTTTATGCTTTCCCATGGAGGGTTAATTTGGTATGGAGGTTTGGCTGGGGCAACGCTATGCGGCTGTCTCTTTATCAAGTGGAAAAAACAGTCGATCTTAAAAATCTTTGATTTATTTGTGCCTTATGTGGCATTGGCGCAGTCTATTGGCCGGATTGGTTGTTTTTTTAACGGTTGTTGTCATGGGAAGGAGTCTGAGTTTGGGATATATTTTCCTGTGCATGAACAGATTTTGTTTCCTTCTCAACTTTTTGATTCGCTAACGCTGCTTTTGATTTTTGCTGTGTTAAAGTTTTCTGAAAATAAATCTAAAAAAGGTGATATTTTTTGTGCTTATTTGATGCTTGCTTCATTACAGAGGTTCCTGATGGAGTTTATGCGGGGTGATGTGAGGCCATTTTATCATGGTTTTAGTATTTTTCAGTGGATGAGCTTGGGGATGTTTATTTTTGGTTTGTTTTTTTACTCTCTTCTTATATGGAAAAGAAAACGTGTATAATTGATGAACAGAAGGCTCGCTTAAGGCTTGATGTCTTTTTGAAAGGGCTTGAGCCTGAATGTTCAAGAATGCAGATTCAGGATTTGATCTTGTCAGGTGGCGCTACTGTTAACGGTGCCGGGATAAAACCACATTACAAATTGAAAATAGGGGATCAAGTTGAATGGTCTGTAGCGCAAAAATCACCCTGCAGGCTTAACCCCGAAGACATTCCTATAACGATTATTTTTGAGGATGCAGATATTATTGTTTTAGATAAGCCGTCTGGATTAGTTGTTCATCCTGGAGCAGGCAATCTGGAGCATACTTTAGTTAACGCTTTGTTGTTTCATACGAAAAATCTCTCGAATATTAGTCAGGAACGTCCCGGTATTGTTCATCGTCTGGATAAGGATACATCAGGGGTCATGGTTGTTGCCAAAAACAATCATTCTCATTTGGAGCTTGCCAGGCAGTTTAAGAAGCACTCTATTGAGCGTCGTTATATTGCTTTGGTTAGCGGTGTTATTGAATTTGATGAAGGTATTATTGATGTGCCGCTGAAAAGGCATATTTTAGATCGTAAAAAGATTGCGGTTAGTTTTACTGAAGAAGCAAAATCCGCTCATACTTTTTATAAGGTTCTTAAGCGTTTTTCCGATAAGACAGCTGTAGCTTTGTACCCGAAAACAGGCCGCACGCATCAGCTCAGGGTTCATCTAGCATATCTAGGGCATCCTATTTTGGGAGACATGACGTATGGTAAAGCTAAGAATTTTGTGCGTTTGGCATTGCACGCTAAAGACCTTGGATTTTATCATCCTTCCACAGGTGAATTGGTGAGATTTAAGTCTCCTTTACCAAAGGAGATGAAAGAGGTTTTGAAAGGTGTCAAAGTATAAAATAACATTAAATCCGAAGCACGAAATTCGAAGTACTAAACAAATTCAAAATTTAAGAAATCCCAATGTTCCAAAAGAATCTCCTCTTTTATTATTGGAATTTAGATCTTTTTGAAATTGTTTCGGATTTTGATATTCGGATTTTGAATTTGAATTATGATGCTATGGTCTGATCTGCTATAATGATCTCAATTATGAAAACCATGAAAATTGCGCCGAGAATGAAGTTACGAGGTACTGTTGTTATGCCGGGGGATAAATCTATTTCCCATCGAGCTGCTATTTTAGCGGCTTTGGCCGGAGGAAAAACGCAGATCCGGAACTTTTTATTTTCTGATGATTGCCTTGCGACTATAAAAGTTCTTCAATCTTTAGGGATTAAGGTGCTTTGTCAATTACGGCGAAGCGTTGTTGTGATCAATTCCAAAGGTTTTTTACGTGCTTCGAAGAGGCCTTTATTTATGAGGGAGTCTGGTACAAGCGCGCGTGTTTTATTAGGGGTATTGGCCGGGCAAAAATTTATTTCAAAAGTTACAGCATCTCCTTCTTTGATGAAGAGGCCGATGTTGAGAGTGATTAAACCGTTAAGGTTGATGGGGGCCAGGATTAAGGCAAGGAAGATTCGAGGTAAAGAATTTTTGCCCTTAGAGATTTTGCCATCATCGCTTTCAGGTATTCGTTGGGTTCAGGAAGTATCGAGCGCTCAAGTAAAATCGGCGGTTCTTTTGGCGGGGCTCTTCGCTAAAGGAGAAACAGCTGTTAAAGAGTCTGTGGTAACGCGTGACCATACTGAAAAGATGTTAAAGTATTTTGGTGCTGCTGTTAAGGTTGTGAATAAAGAGGTTCGCCTGAGGCCCTCTGTTCTTAAAACTCCCGGCAAGATTATTATTCCTGGTGATTTTTCAAGCGCTGCATTTTTTATTGTTGCTGCTCTTTTGGTTAAAAACGCAAAGATTGTTATTAAGGATGTTGGCATGAACCCTACTCGGTTAGGCGCCTTTTATGTTTTGAAGAGGATGGGGGGCAAGATAAAGGTTTTTAACCGCAGGGGTTCTTTTGAGCCCGTAGCTGATATTGCGATATCTTCCAGTCGTTTGAAGGCCGTGACAATTAAGGCGCAGGAAATACCCTCATTAATTGACGAGCTTCCTGTTTTGATGGTGGCAGCTGGTATGGCTAAGGGGAAGACGGTTATAGAGGGTGCCGGAGAGTTGCGCGTTAAGGAAACGGATAGAATTAAATCTATGTCTTTCAATTTAAAGCGGTTAGGCGTAAAAGTTGATGTTTATATGGGCAAGGCTGGTGAGTGCGTAGAGATTACCGGTTCAGAGTTTTTCAAAGGTGCTGTTTTAAAAAGCTTTTCCGACCATCGGACTGCCATGAGTGTCTATGTCGCTGCTTTGGCTGCTGGAGGTAATTCTGTCCTTGAGGGGCCGGATTGTATTAGTAAATCTTTTCCGAATTTTTTCGTCGCGATGAACCAACTTTTTGAAATATAAAGGGTTTTGTTGATTTGTTGATTCTTTAAGGTGCGTTTTTTATGTCGGGAAATATTTTGTTGACAGGCAGATATAGGTTTGATATAGTTGAACTGTCAAATTAACCAATAATTCCAAAAATATGTCTAATTTTTCATTTTTTCCAGGTAAAACCTTTGGTTACGTCTCTGGGTTATTTTCCAATGATATGGGAATTGACCTTGGTACGGCCACGACCTTGGTTTATGTCAAGGGCGAGGGAATTGTTTTGTGTGAGCCATCAGTTGTTGCGCTTAAAAAAGGTGCTTCTGTTAATAGAGTTTTGGCTGTTGGTGATGAAGCTAAAAAGATGCTTGGCAGGACGCCAGGAAATATTTTAGCGATTAGGCCAATGAAGGATGGCGTTATAGCTGATTTTGATATTACAGAAGCTATGTTACGTTATTTTATAAAGAAAGTTCATCGCCGCCGTGTTTTAGTGAGTCCGCGCATGGTTATTGCGATACCCAGTGGTATCACGGAAGTAGAGAGGCGCGCGGTAAAAGATTCTGCGATGCGCGCTGGGGCAAGAGAAGTTTATTTGGTGGAAGAGCCTTTAGCTGCTGCTATCGGCGTCGGTTTGCCTATTCATGAACCTGCAGGTAATATGATTGTAGATATTGGTGGAGGAACCACGGAAGTAGCGGTTATCTCTCTTTCCGGTATCGTCTTTTCAAAATCTATAAGAATAGCAGGGGATGAGCTTGATGTAGCTGTCGTGGAATATCTGAAGAAAAATTATAATTTGATGATCGGAGAAAGAACGGCTGAAGAGATTAAGATGAAGATTGGCTCAGCTTATCCTTTAGAGGAAGAGTTAAGTCTCGAGGTTAGAGGCCGTGATCTTGTGGCAGGATTGCCGAAAATGGTTAGCATTACTTCTGAGGAGATCAGGGATGCCATTGCCGAACCTGTTAGAGCTATTGTGGATTTAGCTAAGATCGCTTTAGAAAGGACACCGCCAGAATTGGCCGCAGATTTGATTGATAGGGGTATTGTTTTAGCGGGTGGCGGTTCTTTGCTTCGCGGCCTTGATCGTATTGTATCTGAAGAGACGGGCCTTCCGGTACACATTGCTGATGATCCTGTTACGGCTGTGGCGAACGGAACAGGTAAAATATTAGAATTGGATAGCAAATTTTTAAAAGATGTTACTGTTTTAACGAAGACTGAAGGAATCTAAATTTCTTTATTATTTTTTTAGAGAAAGTTTAATCTTCCTTTCATTTACAAAGAAAATTTCCAAGTGTGTTATTCCCAAAAAGAAAACTTATATCTCTCCTTGCGTTAGTCGTTTTTATCCTTTTCGTTGTTTTTCTTTCCTTGAGATCTTCTACATACGCATCACGTTCTTTAGCCCTTGATTTATTCAGGCTGCCGCTTTCTTCATGCAATGGCTTAGTGCATGAGATAAGGGCTCTTTTTCTTTTTCACAAAAATTATTGGAAAAATCTTGAACTCGAGAGAGAGAACGCAGAATTAAGGGCCAGAGGTTTTGATTATGAAAAAATCTCAGTTGAAAATGAACGATATAGGAAGCTGCTGGGATTTAAGAAAAATCTTCTTTATGAAACAGTTTCAGCTAAGGTTATCGGGAAAGATTTCAGCCCTTTTCGCCCGTTTTTAATTCTTGATAGGGGGCGTTTTCATGGGGTTCGCAAGTATGCTCCTGTTTTTACGTATGCGGGCCTTGTTGGTAAAGTGCTTGAGGTGGGCCAGTATTCCAGCAAGGTTATTTTAATTAATGTTTGCGATCTTTCTGTGCCTGCTTGTAATGCGCGTACGCGTGAGCAGGGATTGGTTTCTGGTACTTTAGATGGACGGTGTAAACTAAGATTTCTGGATTTAGACAGTGATGTTAAGGAAGGAGATCTTATTGTCACCAGTGGTTTAAACATGGTGTATCCTGAAGGTATTATTATTGGCACAGTCAGGATTGTGGGTGTCGAATCTTCGGGGCTTGGTAAGTTTGCCGTTCTTGAGCCATCTGTTAATGTTTCTCGCCTGGATGAAGTTCTAGTCGTTAAAACAATAGCCAAATGAATAGATTTCTGCTGCCTCTCATCTTTATTTTTTTAAAATTTATCCTTGTCCAGCTATTCAGTTTGTCGTGGTTCCTATTTGATCCGTTGTTAGTGCTTGTTGTTTTTTATACTTTTTTTCACAATCTTGATGTTAAAGATTACTTTGGATACGCGGTATATTGCGGGGTTTGCGCGGATATTTTCAGTTTAGATATTTTTGGGATACACATTTTATCTTATTTGGGATGTGCTTTTGTTGTTGCGGCTTTATCTGTTCTGATTTATCGGGAAAATCGTTCGTTTGTTTATTTGATGGTTTTTTTAGGCGTTTTTCTAACAAATTTATTTAGTTTCATCTTCAAATTGCTTATTTTCAATACCGTACAAATTCAAGACATAGGATGGTTTCTTGTGGTTAGTTTTCTACAGGCGGTAGGGACTGTTGTGTTTGCCGTTCCATTTTACAAAATTTCTAAAAAATGCGTGCCAGAACTTATCAGATAATTATATTTTTTCTTTTTTCCTGCCTATTGGTGGTTCTTTTTTTCACCCAGATCATTCAGGGAAGGCATTTTTATGATTTAAGTCTGAAAAATTTTATACGCCTTATTCAGCAAGAGCCTTATCGTGGACGTATTTATGATCGCAACGGTAATGTGATTGTTGATAATGTTCTCTCTTTTGATGTTGTGCTGATCCCCCAAGAGGTAAAAGACAAAGAGATGATTTTTAAGCGCCTGTCAAATGTTTTATCCATAGATGAACAACGGCTCTTGAAGAATTATAAAAAAGAATATTTGAATGCGTTTAAGCCTGTGGCCGTTGCTAAAGGTGTTTCCAAAACAGATGCTATTAGGATTGAAGAGTCTAGGCTGGATTTGCCTGGGGTCGCGATTGAATTAAATTCTAAGCGATTTTATCCTTATGCTGCTACTTGTGCCCATGTTGTCGGGCATATGGGTGAAATTGATCGGAGTCGCATTACTCAATTGAAAGAATATGGATATGATATAAAAGACAAAGTCGGTATTTGCGGCATTGAAGAGCGGTACGACATTTATATGCGGGGAGAAAAAGGGGGCCAGCAGATTGAAGTGGATAGCCTTGGCCGGCAGGTAAGGATGTTGGGATTTCGGCCACCGATTGCGGGCAAAGATATCCAGATTAGTATTGATTTGGAGCTGCAGCAGATTGCCGATCGCCTTTTAGAAGGGAAGAAGGGGGCCATTGTTGTTATGGATGTTAGTAACGGAGAGATTATTGTTATGAGCAGTGCTCCGGCTTTTAATCCGAACATTTTTATTGATCGCAATGATAAAAAAGCCTTGAACTATGTTTTGACGTCTGGCGATGCGCCCTTATTTAACAGAGCTATCAGTGGGCAATTTCCTCCAGGTTCAGTTTTTAAGGCGATAACAGCTTTAGCGGCTTTCAAGGAGAAAAAGATGCCGCCTTCGACGACTTATGTTTGCCCGGGTAAAATGAAAATAGGTAATCGTTATTTTAAGTGTTGGTCAACTCATGACGCTCAGGATTTTTATCAGGCTATGGCGCATTCTTGTGATGTTTATTTTTATCATCTGGGCCTTATTGCCGGTGTAGATGCTATGTCAGCTATGGCACATGATTTTGGTTTAGGTGGTTTGACGGGTATAGATTTATCGGGAGAGGCTGATGGGTTTGTGCCAAGCCGAATGTGGAAGCGTGTATCTAAGCTTGAAGGCTGGTATGACGGAGATACGGCTAATTTTTCTATTGGTCAGGGTTATGTCCTGGCGACACCTTTGCAGATAGCAAGGCTTATGGCGGCTTTTGCCAACGGCGGATATCTGGTTGAGCCACATTTGATAAGAAAAATAGGAGATGAGGAAGTTAAAGAGAAGGCACCTAAAAAAATCAGAGTGGATTCTCGCCATTTAAAACTCGTTAAGGAGTCTTTGCGGCTGCCGGTTTCTTTAGAGAGCGGAACAGCGCATAATCTTGACATTAAGAAATTAGAGATTTCTGGTAAAACTGGTACAGCGCAAGTTTCTGATAAAGAATCTCATGGCTGGATTGCTGGATTTTTTCCGCAATCAAAGCCACGGTATGCGTTTTGTGTTCTTTTAGAGAATATTGGTTCTAGCCATTATGCCTCTGAGGTGGCCAGTCAATTATTTGAAGTAGGATTGCAAAGAAAGAAGTTTTTAATATGATGAAGCCGGACAAAATTATTATTTTTGTTGTTTTTCTTATTTTGGCAATCGGGGTATTATGCCTTTATAGCAGCTGTCATCAGAGCGGCGTTTTGATAAAAAAAGAAATTTTTCATAAGCAGCTTTTATGGCAGGCCCTTGGTATCTGTATTTTATTTTTATGTGCTCGCTTTGATTATAGGAAGCTCTCATTTTTTGCGGTTCCTCTTTATGTTTTTGTTTTATTGTCTTTATTGTTTGTTTTGGTAGCGGGCCGCTCTATTATGGGGGCACAGCGATGGATTTCTTTAGGCGCAATTTCTTTTCAGCCTTCAGAGCTTGGCAAATATGTTTTGATTTTGGTGCTTGCCCATTATTTCAGTCAGATTAGCCTTCAGCAGGATATACGATTATTGTCACAAAGGCCAATTTTTATTCGCGATATTGTCTGGCCTTTGTGTATGACACTGTTTTTGACCGGGCTTGTTTTGATTCAGCCCGATCTGGGTACTTCTATTGTTTACATTTTTATATTTTTTTCTATTATATTTTTAGCAGGTGTTTCTCTTAGATATATTGGTTTATTGTCCATCAGCGGCATCATTATGATGCCATTTTTTTGGCATTTTTTAAAAGATTATCAGAAATCAAGGCTACTCGTTTTTTTGAATCCGAATGCGGATCCTTTGGGTGCTGGATATACGGTTATTCAGTCTAAGATAGCCATTGGTTCTGGTGGCTTGTTTGGAAAGGGGTGGTTGTCTGGGACACAAAGCCAACTAAATTTTTTGGCAGAGCGGCATACGGATTTTATTTTTTCTGTCATTGGTGAAGAATGGGGTTTTTTTGGAAGTTTTATGCTCGTCTTTCTCTACTGTCTCTTGATAATTATGATTTTAGAAATTGCGCAGACATCCAGAGATGTTTTTGGAAAATTGTTTTGTGTTGGAGTGGCCTGTGTTGTATTTTTTCATGTTTTTATTAATATTGCTATGAATGTTGGGGCTTGTCCTGTTGTCGGATTGCCGCTTCTTTTTATCAGTTATGGAGGGTCATCTCTAGTTATCAACTTGGCCGCTATTGGGATCGTTTTGAATATTGCTAGGCAGAGGAGAGCTTAGAAAGACATAAGGCAAGAAATAGTGTTAGCGAGTTTACGAGTTGAAACGGAAAACTCGTACATTCACCAACCCGTCAACAGTTTTTACATATGCGCTTGTGACGTTTTAGAGAAGGATTATTATATGAAAAGTATAAAAGACAGGCTGACCAAAGAGTTATTGCTTTCTATTTCAAAACCGGCGCGTTATATTGGAGGAGAAGTTAATTCTGTTAAAAAAGACTTATCTCAGACAGCCGTGAATGTGTGTTTATGTTTTCCGGATGTCTATGAAGTTGGGATGAGCCATCTGGGTTTAAGGATCCTTTATGATTTAATAAACAGGTATCAAGATTTTGCGGCTGAACGCGTGTTCAGTCCCTGGGTTGACATGGAGGATAAGCTTAGAAACGAAAATATTCCTCTTTTTTCATTAGAATCAAGTATTCCTGTCAAAGATTTTGATATTTTAGGTTTTTCTTTGCAGTATGAGTTGAGCTATACGAATGTTCTCAATATCCTGTCATTGGCTGAGATTCCTTTGGAATCACACAAAAGGACAATGGAACATCCGTTGGTTATTGCCGGCGGGATTTGTGCTCTAAATCCTGAACCTATGTCGAGCTTTATTGATCTTTTTTTTATTGGAGAAGCCGAGGAAGCCATCATTGAAATTCTGGATATTTATAAAGAGCTGAAAAAGAATCCGAATTGCAGTAGGGAGGAAATTTTGAGGGCTTTATCTGTTGTGGAAGGAGTCTATATTCCATCCTTTTATCATATTGAAGAACAGACGCAAAGAAGAATCACTCTTTATCCGGGCGCTCCTGAAAGAATAAAAAAACGTTATATTAGAGATTTGAATAAGATAGGGAATATTGAGAGGTGGATAGTCCCTTATATTGAGATTGTTCATGATCGTGTTGGTTTGGAGATTTTAAGAGGCTGTCCTAATAATTGCCGGTTTTGTCAGGCGCGTAATTATTTCTATCCTTTTCGGGTCCTGAATAAAGACAGTATTATTGATGCTGTCCTGAAAAATTATCAGAGAACGGGCTATGAGGAGGTTTCTCTGCTTTCTTTGTCATCGTCGGATCATCCGGATCTCGGTGCGATGGTGGGCTGTCTTTTAGACAATTTGAGATCTAACGGGGTGAGTATTTCTCTGCCGTCTTTGAGGGCCAAGAGTCAAATAGGAGAGATATCCAGGATTTTGTCGGTGTCTAAAAAGACAACTTTGACATTTGCGCCAGAAGCGGGCAGTGAAAGATTAAGAAAGCTGATTAATAAAAATCTGGATGTGAATGAACTTTTTTCTGTTATCCAGGAGGCTTATCGGGCGGGTTATAGGCTGCTTAAGCTCTATTTTATGATTGGGCTGCCCACGGAAACGTATCAGGATTTAGATGATATAGTGGAATTGTGTGCAAAAATTTCTAAGATGAAAAGAGAGGTTGATGGACATCCCGCACACTTAAATATCAGTATTTCAAATTTTGTTCCAAAGCCTCATACTCCTTTTCAGTGGCAGGCGATGGATAGTTCCCAGGTTCTATCAGAAAAGCAAGAGTATTTAAAAAAGGCTTTTTATCGCTTACGTGGTGTTATGCACTTGAAATTTCATAGCACACAAATGAGTTTTCTGGAAGGCGTATTGACGCGCGGGGATAGGCGTTTAGGCGATGTTATAAAATCTGCTTTTGAAAAGGGTGCGAAATTTGATTCCTGGAGGGAGTTTTTTAATTACCCTCTTTGGATGGAGGCTTTCAGTTCTTGTCACGTCGATTTTGAGGACTATTTCTTATTAAAACCTTATGGCGATGTTTTAAATTGGAGTTTCGTCGATCTTGGCATAGGCTGCGAGGTTTTACGGAAAGAGGCTCAGTGCGCTTTTTTAGCTTCAGATATATGCGGAAATGATTTGAAAAGCGTTGACCCAGGCGTTAATCTATGTTAATTTAAACAGAATAATATAAGTATCTACATTTTGTAAAAAATAGGTTTGATATTTGTAATAAGGCTGTCTAGCGGGGTTATTTTAGGGGGCAAAATAACTAAGTGCCAGGGATTCAAAGAGTCAAAGAAAAAATGATTATTGAGATGCATCGTTTTTTTTGACATGCTGATATATTGAACTTTTGGTATCACTTTAAAGGAGATGGATATGTCAAAATTGACCAGGAATATGTCTATCGCATCAAGATCTCTGCGGCCTCAGTTGGTTATCGCTTATTGTTTAATGTCTGTTATTCCTGTTCTTGCCCTTCTCAATTTCATCTTTCCAAGTTTTTTACCCAAGAATTATCTTCATGTTGTTGTGGCCATCGTAATATTAATGACGGGCCTTGGTTTTTATTTATTAAAGAGGATTATTGATCCCATTATTCAAATAACATCTGAAGTCAAGGTTATTGCTAATGGAGAGTTGAGCCGTAGAATATCCGTTACCAGAGAGGATGAGATTGGAGAGATTGGTGGAGCATTAAACGAATTGACTAAGCGTATTGAAAGCAATATGGATGAGCTTAAGGTATATGGAGAGCGGACAAAAAGTATTAATTCGCAGATTAATAGGCAGGTAATCGCTTTAAGTGGCCTTTTGCAGATTAGTAATCTGATTACAAAAGGTGCTGACTTAAAAGATTTGTTTGAAACGACAACTTCAAGGTTGACACAGGCTGCTAGTTCTTCCTTGGCTTTTGTGATGTTGAAAAAAGAAGATGGTTTTGATATCGTTGCTCATTATGGTATTTCTCAGGATGGTTTGATAGCCGCAGGGATGCCCGTTAACAATTATCTTTTCTCTAATCTCCTAGAACATCAGATTCGCCTTAAGATAGATGATGAGGCGGCTCGCGATGCTTCAAAAAGCCTGATAAAAGTTTTTGATGTTAAGAATCTTTTAGTTTATCCCATTATTGTTCATGGCGAAGCGGTGGGACTGCTTGGCATGGGGAACCGCCTGGATAGTTTTTCCTATACCCAGGATGATGGGGATCTGATGAATATTTTCACCAAGCAATTGTCTATAGCCTTGGAGAATGACCTTTTGAGCAGAAAAGTAAAAGATCTTGAGATACGGGATCCCTTAACGAATCTTTTTAACAAGCGGTATATGATTGGTTGTTATGATGAAGAAATTTTGCGGGCCATTTCACATCAGCAGCCCTGTTCTTTTATTCTTGTAAAATTACAGAATTATCATCAGCTTAAGGGCAATTTGGATAAGGCGCCTTTAGCGGATGTCCTTTTAAAAACAGCTGCTATTTTAAGAACAACGGTTAGTAAAATTGATAAAGTTGGCAGGATAGAAGATGACGAATTTTGTCTTATTTTGCCAGAAAAGAACAAGAGGTACGCCCAGGAACTTGCTTCGAAAATAAAAGATAAAATTCAGTCTATTTTTATTGAAGATAATGCTGACAAAAGGCCTGGATTTTCTATCAGCGTTGTTGAAAATCCTATTGATGGGGCTGATGCCCATGCACTTATTGAAAAAGCAAAACATCTCATTGGCTCAAAGGAAAGTTTTTAAATATGACATCTGTTAAAAGAGTTATTACAAAACAACTAGGTGAATTGCTGATTGAAAGAAAAATTATATCTGCCGATCAGCTTAAAAAGGCCCTTGAATATCAGAAAGTCAATGGAGGGCTAATCGGTGAAATTTTAGTCCAGCTTGGTTTTTCTAAAGAGGAAGATATCGCGCAGGTTTTAACCGCGCAGTATGGATTTCCTTATCTGCCTTTGGCGAATTATGATATTGATCAGGATGTTGTTAAAATTATTCCCGAGCAGGTTGCAAGACAATTCTGTCTTATTCCCATTGACAAGATCGGTAACAATCTTACCGTTGCTATGTCTAATCCACTTAACGGCCAAGCTATTGAAGATGTGGAAATGATTTCAAAGTGCGTTGTGCAGGCCTTTGTGAGCACGACAACGGATATACGCAAGGCCATTGAACGCAGCTATAGCAAAACTTAGACGGCTGACTTTTTGTCGGTTGAGAGTTTTTAAGGAAGATTAAGAACGAATGGGATCCCTTAGAGAACGCCTTCAGGAAATATTAATAAAAAATAAATTAATTTCAGAAGATGATTTAAAGATTGCGCTTTCTGTCCAGAAAGAGCATGGCGGTAAGTTAAGTGACTGTCTGGTTAAGCTTAATTTTATTAATGAAAAAGATTTATTAGTTGCTCTAAGTGAAGGTCTCGGTTTCCCGCCCATTTCATTGTCCCGTTTTAAAATCGATTCAGCAGTTTTAGAATTAATTCCTAAAGATTTAGCCAAGCATTATCAGATTATTCCTGTTGCCAAAATGGGTAGAACATTAACGGTTGCGATGGCTGATCCGCTTAATATTTTCGCTATTGATGATGTAAAAACTTTGACCGGTTTTGAGATAAATCCCATTATTGCAGAGCAAAAGGAGATTGCTGCGACCATAGAACAGTATTATGAACAGCCGGCTACGCAGAAACTGGATGAGATTATTAAAGATATCACGGATATGGATATTGAGGTTATCCGTGAAGGTAGGGATACGGGGCTTGATACTCAGGAACTTGTTCGTCTCACGAAAGAAGCGCCCATTATTAAAATTACGAATGCTCTTTTGGAACGCGCGATAGAGATGAGTTCCAGTGATATCCTCATTGAACCTATGGAGCGTCTGATGCGTGTTCGGTTTCGTGTTGATGGCATGCTCAGAGAAATTGAGGCGCCTCCCGTGAAATTTCATGCTTCCATTGTTTCGAGGATAAAAGTTATGTCAGACTTGGATATTTCTGAACATCGTCTTCCTCAGGACGGCCGGTTTAAGGTTAAAATTCAGGATCGTTTTATTGATTTTAGAGTTTCTATTTTGCCATCTTTTCATGGAGAGAAAGTGGCACTTCGTGTTTTGGATAAAAGTACGGCTACATTAGATATTGACCGCTTGGGGTTTGATGTTCAAAGCTTAGCAGCTATGAAGTCTTCAGGCGACCGGCCACATGGCATGATCCTTGTTTGCGGACCGACGGGAAGTGGAAAAACGACAACGTTATATTCTTTGTTAAAATATGTAGATAGCGCAGAGGACAACATCGTAACTGTTGAAGACCCTGTAGAATACCAGTTGGAAGGGATTAATCAGGTGACTATTCGGCCTGAGATTGGTTTAACTTTTGCCAGCTGCCTTCGTTCGATATTGAGACAGGATCCGGACACCATCATGGTTGGTGAAATCAGGGATTTTGAGACGGTGGACATTGCTATTAAGAGTGCTTTGACAGGGCATCTGGTTTTGAGCACATTGCATACAACAACGGCTGCCGGTTCCATTGTAAGGCTTATCAACATGGGTGTTGAGCCATTTCTTATCACGTCTTCTATGGTAGCGATTATTAATCAGCGTTTGATTAGAAAGGTCTGTTCGGCTTGCAGGGAGAGCTATCCCTTGTCTGAAAGCTCTATGGATTCTCTGGGGATTAAACACGGCAAAGATCCGGTGCTTGTTTACAAAGGAAAAGGCTGTAAGAGATGTTTTAATATCGGTTATAGTGGGCGCGTTGCTATCGCGGAGGTTCTTGTTTTGACTCCACTCGTTAAAGAATTGATTTTACGAAAAGCCCAAGAGCATGAAATTAAAACGGCGGCTCGTAAAGAGGGTATGTTGACATTAAGAGAAAACGGTTTGGCGAAAGTTCTGGAAGGTTCAACGACGCTGGAGGAGATATTGCGGGTGACAGCTGTAGATGAAAAGTTAGAAGAACCCAAAACAAAGACAAAAACAAAATAAAACGATTTTTACTTTATGGCCACATTAAAGAAAAAACTAACAGAACTTCTTGTAGAAACGCAACTTGTTTCCGCGCAAGATATGGAAAAAGCGTTAAAGATTCACGCTGAAACGGGTGGCGCTTTAAAAGATATTCTTTTGCGGGAAGGATTTGTCAAAGAGCGAGACTTGATGGCCCTTTTGTCTAAGGAGCTTTTTATTCCTTATTTAGAATTGTCAAAATATAAAATTGACCCAAGCGTTGTTGAGCTCATCCCGGAGAAAATATCTCGGCAAAATAAGGTTTTGGCATTATCAAAGATTGGCAATGTTTTGAGCGTTATTATTAGTGATCCATTAAATATTTTTGCTATTGATGATTTAAAGGCTATTACGGGATATGATATAGATATTGTTCTTGGATCAGAAAAAGAAATAACAAAAGCATTGGATAAATTTTTTGCTTCAACCGCGGTGGGGGATGTTTCTGAAATTCTGGATGAAGAAAAGAAGGGCGAAGGGGTTGAAGTTGTTAAAGTTGACGGCACATTGGAACTTGGCAGCATGCTTGAAGAAAGCGCCAAAGCCCCGATTGTTAAGCTCGTTGATTTAATGATTACGGAAGCCTTAAAAAAAAGGGCCTCAGATATTCATGTGGAGCCATTAGAGAGGGAATTGCGCATACGTTATCGTGTTGATGGACATTTGTATGATATTTTTAGGCTGCCAAAGAAAAATCAGAATGCCATTTTGGCAAGGTTAAAAATTATTTCAGGCCTTGATATTACAGAGGCAAGGCTTCCTCAGGATGGGCGTTTCAAGGTTAAACTTAAAACAAAAGAGGTAGATTTTAGAGTTTCAGCGCTTCCAACGACATTTGGTCAAAAGTTTGTCTTAAGGACACTGGACAAATCCAAACTTGCTGTGGGGCTTAATTCTCTTGGTATTTCGCCAGAGCCTTTCAGGCTTTTTGAGGAAGCTGTCCGCAAACCTTATGGCATGATTCTTATTACAGGCCCTACAGGGTGCGGGAAGTCGACGACGCTTTATTCTATGTTGAGCAAGTTGAATCGCCCTGAATTGAATATTATTACCATTGAAGATCCGGTGGAATATCAGGTTGATGGGATTACGCAGATTGCTGTTAGATCTGAAATAGGTTTAACATTCGCCGCTGGCCTTCGTTCTGTTTTGCGCCAAAGCCCGGATGTGATTATGGTGGGTGAAATAAGGGATTCTGAAACAGCTGATATAGCTGTCAAGGCTTCTTTGACGGGGCAGATCGTATTATCTACGTTGCATACTAATGATGCTATAGGAGCGATAACACGATTGATTGATATGGGCGTTGAACCTTTTCTTGTGGCTTCAAGTTTAATAGCGACTTCGGCAAAAAGGCTATGCAGAAGGGTTTGTCTGGAATGTCGTGAGCCTATTGATATTCCAAAATCCAGCTGGGAAAAATTAGACATTGAAAAGATTATTAAGGTTTATAAAAAAGAGCCAACTTTTTTTAAAGGGAAAGGTTGTGCTAAATGTAATCAGACAGGTTATTTTGAACGTATTGGTATTCACGAAGTTCTATTGCTTGATGATTCATTAAGAGACATGATTATTAAGCGTGCTTCATCGGACCAAATTAGAGATTTTGCTGTAAAGGAAAAAGGCATGTTGTTATTGAGGGACGATGCTATGCTGAAAGTTGTTGAGGGGCTTACGACCCTAGAAGAGGCTTTAAGAGTGACAACAGAAGAATAATATAAAGGAAGTGGATGATGGAGGAAAGCAGGGTACTGGTCATAGATGCCGAGGAATCATCATGTAGCCTTATCAGGACTGTCTTGAGCAGCCGGGGGTTTGAGGTTGATATAGCTCAGACGGCGAAGGTTGGCTTGGATCTTCATGAGCGTAATGGTTCTAGTCTGGTATTTATCGATTTAAGCATCAGAGATTTGGATGTGCGTTACATTGTCAGAGAGCTTAAGAGGCGGGATGAATCAATTGGGATAATTGTGTCTAGTTACACGAGTCAGACGAATCTTGTTTCTGAAGCGTTAAATTTGGGAGCAGCTGATTACATCTATAAGCCGTTAAAATCAGAAGAAGTCTATTTTAAAGCCAGGCATGCGGTGGATTTTAGAAAATTTGTTGTGAATAATTCAAGATCGTTGAAGGGGATTGAAGAGCGCAATATTTCTCTACAGAAACAGAATCTTCTTCTGGGTAGACGCATTGAAGAAAGCACAAAGAATCTGTCTAAGCTTTATGAGGACTTGAGAGAGACCTATATGCGCACCATTAAGGCCCTGGCACATGCCATTGATGCCCGTGATCATTATACCTATTCACATTCAGACAACGTGACACGTTATGCGGAGATTATCGCTAAACAAATGAATGTTGAGATGGAGTACATCGCAGATATTAAAGATGCTTGTCAGCTGCACGATCTCGGTAAGATCGGTGTACATGATAGCATTTTAAGCAAACCTAATGTATTGACGCGTGAAGAGTTTGATGAAATTAAACTTCATTCTGAGAAAGGTGCCCAGATATTGGAGCCACTGAGATTTTTAGAAAATGTGATCGATATTGTCAAGCATCATCATGAGCGCTGGGATGGCAAGGGTTATCCCGATGGGCTCATAGGAGAGAACATTCCTTTAGGGGCTCGCATTATGACGGTTGCGGATAGTTATGATGCGATGGTTTCTGCACGGCCATATCGCAAAGTTGGTATGTCCAAAAATGATGCGATTGAAGAAATTAAAAAGAATAATGGCACGCAGTTTGATCCCAAAGTTGTTGATGCTTTTTTAAAAGTTGTAGCTCAATTTTAATTTCTCGGATTTAGGTATTGTGATAGAATAATCCTATGGCTGTATTTACTTATATTGCAAAGGATCATCAGGGTTTAAAACTTACTGGAACTGTTGAGGCGACAGACCAGCGGGAGGCTATTTCTGTTTTACATAAGAAGGGGCTTATTGTTATTTCTGTTGGCGAGGCGAAAGTAAAGAAGGTCTATTCCGGAGGTGTTAAACTGGATGACCTGGTTGTTTTTTCCCGACAGTTAGCCACAATGGTAGAGAGTGGTATTAACCTTGTCCAGGCTCTTAGTATTTTGGGAGAGCAGGTAGAAAACAAATCGCTTTCTTCGGTTACGTTAAAAATCAAAGAAGATATTGAGGGTGGTTGTAGTTTGCATGATGCTCTTGATAAGCATCCAAAAGTTTTCTCTACTTTGTATGTCAATATGGTAAAAGCAGGGGAGACATCCGGTTTATTAGATGAAATATTGGATCGCGTGGCGACGTATTTAGAAAAATCATCTGCTTTGCAAAGAAAAGTTAAATCTTCGCTTGTTTATCCTGCTGTAGTTGTTTCCATGGCTATCATTATCACAGTGGTTTTGCTTGTAAAAGTTGTTCCAACATTTACAGGTATTTTTAATAGCCTTGGAGGAACCTTGCCTGTTCCGACACAAATTTTGATAGCTATCTCCGATGTGGTAAGAAAGATGTTTTTGGCGATTGTTTGTGGCACGGGCTTACTGGTTTTTCTAGTAAAAAAATATATTTCTACCTCTAGAGGGAGGTATCAGTTCGATAGCTTTTTACTTCGGGTACCGGTGTTTGGGCAATTATTTCGCAAAGTTGTTGTTGCTAAATTTTCAAGGACTTTGGCGACATTGGTTAAAAGCGGTGTTCCTATTTTGGGGGCTCTGGAGATTGTTGGCAAAACTTCCGGAAATATGGTTGTTGAAGAGGCAGTTGAGAATGCTCGTACGTCTATCAAAGAAGGTGAACCCATTGCAGAGCCATTGTCAAGGAGCGGCGCTTTTCCTCCTATGGTTGTCAGAATGATCGCCGTTGGTGAACAAACGGGCCAGCTTGAAAAAATGTTGAACAAGATTGCTGATTTTTATGACGAACAGGTTGATTCTGCTGTAAGCGGCTTAACTTCTATGATAGAGCCTTTAGTTATTGGTTTTCTGGGGATTATTATTGGCGGTATTGTTGTTGCGCTTTTCATGCCTATTTTTAAAATTACAGAACTTCTTAGATAGCATGGACTTAAGATAAATTTATTCATTTTAAAGAAAATGAGGCATTTTACCCGTTTTCTGCAGAAAAAGCAGTGTTATTTTACGGGTATTGATTTTTAGCTTAAAGATGTTACACTTCTCTTAGAAGTAGTCGCATCCTTATACGGCCTGAAGAGAATCAGGCGATAGGGGTAAAGGTAAACCACGGCGTTACGGAACGCACCCTTGAGAGTTTAGAGGGTCGAAAGAGTGGGGCACAAAGCTAAAGGGCCTAATCATACTTTATAAAGGTTGCCAGCTGCCGACGAAATACCAAGAAATGTGCCTATTCTTTCCCTTTTTGATAGGGGCGGGGATAGGTTTTTTTATTGATATATTCTAAAGTGTTATACTGAATTTATCAGGCAGATCAGCAGGAGTTATTTCTGCTTGACATGAGGAGGGAGGTGAGATAGAATTGATATAAGTTTAGGCAGGCTTTGTGCTTAGATAATATTGAACCGGCATTTTTATATTTTATACCTCATTAGCACAAGGTAAATCCTTGCCTTGAAAGGAGGTAAGTATAATGCGATTGACAAAAAAAGGTTTTACGCTTGTTGAAATTATGATCGTTGTTGCGATCATCGTTTTGTTGGCGGCGATTGCTATTCCGAACTTGTTAAGAGCTAGGTTGAGTGCAAACGAGGCGACAGCGATTGCGGCTATGAGAACGATTAGTACGGCTGCGGAGAGCTATAGAGCTGCTCAGTCTCCTCCTGCTTATCCGGGTAACCTCTCGGCTTTATCATCCGCGAATCCTCCGTACATTGATTCTGTTTTAGGAGGCGGAAATAAGTCTGGCTACACGTTTACTTGGGCAGGTTCAGGTAATACGTTTGCTGTGACAGGTGCTCCTCAGACGGCCAATGTTACAGGTGTGCGTAGCTTCTTTGTTGACCAATCTGGCGTGGTCAGAGTTGGTACAACTAGTGCAGGTACTCCTATTGAATAAAAATAAAGAAGAAAAAGAAAAGTTTTAAAAAATGCGGCTGTTAACCCAGCCGCATTTTTTATGAAGATAGCAGACTGGATAATGAGGATATTTTCTTTCAAAAAAAATGCTTTCACGCTTGTTGAGATCATGATCGTTGTGGCGATTATTGTTTTGCTTTCAGGGATCGCTATTCCGAATCTTTTGCGGGCCAGGCTCCATGCGAACGAAGCTTCAGCGATTGCAACCTTAAAGGCTGTTAGGGCAGCTGCGGAGATGTATCGCATAGCGCATTCGCCGGATTATCCGAAGTATTTCACTTATTTTTTTAATGACACACCACCTTATTTGGATGATTCTTTGCAGGACATGAATAAGTCTGGTTATAGTTTTAGGTGGAGAGGGTTACTTGCCAGATATGATTGCATCGCCATACCTCAGGTTGAGAATGTGACAGGGCAGAGGAGTTTCTATCTAGACGAATCAGGTGTGATAAGAATTGGCCAAACTGTTTTGGGTACCCCTATTGAATAATTTCTTAAACAGACAATTTTGTTAAGGCTTATGTTTTATCAAAAGATACATGAAAATGAGCGCTTTATTACCGTGTTACTGTTTTTGTTTGTAGCGATTGTTTCGTATTGTAATATTTTGTCCGGAGAATTTATATGGGATGATCACTGCTTGATTGTTGACAATCTCCTAATAAGGCATTGGGATAATTTCGGCCGTATTTTTTCTTCAGAGCTGCACCAAAATAGTTTCACAAATTATTATCGGCCCCTGCAAGTTCTTTCCTATATGATTGAGTATCCTTTATTTAAAGTCAATCCGGCTGGGTATCATGCGGTAAATATTTTTTTACATTTCTTGGCGGGAGTTTTGTTATTTTCTTTCTTGAAGAATTTGACACATCGTCATTTTTTATCTGCAACGGTAGGTTTGCTTTTTATTGTTCATCCGATAAATGTTAGTGCTGTTGCATATATTTCTGGCCGTGCTGATTTATTGGCGGCTGTTTTTATTTTTTCCTCTCTGGTGTTTTATCTGAAAGCGTTTTATACCTGCACGGTTTCAGAATATACGTCTGGTGCATGTCCGGGTAGACTGCATTTGGACGATAGCTCGCCATTGTTTTTATCCAAAAAAAAATCTTTTTATTTTTTATTGTCTTTATTCATGGGTATTCTTGCTCTGCTTTCAAAAGAGACAGCTGCAGCATTGCCTTTTGCCATATGTGGCTTAGATATCTTATTTTTAAAGCGAAAAAACAGGCTAAAAAGAATTGGGTTGTATTTTGTGGTTGTTTTAATGTATCTTTGTGCCAGGCTTACTTTTTTAAACTTTTCTTCGGGAAATCCGTTTTTTTGTAAAAAAGGTTTTGCTGTTTTTGATGTTGGTTTTTTTGCCAGATGTGCCATATTTTTTAAGACTTTGCTGATTTATGTAGGCAGTATATTTATTCCCGTTAATCTTCATATGGAGCGCATTATTGCCAGGGAACATGTCTATATGTTCCACTATGCTGGTATTCTTCTGTGTTTGTTATTGTGTTTTTATGTTTTTAAAAAGGTAATCTCAGGTTCTAGATTTTTGACCAAGCTTTTTATTTTTGGCATATTTTGGTTTTTTGTATGGCTCATGGGCCAGTCTGCTTTTGTCTTGCCTAAAATTATGGCGGATCATTTTCTTTATTTATCTTCTATCGGCATATTTTTAATAATTGCCATCTTTGTTGAAGCATTGCGCACGAAAAAAATTGTTGTGACTATTTTATGTTTATATTTTTGTAGTTTTACATGGCTATATACCCAAATATGGAACAATGAACTGTCATTTTTTCAGTGGACAGTTAGGCATGCTTCATCCAGTTATAAAGTTCATGATTGTTTGGCAGATCTCTATTTGAGGATGGATCGTCCAGATGATGCTATTGCTGAATACAAAACTATATTAAGTGAGAGCTTCGGTATTGTTTGTGATAAGGATATTGCTATTTTGGCGCAGAAGACGGATTCATTTGACCTGAAGGATCAAAAAAGAGAAATCGCCTCAAGTGTGTTTTACAATCTCGGTGTTGTTTATGTTCGGCAAGGTAAATTACAGGATGCCAGGGTTGCGTATTTGAATGCGCTCAAATTAAATCCTGAGACGGAGCAGGTTTATAATAATTTGGGTTTATTGTATGTGAAAACAGGGGATTTGAGAAAAGCGGAGGAGATGTATAAAAAAGCGATTGATTTGAATGGATGCTATGTCCAGGCATACAATAATCTCGCTGTTCTGTATGCGCAAAGAGGAGACTATGATAGGGCGATTATTTTTTGGAAGGAAGTTTTAATGAAAGAGCCAGATTACGAAATGGCCAAGGCTAATATCTCTTTGGCGAAGGAGTTTATGCTTGAAAAGGCAGGCAACTAGTTGTAAATAACAGGATTATTGCAGAACAGAAGGATAAAACAATTGACTTTTTTTGTATTTCCTATAAGCTAATATGTATAATGAAGTTATGCATTGTCGAGCGCAATATCTGTCCAAAAATAATTGTTTAATATGCTGAATAAAAAAGATGGCTTTACTTTGCTTGAATTGTTGATTGCCAGCGGTGTTCTTATTATAGCTTTAACGGGTCTTTTGGCGACTTATGCGGCATGTTATGATTTGGCAGAGACAACTCGGAATTCCAATCTTGCTTTAAATGCGGCCCAGGAAACTTTGGAGGAGATGCGCAATATTAATTTTTTAAGCGTCTTTTCGTTGTATGACGGCGCTACCTTTCAGGTTTCAGGAATGCCTGCTAATTCCAGCCTTGGATATGTTGTTGTCAATAATTCTAATTCCAGTCTTCTGAATGTTGCGATTGGTGTTTGTTGGAGACAAAAAGGTTCACGTATCATAGGTGAATGTGTTGATTCTAGCGGTGCGTTGGTTTTTTCTGATACAAACGCAGATGGCAGATTAAATTCTCCTGTTGAGTTGGTAACGTATATGGCTCAGCGCTGAAAGATGGTTTTATAGGTGCTATGCCGATAATATATTGGCGTTAAAAGCATGTCATATCGACACACAAAGAAAGTTATGGGGTTTACATTAATTGAGATAATGGTTTCTGTCTTTATCTTTTTCATTGTTCTGGAAGGACTTTTTCTTGTGATGACAATTGGCCGCCGGTCTTGGTATACTGCTGATACGGGAATTGCCCTTCAGCAGGAATTGAGAAAAGCTATGGGGCAAATCACAACCGATTTATATCATTCAGGCACTAATCAGGTTTCTCTTCCCGCCAATAGTTCCGTTTATAATAGTATTTCTTTTAATGTTTCGCAAGGAATAACGGTTGCAGGGGCTATTAATTGGAGCAGCAGTCCTATTACCTACAACTTAACAGCCGGACAGATTATTAGAAACGAAGGCGGGCAGGTAAGAGTGGTCGCCAATAACATATCGGTTTTTGATCTTTGGCGTCAGGCTGCCAGTTCAGATATTGTACGCATTAATATGACTGCACAGAAAACAACAGTTTCCGGTCAAATTATGAATGCGAGTCTTGATTCTGCTGTATTGCTTAGAAACTAATAGCAAAGAAAAGATAAGATATGGAGGCTAAATATGCTTAAGCAAAAAGGGTCGGTATTGATTATCGCCTATGTTTTTTTATTTGCGCTTTTACTTTTGGGTGGAGTTTTTTTTAGTCGATCTGTGGCGGATAAGAAGCTCTTTGATATTCAGAGGGAAAGGACAGAGGCTTTCTATCTGGCCGAAGCTGCTGTGGATAGGGCTTTGGTGGAATTGAAAAATAATTTTGCCTATACAGGGACGACATCTGTTGTTGACTTTATGAAAGGCACGACTAAGGCAGGAGAGTATGAAATTTCTGTTTCGCCATTAACCGCGACAAGGCGACAGGTCATTACTTATGGCTATATTCCGGTTAAGACCAGTGCAAGAGCACAGCGCTGTATTGAAGCTATTGTAAAGAAAGAAACACCTCCCAATTTTTTTGATTATGCGATTTATTCTGCAGGCATTGTTGATCCGCACGGGAATACTTATGCGGTTAATGGGGACGTTGTTTATGCTGATTCCATAGATAATTCTTCGCATATTTCTGGAACTGTTACGCATGATGCGACGGTGGCACCATTGGCAGCGTTTGATTTTGCAATATTACGTGCGATTGCTGTAGCCCAAGGAAATTTATATGATGCAACGAGGCTGGATGCGGTGAAAAAAAATTGGGACACATTCCCTGCTAATTTTTGGTATTCAACGCCTACAGATGCGAGCGATCCAACAACCGGAATACCCAATGTTGTTTATGTGGAAGGGGATCTTGTTTTGAACGGCAATATAGGTTCGGTAGGGGGATTCTTTCTTGTTGTTGGTAATGTTTTAACGGATCCTGATGATACAGCTGATTCTACGCTTAATGGAAACGGCACCGTAGATGGTTGCATATATACGACAGGCAAGTTTGATATTAATGGTGGAGGAGGCAACCTCAATGTTAATGGTGGGGTATGGTCCGGCACGGAAGCCGAATTAAATGGAAATGTAATGATTAACTACAATATAGATTTTATGGATTCTATTGAGTTTCTAGTGCAAAACCAGGGGGCCGGTTCGGTTGTTCAGCTTTTAACGTGGAGAGAGTTGTGATAGATTTTGTAAAAGATGCTATTGAACAGGTTCGTGGATTATTTTCAGGGTCTTTTGTTCAAAAAGACGTTGTGTCTGGGTCCGTTGGTATTGACATTGGATCTACGACGATAAAAGTTATGCGCTTGGAAAAAGGAAAAGAAAAAATAAGAGTTTTTGGTTTTGCCATTGAAAAAATTGTTAATAAAGATTGTAGGGATGCTTTGAGCAGGGCTTTGATTGCAGCTCACGTTGCTCCTCATCAATGTGCTGCTGTTTCTGTTTCTGGCCAAGGTGTTGTTTCCAGATCTATTGAATTGCCTCTTATGAATAAGTCAGAGCTTGAATCTTCTATGCAGTTTGAGGTTGAAAAATATGTTCCCTTTCCAATTACTGAAGTTTCTTCTGATTATGCGATTATTCAGGAGGCCAGGGACAAAGCAAAGATGTCTGTTTTGATCGCGGCAGCTAAAAACGATCTTATTAACCAGAGATGCGAATTGGCTAAAGGAGTGAATCTTGATTTAAAAGTTGTGGATTTGGATTGTCTCGCTTTGGCAAATTTTTTTACCGAGATTGTCGGTTGGCAGGGAAAAGGTTCCTGTATTGGCGTTATTAACATTGGCAAATCTGTTTCGAACATTAACATTCTGGTGGATGGGGTACCGCATTTAAGCCGTGATATTTTTATTGGCGGCAACGATATTACGCAAAGAATAAGTGAAATCTATGAAATGGATTATGCGCAAGCTGACAGCTTAAAGATAAGCCCTCAAGACAAAGAGAAAGAATTAATAGACGCTTGGGAGACGGTACTGAATAATTTAGCCGCTGAAATTCGGGTTTCGTTAGATTATTTTGAGGCGCGTAACAATATGGCCGTTGAAAAAATATTTATTACCGGAGGGTCAAGTCGGCTTAAGAATATAGAAGAGTTTTTAGGCCAGGCATTAGGCGTGGAAATTAAAAAAATAGACTATGTGAGTAAAATAAGCTTTGAAGAAGGCGTTGATAAGAATAAATTTGAGGAAAATAGCGATTTGTTGGCGATCGCCTTAGGATTGGCTTTGCGATAAAATTTAAAACTATATGATAGAAATAAATTTATTACCAAAAAATTTACGGAAAGTAGAGAAAAGGGTTAATCTTCCTTACAAGGCTTACATTGTCCTGCTGGTAGCTTTTTTGTTGTTTTCTCACATCGTGTTGTTTTCCTTGTGTGTGTTTAAAAAGATTCAGATTGGAAGCGCTACGCGCACTTGGAATGAGATAGCTCCAAAGTCAAAGGATTCCGCTCAGATGAGAGAAAAAATTAAGGTTCTAGAAGCGGATGTCAATATGATGAAAAAGATTCTTGCCAGAGGTGTTGTTTTGACGGATCTTTTTTCGGCTCTTAATAATGCTATTCCTAAGGGGCTGTGGTTAGAGCGATTGTCGTATTCAGAAGATGGCCTGGTGCTTCAGGGCAGCGTTGTATCTTTGTCTCAGAATGAGATGACAATTATTGGAAAGTTTTTGCAGGCGCTTAAATCTAGCGATGAATTTTCGCTTGTTTTTGCTAAAATAGAGCTTTCTTCTGTACAGCGGCGCATGATTAAAACCTATGATGTTGTTGATTTTGTTTTAGTTGGAGAGATGAAAAATGCAAAAGATGGAAATTAAAGAATTGGCAGCAAAGCTGCTTTCTTTTAAGGATAACATAAAAGTTATCATAGGGGTTTTAGTCGTCTTATTATTGCTTGATGCTACTATTCTTTTGCAGGGGCAGTTGTTTCCTCTTATGCGGCTTTTTTCTAAGGCCCGCCAGTTGAAGGCGGATGTTATACAGGCCAAGGACGACATTAACTTTGCTTCGTCTTATAAAAGTAAATTGGCGGAATATAGCACTGAGCTTTTGGAATTAGAAAAAAAGGTTATTTTGGAAGAAGGGTTGCCGAATGCCCTAGAGCAGATTTCAAAGTATGCAGATAGCAGCAATGTTAAAATCTTAAAGATGATGCCTGTTAATGTGACTAAGGATGTAATGAAACTGAGTAAACAGGCATCGGATTCAGCTGAAACGAGCCAGGAGTTTTTTAAGCAGGGCGTTAGCTTAACGGTTAAGGCGGGGTTTCATCAACTTGGCCGTTTTCTGGCCTTGCTTGAAAGTTCAAAAGTCTTTTTTCGTGTACAGAAGCTTGAGATTCAAACGACTGAACAGGAGCCTTCAAAACAGTTAGTAACATTAGTGCTTGAACTTGTTGTAAGAAAGGCATAGAATAGTGATGAATTTAGGGCGTCTATTAAGGCTGGGCTTTGGGATTTTTATTTTTTTCTGGATATTGATATGGTTTTCCAGCGTGCCCGCACAAGAGTACACCTATAAGTATCAGGGAAAAAGAGATCCTTTTATTCCTCTTATATCTTCATCGGGGTATCTTGTAAATTTAGAGCCGCAGGAAAATGATGCTTTGCACCTGGAAGGTATTATGTATGATGCGCATGGGGAATCAATGATTATCGTTAATGGTGAATTATTGAAAGCCGGAGAGTCCATAGGAAGTGCTATGATCAGCAGCATTGAACCAGACAGAGTCATTGTTATCAAGGATAATGAAAAGGTTGAGATTGAATTTAGGAGGGAGGAATAAATGAGGGCACGAACGTCCCCTGCTCTTTTCTTTGTTTTTTTATATTTTTGCCTAGCTATGATTTTTGTACCTGTGCTTTATGCTCAGGACAATAGTTTTTCTGCTCAACCATCGGAATCTGTTTTAAATCAGCTTCAAGCGCAGGAGGCTGGTTCGATGGGCCAGGGAGTTGTTTTGGCAACATCGGACGCAGAGGTCGAGGCTGTAAAGAGTATGGATACGATTACTTTAGATTTTAAAGAAGCTGACATCCGGGATGTCTTAAAAATTATTTCTTATAAAAGCGGTGTTAACATTGTTGCTAGCCCTGAGGTAACGGGGACGGTAAATGTGCGGATTTCAGATGTGCCGTGGGAGCGAGCATTAGATGTTATCTTGAAGACATATGGTTATGCGTATGACAAACAGGATAGAATTATTATGGTTGCGCCTCTGGAAAAATTGACTGCTCAGAGGAGGATGGAGCAGGATTTAAGTCAGGTCCAGCCAACAGCCACAGAAGTTGTTACGCTTAAATATGTTGATGCTACTGATGCGAAGAAGGCTATTGAGCCACAGCTTTCTCCTAGAGGAAGAGTAACGATTCTGGAGATTACCGGGCAGGCTGGCTGGGGATTTGGTGGTTCTTTTTCAGAAAAGCGCTCAAGGTCTGGGCAAACATCGAGCCGTTCTAAAACGCTTATAATTTCTGATATTCCGCCAGTCTTAGAAGAAATTAGAAAAGTTCTTGATAATATTGATGTTAGGCCAAAGCAGATATTGATTGAGACGCGGCTGGTGGAAGTTAATCTTAACAAACTTAAGGATTTTGGGTTTGACTATGCGACGGGTGGCGCTGGTTCGGCATCAAGTGAGACAGTAACGACAGAGCCGATCACAAAAGATTTAGATGCTGGCGGCCATTCTTTAAGTGACTTGGTGACACCCTCTATTTTTAGTCCACAGGCGACCGCCATATCATCGGCAAATACCGGCTTAAAATTTATCTTTCAAAAATTAAGTGGTACAAAGTTCGAAGTCATCCTTCATGCGTTGGAGGAAAATGTTTTTACGAATACATTGTCGGCTCCAAGTATTTTGACGTTGGATAATCAAGAGGCAACGATCCTTGTTGGAGAACAATTTCCGATTATAACGACAACAAAGAGCAGTGATACATCAACGACTGTTGATGTATCGTTGGAAGAATACAAAGATATTGGTATTCAGTTGAATGTTGTTCCTCAGGTTAATGGTAAAAACAAAAACTATATTAATATGATTTTGCATCCGGCTGTAACAACAGAAGGAACTTTGATTGAGAATAAATACCCCCGTATTACAACGCGTGAAGTTCAGACGCAGGTTTTGATTCAGAGTGGTGAAACAATTATGATAGGGGGCCTTATTAAAGATGTGAAAAAAGAAAGTGTGCAGGGCGTGCCTTTCTTGAGAAAAATTCCTTTTTTGGGAAATCTTTTTGAAAGAAAAACCTATGATACTGAGAAGATTGAGTTGCTTATATTTATTACAGCAAACATTGTCGATGACAAAAGTTTAACAGAAGAGCAGCTAGCGGAACTTGAGAAAAACCTTGGATTGCACAATAATTGAGTTGAAATCAAGTGCCGGCTTTAAATCAGCCGTTAAATTTTTTGGTCAGATTAGTAGAATAGGTTCTGCGCGTGCATAACAGCCAAACATTTTTTAAGGTTGTTTGTGAGCGTGGATAAATATAGGCATAAGTAATTATTTGCGCCCCGCATGGAAAACCTGTGCGGGGTTTATTTTTTAGGCAAGGTGATATGAGTTACAAATATAGTTTTGTGTTAAGCAAGGGTGACGATATGATTTATATTTCTCATTTAGATTTAATGAGATTGCTTAGCCGTGCTGCGCGCAGAGCAGGTTTAAAGATTGAGCTTTCAAAAGGATTTAGTCCTCATTTTAAAATTAAGATGAAGAAAGCTTTAAAGCTGGGAGTAGCATCTAACAACGAGGAGGGAGAATTGTCGTTGTTAGAGCCCATGGAGGCTGTTCAGATTGCGAGCCGATGGGCTAAAGAGTTGCCCGAAGGGGTTCAAATAAAGAGCGTTATTGCGTTATAGAGTTATTGAGTTTGCGGGTTAGCGGGTTGAACCTGTATGCGCGCAAATCAGTTAACTCGCCAACATATTTTTTCTATTAAAGGAGTTTTTGATGCAGAATAAAACTGGTGGAAAACAGGGTGTGAGAAAGAAAGAGATCCTGATTAATTATGAACAGCAGGAGAGGAGAGTGGCGATCTTAGAGGATGGCAAGCTTGAAAATTATTTTGTGGAGCGCCTTGCAGATAGAACGACACTCGGAAATATTTATAAGGGTTGCGTTGAAACGATCGTGCCCTCTGTTGGCGCTGCTTTTGTGAATATTGGCGGTGAAAAGAATGGGTTTTTATATCTTAATGATACGGTGGGATTGTTGGCCGATGAAGAATTGGATGTTACTGCTGAAAGTCCTAGAAAACCGCAAGGGTGTGCGTTTAAAGTTGGCCAGGAACTGATCGTTCAGGTTACAAAAGAACCTTTTGGAACGAAGGGGCCGCGCTTGACAACCCATGTTAGTCTGCCGGGCAGGTATCTTGTGCTTATGCCCTTTGAAAAGCATTTTGGAATCTCAAAAAAGATTGATCATGATGGCGAGAGAAATCGGCTCAGGGCTATTTTGGCAGAAATGAAGACCCCTCATAATATGGGGCTGATTGTTAGGACTGTTGCCTGGGGTGCTACAGCAAAAGAATTACAGAGAGATTTGGCATTATTGATTAAACTCTGGGAGCAGATTGAAAGGGCTTCTCAAAAGAGGAGCGCGCCATTTCTTATTTATGAGGATTATGATCTTGTTCTAAGAATGTTGAGAGATTATTTTAATGAGGAAATCGGCTCTATTCTTATTGATTCCAAAGAGGAGTTTAGGAGAGTTTTACGTTTTGTAAAATCTTATATGAGCAGGTTGTCTCATACCGTTAAATTTTACCGGGAAAACGTTCCTTTGTTTGAGAAGAGGGGTGTTGAGGATCAAATTGAGAAGATCTATTCCAACAAAATTTTTATGAAAAGCGGTGCTTATGTTGTTATTGAGCCGACAGAAGGGTTGACAGTTATTGATGTTAATTCAGGCAAGTTTCATAGAAAGAAAATATCACAGGAAGAAATGGCCTATGCTGTTAATTGCGAGTCTGCCCGGGAGATTGCCCGTCAGCTGAAGCTTAGGGATGTCGGAGGGATTGTTGTTATTGATTTCATTGATATGATGGAAGAAAAACATAGAAAAGGTCTCATTAATGTTTTTAAATCGGTTTTGGCAAGTGATCGGGCAAAAACGGATATTTTGGGCATTTCTAAGCTTGGCCTTGTGCAAATGACCAGGGAAAGGACCCATCGTACTTTGGAAAGCATTTCTTATATGGAATGTCCTTATTGTCAGGGTAAGGGCAAGGTTAAATCCGCTTTTTCTATCGCTTTGTATGCCCTAAGGGAGATCAAGAATTATTTGCTTAAGAAGAGGCCGCGTAAAATCCTTCTTGAGGTTCATCCGGACGTAGCGGCCAATCTGAATAATGAAAATTTTCAATCGTTAAAAAATCTTACCAGGCGTTTTGGGGTTAAGATTGATATAAAAGCAAATGAATTATTTCATCTTGAAAAGATTGTCGTGACCTGAGCCAGTGGGCTTGCTTTCATATGAAATGATTGACGCAGAGTTAGGGTTGTGTTATAGTTAAAACCATTTTAAAAAGGCAAAAAATAGGGGGTAATTTAGGATGTATGCGATTATTGAAGTAGGCGGAAAGCAGGAAAAAGTAGCTGTTGGGGATATTGTCTGTATTGAGCACATTTCTAATAAAAAGGATGTTACTTTTAATCATGTTTTGTTATTAAATGATGATACAGATGTTAAAGTTGGGCAGCCGTATGTAAAGGGGGCGAAAGTTAGTGCCATTGTGTTAGATCAAGTTCGCGGAGAAAAGGTTGTTTCTTTTCAATATCGCCGAAGAAAAAGTTCAAAGAAAAAACAAGGCCATCGTCAATCATTGACGAAAATTAAGATTACGGAAATCGCGTCTTAAAATGTTTGTGTGAGGTTTGATAAACTTTTATGTTTATAGATGTTGCAAAGATTGAAGTTAAGGCGGGTAGAGGCGGAAACGGATGTACGAGTTTTTTTCGTGATACACGTGTTGAGCATGGTAAAGCAAATGGAGGCAGCGGCGGAGACGGCGGGGACGTTATCGTGCGTTGTGATAAGAGTATTTTTACTTTGCTGGATTTTCAGTTTCAACGTCATTTTAAGGCCGAGGATGGCAAGCATGGCTCCAGTAGCAATAAGGTTGGTGCCAGAGGGAAAGATTGTCTGGTGTTAGTTCCTGTTGGAACGATTATTACGGATTTAGGCACGAATTGTCTCATCAGGGATTTGGATAAGCAGGGGCTTGAGGTTATTATAGCTCGCGGAGGCAAGGGCGGAAGAGGCAATACCAGAAATAGGGATGCCGAGGAAGGGCAGCCTGGCGAAGTCAGGATGCTGTCTTTGAATCTGAAAATAATCGCTGATATTGGTATTATTGGTTTTCCTAATGCGGGGAAATCGACTTTAATTTCTAAGATTTCAAACGCGACTCCTAAAATTGCAAATTATCCTTTTACAACAAAGGCCCCTAACCTGGGAGTTTTGAGATTAGGGGATAGTGATGATTTTATTGTTATCGCTGATATCCCAGGCTTGATTGAGGGTGCACACAGTGGAAAAGGGCTAGGGGATAAATTTTTAAAACATGTGGAAAGGACGAAGATTCTTATACATCTTATTGATATGGCTGCTATGGATGGAAGGGATCCTTATGAAGATTATTTAGCAATTAATAGAGAATTAAAAGAGTTTTCTGGAGAATTGAAAAAGAAAAAGCAAATATTGGTTGTTAACAAGATGGATTGCGCGACTGCCCCACAACACCTTAAAGAGTTCAAGAGAAGAATGAAGAGCAAAAAAAAGATTTTTGAGATTTCTGCGTTAGAATCAAAAGGTCTGGAGGATTTAATTGAAGAGATCGCAAAAAATGTCTCAGAAGATTGTTATTAAAGTTGGATCAAGCCTGTTGACGGGTGGATCTAATGCGGTTAACCCTGAGTATTTGGATCTTGTCGTTAAGCATATCTCGGATTTTTCAAAAAATGGCCGGGATGTAATTGTTGTAACTTCTGGTGCTATTGCCAGCGGCCTTTCAATTTTAGGATTAAAAAAGAGGCCTTCATCTTTAGCAGATCAACAGGCATCTGCTGCGGCTGGGATGAGTTGCCTTATGCAGGCCTATAGTCAGAAGTTGAGTTTGTCCGGTTTAAAATGCGCATCTATCCTTCTTACAAGAGAAGATTTTACAGACCGAAAAAGATATCTGAATGCCAAAAATACCATCACTACGCTTTTAAAGTATAAAGTTATTCCCATCATTAATGAAAATGATGCTATTTCAGTGGATGAGATTAGGTTTGGTGATAACGATGTGCTTTCGGCGTTAGTCGCTTCCTTGATTGAGGCTGATGGGCTGCTTATTTTGACGGATATTGATGGTTTATACGAGTCTTATGATATAAAAAATAAGACCCATGGAAGTATTATTAAAGAGGTTGAAAAAGTAACGCCTCAGATACAGAAGATGGCGCAGGGGACAGATAAGGATGCATGTGTTGGTGGCATGCTTACGAAAATTGAGGCTGCTAGAATAGCAACCAGTATTGGTATTCCAGTTGTTTTGGCAAATGGATTAAAAGAAGTTTTAAAGATAGATTTTAAAGCAAAGAACTATAAAGATTGTGATGGAACGCGTTTTTGCGCTAATAGGTCTTTGGGTTCAAAAAAACATTGGATCGCTTTTGGTGTTATTGCCAAAGGAAGAATTATTGTTGATGATGGCGCGAAAATTGCCTTGATTAAAAATTATAAGAGCTTATTGGCTCCGGGCATTATTGAGGTACGCGGTGTTTTTAAGGCAAAAGATGTCGTTGAGATTGCGGATTTAAAAGGCGAGTGTTTTGCTCGGGGAATCATAAATTATTCTTCTTCGGAAATGGAATTGGCTGTAGGCAAGAAAATGAAAAGCGAAGCCGTGCATCGTGACGAGCTTGTGCTCCTTGTTTAGATGAGGTGTCCATGAAGAAAATAAAAAAAGAGGGTTTACGTATTAGTTGTGAGAAGATGGCTTTTAGAGCTCGCCAATCTGCCAGGTTAATCGCTTCTTTGTCAGCGCAGCGCAAGAACGATGTCTTAGTAAGTATGGCAGATGCATTGATAGAGCATAGAAATGTTATTCTGAAAGCTAATAAACAAGATGTTCAGTTGGCTCTTAGAAAAGGCATGAGCTCTGCCTTTGTTGAAAGATTAACCCTGGATGAGAAGCGGATCTTTCAGATGTCTGAATCTTTAAGACAGATTGCTGCCTTGCCTGATCCTGTTGGGAAAGAGATAGTGTCATGGGAAAGACCAAATGGGCTTTCTATCGCGAAAGTTCGCGTACCCATAGGTGTGATTTTGATTATTTATGAATCACGTCCGAATGTGACTTCAGATTGCATAGGGCTTTGTTTTAAATCTGGAAATGCTGTTATTTTAAAGGGCGGTAGCGATGCATTTCATTCTAATACGAGCATTTTTAATATTCTCAAAAGAGTTGTTAAAGACTGCAAGCTGCCAGAAGGGGTAATAAGTTTTGTTCCTTTTGTTGAGCGTCAGGCGGTTGATATTTTACTTTCTTTGGATCAGCACATTGATTTGGTTATGCCCAGAGGAGGCGAATCTTTAATTAAGGAGATTAAGGATAAGTCCAGAATTCCCGTGATTAAACATTACAAAGGGGTTTGTCATATTTATGTGGATGACGGCGCGGATTTAGAGATGGCTAAAAGAGTTGTTTTCAACGCTAAAGTTCAGAGGCCTTCTGTTTGCAATGCTATTGAAACTCTCCTCGTGCATAAAGATATTGCGAATAGGTTTTTGCCTCAAATGGGTGAACTTTTTCAGAAAGCTGGCGTAGAGATTCGCGGTTGTGCACGGACAAAAAAAATTTTTCCTCAAGCAAAAAAAGCAAACTTAAAAGATTGGGAAACAGAGTACCTGGATTTAATTATATCAGTAAAAGTGGTTGATGATATTGTACAAGCCATTGAGCATATTAATTTTTTTGGCTCTCATCATTCGGATGCGATTATCACGCAAGATACCGGACATAAAGAGCAGTTTTTAAAAGAGGTGGATTCAGCTTGTGTTTATGCAAATGCTTCAACGCGTTTTACGGATGGGGATCAGTTTGGGTTTGGTGCTGAAATTGGTATTTCAACGGATCGATTGCATGCGCGTGGCCCCATGGGGCTTGAAGATTTGACAACTTATAAGTATGTGATTGAAGGACAAGGGCAGATAAGAGAATAATCCTAAAGATAAGGAGACGCAACGTTACAATTCTATAAGTCACGCCATGAATGTTTTTACATGTGACTTTGTGTCCTTGTGATCTTGCGACCTATAGTATGAAAATTGGTATATTGGGCGGGACATTCAATCCTATACATTACGGACACCTTATTTTAGGTGAACAGGTTTCTGGCCAATTGGGGCTGGATAAGGTTATTTTTGTTCCATCGTACATTTCTCCTCATAAGAGTGGACACCATGTTATCTCCGTCAGGCATCGGCTTGCTATGGTTGAGCTGGCCGTAAAAGAGAATCCAAATTTTCGTGTTTCTAATATTGAGATTAGGAGAAAAGGTAAGTCTTACACGGTTGATACGCTCAAAGAGCTTAAACAGCGTTATAAACACGCAGAGTTATTTTTTATTTGTGGGTCAGATCTTGTTAGTGAGTTGCCGTCTTGGAAAAATCTTGATGAGATTTTGACAATAGCAAAATTTGTTTTGGCTAAAAGGCCTGGCTTTGGGAAGAGGCTGAGCGGAAAATCTTTTTTAAAAATAAATGTGGCACAGGTTGATATTTCTTCTTCTCTCATTAGGGATTTGATTAAAAAAAAGAGATCTATTCGTTACTTAACGCCGGACAGTGTCGCAAACTACATAGAAAAAAATAGGTTGTATAAATAATATGTTTTGTGTTGGCGTGTTTGCGAGTGGGCGGGTTGTCGGGTTTAACTCGCGCACCTGCTGACCCGTTGATGTTTAAAATGGGGTATTTATGAATATCAAAGTTGGTCCTTCAATCTTGGCTTGTGATTTTGCAAATCTTGCATCTGAAGTTCTTCGTGCTGAAAAAGCGGGCGCTGATTTTTTACATGTGGATGTTATGGATGGGCATTTTGTTCCAAACATTACCATTGGCCCCGTTGTTGTTCAGGCGTTGAGGCCTAAGACCAAGCTTCCTATTCATGTTCATTTAATGATTGAAAATCCTGAAGAATATATTGATGCTTTTTCCAAATGCGGTGCGGACATTATTAGTTTTCATATTGAAGCTTTGGGCAGGGTTCCAAATGCTAGATTGAAAAAAGCAACGGCTTTGGTTAAAAAGATAAAAAGGTTGAATAAGAGGCCAGCAGTTGCCATCAATCCATCTACGCCCTTGTCTCAGATCAAAGGACTTTTTGATAAACTTGATTGGATTTTAATTATGAGTGTTAATCCTGGGTTTGGCGGACAGGAATTTATGCCGGTTGTTTTGCCAAAAATTTTTGAATTAAGGAATTCTTTCTGCGGAGATATTGAAGTTGATGGAGGGATTAATCATTTAACATCGAAGGAAGTTATTCGTAAAGGAGCTAATGTGCTTGCTGCTGGCTCTTATTTATTTAATGCGCCAGACATGAAAGAGGCGATAAGGAGGTTAAAAGATGATGAGTAATGTTGCAGCAGAGGAGATAACCAAGATTAAATTTGGAACAGATGGGTGGCGTGCTGTTATAGCCTTAGATTTTACTTTTGAGAATCTGAAGCGGGTTACACAGGCGACCGCGGATTATCTGGTTAACGATATAAAAGTTTCTTCAGGAGATAAATTAAAAGTTTGCATCGGATATGATACGAGATTTCTATCGGAAAAGTTTGCTCAGAGTGCTGCAGAGGTTTTAGCAGCCAATAATATAGAAGTTACTCTTTCTGATAGGGCGATTCCTACTCCAGCCTTGAGTTTTGCTGTAAAGAATCGTAAGCTTCACTTGGGGATCATGATCACGGCTAGTCATAATCCGCCAGAGTTTAATGGCTTTAAAATTAAGAATGCTAATGGAGGGGCTGCGGATGTCGCGGTCACTAAAAAAGTCGAATCATTTTTAGATGATGTAAAGGTCGTTTCAAAAAGTTTTGCTCAGGGACAAGAGGATGGTTCTATAAAAGTTGTTGATGTTTCTAAAGAGTATGTTCAATTTTTGCGTTCGTATATAGATTTGAAGGCGTTTAAGAAGGCGAAAGTTAAGGTTTTGGTAGATGCGATGTATGGCAGCGGCGACAGTTTTATTGCGCAGGTTTTAAAGGGGACAGATGTTAGGTTGTCTTTGATGCGCAACGAAAGAAATCCGTACTTTGAGGGCAGAGGGCCTGAGCCTATAGAAGCCAATGTGGGCGAAATTATGCGCCGTGTTAAGAAGGAAAAATTTGATATCGGGCTTATTTTAGATGGCGATGCGGACAGGATTGCCGCGTGTGATTCAGATGGCAATTATATTCCTCCTCAAAAAATCCTTGGCCTTTTAAGTTTGCATTTACATGAGGATAAGGGTTGGGATGGCGGGATTGTGACGACTATTGCTGGAACGACCATGCTTGAGCATATTGCCGAGGATCTATCTTTAAAGCTTTATGAAACTCCAGTTGGTTTTAAGTATATTTCTAATCTCATGGAGACAGAGAATATATTGGTGGGTGGTGAAGAGGCCGGTGGCATGGGATTAAAAAAATATATTCCGGAAAGAGATGGATCTCTAGCAGGTCTTATGCTTGTTGAGATGATGATTCACCGTAAAAAAAAGATGTCTAAAATTTTACAGGAAATGGAAGCTAAGTATGGACGTTATTACTATTTAAGAAGCGATATTAAATTAAAGTCCATTAATTACAAGCTAGAGATGAGTTGTTTGAAGAAAGATTCTCTCCTTGGGAAGAAGGTTGTTAAGGTTAAAGATTATGATGGGATTAAGTTGATTTGTGAAGATGAGAGCTGGTTGATGTTTCGCGCTTCTGGTACAGAGCCAAAGATGAGAGTTTATTCTGAATCAAAGAGTTTAAAAAGAGCCAAAGACCTCATTAAATTGGGTGGCGAAATAGTAAATCAGGAAATAAGGTATTTTTGATGTTTTATTGGATTGCACGAATGTTTTGCAAGATTTTTTTTAATATTTTCCTGATCATAAAAGTTATAGGAAAGGAAAATATTCCTGCTCAAGGAGCGTTTATTCTTGCAGGTAATCATGTTAGTTATTTAGATCCAATTATTTTTGGAGTATCCTGTCCTCGCTCTCTAAAGTATTTGGCTAAAGCTGAGCTCTTTAAGAATCCTTTTTTTAACTGGTTATTTCGCCATATCAATACTTTGCCTTTGAAACGTAATGTTTCGGATGTTAGCGCGATGAAACAAGCATTGAAGCAGTTAAAGGGAGGTAACGGCCTTATTTTGTTTCCTGAAGGAACTCGTGGTACAGGTGCTGTATTGCAGAAAGGTTTGGCCGGAGTTGGATTTTTAGCGAGGAAAGCCAGAGTTCCTGTTATTCCGGCTTTTGTAAAAGGCACTGAGAAGGCGTTGCCGAAAGGATCAAAATTTATTAAGCGATGCCGGATTACTGTGGCATTTGGCCAACCTGTCTATTATAGTCAGGATCTAGACGTGGGTGATGAAGAAATGGCGCAAAGGATTATGAGGGCCATTTCTTCATTGAATTTGAGTTAAAACTATAAGGTTGACAAAAAAGCTTTTTTTTTGGATAATATCTGCTCTTGCTGTAATGATTAAATAAGGTTGAATGGGGGTGACTTTGCTTTTTTTGTGTGTGATGAGGCTTAATGGCCATTTTGCGCATAGAATAAGAATATGTTTTTTATTAAAAAAATTGAAGAATTCGATGATTTTTAAAAATATAGCTGAATTTAGCTAAAAATAAAGGGGGAATTTTTGTGTTTGAAGACAAAAATGAAACGTTATTAAAGATGTATGAGGAGAGCTTTAAGGATATCAAAGAAGGCGATATCGTTAAAGGCCGGATTGTTAAGATCAGTCAAAAAGATGTTTTGATTGATGTTGGTTATAAATCAGAAGGTGTTGTAGTTAGAGATGAGTTTTCTTTTCAGGATGATTTGAAGATTGGCCAGGAAGTAGAAGTTTATGTTGATAGCAAAGAAGATGACAATGGCATGATCGTGCTTTCGCGCGATAAAGCCAGGCGTCTTTATGGTTGGGATAGGATTAATCAGGGGTTTAAAGAAGGCGACCTGGTTGATGGGACGATCCGTAAAAAAGTCAAAGGTGGTTTTATTGTAGATGTCTATGGCCTTGAAGGGTTTTTGCCGGCGAGTCTTGCTATGTTCAAAAATGTGAGTGAGAGGGAGCTTTTTGGCACTTCTTATAAATTTAAGATTGTTAAAATTAATAATTTGAGAAAGAGTCTTATCGTTTCTAGAAAAGAAGCTGTACAGAAAGAAAGAGAAGATGTTCGGACGAAATTCTGGGAGAGCCATAAAGTTGGGGATGTTTGCTCAGGATTTGTCAAGAATATTACTGACTTTGGGGCTTTTATTGATCTTGGTGGGGTTGACGGCCTTTTGCATATCACGGATATGAGTTGGTCGCGTATTTCTCATCCTTCTGAGCTATTGGCTGTTGGTGATAAGGTTGATGTTGTTATTCTAGGGATGAATAAAGAGGCTTCAAAAGTTTCTTTAGGCCTGAAACAAAGAATGGCTGATCCTTGGTTGGATATTGAAAATAAGTTTCCTGTGGATTCAAAAATTAAGGGAAAAGTTGTTAATATCGTTCCATACGGTGTTTTTGTTGAACTGGAAAAGGGGATTGAGGGTTTGATCCATATTTCTGAGATTTCCTGGCAAAAGAGAAGTATTAATACACAGGAGCTTTTTGCTATTGGAGATATTGTTGAAGTGCAAGTGCTTAGCATTGATAAAAACAGCCGTAGAATTTCCTTGAGCATAAAACAATTGGAAATGAATCCATGGCTGGAGGCTGAATCTAAATTTCCTGCTGGAGCGAAAGTGACAGGTAAGATTAGTGGTTTTACCGATTTTGGTGCTTTCGTGGAATTAGATGGAAATCTTGATGGGATGATTCATGTTTCCGATATGTCCTGGACAAGGCGTGTTTTAAATCCTCAGGAGATTTTTAAGAAAGGACAGAAGATTGAAGTGGTTATTCTTTCTGTTGATGTCCAGAATAAGAAGATCTCGTTAGGTTTTAAACAGCTGGTGGAAAATCCATGGCCCAGGATCGCACAGGATTATCCTTTGAGCGCGGAATTTGATGGCCAGGTTACCTCGAAGAATAATTTTGGTGTTTTTGTTAAGATAGGTGATGATCTGGAAGGACTTGTTTACATTAACGAGATATCAAAAGAGCAATATGAGAGCATTAATGTTGATGATGCGATCAGAGTTAAAATTATAAAAGTTGATGTGGAACAGATGAAGATTGGTTTAGGGCTTATTTCATAGGCTCAAACTCTTTTAAAATATGGATGTTAATCAGCAGCTAGGTGTTATTAAACGGGGCGTCTCTGAAATTATTTCGGAGGGTGAGCTTGTTGCCAGATTGAATTGGTCAAAAAAAACAGGCAAGCCTTTGAAAGTAAAAGCTGGTTTTGATCCAACGGCTCCGGATATTCATTTAGGACATACTGTTCTTTTGCGCAAATTGAAGCATTTTCAGGATTTGGGCCATGTTGTTTATTTTTTGATTGGCGATTTTACGGGTAGGATAGGAGACCCTTCAGGGGCTTCAGAAATACGTAAGCAATTAACCCGTGAAGAAGTTTTAAAAAACGCTAAAACGTATAAACAACAAATTTTCAAGATCCTGTCTCCTCAAAAAACGCGAATTGTTTTTAATAGCCGTTGGTATGAACGGATGAAGTTTGCGGATGTTATTTCATTGTCAAGTAAGTATACGGTTGCCAGGATGCTGGAACGTGATGATTTTGCTAAGCGTTTTAAAGATGGGCGGCCTATTAGTATATTAGAGTTTTTGTATCCGTTAATTCAAGGATATGATTCCGTAGTTTTAGGCGCGGATATTGAACTAGGTGGTACGGATCAGAAGTTTAATCTTTTGGTTGGCAGAGAGCTGCAGAGAGAGTTTGGGCAGGTTCCACAGGTCGTTTTAACAATGCCTCTTTTAGAAGGTACGGATGGCATTAATAAAATGTCGAAATCTTTGGGTAATTATATTGGTATTAATGAGGCGGCCAAAGAGATTTTTGGTAAGTTGATGTCGGTTAGCGATGAGCTCATGTTTCGTTATTATGAGCTTTTGACAGATGAGGATTTAGAATCTGTTAAAAAGCTGCATCCTAAGGACGCTAAGCTTAAGCTCGCTTCTTTAATATGCCAGTGTTACTATGGCAAAAAATCTGCTCAAGATGTGCGTAAAGAATTTGAAAGTATTTTTAAAGAAAAAAATATTCCAAAAGATGTTCCTTGTAAAAAGATATTGATTCAGGAAGCATGTTTGCCTATTATCAGGCTTTTGGATTATGGCGTAGAATTGCTTTACACGAATAATACAAAGAATGAGTTTCGCAGATTAATTAAGCAGGGCGCTGTTAAGGTAAATGGCCAGAAGATTGATTCAATAGAGTTTGAACTTTCGGTAGGCCAGGAGTATCTTATCCAAGTGGCAAAAAGAAGTTTTATTAAAATTGTTCTTGTTGCAAAGCGGTAAAAGCCTTACAGAGCAATAGTTTGGTTTTTGATAAAAAATATTTTAAAATAAATACTTGACACTAGTTAAAACTTTGTTATAATTTATCACTCAGACATGTTGACGTAGATAGTTGAAACATGCGGATAAATAAGTTTTGAAAATTTCTTAGAGCCTTCCTAGAGAAGGCACTATATATAAAAGTTTCTTAAAGGCGTATTCAGGCCTTTTTTGTTCTTTGATTAAATAGCCAAGATATAGTGTTGATCGTGACGATCAGCAACACAATTCTTTTTCGGAGAGTTTGATCCTGGCTCAGAGTGAACGCTGGCGGCGTGGATTAGGCATGCAAGTCGAGCGATTGTTTTTTTTGTTTTGCAGTTTCGACGCAAGAAGAAAATGCAAAACATTTTAATGATAGCGGCAAACCGGTGAGTAACACGTGAGTAATCTACCCTTAAGACTGGAATAGCCCAGAGAAATTTGGAGTAATGACAGATGTGACTACAATCACTATGTGAATGTAGTAAAAGGCGGGGACCGTAAGGCCTGCCACTTAGGGAGGGGCTCGCGGCCTATCAGCTTGTTGGTGGGGTAATGGCCCACCAAGGCTAAGACGGGTAGCTAGTCTGAGAGGATGTTTAGCCACACTGGGACTGAGACACTGCCCAGACTCCTACGGGAGGCTGCAGTCGAGAATCTTTAGCAATGGGGGAAACCCTGACTATGCGACGCCGCGTGAGGGATGAAGGTCTTCGGATTGTAAACCTCTTTCGATCGGGAAGAACACCTAGCATGTGAATAATATGCTAGATTGACGGTACCGGAAGAAGAAGCCACGGCCAACTCCGTGCCAGCAGCCGCGGTAATACGGAGGTGGCGAGCGTTACTCGGATTTATTGGGTGTAAAGGGCAGGTAGGTGGCCTAACAAGTGGGAAGTGAAATCCTCCGGCTTAATCGGAGAACTGCTTTCCAAACTATTGGGCTTGAGTGTGAGAGAGGAGAATGGAACTCCTGGTGTAAGGGTGAAATCTGTAGATATCAGGAGGAACACCATTGGCGAAGGCGATTCTCTGGATCACAACTGACACTGAGCTGCGAAAGTTAGGGGAGAGAACAGGATTAGATACCCTGGTATTCCTAACCGTAAACGATGAGTACTGGGTGTTCCGTGTAAAAACGGGGCGCCGAAGTTAACACATTAAGTACTCCACCTGGGGACTACGACCGCAAGGTTGAAACTCAAAGGAATTGACGGGGGCCCGCACAAGCGGTGGAACATGTGGTTTAATTCGACGCTACGCGAAGAACCTCACCAGGGCTTGACATATAGGTAGTAGGAACCTGAAAGGGGGACGACTCGTTAAGCCGAGTGCCTATACAGGTGTTGCATGGCTGTCGTCAGCTCGTGCCGTGAGGTGTTGGGTTAAGTCCCGCAACGAGCGCAACCATCATCCTTAGTTGCTACCGAAGGATCCGAAAGGATTCTGGCGAGCACTCTAAGGAGACTGCCCGTGATAAACGGGAGGAAGGTGGAGATGACGTCAAGTCAGTATGGCCCTTATACCCTGGGCTACACACGTGTTACAATGGGATGTACAGAGCGTTGCCAAACCGCGAGGTGGAGCTAATCGCAAAAAGCATCCCCCAGTTCGGATTGGAGTCTGCAACCCGACTCCATGAAGTTGGAATTGCTAGTAACGGCGGATCAGCTACGCCGCCGTGAATACGTTCCCGGGCCTTGTACACACCGCCCGTCAAGCGATGGGAGCCGGTGGTACCCGAAGTGGCGACAACGCCCCGAAGGTAAAACTGGTGACTGGCGCTAAGTCGTAACAAGGTAGCCGTATCGGAAGGTGCGGCTGGATCACCTCCTTTCTATTTTTTTCTCACGCGAAAGGTAGAGAGACCCCGGTCCTCATGGACCGGACAGCATCACAAAGGTTAAGTCATGAGCTAGTCAATAGACTTAACGCTCCGAAACTTGGCTATTTAAAATTTAGAGGAAACACAGACACAAAGTAGCGAGGCGGCTGGCAGCGAGGAATGAAGAGTGGAGTCTTCGCTACCGCCGGCATGACCTTGTGATTTGGTTCTGTGTATGGCGTGCTTCTATGGGTCATGACAATGACTGTGTTTTTTTGAAACGTTACGTTTGGGCCCATAGCTCAGCTGGCAGAGCACCGTGCTGATAACGCGGGGGTAAGTGGTTCAAGTCCACTTGGGCCCACTTATTTAAGTGTAAGCTTGGATATGGGCTCATACAGTGGTTCTCCCGCCCGTCTGTTAAAATGCAGTCGGGAAAGTCCACTTGGGCCCACTGAAATTTTTGCTGTGAAAAAATTTCGGGGCAGTAGCTCAGCTGGGAGAGCGCGTGCTTTGCAAGCATGAGGTCGGCGGTTCGATCCCGCTCTGCTCCACAAATTTTTTGCGACAGAGAAAAAAATTATGGAGCAGAGCGGGATCGAACCGCCGACCTCATGCTTGCAAAGCACGCGCTCTCCCAGCTGAGCTACTGCCCCGAAATTTTT
>JBDREX010000020.1:0-6109 GCA_043819345.1 Candidatus Omnitrophota bacterium
GCTGCTGTAAAAACACAAACCCCTAAAAATTTCGTTAATATCACACTCTCCGATCGGTCAATAGTTAACTCTTTCATTATCATCATCTCCATTTGTGTTGGCGAATTAGCCAGTTTGCGAGTGTGCGGGTTTAACCCGCCAACCCGACAACCTGTTAACTCGCTTACTCTTTAGGCCTTGCCTTCCATCTCTTATGAATCCATCCCCATTCATGAGGATATCGACGAATATAGTTTTCAATCATTAGGGTAAACTCCGATACCGTTGAAACAAGATTATTCTCACCCATCACATCTTTATGCACTGTAAGCGGGGGTTTAATAACAATCTTATGATGAGGGCCTTTAACGCGATGAATAAACATCGGCACAATAGAAGCACCCGTCCGCACAGAAAGCACAATAGGACCCGTCGCAGTCGCAGCCTTCACACCAAAAAAATCAACAAAAACACCTCCGGTTCCAAAATTCTGATCCAATTGGATAAAAATGATTTCATTATTACGCAGTGCCTTTAAACTCTGAGCAACACACTCTTTACGCGGCTGAGTATAAATAGATCCCACGCCCATTCTATCGCGCTTTTTCTCAAAAAGCTTATCCAATCTGCTATCCCGCATACGCCTCAAAACCGAATGAATAGGATATCCCTCAAGCGCCAAGCGCGACAAAAGCAACGGGAAACTACCAAAATGAGCACTCAAAGCCACTACACCTTTTCCTTTTGCTAAAGCTTCATCAAGATAGTGAAGCCCTTCGATCTGAACTAATTTTTTAATACGCTGTGGATGGCGCATAAACATAAAGAACTCAACCACCGTCGAAGCCATTGTTCGAAAACAATCTCGGGCAATTTTTTCAATCTCCTCGCTTGATTTTTCTTTGCCAAAAGCCATTGTCAAACTCTCCATGGCAATTTGACGATGTTTTCGCGCAAAATGATAGCCCATCCAACCAATAAAATTAGCAAAAGCATACAAAAAAGATAAGGGAACGATCTTGGCCCCAAAATCACAAAAACCAATACCCACTCTTGCAAATCGATAGCTTATCCAACGCACAAAACCTTTTTTCTTACTCATCTTTTTTCCTTTTAACTCTCTAGCCTTCTGCTGCTATTTTATGCTTTTTGCTCTTATTCCTGTTTTTTTGCTTTTATTTTTGCTGGTAAAACCAGTAGCTGGTATTTTTTGTTTTTACCCGTCAACCCACAAACTCGCCAACTCGCAAACTAGTTTTTATTTCTACTCTGACACTCTTAAATCTCTAACACTCTATAATTTATATCCAACCTTGCGCAGAAAACCTTTGCGCCATTCAATATCCGCTTCTTCTTCTATACCACTAGGTTTACTGCCATCAACAACACCTAGAATCCCCCTGCCCAGTGAAGTTTCTATGACAACCACCTCTAAAGAATTAGCCGTAGCGCAAAAAACAGTACAAACTTCACTAACAGACTTGACGGCATTTAAAACATTGATCGGATAGGCTCCTTCTAAAATAATGAAAAAAGAATGGCCACATCCAACCTTGAGCGCATTTTGAGCAACAATCTTTTTAAGCCGTTCATCTGTCCCTTCACAGCGCACTTTGCAGGCCCCTGATGCCTCACAAAAAGCCAAGCCAAATTTTATATCAACCACGGCAGATACGAGCGTTTCATATAAATCTTCGACGGATTTAATAAAATGAGCCTGGCCGATGATAATATTGGAATCCTGCGGCTTATCTATGCTAATCACTTCAATCTTCTGGGTCATCGTAGCCTCATATTTTTTTAGTTTCAAATACCAGTAATATATTTTTTATTTATGTAAACCGCCGGCAAAAAATATCCGGCTTAAAAAAACTATTCTTCTTCTTTTTTAATAGCCGTCTGCTGCAATCTCTGCTTGGCTTTTTCTCTTAATCTTGTGGAAGCATTCGTATAAAGCTTGGAGCCCTCCTTCTCTTGCTCTATGACCGCAGAAAACGACGCAATGGCCTGCGCGTATTCCTTTCTGCCTAAATGTTCTGCCCCTTCCAAATACAATTGCTTGGCCGATTTCTCTAATGCAACACCTTTTGCTGCCTTTACGGCCTCTTCTTCAGAAACGTTTTTTTTCTGATCCTGAGATTTATCCACTACCGCCTTACCTGCCTTGGCTGAAGAATCAGCTGTCTTCTGATTTTTAGCAGCTGCCCTCTTAGCCTCTTTTGCTTTAAGTTGAGCCTCTTTTTTCGCCTGCGCGGCTAAAATCTTTTCCTGTCGGGCCTGCTCTCTTGCCTGGCGCATCTTTTCCTGCTTAGCTAGCTTCTCTGCTTTGCGTTGCTCTGCGAGCGCCAACTTTTCCTCCCGGCGACTTTTTGCAGCAGCTATTTTTTCTTCACGGCGTTGTTTTGCCGCAGCAATCTTCTCTTCCCTAATCCTTTTCTTTCGCGCAACAGCTTCCTCTTTGGCCGTCAAAACTTTTTCAGGCGTTTCAGATACTTTAAGCGCTTTAGCACTCTCCTGGCCTTTCGCCGTGTCAACAACAGCTTCCTCTTGACGCACAACAACTTCTTGCGCCTTTTGCTTTCCGGCCAATTTCTTATTCTTTAAGTCTTGCTGCCTCTGTTCCTTAATTCTCATACGTTCCTGCGCGAGTTCCTGCTTGCGCTCTAAAGCCAACTGTTTTTGCTTAATCCTGTTTTCTTTTTCTTTGAGCTTCCTCTCTTTTAAAAGCCTCTTTTGCTCAACGCTCTTTTCCTTTGCAAGTTTTCGAGCGATAAAAATTTCACAACGTTCACGATAAAAAGATGCAAAATCATCTATTGGCTTCAGTTTTAAAATCTTATTAAATACATCCAAAGCACCTTGAAAGTCGTGCTGGCTATAAAGTTTTTTACCTTGCTGGTACAGCTCTTTTAACTGGGCATCCTGGCTTTTTTTGGCTTCAACCCTACGCTGTTTCTCATCCATCTTCTGAATCTTCTCTAAGAAGTCTTTGGCCTCCTGATGCGTAGGCTCTAAGACAAGAGTACGCTGAAATTCACCCGCCGCCTTATCATACAAACCACGTTTATAGAACTTAACTCCGTTTTGATAATGCAATTCCACAACAACGGGGTCTGTAGCTGCTTCAAGGCCTGATGTAGATGCTAACATAACACACCCCAACAAAATCGCAGCCAAAATCATCCTTCTCAAACATAAAACTTTCACAAACACCTCTCTTTTTTCAAACTATGGAAACAAACTTTTGCACCATTCAACAATTTTATCAGTATAATCCGCCGCGTAAATCGCTTCATCTCTCCTAATAGGCCGATCTTCCTGTTCAATAAGCTTTTTCAAATTTAATAACGCTCTGAGCCGAAATAAATTTTCATCTACATCTGAACGATGGACATATTGCATCAATAGCCTGCTAATATTTTCATGGTTGGGTTCAGCGCTTCTGACCCCATGATTATAGATTAAATAAGAATCACAAAAATTTATGCTGGCATAAATCGCATTTAATCCCGCCGAATGCCACCGGCTCTGCCTTAAAGACTCTTTCATGTGAACATAATAACGTTCTCCCCTGTTCAGATAAATTGGAAACTCAATCAAATCTGAAGGCATCCCCGGCTCCTTGGAAGCCAATTTTTCTTTCATATTACGCCATTTTTCTGTTTCCTTTTGCAGCTTGTGAGCCTTTTGCTCCAAGGCAGCCTGCGCCAAATAATCCTGCCTCTCCTCTTCCAAAAGCTCTTCCTGCTGCTGCAATTGCATCTGTTTCTTTTGAATCAGTTCTTCTCGTGCCGCCTTACGCTCGGCCTTAGCTGCCAAAAAACGCTCCCAATCCTCTTGATTTTTAATATCACTTTTAATATAGGAAACTTCCTTCTCAAAATCATCGATATGGTCTCCTAACGCGTAGGTACTCCCGGACTGATTGCGGCTTCTCAAAGAAGGCATTTTATCTTCGCACAACCGCGCATAATACAAGGCAAACCTATCATTTGGATCTTTGTCTAATACGGCTTTAAAAGAATCTAAAGCTTTTTGATAGTTTCCTTTTTCATAATAAGACCTTCCCAGAAAATACAGATCAACCGTGCCTTTATCTTTGGAATCCATGCCCTGCGCTTTAAATAGGTCATCCCGATACTTCTCGAGGTGTTTCACGCAACGATTAAGATATTTTTGTGTATCTTTGTAATAAGGATCAACACTGGAGGCTGCCTGGAACTCCTGCATAGCACCATCAAAACGGCCAGCTTCATAATTGACAACTCCTCTGTAATAATGCAAAGCCACCTCTTTTTGTTCAGCGCGATCTGGTGGAACCGCGCCCAAAAACTCAGTCTTAAAAAACAAAAGGCTAAAAAAGAAAATAAAGATAAAAATATGTTTTGATATTCTCATCTGAGCCGTCTCCATTTATAGAAGATCGTTAAGATAGCATACAATACGCACAGAAAAATAAAATAGTCTTTGAAAAAAGGGTACAAACTGCGCCGAGCTGTTTTATACACAAAATGTGTTTTAGAGCCCGTCACAAAAGTCTCTTTTCCATTCAAATCCGCAACCGTTGATACAACCCTGCCGGTATCATCAATAAAACAAGAAATACCCGCATTGGCCGCGCGCAAACAATAAACCCTGTTTTCGACAGCGCGGAAAATAGACGCCTGCATATGCTGGTAAGGGCTTGATGTATCACCAAACCAGGCATCATTAGTCATATTAACTAAAAAATCGGCTCCGTGTTGAACGAAACTCGTAGCAATATTGTAAAAGATATCTTCAAAACACATCAAAACACCAAACTTTAAAACCTGGCCGTCCTGGTTAACAACAGAAAAAATCTTGTACTCTGAACCAGCAGTAAAATCCTCTATCGGCAAAAATCTCTCAATCCAAGGCAAAGACTTGCGGGCCGGAATGTACTCTCCAAATGGAACAAGATGAATCTTATCATAGGTTCCTAAAATTTGCCCTTCGGGTGAAAAGAATAAGGCACTATTGAAATAATTCACATCCTCAAGCCTGATGGAACCTGCCAACAAATATGTTGCAGATGCCTTAGCAAAATCTTTTAAACCACTATCATTAACACCAAACTCCAGATAATCGGGAAATGACGTTTCGGGCCAGACAACTAAATCAGGGTTATCCCCTAAAATCACAATCTCCGACAGAATCTTATATTTTTCAAAGATCTTCTCATGAAGGCTAAAAACCCACTTGATATCCTGAGAAATGTTGCCTTGAATTACAGAAACTTTCAAAGGCGCGGTCTTTTTCGGATCTTCATAAATCCTGAAAACACCATAAGAAAACCAAAACACAACAATAAGAATGGGAACAAGAATCTCTATTCTTCTTAAAGGTTTCTTCTCAAAATAACCGCGCAAAACCTCAAAAATAAAGATATTAACGAACATCACAATGAAAGATACACCGAACACCCCAAATATGTCGGCTGCCTGGATAGCACTGAGATTAAACGCCTGAGAATAGCCTAAAAGACCCCATGGAAAAGCTATCGCAAAACAGCCGCGTAAATATTCCAGGCCAACCCAAAATGCCGGAAAGACAGTCAAGCGCTGCCAATAATTCAAATACCTCGCAGCAAATGCATATACAAAGAAAAAAAGAACAATAAAAAATCCGAGATAAATAGACAGGATGGCCATCCCTGCCCAAGTAACGTTATTCAACCAAAAAATCGTTGAAGCGAAAAATAAAAACCCAAACAAAAATGAAACAGAAAAAAGCTTTAAAAACCGCCGATTTTCAACACCAAAAAAAACCGGAACAAAAGCACACCAGGCTAATATCCAAAAGTCAAATTTCGGAAAAGCCAAACGCAATAAAATCGCACCCAGCACCGCCAACAGATATGAATTTTTAGATAAATGTTTTAACATAAATATAAGATCAAAAAATATCAGAGGACAATGGTCAGATGTCAGACAACAGAAAAAACCTAAAAAATCAAAACTAAGTTAGTAAACCTTCATGTCTTCTGTCTTCTGTCTTCTGTCTTCTGTCTTCTGTCTTCTGTCTTCTGTCTTCTGTCTTCTGTCTTCTGTCTTCTGTCTTCTGTCTTCTGTCTTCTGTCTTCTGTCTTCTGTCTTCTGTCTTCTGTCTT
>JBDREX010000021.1:0-19250 GCA_043819345.1 Candidatus Omnitrophota bacterium
AAATCCTCTTTATACTCCCCGCGCAATCTTTCTTCCACCCCGAAATCAACATCCCATCCGGCAAACTGATGGCCTTTAAGCACATTGTCTTGCGCCCATGCCATGCTCGTTGAAATAAATAAAAATAAAATAATTAAAATAAACTTTTTCTTCATAATATCCCCTTAGCTAACAAACATCATTTCCCTATTGATGAAAAATTGTTTTGTATCTCTCATTCACAAACTCTTCAACTTCTTTTTCCATATTTTCAAATTTATTTAATAGATCTTTCGCGTATTTTGTCAGGACAGCACCTCCTCCATCTTTGCCCCCTTTAACCCTAATAAGCAAAGGTTGTCCGATCCTCTTTTCTATGGAAACCACATAGCTCCACGCGCGTCGATAAGACATATTCATTTTTTTAGCCGCCTTATTAATAGAACCCGTCTCTTCAATGCTTTTTAAAATCGTCGTCTTTCCCACCCCAAAAACTAATTCTCCTTTCTCTTCAAGCCAAACTTTAGACTTTACTTCCATCATGCTCTCCTTCGTTTTCCAGGCCGCGCAAAGCCAGACATAAAACAGTATCGTTATGCAAAAATGGCATATCGCTTGACGAAAAAAAATAGGGCTTTTCCTGCAAAAAACCACCTTCAAAAATCTCTTTCGCCGACTCTTTCCAAGGCTTATCTTTTCCTATAATAAATACTGCCAAATCTGGATGAAGATATTTCAGTACGCTAGTCCCCTCCACAATCAAGCCCTTGCTCCCATCAAACATATCCACAGCTTTTTGCCACCCTTGTTTGAGCCCTTCTTCTGTTTGAGCCTTCAGCCAAAAAACCTGCTTTGCTCCTGCTCTCTTAAAACGATATGTGTCTTTATCTTGTTGTAATAAGGTTTTTTCATCCGCCACAATATAAAACGCTGAATCCAACTTATCGCAGGCGCCGCAATTTTTATGTATCGGACAACTTAGGCCTTTGTGCATAAACGTCACCTTCAGGCAAGACCATCCTTTTAGCTGCCCAAGCAACTCCTCAACAAAAGTCGTTTTACCTACGCCACTATGTGTTCCTGATACCGTAATAATCCTCATGTATCAACCACCAACCCTTCATCTACTCTATTAAAATACCTTCACAATGGGAAGGGGTTTTTCAGAAACCCCTTCCCATTTTTGTCTCAAGGCTTTTCAATTTTAGCGGCACACACCTTATATTCAGCTGTCCGCGTAATATTATCAAACGCGCTATTGGTCAGGAAATTTGTTGAAGACTCCGGATAATGGAAAGGCATCCATAATCTCCCGGGCTTCACCTTCTCTCCTACACACGCCTTAACCACCAATTCACCGCGGCGCGTCATAACTTTAATCTTTTCTCCGTCTTTTATACCGATCTTCTGCGCGTCACTTTTATTCACTTCACAAAAATTCTCCGGAGCCTTTTGTAAGCTGCCAGCTGAACGCAAAGTCATTGTGCCGACATTATAATGGTACAAAATCCTGCCTGTGGTCAAATAAAACGGATACGCTTTGTCCGGTTCTTCAGCGGGTGGACGATAATCCAACGCGAAAAACTTTCCTTTTCCATGCGTAAAATTGCCCGCGTGCAAAAATTTTGTCCCGCAATGGTCAAAATCAAAACAAGGCCACTGCAAGCCAACCTTTTCTATCCGCTCATAATTTATCCCTCCAAAAATAGGAGACAAAGACGCCAGCTCATCCCAAATTTGAGAAGGATGCTTATAATCCATTTTGTCATAACCAGCCTCTTTGGCAATAGCGCAAAGAATTTTCCAATCCGGCCTGGAATCGCCAACCGGCTCAATAGCTTGCCTGACCCTTTGCACGCGGCGTTCCGTATTAGTAAACGTTCCATCTTTCTCCGCATAGCTGGAGGCAGCAAACACAACATCGGCCACCTTGGCCGTTTCACACAGAAAAATATCCTGAACAATGAGCAATTCCAGGTTTTTAAAAGCTTTCTCAACCAAGTGCCTATCCGGCTCACTCATCAAATGATCTTCACCCATAATAAACAAGGCTTTTATCTCGCCTTCGGCAGCTTTCTCAATCATATCCGTGATCGTATAACCAATCTTTGCCGGAACCTCTGCTCCATAGGCCTTAGAAAACTTTTCATTCACAGCCGGATCATCTACCTTTTGATAACCGGGAAACACATTCGGCAAAGCGCCCATATCGCAGCCGCCCTGAACATTATTTTGCCCACGCATCGGGTTAACACCCGTGCTCGCGCGGCCTATATGGCCTGTCAACATAGCAAGGTTTGCCGTAGAACGCACATTGTCGGTCCCACAAATATGTTCTGTCAACCCCAGTGTATAAAAAATCCCTGCCTTTGGAGCCTTAGCATACATACGCGCGGCTTTTTTAATATCTTCCGCCGGCACAAGACAAAGTTCGGCTGCCCGCTCAGGTGTCCATTTCAATGCCATTTCTTTGAGCTTCTCAAAACCTTCTGTCCGGTTTTCAACAAACTCTTTAGCATAAAGATCTTCTGTGATAATCGTGTTCATCATAGCGTTCATAAGAGGAACGTCTGTGCCTGGCCGGATAGGTAAAAAAACATCCGCGTGCCCTGCCAGCCATGTCTTTCTTGGATCCACCACAATCAACTTCGCTCCCCGGCGCCTGGCCTTTTTCATCTCCATGCCTATGACCGGATGTGCTTCTGTCGGATTAGCGCCAATAATAAACAAGAGGTCCGTATCAGCGATTTCTTCGATCGAATTTGTCATAGCGCCACTACCGAAAGACATCGCCAAGCCTGCAACTGTAGGCGCGTGGCACGTACGAGCACACTGATCAACATGAGGAGAACTAAAAACAGCGCGAGCTAACTTTTGCATCAGGTAATTTTCTTCATTCGTGCAGCGACAGGAAGAAACAAACGCTAAACTCTCCGGGCCGTATTTTTCTTTAATTTCTAATAACTTTTTTGTCGCAAAACCAATCGCTTCCGTCCATTCCACTTCCGTTAACTTGCCATCCTTCTTCATCAACGGCTTTTTCAAACGGTCGGGATGCTGGATGAAATCATGCGCGAAACGGCCCTTTGTGCAAAGATTCCCCTTGTTAGGAACATAGCCTATCTCGGAAGTGATCTTAACAATCTCGCCTTTCTCATTAACATTGATGTCAAAAGTACAACCCACGCCACAATAAGGGCAAGTTGTGGTCACCTTTTTAAAATCATAATTTCTGCCTTTACCTATCGCCATCTTTTCCGTTAACGCTCCGGTAGGACATGTGGAAACACACTGGCCGCAAAGCTCACATGTCGTATCTAGTAAAGAATCTTCATAGGCAGGCGCTATCTGCGTTCTGAAACCTCGGTTACAAAAATCAATCGCCTGGGCGCCAACAACTTCATCACAAATGCGCACACAACGGCCGCAAAGAATACATTTGGCCGGATCACGATGGATTATTTTATTAATATCGTTAACTGGATTGAAAGGATGAATATGCCCTTTAAACCTGGCCACATCCGCGCCATACTCATAGGCATAACGCTGTAACTTACAGTCACCATTAGCTTCACACGATATACAATCTATCGGATGGTCGCTTAACAAGAGCTCCAGAAGAATTTTACGATTTTTTCGTAACTCTTCGGAATCCGTAATAATCTCCATACCCTCTTTAATCACCGTATGACAAGAAGGCAGAAACCCCCTCATGCCTTTAACCTCAACTATGCACAAACGGCAAGCACCAAACGGCTCCAGCCTCGGGTCATTGCACAAATGCGGGATAGAAAAACCGGCTTGTTTAGCAGCCTTTAAAATTGTATCACCAGGAGCTGCGATCACTCGTTTACCATTAATAAAAGCAATAATTTCTTTCATTATTTGACCTCCGTAGCTACAGGAATACTATTAGCATCAGCCACAATAATAGCCTTGGTGGGGCATTTTCCTAAACAAGCACCGCACCGTATGCATTTGTTATCTTGAATAAATGCCGCAACACCTTTGGTCGCCCCCTCTATCGCGTTCGACGGACAAGCCTTAAGGCATAAACCACACATCTTACATTTTTCCGCTACAACCTTATAACGGATAAGGTTTTTACAAACCTTGGCCGGGCACCGCTTTTCCTTTATATGCGCCAGATACTCATCCCTGAAATATTTAAGCGTGCTCAACACAGGATTTGGCGCTGTCTTACCCAGTCCGCAGAGAGCTGCAGCCTTCACATGCACAGCCAACTCCTCTAATAAAACCAAGTCCTTTTCCGTACCATCACCGGAACAAATACGAGTCAGAATTTCCAACATCCGCCTGGTGCCGATACGGCAGGGCACGCATTTGCCGCAAGACTCACTTTGGATAAAATCCATGAAATAACGTGCGATGTCCACCATGCACGTATCTTCATCCATAACAACACAACCGCCGGAACCGATAATAGCGCCAGCCTCTATCAATGAATCGTAATCAACAGGTGTATCTAAAAGTGTGCTATCCAAACAACCACCGGAAGGCCCACCCATCTGCACAGCCTTAAATTTTTTGCCTCCCGCTATTCCACCTCCAATTTCAAAAACAATTTCTTTTAGAGTGATCCCCATGGGGACTTCTATAAGGCCTGTATTGACCACTTTACCGGTCAAAGCAAATATCTTTGTGCCCTTACTTTTCTCCGTACCTGTTTCAGCAAACTTTTTGCCGCCTTCTAAAATAATCAATGGAACATTTGCGAACGTTTCCACATTATTGATATTAGTGGGCTTACCCCATAAGCCTTTTTGCGCTGGAAACGGCGGCCGGGGCCGAGGCATACCGCGCTTTCCTTCAATAGACGCCATGAGAGCAGTCTCTTCTCCGCAAACAAACGCGCCGGAACCTTTTTTTATTTTAATCTGGCAATCAAAACCACTGCCTAAGATATTCTTTCCTAAATACCCTTTCTTCTGTGCCTGTTGAATAGCCTTCTCTAGCCTTTCAACAGCAAGGGGATATTCGCTGCGCACATAAATATAAGCTTCTTTAGCGCCAATAGCAAAAGAACCGATGATCATCCCTTCAAGGACTGAATGCGGATCGCTCTCCAGTAAACTCCTATCCATAAAAGCGCCCGGATCACCCTCATCCGCGTTACAAATCATATATTTCATATCGCCGGCAGCATCACGGCAAAGCCCCCACTTCAAACCCGTGAGAAAACCCCCGCCGCCACGCCCACGCAATCCAGATGCTTCGACTTCGGAAATAATCGCATCCGGCGACATCTTTAAAGCCTTAGTTAATGCTTGATAACCTCCAGTTTCTAAATAACCATCGATCGTCTCCGGATTTATATATCCACAGCGATTAAGAATCTGTTTCTTTTGCTTAACCAGAAATGGTAAATTTTCATACGTCTCTAGGCCTTCATAAAGCTTGCTCCCTTTGATCTCCGACTGCGCTACAACCAGCTTTTTAACAACTTTTCCATTCTTAACGTGTTCATCAAAAATAGTTACAACGTCCTTAGGAGTAACCTGCCCATATGTCACCCTGCTTTCACCCGGCAACACAACATCCAGCAACACCTCTTTTGAACACATGCCGATACAACCGGTCTCAATAATCTCAGCATTAACCTTTTGGCGTTCGATTTCATTTTTTACGGCATCCAACACAGCAAGAGCGCCCGCGGCCCTGCCGCAAGTCGCCATGCCAATAAATATTTTGATTTTTTTGTTACTCATGATGCTCCTTTTCTTAAAAAATTACTTATTATTAAGAATTTTATCTATCATATCCGGGGTTACATGCCCATAGACGTCTTTATTAACCGTAATAACCGGCGCTAAACCGCAAGCCCCCATGCAAGCGATTTTTTCAAGAGTATACTTCTTATCCGGGGTGGTTTCGCCGGCTTTAATATGTAATAATTCCTCTATTTTAGCCAAGTTACGAGCAGCCCCTCTAACATGACAAGCCGTGCCGCAACAGACCCTAATAATATTCTTACCTCGAGGACGCAAGTAAAATTGCGAATAAAAAGTAATAACACCAAACAAGCGGCTTTCATTAATCCCACAAATCTCTGAAACACATTTCACGGCATCTCTAGGCACATAGCCAAAATCTTCCTGTATGTCCTGGAGTATAGCCATAATAGAATCTTTCGCTCCGGCATACTTACTGACAATCTTTTTTGTTTTCTCAATAAAATCCATGCAGCCTCCTTCAGTCCAGAATTAATAAACTTGTAAATAATCCACCCATGCATCTTTTTAAATCTTCGCAAAATCTCCAGAGGTATTAATATTCTCAAATGAATCCTGAAATTCATCATTATCCATTAAATCCAAATAATGGACATCTATGCTTTTTAAAAAACTTCTTATCGAATAATCTCGGCCATTGTGGCTCAAAAAATACGAAAGCTTATCTTTTAGGCACTCTTTATAGACCGCGTGGAGCGGTTCAATACGGCCATTTCTTCGAGGGACAATAGCATCACAATCCCTATGTTCAAAATCTTTCAATAACCGCCGGATTAACTCGCCACTCAAAAAAGGCATATCACAGGCCGCAAAAAAACCAGCCTCATTTTTCATACAGGATAGCCCTGTATGTATGCCACCTAATGGCCCGGCACCCTTAATAATATCCCTAACGACCGTAACCCCGTCAAAAAAATAACAGCGCTTTTCATTCGTAACAATAAGAATTTCAGAGAACAATTCCTTCAAAACCTGAATGCTCTTTTGCAATATCGGCATCCCATTAACTATTAAACCGGCCTTATCCAAGCCACCCATCCTCTTACTTTCTCCACCAGCCAGGATAACCGCTGAAAAATTCCTTATTTCGGGCATTAATACTTTCTGTTAATTTAGAAATTAACGCTGACGTTTGTGCCTAAAACCTGGTTAGTTACCCACTTATTGGAAGAACCGACACGGCTCAATTCAGCACGATAGTAAACCCCAAGAGTAAGATAATCGCTAATCTTTTTAGTGGCTCCCAGAGTTATCCAATCCAGATTGGCTTTATTAAGCTCAAAATCATAATAGACCTCATTTGAAACATAAGGCGTAAACGCAAAACCCCCTATTTTGGCCGGATAAGCGAACCTCAGAAGATTACGATAAACCCACCTATTTGGCGCGTTTTGGTAATAGCGCCTCTCAATTTTATTCGCGTCAGATATATCAAATCCTCCCAACGTTATCTTAGGAACAGCTATCATTTCAATGTATTGGATATTATTGTTATCCCATTCGCCATCAGCTTTATTCTGAATAAACCGGTAAGCCAAAGCTAAATCAAGATTCTTATGGGCATGAAAAGTCGACCCCACCCTCATATGATAATAATAGAAGTTGCCCATATCATCCTTGTAACGAAACTCCGGAGTAAAAAATACATCAAATTGATCATTCAGTTTATGTTTAAAGGCAAATTCGCTGTAATATTTATTATCCCCTTCAGCGAATACAATCCCTCCCATAAAAAGGGCCATTATCAAGCCCAATACAACTTTCATTGATACTCTCATAACACCTTCTCCTTCAATTGTTGACTTCATTTCTTATTTTAATAATTCCGGCTATACCGGCATCCAAAAAACAATCTTATTTAGCTCTATCTGTAAAATGTTTGTTATTAAGAAAAAGCGAAATAACAAAACCTATAGCCAATAACATCGCTCCGGCCCCGAAAGTATATCCCGATGCGCCCGCGGCATAATGATCTTTAATGAAGGCAACGATCTGAGGGCCGACAATGCCGCCCATAGACCAAGCGGTCAAAATCACCCCATAGACAACGGGCATCAGCTTGTGCCCAAAAACATCATGTACGAAAGAAGGCATGGAGCCAAAACCGCCACCATAACATAAAAGCACATAACATACAAAAATCCCAAATACAAACGGTTGTTTTACGAACAAAAGCGCCACAAAAACAAACACCTGGCTGGCCAGAATTAAACGAAAAACCTGCACGCGACCAATCCGATCCGAAAGGCCGCCCCAAAAAAACCTGCCGAGACCATTAAAAATGGAACTCACCGCGATTAATGTCGCGCCGGCAGCAGCAAGTTCGCTAACCGTCATTAAAGGATTCACTTTTTTAAGTAAATCCTGAAGCATCGGAGACTGAAAACCGATAAACATAATACCCGCGGTAATATTCAAAAAGAAAATCAGCCACATCAATAGGAACCTGGAAGAAAAAATGCATTGTTTAGCTGTCAAAATGCCATCAGGAAAACTACAAACATGGGCAGAAGCCGCGCCCTTTGAGCCGGGCACGCTAAACCCTTGCGGAGGATTTTTTAGAAATGCTGCCGCTGGAACCGCTACGCACAACATCACAACACCAATAAAAGCAAAGACCTGGACTAAATTGCCGCCGGTTAGATTGATCAAAAGCGGCGCGATAACTTTTGACATTAAAAGAGCGCCAAGGCCAAACCCCATAATGACCATCCCGGTAATAAAACCTTTTTTATCCGGAAACCACTTTGCCGCGGTCGCCACCGGAGTCACATAACCCAAACCAAGCCCTAACCCTCCGATCAAGCCAAACCCCACATACAACAAGAGTAAGCTTTTTATCTGCAGCGCAAATGCCGCCACAAAATAACCTAAGCCATATAGCACCCCTCCCGTTATTGCTAACTTCTTTGGACCGAATTTCGGCAAATTTATGCCGCCCCACGCGGAGGCGATACCTAAAAAGAATATCGCGAAACAAAATGTCCAGGCTGCCTGTGAATTGCTCCAGCCGTATGTATTCACTAGAGGTTTTTGGAAAAAACTCCAGGCGTATACTGTCCCCAAACATAACTGCAACACCGTGCCCATTATCGCAACGAGCCAACGATTTTCATGGCAAGAACCACTTTGACAACGCCCCATTGGTAAACCTCCTTTTATTAGGCAATGATTAAAAAACTGAATAAATTTTCCAAATTTTTTTAAAAAACTCACCCTATATGCCTGTTAAAATATTAGCAATGCGAGAGTGAAATAAAAAAAATTATTTTCTAACAATGTGTAAAGCTAGGTGCTTTGAAAGAACTGCTAAGGAAGAGGCCAAATTTTCATGCTGTATGATGACTTCGCTGGAAGCGCTGATTTTTGTAGGCGCAAAATTCCAAATTGCTCTAATTCCCGCATTCACCATCAAATCCGCAAGCTCCTGCGCGACTTCTCCAGGCGCGGTAAGGATGCCAATTTTAATATTTGTCCTTTTAATAATATTCGGCATTTTCTTTATGCTAAAAATCTTTTTGCCGCGTATTTCCTTGCCTATCTTCTTCGCATCATTGTCAAATGCCGCAACAACATTTAAGCCGTAGTCTTTAAAACCGTTATATCCCAAAAGAGCGGCACCTAAATGGCCCGACCCTACCAATATTGCTTCTGTCGTATTATTCCATCCTAAAAAACACTCAATGGCCCTTAACAGATCTGAAACACAATATCCAATTTTTGGCTTACCTTGCGCCGCCGTATATTCAAGATCTTTCCTGACCTGAATAGCAATAAGATGTAAATCTTGAGCTATTTGAGTACAAGAAATAAAATCACTTTTATTATCCTGTGAAATCTTTTTGATATATTGGTAATATACGGGAAGACGCCTTAATGTAGGCTCCGGAATTCCATCATTTTTTTTATGAATCACTATTTTTACCTGATTGTCAATTACCACTTAAATCGATATTTATTTATAAATATAACTATATCGATAAATTTTTATCTTGTCAAGAATATTTTATAATTATAATCTTCTAATTATTTTTTGAACATGAAAGCTCGAATACATCCTGTCATACATTATTTTTTTATATGCTCCTCAATTGTTTTTAAAAGCACTTCCGGTTTTACCGGTTTTTCGAGAACAGCCTTAACCGGAAGCCATTCCTCGTCCGGTTTAAAATTGAACGGAAGATTCAGCTCTTTTTTAATGCCCGTCACCATAACAACCGGGATATCCTTTGTCGCCTGATCTTTTTTCAAATTTCTGGCGGTATCAAAACCCTCACTTTGGTGTATCATGATCGCGTCCAAAAGTATTAAATCAGGAGATTGCGCCTTGGCCATTTTGAAACCTTCCTCACCGTTATTCGCACTGATTACAGCATACCCTTTTGCCTCAAGTAATGTCGCTACAGCTTCCACCAAATCTACGTCATCATCAACAATCAGAATTTTTTTCGTCATGATCCCCTCCCTTAACAATGCACAAACGTTTCCCATAACTAGGTTTTATTAACGGGCAGGGGCAAGCCCTGCCCTTACACTATATTTTTCCGTTAACAAGCGGCCAGCCTCCCCTATTTTAGATTCGAAAAACAAACGCGTTGCCAGCCTCTCTGGCCTCAAGCCAAACCGTACCGCCATGCCTTTCTATAATTTCTTTCGTAATGAATAATCCCAACCCCGTTCCTCTTGCTTTTTTAGCTTCCGGGTTAGAGAGCCTTGAGAACCTTTTAAAAAGCTTATCTTTCTCCTCATCCGTCACAGGCCTGCCATCATTATAGACCTCAACCTCAAGGGCATCCTGAAGCACCTTCGCATCAATAATCACCCGGCCGCCGGCTATCCCATATTTGACAGCATTCCCAATGAGATTATTGGCCACAACCTGCAACAAATCCAAATCGGCAAAAATCTTCAGCCCTGACTGGATCCGATTAACAATCTCTATGTTCTTTTCATCTGCCTGCTTTAAAAAAGCTTCCATTGAACCATCAATAACGTCTTCTTTAAGTAAAATCTCTTTCCTGTCAACATGTATCTCTTTTTTTTCGATACGGCTCAAATCAAAAAAGTTCTTTACGGTTGAGGCAAAATAATCCAGGTTACGCGTTATAGAATCTAAAACTTTTCTCTGCTTAAAATTAACCATACCTAAGAATCCATCGCGTAGCGTATAAGCATTCAGGATCAACGACGAAAGAATACCCTTCAATTCATGTGTAACAAAAGCAATCAAATCCAAATAACTTTTATTCAGACGGGCAAGCTTCTCATGCGACTCTTTTAAGCTCCTATCGCGTTCATCAAGCTTTGAAGCCATATCATTGAATGAAAACGCCAGCATATTCAACTCTGTTACGGTCGTAAGTGTTTTAAGCCTCTCCTGCAAGTCGCCTTTTGAAATCTTACCCATCGCGGCTAACATCTCCTGAACGGGTTTAGAAATAGCCTGAGCCAGAATAATAGCCAATATCAAAGCCAATGCTACCGCAAAAACAATGATCACAAAGAACACAACCAGAATATCCCGCGCCATATCAATAAACGGCTTCTCTAAAATACCAACATACAATATACCTATAATATGGCCATCTAAATCCCGCAAAGGCTCATAGGCCGTCAAATACCAATCCGTCACAACAAAAGCCCTATTCACCCAACGCAAACCATGGCCAAGCACTTTAGCATATACGGTTTCAGAAACACGCGTTCCTACGGCACGCTCATTTTTTTCATTCAAAACATTGGTCGCAATCCTCACATCACCCTGAAAAATCGTAACCGTGCCAATAGGCTTATTGTTGTAAAGCCTTCTTTCCTCAAATACCAGATTGTGCACCTTATCTACAAGAGCAAAATCCCCATTCACCAGCCTGCCGGCGACTAATACACCTTTCAACTGGCCGCGGCTATCATACTCGGGCCTGGCGCACTCAATTACCATCGCCTCTTCCAAAACGCGGCGTTCATCCTGCCTGGCCTTTGGCGTTGGAATGATGGTCACGCGCGCCTGATCGTACAACCCTTCACCAAGAGTTAAAAGCTCTTCTTTTCCCACAATACGCGTCGCGCCAGCCGCCTGCCCATCAAAAGCGCGCTGCGCGATAGAACTCAACACCGCAGGCCGCTCGTCAAAAGGAACATAATATAAATAATCAAAATGAAGTTTCTTTTTTAGAACATTCAGGTCATCGGAATCAGAGACAAGGCTCAAAACCATCATGGCCGATTCAATTTCATTCTCGTAAACAAAACGAGCAGCCGCCAGATCATTTTTAACCTGCTGCTGGGCTCTTTCAAAAATATTCGTCTTAATCACCACGACGCCTAAGATGCCAATGCTAATACCCAGCGTCAAAATGATCACTAAAAAAGATAAAATAATTTTTGTTTTAAGGCTTATTGTTTTCATCAATTCCGCTTGCTGTGTCGTTCAAGCCATTGATTATGTAATAAATAATACTTTCAAGTTCTAAAACAAGGTTCATGTTATTAATCACGCACCCGGGCGAACCCTTAAGCCTGATAGGCGCAAAATTCAAAATCCCTTTAATGCCGGCGGAAAGCATACAATCTAAAACCTGCTGAGCGGCAATATCAGGTACAGCAATTATTCCTACTTTAACATCGTGCTGAACAGCAAAACTTTTTAGCTCTTCCAGCGGCAAAACAGGAATCTCTGCACTAGGTTTAAATTTCGCGGGATCTATATCAAAGCAGGCTATAATCTTTATCCCTTCTTTTTCAAAGCCCTTATATTTTAATAGCGCCGTTCCAATATTTCCTGTGCCAACAATGATGACTTTCTGAAGCTCGCTTTTTCCCATAATGCCATTGAGCTTTTCAATCAGAAGATCAATCTGATAACCGCCTCTCTTATTTCCTGAAATTCCAAACAGAGAAAAATCCTTACGCACCTGAGAAGCGGTCACACCAACGGCATCCGCCAAATTATCAGAAAAGACCTTCACAAAACCCAATGCATTTAACCTATGAAGCGCGTTCTTATAACGCAACAACCTCATAATGCATTTTTTATTGGTCATCCTGTTAGCTCCTTTTTGTTACTTTTTTCACAATAATATAAAAGATAATATGATAAAGGCAAATTGTCAATGTCTTTTTGTGATTTTTTTCACTTAAACATACAAAAAAATAGCCCCTGTTTTTCAGGCGCTCTAGTCAGATTTTACTTTAGCCGATTTATACGTTACTGGATTTTCAGGCTTACCCATCTACGCGCAAACTCACACACCCGCTAACACAGTTACATTCTATTTCAAGCCTTCTTCCAACTGCTGAACTTCCTTATCAATTTCAACCATTAATTTCTCTATTTCCTTGAGCCTTCGGCCGTATTCCTTTGCCCTCTCCTCATCCCGATAAATACGCGGATCAGCTAAAGCGCGTGCCTTCGCGTAACTCTCAAGCTGCAAATCTTCCTGCCTTTTTCTCAGTTTTTGAATCCTGGCACCAATGGCGGTATTATGTGCCTTGCGAGCCCGCTCTTCTTCTTTGGCATGCTTCTCTTCTTCTTTTGTCTTTTGGCGAGCCAGCTTAGCTTCTTCTTTAGCCGCGTCATTACCCTTTTTCTTAGCACGGCCAAGCGGGATAAACCCTTCTTCTTCGCGCTTTTCCATATAATAATCAAAATTACCGAAAAATTTTCTCACACTGCCCTGCTTAACCTCATAAACAACATTCGCCATGGAACGCACAAAATGGATGTCATGGCTAATAAAAACGAGTGTCCCTTCATAAGATTTTAAAGCCCTAACCAAAGCTTCAACCGCGTCAACATCCAAATGTGTAGTAGGCTCATCCAACAATAGAAAATTAGGCGGATTGATTAAAAACTTAGCCAAATTCAACCGGCTTTTTTCACCACCGGAAAGGACGCTCACCTTCTTTTCTACATCATCCCCGGAAAACAAAAATGCCCCCAAAATCGTACGGATAGATTCCTGAGCCATGCTCCCAGGAGCAGCCGAATAAGCTTCCTGTAAGACTGAATTTGCCATATTTAACGTATCCAGGCGTGTCTGCGAAAAATAACCGATATCCACATGATAACCAACTTTGCGCTGGCCTGAATCAATATCAATCGCGCCAGATAAAATTTTTAAGAGAGTGGATTTACCGGCCCCATTTTCTCCTGCCAAAACAGCCTTATCTCCCTTGGAGATCTCAAAATCAAAATCACGGTAAACGGTAACATCTCCATAAGACTTACACACCTTTTCCAGCGTAATAACCGTCTGGCCGCTTGGCCGAGTCTGAGGAAAATGAAAATTCCTAATGCTCGCCATAGGATCCGGTGGCAATACAATTTCATCCATACGCTCTAATGCTTTTTTCTTATTGCGTACAGCAGCCGCCTTATTAGGCTGGGCGTGAAAACGAGACACAAACGTCTGAAGTTGCTTGCGCTTCTTTTCCTGTTCTGCAAATTGCTTTGACAGATGCACATACCTCTCCTCTTTGATCTGCTCATAATGATGATAGCTGCCCTTGACTTTAGCGATCGCGCCATGTTCAAGAATAAGGGTATAATTCGTTACATCCGTTAAAAAATCCTTATCATGGGAAATCATAATAAACGTCCCCTTGAAACCCCCTAGATAATCTTTCAACCATAGAGCCGCGTTTAAATCCAAATAGTTAGTAGGCTCATCTAAAAGCAATAAATCATAATGATATGTCAAAAGCTTCGCCAACAAAACCCTCATCTGCCATCCGCCGCTCAAATGCGTAATAGGTTTTAAAAAATCACTCTCTTTAAAACCCAGCCCCGCAAGTATTTTCTTGGATTTGTGCTCTAATTCAAAAAAACCTAAAACCTCAAGTTCATGGAGGATTTCCCCATAACGCATAGAACCGGCTTTTTCTTCTTCTTCCAGTTTTAATTTTTCACACTTCAGAGACTGCAGCGTTTCATCACCTTCCAATATCTCCTGCAAAACGCTCCGCTCAGAATGAAAAGAAGACTCCTGCGGCAGATACCCTACGCGCGTCCCCTTATTCACCTGCAAAAAACCTGATGATGGCTCTAAGGTCCCCATCACCAGATGAAAAAAAGTACTTTTTCCGGCACCATTGGGGCCTACTAAACCTATCTTTTCTCCCTGATTAATATTTAATGAAATATTTTCAAAGAGAGTTTTTTGGCCATAATTTTTTGAAACATTGTTAATCGCTATCATAGAACTTCACTAACCTTTGCTTTCGCCTCATAAAATTAAAAAGGGCCTGGTTTTATTTCTAAAAACCAGGCCCCATTTTTTTACAACTTCAGGTTATAACTTAACTACTTTTGTAGCTTGTTCGCCTTTAGGGCCATTTTCAATTTCAAATTCAACTTCCTGGCCTTCTTCTAAAGACTTATAGCCATCACCCTGAATTGAGCTATGATGAACGAACACATCATTGCCTGACTCCGGAGTAATAAAACCGTAACCCTTCTGATTGCTAAACCACTTTACTTTACCTCTTGCCATTATTTACTACCTCCTTTCACAAGAATTTTTATAGTAAATAATGACAACTGAACCAACTGTGTTCATACTCCTACCTCGTAAGCAATATAACTATTAATCACTTATTTACTACTGAGCACAAGTTTATCATAACTTCTTATTTTGTCAACGATTATTATTGCTCAAATGACATATAAAAAGCCCCGTTTTCCATATGTCATTTCGTGGTTTTTGGCAGGACAAATGTTACCTTGGTACCCTTGCCAACTTTGCTTGTTACAGAAATCGTACCACCGTGGCTTTCTACAAGCGCCTTTGTAATAAATAGGCCCAATCCACTGCCCTTAGACTGGACAGCAGCTTTCTGCTTGCGGACAAATTGAGAAAACTTGCTAAAAATTTTCGGCAGGTCCTCCTCTAAAATCCCAATACCTGTATCGGAAATACAGCATTCTACATAATCACCTTTTTCGGCAATCTCAAGCTCTATTGCTCCTGTTTCTGTAAATTTCATGGCGTTGCCCAATACATTTGTAAAAATCTGGATAATTTTTTCCTTATCCGCATAGACAACAATTTCCGGCTGAGAAAACTTTTTTTTCAGCTGCAGGCCTTTATCCTGCAGAGCCACCAAAAACTCGTCGGAGACCTTGTCAGCTAAATCAATCATATCAAAAGGGACTTTCTGTAATTCCAATTTTCCCATTTCTATCTTTGCTACATTTAAAAGGTTACCAACCAGGTGATTTAGGCGGTCCACATTATCAACGGCCATTTTTAGATAACCTTTTTGATTATCGGCAACCGGCCCGTGCAACCCCTCTAAAATCTGCGCTAAAGACTCACGGATAATACTCAAAGGCGTACGCAATTCATGGACAATAATACTTACCAGTTCATCATTGGCGAGTTTCAAACGGTGCCGCTCTAACGCATAACGAATCGCGTGCATAAGAAACGCTTTTGTGACATCCGGTTTAACAAGATAATCCTGCGCTCCCTCGCGAACCGTCTCCATTCCCAGCTCTTCATCACTTAATACTGTCAAGACCACGATCGGCACATCCGGCACCTTCGCGTAAACCCTGCGAAATGTTTCAAGGCCTAAACTATCCGGCAGACTTAAATCTAACAACACAATACTGAAATTTTCATCAGAAAGCTTCTCAAGAGCTTGATTGAGATAACTCACGTTTTGGAGCTCATAATCAAAACCCTTCACCTCAGAAAGCATCTCTTCAATTAATCGCACATCCGCTTCACTATCTTCAACCAGTAAGATCTTGATCGCTCCACTTTCCATACGTCCCCTTTCATCCGATAATCATTTTATCTTTATCTAAGGCTGCTGTTTATTACCTTCTGACGGCAGCTTCACCAAAGACAGCCAAAAATCATCAATGCTCCTTATCGCCTTAAAAAAGTCATCCAATTTAATAGGCTTAATGATATAGCAGTTCGCGTGCAAATTATAACTTTTTAAAACATCACTATCCAAGGAAGAGTTAGTAAGTATAACAACCGGAACACGCTTTAACAGCTCATCATTTTTCACCTCATGCAACACATCCATCCCGCTTTTTTTCGGTAAATTTAAATCCAGGATCATAAGGTCTATTTTCGGCGCATCCGCATACTTACCTTCTTTGCGCAAAAAAGCCAACGCCTCAATGCCATCATTGACAACATGCAGATTATGGCCGACCTTAAATTCTTTAAAAGCTTCTTTAATTAACTTTATGTCGCCGGCATTATCCTCGGCCAATAACACCTCAACCACCTTACCTGAAGCCATGTTCACCTCGCCTTTCATCAACTAATAGGCATTGTAAAATAAAACGTTGAGCCTTTATTGAGCTCTGAATGAGCCCATATCCTGCCGCCGTGATTATCTATAATTTTTTTGCACAACGCCAGGCCAATGCCTGTCCCTGCATATTCGCGCTGTGTATGTAATCTCTGAAAAATACCAAAAATACGCTCAGCATACTGAGATTCAAAGCCGACTCCATTGTCACGAACAGAAAACTCCCACTCCTCTTGTTCATTCTTACGCACCGACACATGAATCAACGGTGATTTTTCAGCCCGAAATTTAATCGCATTGGAAAGTATATTCTGAAACAATATACCCATCTGATGAAAGTCGGCTAAAATAAACGGCAAATGGTCATGTGTTATAACAGCCTGACTTTCTTCTATGGAAAGCCTCAGATTTTTCATCACATTCTCAAGAACATGATTCATATCTATCGTTTCCAACGTTTTTTTGCGGGCTGCCATATGCGCGTATTCGAGCAAATCGGTAATTAACAGATGCATCCGGTCAACCCCTTCTACAACATAACCGATAAACTCATCCGCCTCCGCGTCCAATTTGCCCTTATATCGCCGAGAGAGCAAATCCACATAACTGCCAATCATACGCAGTGGCTCCTGTAAATCATGCGAAGTCGCATAAGCAAACTGCTCCAGCTCTCTATTGGACCGCAACAACTCTTCTTCAAAGTGTTTACGTTCAGCAATATCAATAAATGAAACAACCGCTCCAATAAGTTTTTTACCCTCACGAATAGGGCGGCTAATATATTCTACCGCAAAACTCGTCCCGTCTTTTCTCCAAAAGATTTCATCACTGCCCCGGTGAATGATGCCATCCTTATAGGCCATGTATATGGGGCACTCTTCTTCAGGATAAGGCAGGCCATCCGCATAAGTATGATGCCAAATCTTGTGGCTAGGCTTGCCAATCAGTTCGCTTGGTTCATATCCCAACATTTTGGCCGCCGCGGGATTCACAAAAGTATGCCGGCCTTCTAAATCTAACCCAAAAATTCCGTCGCCAGCCGATTCCAAAATCAATTCATGGCTCCGCGTAAGTTTTTGCAAGTCCGCGGCAACACGCTGGCGCGCCAATGCTTCTTTGGCCAGGGCCTCATTCGCCTGCGTCAATTCAGAGGTGCGCGCTAAAACCAACCGCTCCACTTTGCCTGAACGAGATAAAATTTCAAAAGAATAAATCCCTAAAAGAATACTCAAGAACAAACCAACACCCAAAACGATCCATGCTTGCGGCGTCACATAATAAGCAAAGAATGATAAAGCGGGCTTACATATAACCAGCCAATTATGGCCGGCCAACTGAATCATCTTTCTTGCTTCCAACCCTGACGAAAAAACCTGCGCCACGTATTTAGCAGAAAAAGGCACGTCTCTTAAGCGAGCCTTGTGTTCATAAATAAGACGCTGGCCGCCAGGTGCCGACAAATCAAAAATATATGTATCTAGCCCCAAAGGCCTGCTGTCTTCTATAGCTGACTCTACAAGTATCCCCATGGAACTCAATAAAGATACAAAACCAATCAGCGACCTACGGCGCTCTTCTGTTGATTGCAAAACGCCCGATACCTCTTCATAAATCGGTAAAAACAAACGAAAAACATACTTGCCACGCAGCCCTCTAAACAAAACACTGGCATGCGTGGACATAGCCTGCCCTAAATCACACGCCTCCTGCATAGCCTTAAACCGCTCTGGGCTGGAAGCAACATCAAAACCAAAAAAAGAAAAATCTTTACCTGATGGCTCCATAAAAAAGATTGGAAAATACTCCGTACGCCGAGCCGCAGGGATAAATTTACCTTCCGGAGATAGATCTTTGATAAAATAATCCTCCAACCCCTCCTGGCGCGCCATCTTTTCAAAAGCGCCCCTATCCGCGTCAAAAACCCGAGGCAGCCAATCAAGAACTAAAATATCTTTATGCCGGGCAAAAATACTCTGTGTAAACAGGCGAAATTCATCCCGCCTAATATCTTTGCTGGCCGCGTAAAAATCACCGATAGAATACAAAACTGACAGATGGTCAAGAACAACCTCTTGAATCATACGTACCCGCTCAGAAACACGCAAATTAAATTCCAATTCCAAACGCTTCTTCTCCCATCCGTTAACAAGGAAAAAAAGAAAAAGAGACAAAAACAATCCCACCAAAAATATTAAAAAAGAAACTTTATACGCTCTATTTAATTTCATCTGAGATTATCCA
>JBDREX010000022.1:0-29324 GCA_043819345.1 Candidatus Omnitrophota bacterium
CTGCTGATAATAACGCGAGAGTTCATCATCCCTCCTGAGCCTCTCCTCAAGTTCCGTTAAGGCTGAATTGAACATGCGGGATAAAAAGATATCATTAGAGACAAAGCGTTCACCTTTTTTGAAGGATAAGTCCAGAGCGCCGATGATAATGTGGTCTAAGAGAGGGGAAGAGGTTGTTTTAGTCTCTCCCTTCCCTTCAAACATCCCCTTAAGGCCCTTCTTCAGCGTCTGTTTTAAGAAGGTATCTGTTGTGATTAAGGATAATTTTGTCTGAGCATCTTTTAATGAATAGCTTTTGATCTTAATGAATAATGTATTAGCTTTACTGTTTTCAATCGTAATAGGAGATGACGAACATATTTTTTTATAAATAATCATTGGAATATTAAACAAAGCGCAATTAACAGCTGCAGCAAGCCCATGTGTTATGCCTTTTGTATACTTTTCCTGCGTTGTAGTACCAGCTAAAATAATAGCGCCCAAAAATCCTAATGTTACCAGCCAGCCCATCAAAGTAGAGAAAGGAATAAAAAAGCTTGCTGCAAAAGTGGCCGCAATGCCACCAAATATAGGTATGGAAATATACGGTTTGGAATAGCCATTTTTCATAAAAGGCCCAAAGATAAAAGCAAAAGGGAATACGTAGAAAAATAGCTGGCTGATAACACCATAAGGGTGCGCCGGCGCAAACAACAGAATGAACAAAAGCTGAACTCCCCAAAGCACAGACGCGCGAAACACCTTATAAAGCATTTCAAATGGTATGATTGGATAAGCAACATCCTTGATGCCGCCGATAAACTCACCCGCCAACCCTTCCAGCGAACCTCTAACCTTTTCATCATGTAAGGGAATAAAAGGCAAAAATGTAAAAACAAGGCTCCAGAATTTCGTTATATATTTAAAGGTTCCGCGCAAGAATCCTTTTTTGTTCGTCTGCAGCCTTATGCCGCCAACCGTAATAGCCTGAGCATATAAATACTGCATACTTACAAAAATAACTGGTAACGCCAAAGCCGCAAAAGGCGTAAAGAGAAGGAAGAAGCCAAACAAAAAGATCATAAAGTTGTATCGCGGAATAACAGGTTTATTAAAATAAAAGTCGTAGTTAAAGATAAGGCTCATTTTTTCTGTCCAATGCAGATAGTCGCTGTCTAAAATTTCCTGATAATCAATTTCCATAAAATCCTGCGTAACCAACGGGCCAAAACGATTAACAAAACCCGGCATAGCACCTTGTACTTTTTCACGGCCTCTTCCCAGCGTGCTCCTTGGACTATAATCTGAACGGTAACCCTGCTTTAAAATCTCATGGGCTGTCGCGGAATCATCTATATTGGTCATATAGACGCCGGCGGCCCTTAATGGTTTTAACCTCAACATGCCAGGGCCGTAAAAACTATGCATACCAGCCTTGGCTTCCGCCGCCAAAACCCGAGTATTATAAACATTTTCAGCTGTGCCCTGATCAAAAGCTGTAGGCGTTATCTCTTCATCCACATCAATCAATTTATTCAACAAAACGCCCAGATCAGGCCTCTTAGTAAACTCAAAAGCGTCAAAAGGAAGCATAAAAAACCCTAAAGGAAACACTGTATGCTCCCAATCTGTTTTTAAAACAGCCGCGTCATCTATCTCCATAAACTCAGCAGCTCTGGACCAGGCTTTTAATTTTATGCCTTCCCAAGCCGCACCACGCGTACGCCTATGTAAACCCGTCGCAAAAACTCTCTGAGCCTCATGATCATTCGTAAACCATGGCGTGCTTTTTGCCTCAACAAACTCTTCCTGTAAAGACGCTTCTCCTGACCTGCCAGATACATCAAACTTCACATAATGAGCGACATATCTAATTTGCTGCTTCACTATTGTACCAACTTCCGCATCTGTCGGCTCTTTCCCCAACACCTCTTTTAATACATGCTTTACATAAATTTCGTATGCCAAAAACGCAGAATGTTGTATTGTTTTCATCGTTTTATAAACACTGTCATAACGATAAATCACAAACTCTTTAATAAGCTTATCGGCAACGTTACCTTCTATAACACCCAAATCCTCAATGATAGAAACAGTTCTAGCAAATGTCGTCTGCGGATTTAAAAGTTTGTCTCTAAAATCTTGTTCGGCCATCTGTTCCGGGAAGACATTCTCCAAATAAGCCTCCCATTCCTGTCCATAGGTTTCTTTAATAAGCGTGAAACTGGATTTTACAACAGTCGTTTTTATCTTTCCTTTTTCCAGACTATACTCTAGGCTATCCAAAGCTGCCGGATCCGGAAAACATTTTTGCTGAAATGCGGATGTTAAAATATAAAGAGGCAACACTTTTTCCCATCCCTCTTTTTTAACATATTCCGCCACATCTTCAATCTTGGAATCACCCGCGTCATAGGTAGCGACTCTATTAAAAAACTCAACGATCATTTCTCTGGCGCGATAGCTTCTCACACATGGCAATTTTTCCCCTGTTTTTAGGCTATCCAAAAGCGCGTTAGCTTCATAAGCATCAATAAAATCATAGTGTAACAAAGTTTCCTCAATACCAACAACCTCAAAAACTTCAGCAAAATAGGGATCATCTCTGACTCTATTAATCTGTGCCACATTAATATCGCCATATCTCTTATTAACATTCCATTTTTCTTCTCTTTCTCTGGAAACAACAACGGCTTCCTGCAGAAAATACCACCAGCTCCTGATAGATTCACGCAGATTAATTACAAAGATCAAAGCCGCAAAGAAATACCCTAACAATGGCAGGGTTCCTAACAGATAAAATACACAGACAACACCCAAAACCAGATTGGTGCCTCCCCACAATCCTCCAAGCATACCAAAAAAGTGTTTCTTAAACTTTAGGTCTTCCGTTTTCAGCGTTCCCTTATAAGTTCCGCGCATCGCAACAGCAAAAACTTTACAGATATTTTTAGCCAGAGTCCAATGGAACTGCAACGTCGTTAATGACTCCTCAATCAAACGTTTCCAGATAAGTGCCAAAGCAACCGCGCAAAAAGCAAATCCCGGAATTGAAATGGCACCCGTAAAAACACCCGTCAATAAATATCCCAGCGCAACTAATGTCATTCCTCTTAAAATCCAGACCCCTGCCTTCAATACCCTACCCGGCTTTATCGGATATTTCGGCAGTTTCCAACCTCTTTCCTTATACTTATCAAAAAGATAAGGCTGTATTTCTTTCAATATCTCATTAACCTCATCGCCGGTTAAAAGGGGTTCCGCATCGCCCTCTTTCTGCGAAACCTTTTTCAAAACTGCATCTGATGCAGACAATTTTGTTTTCACAATATTCATATACTTGAGAAGGCCAAAATCTAAAACAGGATCCAGCCCATCTTCTTCACAAAACTTCATAAAATGCCTAAAATCTCTATCTGTAAAAACATACTCTGTAGCCGGCTTCTTGCTTGTAGCCTGCCATTTTTTGAGCTGATGCGTTAAAACTTCCAGGAATAAAAACCCAACGGGTTCAACAACATTCTCTTCCTTCCATTCAATCTCTTTCTCAGAGCCGGTCGCTTTGATCGGATCAACAGATGAACTGACGGTTGAATCAGACGATCCTCTGCTAGCTGATTCTTCTTCTGAAAACTTATCCTTCAGAACATCTTTATCTTCAGCGTAGAGGCGCGCTAAATAACGTGTCAAAGGCTCCATCAAACAAACATAAGGCATTACAGCATTGATCCTGCGGCGCAAATCCTTATCAATTGGCCTTCTATACCTTTCGTTTTCATCAATAGGGCCAGATGCCGGCACGTGTTTTTTACCAAAAACTTTTTCTCTGGCAAAGTTAACAGGCCTGCTGGTTTTCTTAGCCGTCCATAAAAAGCCCTGGAACAATCTTGAGAATGGCCAAGAACACCAACCAATTGCTTTAACAATCTTTCGATCAAAAAACCAAGATAAGAGCCAGCTAAAAAACAACAGTGCCAAAGGAAGCAAAACCGTCAATAAAATTACGCCTATCGCGATAACCACACCAATCGGTTTAATCGTTCCTCTTTCAGATGGTTTTATGAAAAGGTTATGGATCCAGTCATTGGTTGAATGTTCATTCACCTGAACTTTTATAAACTCATCAACAGCTCCTAGGCCTCGTCCGGTATAGTTTTCCCGCACATAAGGAGTGTATCTGTTTCTAACAACAAAAATCTTCTCATTTATAGAAAAGAAAGCTCCTCCTCTTTGCGCTTCCTTCTTAGCCTGTTCATAAGGAAGCACCACAGCACCTATACGATTAACCTCGCTACCATCAACAAATTCACCGATAGATTTTCTTGCCTGGCGCCATTGAGAAGCATCTTTTAAAATCTCTTTATCATAAACCCAGATCTTGGCATTCTGATTCTTTGTTAAAATTGTCAAATGCTTATAAATAGGCTTTGTAGAACCAGCCGGTTTATAACCAAGCTTTGGCAGCCACTTCAAATACCCTGGATAATCATAGATAAGCTCTGTATAACGAGGCAAGCCAAGCATATCATAATGCAGTCTCTTGATATCAAAAATCTGTCCTTCAGACAACTCTCCTTTACAAGGCTGAATAGCCCAATAGGTGCTGCGATACAGCTCTTCTTCAAGCTTGGCGCTATGCAAATCAAAAGCCATCTCTTTAATGCTCTTACGATTCCAACGGGTATCATTAACTTTAAAAATCATCTGATCTTCCTTATAGTCAAGATCATACCAGACAGCAACCTTACCACTATCCTTCCAGGAATCCGCATGGCGGCCAAAAAAGCTTAGTGTCTTCTTGAACCATGTTACCTTGGCGTATTTAGCAACATCTTCAGCCCGGGCAGCATCCCACTGATAAACATAAGCTTCATGGCTATGCGGTATCGTCTCATAGTCCATGTATCTGAAGAATGTAATCCAAAGCGGGTCACCTGCCGCAAATCCATCGCTTCCCAATTCACTGTAGCCACTTTTACGCGCGAAAATCTTATCGCGAGCATCAAGAACTTCCTCGGTAATGCTCAGAACATAATCAACACTGGTTTTGCCCGTAACTCCTTTCAAATCTTCATAAGTATATAGGCGCATATCCAAAGTATAAGTGTCATCTGCCCCTAATATAACATCCCCCAATGAATCCTTCACAAATGTTAAACCTTCTTTACCGCGGTGATGTATATGGCCCAATTCGTCAATATTGATCGCCTGGGCTATTGAAAAGATCATCTCGTTGCCCTTACTATCCATCAAAATCGTACCCACGCTCTTGTCAGCAACATTGTATCGGGAAAAGTTTTCCCCATAGAATATATAAATCTTTGTATCCCCCGGCTTCATAATATATTCTTTTGTATCGTCATCATAAGTACCAAACCACTTCTCCAACGGCCTGCCCTGGCTATCTCTAATCTCAAAATCCTCAATATCCTGTAAAAGGCCTTTATATTCAAACTCATGATGCACAATAAACAAAACCTTAAAATCATGCGAAACCGGATCCTGCTGAAAATCATAGAGCTCTGACCTATTAATAGGCCGCGCAGTCATATGGCGGCCGTCTTCATAGGTCGCGTAGGTCTTAGCGATTTTAGCAACTTCCAAAAATTCCAGATAACTCATCGGATACTGTCCAAAATCACCATACTCTAAAATTGTATGTGTGCGACGGTTAAAATTCGGATTGATATTCTGATAAACATACACGGTCCTGGAGCGTTTATTAAACTTCTGCAGGCTTCTCAACGTATCAAGTGTTACCTCAACACCGCTATCAACAACATCCTTATAGAGGCAATCCCATTTTTCACGGATTGTCCCAACGCCGCCGGACAACGCGTCTCTTTTTTCAACAAAGTAAAGGTTGAGCTTATTATCTCTAACAAGCAGCGTCTTTGTCGTGGAAGTCTTTTCTAATAGTACGGCTACAGCCAACTGCTCTTGGCCCACCTGGCCATTTTCATACGTATAGTCAACGCTGCCGACTTCGTCCCCATTGTAATCATGCAAAATAAGCCTTACCCGCCCTAACGCCGCGTTAATCTGCACGATATCACGGCCGTCCTTATCAAAAATCGTTACCCAGCTCTTTACAGGAACCTCAAGGCCTGTAATCGGCTGAATAACTGTCGCTGACGGCTTTTCCAGGCGCTTCACAAGATCATCCAAGCTCAAGGCTTTTATAGAATTCCTTAAACGATTTAAAAATGCTATCATTTCCGGCGTATCAAACCTTGTCACCGAGCTATTCAAAGCGGCCCTTCGCCCAACGGGATGCGCGATCGTAGTAATCTTCGGGGCTACTCCGCTGGTCGGCTTAAAAGGAACAGTCGCGCGAACCACCGTATTCATGCCATTGGCTTTCAAATACTTACTATATTTCTCTTCGGCCTTTAAGTTCTCTTCATGCGTACCATTGTTGGTTTCGTGAATAATCGTAGAAGGAACATCCGGATTATCATTGACTGTAATCAAATAATAATCCCTGTTATTAACACCATAAAAAACACTCTTTTCATCCTGCCCTATGAGCAGCTTTTTATCCGCGAGCAACTGACGGATAAAAGCAGCCTGAACAGGATTCTGAGCATCACAATACTCTAAAACTTCCTTTACCATTACTGATTTTTCTTTCATAGGTTTGAATCCTGGGAATCCAGCAGCTTTTAACTCATTAAATCTATCTGTCACATCCTGCAGCGTCTTACCCTGCCTTGGTTTAGGCTCAATGATATTCCTGTAAATAAACCGCTTTGGCATAACATCCGGCAATGTAACAGGCCTCATCTGCTGGGCCGCAATAAAACCACCCCTATTATCTTTGATGATCGTAAACCACATATACCGGCTGCCGTCAGCATTAAATCTAAACCTATCCTTAATAGTCGGCGTATCTTTAACCTTCTCAATCAAGGCCGGAGTATTTAGCTGATTTTTCAGATTAGGAACATTCACTTTTGTAGAACGGACCTGTTCCAAAAGGTCGCCCTTGGCATCATAGATTCTATAGTAATAGTAGGTGTCATCTAGAGTTTTTCGGTCCGCGGCACCAAAATCAAATATGTGCACCTTGACAGCCGGAATAAAATCTAATCCATAGACAGCGTTTGGTGCTGGCTGGCGAACAGGGAAAAATCTTTCCCAATCCTTTTCAACGGTCTTATAATAATAACCATACTCCACCCGATAGTATCGTTTAACGCAATCCGTCTGAAATCCGTTATACGACTCAAGCTTAATACCTGACTCTCCAAATGTATCAACCGTATATCCATTCACATCGCTTCTCTTATGAAAATCAATATAGTCTTTTTCTTCACGCAAAGGTGACCAGTCTTTGGAATAGACCATATCAGTTCCGCGAATATAGCTAAAGATCCAGCGCAATCTCTTATCCGGCATCGGATCTATAGAAGCATGCGTTTTCGGCTCATTTTTCCAGATATCCTGCACGGCCTTGTAGGCGGCTTTTGGATTGCGGTTTTCATCAACAAGGCCGTAATACTCTTCGTTTGATACAAAGTCAGGCCGCACACCGACATGTGGAGTACCTTCCGCCGCACCAACAAACTTCCAGGCTTCGTTATTGTATTCAAAATAGACTAATCCGGAAAGCACTCTCCTCATCTCCTGATAACCCATGCTCTTTTGCCAGATATTGGTATAAGTCTCAGCCTGTTTATCAGGATCATCTTTGCGTATATTATTATCATAAGAGTCCGAACCGACCTCGGTAAAGAATATCGGCCTTACCAAAGACTCTTCGTAATGTTCTATCAACTCATTCATCAACTCATTCCACTGCCACAGAATGCCAGCCGGATCATCCCAACGATACGCGTTAAAACCCCAAATATCGATCTCAGGACACATCCTGAAATACCGCATATCATTCTTAACAAGATCATCAATATCGCCGTGCGCGGTTGTGACCGGATGAATACGCCCCTTCAATCCACCTTCGATCGCGTGAATATGCGCGGCCGCGCGATTCAAAGCCGCGTACCAAATATCCAGATTGCCGTTAAAGCGTTCCGGATGAAAGTTCTCTTCGTTACCCAAACACCACATTAAAATCGCCGGATGATTGTAATACTTTCTTACGTACTTTTCATAACTGCCATCTAAGACATCCGAATGCCTAAACCCAATCATCACCTTCAACCCTTGCGCGGCGATCTCATCTAAAACTTCTTCAAAGTCTATCGGATCATAAACCCTGATCATATTAGCATTCAAGGCGGCGATGCTCGGTAAATCCTGCTGATAATACTGTTTGAAGCTTGCAACGTCCTTATCCGGCGACCAAGCCACACCGCGAATATGTTCGGCTGTATTTGGAATCGCCTGGCCAGCTTTCACAATAACCGGCTTGCCATGATCCAACAATAAAAGCGGAGTTACAAGTTTCTGTTTCTGATAAACTTCATACGTACTAACGTCTGTCAGCTCATACCCCTCCCAGCTCTTTTTGGGATTGCTCAAATCAACTTTGCTTTCATATGTTTCAACTGTAATTTCCTTGCCCTCTTTGTAGTCAACCAAACGGCTCTTCAACGGAATATCCGTTACCGTCTTGGTAACCGGATCCACATACCACTCATCAACAACAACCTTATAATTTTTACGGTCCCAGAGTTTTCCAAATTCAGGCTTTTCAGCAACCGTCAGTTCCTGCCTCAAATAGTATTCATCAGAAGTCGTCGGATAATAATCTGTGCTGCCTAAAATGCTGGACCAATCATCGCCTTTAGCGTCTTTACCCCAACTGACATATTTCTGAACAGGAACGCGCCACTCGCCAGCTCTATTTCTAACAGCCGGCCCGTAATTATAAAACCACCTGGGCTGCTGGCCATGCACAGAATATTTGCTCTTCATAAACTTATCAGCGCGTTTACGCCTTTCGGTGCCGCCATAATAGTAGAACTTCGCGTCAATGGTCATCGGCAACGTCTTTCCTAACACTCTTGTTTCACGCTGAGAACGGCCCTCTTCATCAAGTGTCTCAGTGAACTGATCCCGTTTTACAACATCATCAACAAAACGTGTCAGGCAGCCGGCATTCCAATGATAACGGTTAAACCGCCTGACAAGCTTGCCATCCTGCGTAATGGTCCCGGCCACTTCAATACCGCCTGCGGCATAGGTTGGCGTAAAAACCTTCTGAGTCGGCACCGCTCCAATTACCGCGTAAATCAGATTGCCAAAAGCGTTCACATAATTAACAATTTTGTATGAAGGAATCTGTTTCGGATTTGAAAACCAATGCTGTTCAAACTTCTCAGAATCCCGAACCATGCGCATACCGTTTTTATTAAATAAATTATGTGAAGACGTAGAGTTAATAACGAGTTCGCCAAATTTACCATTGGCAAACCTTTCATACGTAACACTATTTTGTTCAAGGCCCTGGCGACTACGGTTAATCATCGTTTCTCGAATTTTGCTGCGAATCACCATCACCAGACCTAAAGCGTTATATTCCTGAATGGTGTGTTTGCCGCCCTTAGTGTAATCCATGAACGACTGAGTCATACCTGTTTCATCCTGCGCGAAAAGCGCTGTATTTTCAAAAATCTTGCTTCCCAAAGCCTGGCTATACGTTGCACTGTTCTCAAACAGGCCGCGATTGGTGTAGGCAATACGAACTTGACGCGTATCAATAATTCCCGGTGCAACCTCCGCGTCAATAAAATCATTACCTACATTCAAGGCCGACTGTGTATCCACAAGCGCATAACCGTCTTCGCCCCAAATTGTCGTGTAGTAAACCTTGGCCATATGCTGGTCAAAGAAAAACTCATCTTCACTGGAATTGATAACAACTTCGCCAAAAGAATCTCTTGTGGTGCGGGCCACTTCTCTTAAAACAGGGTTCAACACAACATCATAGGAGAATGTTTCATACACACCGCTACCCATATCTACATCATCTAGTGTTCCTCCGACTTCTTTACCAATCTGTGTATTGATGTACATGAGCCCCTTGGCGGTGTTTGGTTTTTCAAAACGGCTGACGATCTGCTGGCCCAAACGATCAATAGCGACTCTCTCTGACTTGATCACCCATAGGTCTTCTTCTGTATCGCTTCTAATATAACCATCATCATCCGCATCAACATAGGTGTTGCGGCTTGATTCAATACCTAAAGCATCAAAATCAACAAATGTCACCCAAACAGCCTTAGCCCCCTTGGATGGCTCCACCTCATAAGTAATCACCACAAATAAACCTGTATTGGCATCCATCACAACCGTTTCTTTATGGGCGTTAGACCAGACAAAATCAAATCCGATTTGACCAGAATCCGAATTTAAAAATGCGCGGTCTACGTTTAAAACCCACTGCGCTTCATCACCGTCAACAAACATCTTCCATGATTTCAGGATGTCTTTTCCATCATAAGTATTTAACGATGTGTATGTATGCCCCTGATATAGCATGGTTCTATTGTTCATCAAAGCCGTAACAACATCCTGGTCATATTCAACAACCGATAACCCTTCAGCAACAATCTCCTGTTTATGATAAATGCCGCTCCCCATGGATAAAGTACGTGTAGATTTAACGACACCGATTTTCTCCACATCGCGATAGGCCAGAGTTTCGGTGGACTTCTCACTTTGTGTATTATCATAAGTAATGTTGGTCCACCAGGAGACGTTATCCCCTAACACATTAGACTCAACAACAATCTTACTTAATAATCCATTCGCGAAATTCTGTAACAGATCTCTTTCCTCGCCTGTATTTGGATTACGCAGGTGCTTACGCAGATGAGCTTTCATAACGTGCCCTTCTTCATCTCTAACCATATGAGGCCTACCAAGTTCATCCAGATCACTGGCCGTTTCTTCAATGACTTCACCCAAATAATTAACTTTGCGTGATGCAACTTCAATATCAATGGAATTCATCTGCACATCAATAATGCGCCCTTTAGCAATAATGCGGGCCAAATTACCATTGGTCAAATCTATAAAAGGATGTGTTACAGACTCAGGGCCAACCCGGAACTCTTCCAGCTCCAAGATACGATAGGAACCATAATACGTTGTGATATCGCTAATAGCTTTCGGTACGCTATAGCTGATAACATCGCCATAGCTCTGTGCATCGTTATACCAATCATACTTCCACTGGATAGAAGCCACACGGTACGGCTTCCAATAATCATCCTCATACGCTGAAACGGTTACCGTATCAGCGATAATCGCGCCCGTCTGAGTGTTGTAAGCCACGTTTTCACCTTCATACAACTCAATAATATTACCTAATCCGTTCAAGGCCTTAATCTGAGAAACTTCTTTAATCAACTGATTCTCCTGAAATGTCATACCCGCAAAACGGTTAAAACCTAGCGCGTAAGAATCACCAATCTTGAGGCCTGTCTTTAAATCATTTGTTTCAGATTCTGAAGGAACGCCTCCGAAACCGGCATACAAAGGATTATTAAAGAAATGTTTCAGCTCTTTATGAATAATGTGATCCTGCCTGATCTCTCTGTGAATCTTACCCATCGCGTCTCTTTCCTGAGTCAGGTTCACGCCTGTTACAAAATCTTCTGTATGGATAACCGCTCTTAATCCCTCCAGTGTTAAAACCAAATCATTTTCTTCATCAAAATGGGAATGTGAAAGCCGCTCGCCGCTTAAAGAAAACTTCTCTACGTCTGCCGCCAACCACAATGCCTCCATAACAGCGCTCTTGTATTCGTACGTCGTATAGGTCCTGTCGGAAGCGACATCGTCTCGGATAATATTACCAGCAGCCAAACCAAGCTGACGATAAACAGTGTGAGACTCTAATCCATTGCCCGAATAGTAAACAAGCCGCTGCGTCAAAATCTGATTGGCTTCATCAATCGTGTTATCAGCCTCTGTATAATACAAATATGGTTTTTCAACACCAGGTAGCTCAACATAGGTCTGAGAGCCAGAGGCCACGTATATAGGTAAGCTTCTCTTGCCATGCATAATGACCCGGCCTGGAGCATATTTAAACACAGTTCTGAGCTGATAATGAGCCTGCTCGTCTTCTATAACCGTTTCAAGCAAATAACCCGTCTGAGCCTGTGTATCATACTTTTCACGAACAGAATAATAAGGTATGCCGCCGTAGAAAGACTCCGGCAAATAATACGTCTTCAAGAACTCAACGGTATTATCAACCTCCGAAGAATCCACTCTTTGCGCGATACTTAACATGTGAACAGCTTCGCGAATCAACGCCGAATCATTGCTGTAGCGGCAGCTCAACTCTGCCAAAGACGCGCCATCACCGACAAAACTAACGGCATAAAGAGCCGCGCTAAAAGGATTTTCCACCCTGGTTTTGGCACTATAACCATCATAGATAAAAATCGTTACCGTACCGGCCAAAACACGATAATCAAAACCAACCGTTTCATAATCAAACGTAATCGGGTGCCCTAACCTCTGTTCAAGCTTTGGCCAGATATTGTAAATCTTTACCATCATCTCCAAATAAGCTCCCGCGTCTTCATAAACTTCCTGTTTCAGTAACAAAGCTTTATCAAAAATTAATGAACCTAATCTCGCAAAATTCTTCAACCCAAACATAAGACTGCTTCTCGGATTCAAGCTAAAATCAGCTGAGTATGTCAAATTGACACCATGGAAAAAGTTAAGCGCTTCAACATATTTAGGATCTTTACGCAACTCAAGAACAATTGTCGCCGCATAAGGCAACGCTTTAACGTATTCAACAGCGTTAAATTCATCCACAAAATTACCGCTCTCGCTAGCAATAATCATAAACAAAACACCCACCAAATCCTGATCATCTTTCTTAATCTCAAAGTCACTTTCCAGAGAATGCAAACCGTAAATCGTATTAAACGCGTTAAGATCAACCTTATTGGCCTTTAATTCCTGCAAGAAGAAGTTCATATAGCTTGCCATCGTAAACATGGCCGTACTCAATGCCTTCAAGTTTTCTTTGCCGTAAGTATCTTTGAGTTTCGGGCTTAAGCTGATCACCTGAGGAATATTCTGAATCTGAAAAAGCTTACCATTGGCATCCGTCCTTCCAACGGTCCAGTTAACAAAGCTTTGACGACTGATATAACCTAAATTGAGAGCCCTGATTGTATTCGCAACGTAAGGCAGCAGTTCAACAAACTCCTTCATTTCAGCTTCATTTTTAAATCTATCTTTTCCTTCGTTGTAAAGCATATCGTCAAATAAAATCAAATCAGCCGGTACAATATTCATAAAATCCACATGCGCGTCATAAACCTCATTAAATAAATCCTCACGGCTATAATGTTTTACGCCTTCAATCAAGTCATAAGCCGCTTCAAAAAACTTCATGCTTTCATTAAAATCAGGCCTAATGTAAACGTTGCCGTCCTCATTCTCATCGTAGATTAAGCCGTAACCGGATTCGGTTGTCTTATCGTAATAGCCGAGAATGTAGAGGTTATCCGGCGTTAAACCTTCCGTCATGTCTAATACGGTACCTGATTTTTTAGGATGCTTGAATATGGCAAAAATAGCATTGACCTTTGTTGTATTGCTCGCTTTATAAGCCACTTCAAAGTCATATGCCGCTTCAAAAAACTTCATGCTTTCATTAAAATCAGGTCGGATATAAACATCACCATTTTCGTCTTCATCGTAAATCAAACCATAGCCGGAATCACTCTTCTTATCGTAGTAGCCTAAAATATAAAGATTCTCAGGAGTTAACCCTTGGCTTATATCAAACCTAACATCCGCTTTCTTCGGATGTGTAAAGTTCAAAAGAACACTCTTAACCTTGGCCTGATCGGTTGTTTCTGCTTTATACGCCGCTTCAAAATCATACGCCGCTTCAAAAAACTCCATGCTAGCGGTGAAGTCAGGCCTGATATAGACCTGGCCATTCTCGTCTTCATCATAAATAAGGCCATACCCTGACTCAGTAGCTTCATCATAATAACCAAGGATATAGAGATTATCTGGTATTAAACCCTTCGTCATATCTAATACAACAGAGTCTTTCTTAGGATGTTTAAAATTCAAGAGTACCGCATTGACTTTAGCTGTATTAGAAGCCTTATAGGCTACTTCAAAGTCATAAGCGGCTTCGAAGAAGTTCATGGAAGCGGCGAAGTCAGGTCTGATATACACGTTGCCGTCCTTATCCACGTCGTAGATCAAGCCGTAACCGGAATCGGTTGTTTCGTCATAGTAGCCGAGGATATATAAGTTATCCGGTGTTAAGCCTTTGGACATATCTAATGTGACGCCTGATTTCTTAGGATGCGTGAAGTTGGCCAGGACCGCGTCTACCTTCGTCTTATTAGAAGCTTCATAAGCGGCGTTGAAGTCATAAGCGGCTTCAAAGAAGTTCATCGAAGCGGCGAAGTCAGGTCTGACATACACGTTGTTGTCCTTATCCACGTCGTAGATTAAGCCATAACCGGAATCGGTTGTTTCATCGTAGTAGCCGAGGATATAAAGGTTATCTAAGGTAAGCCCTAGGCCCATATTAAGCACCAAGCCCGGTTTTTTCGGATGGACAAATGTGTTTAACACATAATCAACTTTCGTTTTATCACTAGCCTGATAAGCCGCATTAAAGTCATACGCCGCTTCAAAGAAGTTCATGCTGGCAACAAGATTAGGCCTTACCGTTCCTTCTTCGTCATAAAGAAGACCATAGCCTTCGTTTTCTTTGGCGTCATAATAACCCAGGATATAGAGATTATCCAAAGTAAGACCTTTAGACATATCAAGAACCATGCCCGGTTTTTTCGGATGGACAAATGTGTTTAACACATAATCAACTTTCGTTTTATCACTAGCCTGATAAGCCGCATTAAAGTCATACGCCGCTTCAAAGAAATCCATGGAATCATAAAAATTTGACCTTACATTTCCGTCTTCGTCATAGAGAATACCATAACCTTCATTCTTTTTAGCGTCATAGTAGCCCAGAACATACATATCATCTGGGCTAAGGTTCCAGTCACCGATATTAAAAGGTGCCCCTGTCTTTGGATGAAGGAAATTAGCTAAAACAGCATCAACCTTCTTACGCTGGCTAGACGCGTAAGCTGTCTGGAATTGATATACCGCTTCAAAAAACTCCATAGACTCATTATAATCGGCCCTGAGTTTTCCGTCGTCTCCATAAAGCAACCCAAAACCAGTATCATTTTTAGCATCGTACCAACCAAGGGTGTGAAAATCAAATGGGTCATAACCATCATCCATAAATAACGTTCTTCCTGAATAAGGATTTTTGAAAAGGCGTAGTATAGGCGAAGTGTGATTTGTATTGCTCGCATAGAAGGCCTGCTGAAAATCATACGCAGCTTCAAAAAATCTCATAGATTCGTTAAAATCTTTTCTAATCTCGCCATGTTCGTCAAATATCAAACCAAAACCTACCTGCCAATAGCCGCTATACCATGTCAAGATATAACGATCGGCGTCTTGTACGCCATCGGCCAAATTCAAAGGCAACCTGGTAATACGATGAATAAAACAAGCCAGCATAGGATCGGTTTTAGTTCTATCACTAGCCAAATAAGCCTCATAAAAATCCTGAATAGCCTGATCAACCGGGCTTAATTCAGGCACCTCAGCGGTTGCTTCAAATTCACCTTCTGTCGTGCTCGGGCTAAAACGTACCGCCTGACCCAAATTATTTAAATCCTCTGCAAGATATCCATGATCTACAACAAAACCAGAATGCTTCAACAGATCATTTCTGATCTCAGGAGTCAATTCAACCTCATGCCCCTGCATTTTATCCATGTAAATCTTTTCAAGTTTCTGCGAAACCTCATCGCTCAATCCAAGTTTCGCAGCATATTCATGAACTAAAACCAGAATAGTAATGTCCTGCTCTGACATGCCAAACAAAGCTTTCAGTCTCTGCCTCTGCTGAGGAGTTAACTCTTTCTGTGTTTTCAAAATATGCTCAATAAACTGATACGGTGAATTTAAAAATGCCTGGTTAATAAAAATCGTGTCCTTATCCGCTGTCGCAATAAATCTATTTGCGGAATTCAACTGAACAGACTTAACCGCTACCGTCTGGCTAACAATATCCTCTGGAATAACACCAGACTTCTCAGCCACCTTCTGATAAAATTCTCTAACCGATTCCATCTGCGGCGCCATGACATCTGTCACATCTGTCATTTTCTGATGGAATCTTTCAATATCCGACCAACTCCAGCTATAAGGCGCTCCATTAAACAAAGCAACAGGAATGCTTGAAAAATATGTATCCAGTGATTGATTATGAGCTGCTAAAATCTGAGATGCTTTAGCCCAATGCAAGAGGCCTTCTAAAGCATAGGTGATATCAATAACAATGCTCTTGTCTAAATCCCCGCCCTGTTTCATCAAGCCTTCAAAATACTCTTTAGCACCTAAAATCTTTTCTAAATAAACGGTTAAATCCCCTTGGGCATACTGTAAGAAAATCAGGCGAGCCATTAACTGAGCCTGCTGACGAGGAGAAAGATGCTCAAAATAGGCCTCTTTTAATGAGCCCTTGAAATCCAGATCAAGCCTGGTCATGGCCTGTTGCAGATGAGACGTTACAAACACAACATCAGCCTGAATAAATTCAAAAGCTAGATAGAAAGCTGTTTCTAAATGAATATGTGTCTGAGATTTTAATATAGAATAGATATGTATAAATTCCTGAACCTGACGGGAAGAAAGACGATCTGATTTTTGATAAAGTTCCTTGGACAACTTAACCTGCTCAAGCATAAGCTCCTGCTGCTGCGTCCTCACCGCATTCGCAGCCTGAGGCGGGCCGCGTACATCAAGCTCAAAAGAAACTCCCTGAGAATTTAACATAGTCGTCAGGTAATCAAAAACTTTACCGGAATCCAGGCCTTCTTCTGTTTCCCAGCCCATTAATTCATGTGTCCAGGCAAATATGAAGTTTATAGAATCAGCCCGTTTTATATCAAAATCCACAACAAAAGGATTAGATGTCTGCGTAGCTTCTTCTTTAACCTGACGGGCTTTTTCTAAAAAGTACTCCATGTTCTCAAGGTCCTGTACCGCGGCATAATGGACAACTCCACGCAAAGCTCCAACAAATGATTGATCTGCCGGATTTGGCATAATCCCTAAAAGCTGCGCCACTTCATTCTTTAACTGATGGTACCTATGTAAAATCGCAGCAGCCTGCGCCTGGTCTAATTCTTTCACCTTAAAATACCAATAAACAAATTCCCAGAAATCAACCGGCTTCGTTAACTCAATCTTTCTATCCGTGGCCCCATAACCCAGATACAAAGGAAGATCCGTTGCTTTTAACTGCTCAAGAGAAGCACTTAATTCAGAATCATTGATATCCAAAACATTTCTTAAAACATAGCGAATCTCTTCTATGGTAAGGCGGCCACCCTTACTAGACTCTTTCTTCTCTATTTGCCTTCGGATCTCTTCAATCGCATCTCTATAGCGGTTGGCTTCAAAAAGAATATTGCCCTGAGGAACAATCAATGACGAAATACTATAATGAACAGAAACATTATTCTTTTTAGAACCAAGACGATATTCAACACTGCCAACCGTATCTCTTTCTTCTGTAACTTTCACGCTGCCAGAAAACTGTCCAATTTCCATATTCATACCGCCCTGATTTACAAATCTCCTAGCTTCACCACCAAAACCAGCCTGCATGCCAACGCGATTATTGCCAGATGTATAATAATTACCTCCAACCTCACCAAAAATATCCATCTCACCCTGTTTCTGCACGTTCATATAAGGCTCAAAAGCGCCTGATGTCCGCCTTACATTAAATTCACCTGTAGGCTGTTTTGTCTTTGAATCATAACCAAAATTAATAGATGCCGCCTCGGCTCCTAAAATACCGCGTTTTTTCAAAGTAAAGTAATAAACCGTTGACGGCTGCTTGGACTTCCCGGAACCCTCTGAGCTATCATGCCCTGATTCCATCTGATAACGCACGCCAAATCCAGCACTGGTTGATTTTCCAAAATCTCTCTCAACCGCGTCCTCAATAACAAACGTTGAATCTTCTTGATTCCATTCAAAAAGGCCTCTCACCTGCCATTTTCCGGCACGTTGCTGATACTTTAAACTGACATCTTTATCTTTATAATTTAATGTCACCTGGCCCGGGTTGTTTTTAATAGTAAAAATCTGCCGGGAAGAAGCGTAAAAATGCTCTTCACCTGTGCGATCCATTTCCATGCCGGCTATATAATTAGAGTTCTCAGCGTCACGGCCCACATAAACAACATAGCTCTGTTTTCTATCAAGCTTTCCTGTTTGGCCCTCTTGCTGGCTGCCCTCTAAGATTGACAATGTAAATCCTTCTTTATAACGAACACCATCACCTAAAGCCTGAATAAATTCAGTACCTATACGATGCTCTTCAACCTCATGCGCGTCACGATTAATCAGTGAAGAATAATCCATGCGTAAAGACAGACCAATCGTATTGTCATCTGCCATCTCATCAATAGACAAAAGCTGGTGTGATGAATTAAATCTTAAGTACTCCTGATGAAATTTCTCCAAATTCAAATCCATCATATCCGTCTGACGAGTATCTACGCTAATCCAAACAGCAGAATCCGTTTCGGCTTTGCGGTAAATTACTTCCTGTGTCAGGTCTGTAAAATCTTCATTTAAAGGATAATAGCCAATATGAATTTTCTTATCCTGCGTTAAAACTTCCCTTAATAAAAATGAGCCTGTCACATCCACAAACCATTTCTCTTCATCAACCGCCTGCTGAACACCGGCAATTGTTACTTTCTTAACCGCTACCCCTTCGTTGATTGTGCGAATTAAATCGGCTACATTAAGAGCCACCGCTTTTTGCTTGGAAGAGATCAGTTTTTTGTCCGGCGCGCTGAACATTTTCTGAAATAACGAAGCAACGTTTAAAGCGATAAAACTCAAAGGATCAGAAGTTAAATAGAAATCCATATCCTGTTTATCGGCCCGGACAAATTCAATAAACTTAAATCCACCCTCGGTCATATCAATGCGCATTTTTAAATTTAAATTATAAAGTAAATTCTGATAATAGGCAGAGGCTGCTTTTATTTCTTCAGAGGTCAATCCAAAATCTTCTGTTGCCAAAATATTCAAATAGATCTCATAACGAAGAGCCTCTTGAGACCAAGCGATAACACTTTCCATTTCGCTGCGATAATCCGCCCACTGACCGGTTCTTTCTTTCGCGGTCTTTAAATTAACGTGGCTGACCACGATAATAAAATTCAATAGTGAAATATTGATACCTTTGCCCTGTTTCTCCTCCAGATCTCCCATAAGCCTTTCAAGATCAGCTTTATTGGCTTCATGCGCCAAAAGCTGCTGATAATAGGTATCCCCTGATACACGCTCGTCCAACATTGTTTCTATATCAACAAAACTGTCCTGATCCACAGGCCTTTGATAATCCTGATATATAGAATCAAGATTGTCTGATCTGAATAACCGCGCGTAAATATCAAAAGTAGCCAGAGCATTTCTATAATCTTCCGGCCGGACAAATGAATGCAGTTCAGCTAAAACATCTTCCAGAGCAATTTGATCTGGAGCCGCCACATATTCTAAAACCTCCTGCCTAAACAACAATATTCTTTTCCTGCTTATATCCTTTTCCTGCTCAGCAGCTTTGGAAATATCCCGATACTTACGCGTAAAAACCGCCTCTTTCTTTTCTTTTTTCTGCGTAGAGATTTCAAATAAGTCTGCTGTAATCACACGAACTGCATCCTGCCATCTCTGACGCATAACAACAACAAGTTCTTCCAGTTGTGCCTTTTGGGCAAAAAGTTCTCCTAAAAGATGCCCTGTTTCTGAAAGTGTAATAGCACCTTCTTTGAATCCTTTTAAAATCACGCCCGAATAAATAGCCACAGCCTGATCACAATACGTATCAATAGAAACATTCAGATCGGCCCGCTGGCTGGCAAAAACCAAAACCGCAAACTCAGTTCCGTTCTCATAAATATCTGGCAATCTCTGCTCTAACGGTATAGACATGTCAACACCAGCCACAGCCACTTCATCAGCAGCCACCAAACGCTCAAGGCGTTTTTCTACACCATCCAACTGATGCATCAAATCAAGCCGCATCTGCTGACGGCCTTCTATCTCATTTACACTTCTTAAACGAACTTGTATGACTTCTCTTTGTTGCGTCAGCTCTCTCAACAAACCAGAAGCTTTCGCAAGGCGTGCCTGTCTTAAGCCATTAATAAAATTACCTAGGGCTTCTTCGTTTAAACGATTTTCTAAATTCCTGCGCATCTTTTCTAAAACAATGTCCTGTGAATAATCCGCCGGCCAAACATCAACAAAGCTCATCAACCTCCCATAAGCGCGCATTACCGTATTGATATCCGCGTAATGTTCAACAGGATTGTTAAGAACCTCCTCGATCAAATGCTGTTTATTCGCCTCAAGCATACGCCCAGAGTCCTGTTTATTCATTTCATCAACTATTTGAATCAAAGACCTCATCGCAACAAATGCCTGCTGCTCAGGCTCAACCACATCCCGCGTTGGAATAATATGGAAAGAATCCGGCATAACAAGGCCAAACTCAACAGGCTGAACCACCGTATCCGGATAATCGTTTGTCACTTTGCCCTTTGTATCCGTTTTCGGCCTTTGGGCTAAAATCTTTGAATCAAGATTTTCAAACGTAGCATAAAATCTGCGCGCTAAAGCCTCTTGCCAGAAATTTTCAGTTTCTTCAGCCGCTAAAATATCATCCTGTGCCTTTAACAATAACAGTTCATGCCCGGAAAGATATATCGTTTCCAGTTTCTCGTTAATCTCATTTTGCTTTGATTTAGCCGCATCCCAAAGATTCCAAGTAATCGCCAAACTGAGAGGATATTTCTCTGTTTTTTCCGCCCAACGATACCCCACACTTAGATAAAGAGAAACGTTTGAGAAAAATCCTGTATTGTATTTTTCAATCACCTTATCAATACCCGGTAGGCCCGCAATAAAAGCGTTAAATTTCATTTCAGCAATATCCAAAACCTCTTTAAACAGTGTTTCAAGTTCAACACCTTCCAGCTTCACATAACCATCTTCCTTGCCATACAAAGCCCGCGCCAACTCTCTTTGCAACTGCCGGACTCTTGCTAACGCGACAAGATATTGAGAATCTTCGTGATTGGCATACATCTGAAGTTGTTGCTCCTCCTTAACCAACCTTTGCGCCAACTCCATAATCGGCTGAATAGAAATAAGTAAAGCCTCATACGTATTATATAAATACTGGTTTAACTCCATTAACTCCTCATAATTTAAACCATTTTCCTGACGGAGTTGTGAAAGCTTAGATCTCCATGAAAAACCGGCACCACGCTCTTTATCTCCAGCAATTGACGCAAAAATAGTACAGACAATATCGGCATTTTTCTGCCAATTCAAAGACGGAATAGCCAAGCGCACAGCATCCAGCTTCACCTGGATCTGGCCAAGCAAGCCTTCTGTTGTCATTGTTACTGGCTCAACAGCATAAAGCGTATGGTTAATCGCATAATAAGAATTCATTAAATCACTCACCTTCTGATAAAGCGGCAGATCTTTCAGGTTGGCATACTGATATACTGGAAACTCTTTGCTCATCCAGCTATCCAGATAGGCTTTGTTGCGGAATAAATATAAAGGCACTTTTTGCTCTAAGACTTCTTCCAACTTTACGGCAATACTGCGAACCCATGCCGGTTCACTGCCTGTTAAAATCACCAGCAATAGATCCTTTTCTACCATATCCACACCACTCATACTTTCTAGATCATCCAGGCTAATTGCTCTTCCTTCTATAATCATACCTTCCAGAGCTTTTAAAGCCGTAGACACATTAGCCGGCATAGTTCTCTTGCCTACTATAAAAGGCTCAATGATGGCCAGCTGTTTTTCTCTTATTTCAACCGCTGTATCATAAGCTGGCTTAAAGACCTGCTGAATCTGGCTCTTCATATCTTTGGAGGCTTCTTCCGCTTTTTTATGAGCAGCCTCTGTCGCCAGAATTGAATGACGTAAGGCATTTTGTTGTTTTAGAGTCTCAGCACCCTCAAGATCAACAAAGAGCCTGAGGAACTCTGCGCGCCTGGACAACTGCGACAGCTGGCGGTTAATCTGCTGAAGTTCTTCCTGAATTCTGCGTTCCAACTCAACCGCCGCGGCCTTCTTTTGAGGATCTTGTGTCCGGGATTTTTCCAGCTGCTGATATAAAACGCCTTCTCTCTGATGTAATTGAGCAATTCTCAGTCTCGTCTGCCAAAATTCTCTATTTAAAGCAATGGTGCGGCTTGTGCCGGTTTCAATTTCCTGAAGGCGAAGTTCAACCAGTTTCAATTCCGCTACAACCAGAATTCTTTCTGCGCCAAGATCTTCATTCCCGGCAAGCTGGATCTCTAAAGCTTTTCTGCGTTCAAGTAAATTCTTTTTCTCTATTTCGCGGCGCATCTCCCAAAGCCTCTGCTTAGAAGCAAGAACCGTCTCCTTATCACCTCTGAGTTCCGCAATTAATCCTCTGCGTGTTTCACGCTGTATCTCAGCATCATCCGTTTCCCCTACAATAGGCTGCACCGGCCAAGCCAAAGACTTACCTAAATAGTACTCCGGATCCAGCAGCTCGCCATCCCGGCCACGAACTTCAAAATGGAGGCGATGAACTATGCTATCTTGCGGATCAACCGTATTAATCGTGCTGCAAATAGCGATCGGCTGCCCTTTCTTAACCTCCTGGCCCTTCTTGACAAAAACCTCTCCCAAAGACGCGTAGTAAGTCTGAAATCCAAGCTCATGATTTGAATGCTGAATCGCGACAACCTCACCATAGCCGCCATGCGTAAAATATCCTTGATCAGCACCTTCTACAACAACTCCGTCTTCAGCAGCAAAAACAAGCTCATTGACTTCATGGGCCGGCACAGATATCAAAATACCCGGATATGGATAAGCGCTATTATCTTCCGCTGTCTGTTCCCTTCCAAATTCCAAAGTTACTTCAGCTCCGCGTGGAACACGCTTTTGAACTATAGGCGGATTTTGAATATTCACCTGAATCTGCTCAACCTGAACACCAACCAAAAGCTTGACTTCTTCTTCTGCTTTTTTAATTGTTGCTTCATCCCAAACACCCGTTACTTCCAGCTCTCCCTCATAAGACTCCTGATAAGCCCTGACCCTCTCCAGCAGTTCAATATCAAATAGTTCCGGTTGATCATATTTTGTTAAACCTGTTTTTCCTTCCAGAAAATCCAAAATCTTTCTCACTCTTTCAATAGGCATTCCCTCATCACCTAACTTCAATATACGACGAATATAAAACTGAAGCGGCTTTAACTTTAGATTAATCTGCTCAATTTCTAAATGCAAAACTCTCTTGGCTTCTGCTAAAACCAGCTGTCTTCTTCTTGTCTGCGTACCTTCCAAGGTAGCCTCGCGCCCTTCCAAACGATTTAAAGCTGCTGCCAAATCAATCTCTTCTTTCTCAATATCAATAATCTGAATCTCTTTAACAACGCGGTTAAGCTCATAAGGAATCTCGTCTATTCTCTTGTCATAATAATCAAGATAATAATATGTTATAGGACTACATTTTTGCCAAGCCACTTTTTCTGTCAAAGTCCTTCTTTTTTCAATCGCATCCTGTTCAGCTACCTCTAATGTGGCTATCTGATAATACGCTTGCGCTTTTTGGACCTCCTTGCCCTGCTTTGCCTTTAAGACACGATCCTTCTGTGATCCGATACACTCTCTTTCAAGCTGCTTCACTGTTAGAAGCATTTTCTTCTCAATCTGCTTTGCCAAGCAATCCCTCATCTGCCATGAAATAAATATCGGCTGATTTTTATACCGAACAAGATTATCCTGGCGCTCAATAACATAATGATAATTCGCATCTTCCTTCTTAAGATTAAATAATTCCCGTTGAGCAGCTTCATAATCATCCTCCTGGGCCAAAACAATCTGCAGTTCAATAATTCTAACCTGATGTTTATAATACTGCTGTAATTCATAGGCAAGCGTATCTATAAAAGATTTTTCAGCCTGAGGGTGTATTAAGACAAACAAATGCTTCATCTCCTGAAATGTTCCGGAATAACCCATCTTTTTCAAAACCTCTATCGCTAACTCTTCGCCACCAAAATCTAGGCGGCCTGTATATTTAAACCAATATGACTTCACCTGCTTATCTAGCTTCTCGGACAATTGCCCCATCTCCGCGTGCAGCTTTTCCAGCTCCTTTTCTTTGGCATGAAGCACCATCTGATTCTTTACGTCAACACCCTCAACCATATCCTGCTGTTTATGAGAAGCCGCTATCGCCCGAGAGAGATCCTTTTCCTGGTCTTTCTGTTTCGTTAAAATATCCAGTTGTTCCTGTTGCTCTGGCGTCAAGGCACCTTCACTCTTTTTGACAACTTCCAATACCTGCCTATCAGCTTCCTGTTGCGCCTGGCCGAGCGAAATATCAACCAAGGCCTTCTGTTCATCAACAGTCATAACGGCTTCCTGACTAAGAGACTGTCTCTTTTCATCTAAAAGCTCCTGAAGTTTTTTGGCATCTTCTGGTTTTTTAACACCAACTAAACTCATTCTTAAACGCAACTCCGTCAACGCTTCTAACAAAGCTTCATTAATCTCTGATTCCTTAATATTTAATCTCTTCAAAGCATCCTCTGAAAAGTCCTGGTCAGGATACATCATGTTCAAAACCTGCATATATCCGGACAAGGGCTTAATACCCGCCTCTTGAAAACGTTTAAGCAGGTCCATCTTCTCTTTCAAGCTCATCTTGGTTAAATCAAGCGGTTTTAAGCCGGCTTCTTTAGCCTTAGCAGATAAAACCAAGGAAAGAACCTTGCTCTTAGGCTTTAATACCTGGCTCCAGCCTTTAACCAACTCCTGCCTGGCTTCAGCTCTCTGAAGATCCGCCTTAAGAGCTTCCGCTTTTTCCAAATCTTCTGTCACCGTGGCTTCTTTCTTTAAATTAGTTATAGCCGTTGTTAAAAGCTGTTCTTCTCTATTAAAAGAAGCTAAAATAATTTCCAATTGAGCCAACTCATACTTTTTGGACAGATCATCAAATTCACCCTTCTGCTCATTAGATTTGAAAACAATTGTCGCCTCAACTTCTTTTCTTTGCTTATTAAGATTGTCCAACTGTTTTTTCTGCTCCTTAGTCAACTCAGGAACTTTCAAAGCAGCAAATATAGAGCCGATGTTTGTAAAAATTTCCACAAGCTGCAGCTGATTTCCAGCCAGAGCCTGCATCTTGGCTGATGAATCTTTCATACTATCCTGCCCTATGAGATAAGTATACTGATAGCCTGCTTCCGCGAATTCCTGCATCTTCTGTTTTTGAAGTACTTCCAGCTGCTTCATCGCCTTAGCTTCATCACGGCTCATGCCCGTTGTAATTTCCTGCTTTTTAAGTTTTTCCAGCTCTTTAGCGATCCCCTCAAGTTCGGATTTTAAACCAACGTAATTATTGTAAGCCTTCTGCTGATCAGAAGTAAAACCAAACCCATAAGCCTGCACCCCAACGCCGACAACCATTAACGTGGTCATCGTCATCACGCCCGCTCTTCCTAGGCCCGAAAAATGCTTTGCCTTCTTAACTGTAACTTTCTTGGCTAAATACATAATCGGCAGGCCGATCAACACAAAAGGCGTCATGAGACAATCTAGGATGGCATGCGGCCCTCGAAAAACTTGTGCCTGAGGCACCAAAGAAACTTCACCTAATTCATCTGAATCTGCGAATTCAAGCCGCGCTTTTTCCCGATAAACCTTCATCACCGTGTTATCAAAAGCTTCCGCGACCGTCTTGGCAAATGCCGCAGCTACCTGCCTTTCATCACCCTGGTGCCAAACATGCCGCAGATTTTCCGCCTCAGATAAAAACACGCTCCACGCCTCATTCAGCCATTTCAGCATTCTCTGATTCTCTCTATATTCCTGCCTGATCTGATCAAAAATCCTACCCAAATCAGTCATAGATTTTTCCATGAAACGCTGTTTTTCCAATTCTTTGTTATATTCTTCTGTGGAAGCCTGAATAATATGTTTAACAATCCTGCCGGCCTTATTATTCTCGGTCATAATACTTTTTTCTCTAAACTCCATTTTTTCGCGTGTGCCCAACATCTTTTCAAGTTTCGCAGCTTCGCTTGGGCATTTTCTAAATAGGGCCTGGTCCAAAGAATAGAACAAAATAATACGGGCGCGGTCAAAAGAATATTCACCACTAGTTTCATCATACTTATACAAACGCGGAATACGCGCCAGCAACTGTCTCTGCCAACGCCAGACATCACGTCCGCCAACAACCAAAAAGTTAAACATAGCTGATTTATCTTCTATTGTTTCTCCTCTGTCTTCGTCAATTTTCAAACTAAAGTTTGTATTACGGCTTAAATACGAAGTAATAATCGTAATCTGCCCTCTGCATCCGGCACCATTAGCCCCTATATTTCTAACAACTTTATGCACAACACCTGTGGGTATCTTCGGCGTCAGGCAATTAACTTTAACCCCGGCTTCTGAAAACTCCCCTTCAAGGCCTTCGGCAGTAGCAATATCTTCAACATAAATAACAACTCGCTCGCCTTTTTGAGATTTTTCAATCGCCTGACCAATCACATCCTTAATAGCCTGGTCTTGCTGACGGTAAACAAAACCTTCTTTAGACACAACCGCCGCATCCCGAGCCTTTTCCACATCATCCGTTTTAATCGTTTTTGTCTTGTATCCAAAGCTCTTTAGGAGCGACTGGTCTAATGTTCCGCTTAAGCCCCAAACCAAACGAATTTCCTCAAGCATGGAATAAAGATTTGTATAATCAATCACCTCGGAATGACTGCTCAAAATCGTTGTTATATTCTCTGATGTGATCTGCTCGGAAAAGATGTTTTCTTTTACATAAAGCGCAAACCAGATATTTAAATCCTGCATGTTACGATTCTCATAAATCTGCTCTGTTGACTCCTGAATCAATTTGATCCGGCCGCCATCTTTAACATAATCTTTGTTCTCTTTATAAAGATACCTGGCTTCCACGCAGCCGCGAACCAGGGCAAAATAATTATTGTCATCGGCAAAACGGGCGGCAATTTTATCAAGAGCTTCTTGCGTCAATTCAATCTTATATTTTTTATGGTGCAACTCATTCGGCCTTATAGGCCCTTTAACATCTTCACCATATAGATTCGTTACTTTCAGGTCATCGCCAAATTGAAGCGTTTCGGCAAAAGCATAGACGTCTTTCATTCTATTGAAATGCTGTACCGCATCACCCATAGCTCTGCCTCGGCCTGCTGAACCACCGCCCAAAAGAATCAAAGGCGTAAATAAATCATCAAACAAAGTGTCAAACTCCATCCCAACCAACGCGGTCCTTTTTAAATCAATAGAGTAATCAAATTCCCGTCTGGCCCTGGCCCAGTCGCTTAAGAGCACCTGATAAGGAACAAACGTAATCGCTGAGCGATCCGCGTAATCAACAAACCCTTCTCTTTGGCCGCGTTCCTTCAAAATCAGATTTGTCTTGATACCGGCGATATCAAACGCCTCTTTCAAATTGCCCCAATCATCTCTGACCGCCTGAACGTTATGAGCGGTCACCATAATCTTATTAATGTCTAACCGACCTTTGTTCGCGTAAAGTAAGGTTAAAAGGAAGAACGCTAACTCCGTTTTACCGGCAGACATGAAAACTTCCCGAGCCAAGCGCCTTACCTTTTTAATATTACGTGGTTTTGTGCCCAACATAAGTTTTCTAAACCGATTAATTGTTTTCATCTGCGCCGGGTTCCAATGTTTAAAAGGCGTTTTATCTCTTAAAGCCAAGGCTCTTTCCGTTAAAGCTACGAGATTAGAATAATCATTTTTTAAAGAGAAGTTTTTCAATAAATGATCAAATTCAAAACTTAATTCTCCTCTATCTACCTTTAAAAAATCTCTCACGGCCTGACGAGTCCTAAAAAGCGTCATCGGGGAAGAAGCATAATTATTATCATTCATCGTAATCTTGCTCACCGCGCTGGACGGCATTTCATCATCCGATGAAACCTTGTCCTGAGAAAGATGAGATTTAAGCAAACCGGCATATCGAATATTCAGGACTTCAATATTTTGCCCGCGCAAAATAGCATCAAACATCAATTTCCTGCCCTCTTCATTTAATTTTGTTAGGTCGTATTCTTTTGTTTCCAGTGTGGTATCAAAATTCTGTATTCTGGATAATTGTTTAGAGAGTCTCTCTTTTGTATTCTGTATATCTTTATTGTCTCTTTTAAATAATCGGGTAATACCTAACGTTACATCAAAATTAACCACCGCATTCACGGCTAACTCTTTCAAGAGACATGCCGCATCCATCGCCATATGCTTTAAAACATTCTGATAAAAGAATGCTTCTGTAGGATTTCTTAAGTTAAAAGCTCCCTTGAAAATCTGTCTGAGTCCTTCTTTGTTGAGATTGCTGGAAGCATCCTTAGAATCTTTTTCTCTCTGGTCTTTCATAGCCTGATCAAGCTGCCGTCTAAAAAGATCATTCTTTAATTTTTCTGAAGGAGTAGTGGGGCTGACCGGACGAACCGCGCGTCCAGTAAGACCGCCATCCTTATTAAGTTTTTTGATAGGAGAAGATATCGTGCAGACCCGCTTAAATCCTTGATAGCCGGCAACCAGGCTGCTGGCGGCTATCATGTTTACTTCTGGCCCGCGAGCATAAATATTAACGCCCGCGGCTTTCCCAATCGTTTCATCAAAACCAATAACAGGAAAAGAAAGTTTCATAGCAGCATCTCCAACCATGTTCATTTGAAGACTTAAAGACGGATTCAAAATTTGATACAACGGGTTGCTTGTTTCATTTGCTTCCGCTCTAATGGCTTTCTCAGGAACAACAGCATCGGCGTTTTTCTGTTCTTTGTTTTCAATAGGAGCACATAATAATTTTGGTTCTGTTGTCATGCGGATTAATTCAACAATTTCAGATGTTAAGCTCAATTTCTGAGCCGGCACATTTGTTAAACCAAACAACCAATATGATTGATTGACTGAAACATTGATAATAGAAATATTCACAATCCCTGAACTCACCGTCTCTCCCTTCCCTTCAAACATCCCCTTAAGGCCCTTCTTCAGCGTCTGTTTTAAGAAGGTATCTGTTGTGGTTAAGGATAATTTTGTCTGAGCATCTTTTAATGAATAGCCGTTGAATAAAGGATCTTCCCAGATGTCTTTCGGATTGGAATCAACAGCCAGGCGCGCCCTGATCTTTTGTTCTTTGCCCGTCTTATCTGTAATACGTATATCACTGACGA
>JBDREX010000023.1:0-26136 GCA_043819345.1 Candidatus Omnitrophota bacterium
TACTTATACCGGTTCTATAACGCTGACGGCTGATTCGGGGGTAAGGGCTGAGGCCGACAAACTGATCATTACGAGCGTTATCGCCGAGAGCGGAGGCTCTTACGGTATAACTAAGTCTGGCCCCGGGATTGTTGAGCTTACCAATAGTAATACTTATACCGGGGGGACAAATCTTGAGTCTGGTACGCTAAGTTTTATTGATGGTTCATTGGGCAGCAGCGGGACGATTGATTTTACCGGGAATGCTGTTCTGCAGTGGGCTGTTGGAAATACGGAGGATCTTTCGGGGCGTATTCAGATTGAGGGCGCGGTTACCGCCACATTGGATATTCAGACAAATGATGTTATATTTGCTAACACGTTGCAAGTAGGCACATCACAAACGGGCGCAGTGACTAAGACAGGTGCCGGCACACTTACCCTTTCTGGAACAAATACTTATACGGGAGTTACTACGGTTAACGCGGGAACATTAGCTTTTAATGGTGATTGTGGTTTAGGCGGTGATCTGACACTCACAGGGACCGGTGCTCTGACATTAGGCACGAATACCATAACGCTTAGTGGTACGCAGATCTATACACAAGGGGCAGGGACGACACTAAATGTTGGCATTACGAGTAGTTCTATATTTGGTAATATCATCGCAATTGATGGGAATGCCTCTGTGGATGCGGGCAGTATTGTGAATGTGGTTCTTTCCGAGTATATTGCAGATGGAACTATTTTTACCATAATAGATGGTAAGGAAGCAGGCGGTGGTGTGTCTGTTCCAACGACGATCACATCAAATGATTCGCGTGTCGTATTTTTGGGTTCTAGTCTAAACGGCGATCTTGTTTTGACCGCAAACCGTACCTCTAATGGTTTTGCTGCTGATGCTAAGGATTCTAATTCTGTGGCTGTGGGTGATGTTCTTGATAATATGCAAGACCCAACGAGTGATATGCAGACTATATTAAATACGATGGAAGGCCTGAGTAGTTCACAAGTAGCTTCAGCGCTTGACACAATGGTCCCTGCAATAGACGCGGGTATTGTGAACAATAGTACAGCGGTGTTGAACAATTTTGTTGGGACTTCTCTTAATAGATTGAAAAAGGTTTTATCTGTTACCGCGGCTGGGAATTCTGTTACAGGGATTTCATCAGGAGACGAAGAGAAATTAAACAGTATTTGGGCAAAAGGTTATGGTAGTTATTTGGATCAAGGTACGCGCAAAGGTATCCTTGGATTTACCGCCTGGAATTCCGGAACAGCTGTTGGAGTGGACCATATATCTAATGATGTTTTTACAATCGGTATAGCTGGTGGTTATGCCTATGGCCATGTAAATTCAGCTGCAAATAGCGGAAAAACAAATATTTCCAGCGGCCAGGGCACAATATACGCAGGATATCGGGATCCGGATGTTCCCTATTTTATTGATGTGGTAGGATCTTTCGCCTGGAATTGGTATGCAGGAAATCGCGAAATCATTGTAGGGGCTATCAACAGAAAAGCTAACGCTGATTATGATGGACAACAGTATGGTGTCTATTTGGATGGCGGCTATAAATTTGAATTAGGAAAGACTTTAGAGTTTACGCCGTTAGCTTCTATCCAGTGGAACCATCTCCACCTTGCGGGTTATACTGAAACGGAAGCTGGTTCTATGAACTTAACTATGAACCAGCAGAATTATGGTATTTTGCAATCCGGCTTAGGCGCTAGCATTGTCTCTGTAATGAAATATGAATGGGGCAACATTAGCCCTGAATTTCATGCTAAATGGCTGTATAATTTTATCAATGATGCTATGGCGACTACCTCTACATTTACCGGTGGCGGCGCGTCATTCGGTTCCAATGGCGTTAAGTCAGCGAAGAATGGCGTTAATCTTGGCGGGACGCTGTCTTTTGATTCCAAGAATGATGTATCTTTCATTGTCGGGTGCGATACAGAAATTAGAGATGAGTCCTTCAGTGTCTATGGTTCAGCGGCATTACGTTACAAGTTTTAATACAGGCTATCAAAAGGCCTCATTTTAGTCTACCAAAAAAGTTATTAATTTCTTATCTCGTGAATACAAAACGTAATATTTTTATAATTATATCGTTGTTGGCAGGGATGACTATTCTTGGATGCGCGGTATTACCGGTGTTTAAAGATAGGCGATCGGTAGCAGATGATGTTGTTGCCAAGACAGGTTTTGTAAAAGAATATATCAAAGCAGGCGATTTTATTTTAATGACTTATCAAAAATTTAATAGATCTTCGGATAGCGTAAGCATTTATATTGAAGGGGATGGCAGAGCGTGGGAAAATAAGCATCAGCTTTCTGATGATCCGACACCGTCAAATCCTGTAGCATTGCGGTTAGCTGTGGTTGATTCCGCGGATAATGTGGCCTATGTTGCCAGGCCAGGGCAATATTTTCTTTTGGGCCTTTCAGAGTGTGATTCAAAATATTGGTCAGGCCAAAGGTTTTCGCCGGAGGTTGTTGAATCATTCAATAAAATTATTGACCTGTTAAAAGAAAAATCGTCTGCTAAGAATATAGAGCTAATCGGGTATTCCGGGGGTGGAGCGATCGCTGTGCTTGTTGCGGCAGAACGCGACGATGTTATTACGCTTCGCACGGTTGGAGGCAATTTAAATACTGACGCGTTATGCGCTTATCACCATGTGAGTCAGCTCGATGGATCATTAAACCCTCTTGATGTCGCGCAGAAAGTGGCTTATATTCCACAGCGGCATTTTGTTGGCTCAAAAGATAAGGTTGTCCCTTCTGAGGTAGTGGAGTCGTTTGTGGAAAAAGAAGGAGATAGATGTTTTGAGCGCATAACTGTTGTTGAAGGTGCCTCGCATAATGGGGGTTGGCATAAGCGTTGGAAAGAGCTTTTATTAATACCGTTGATATCCAGTTGTGAGAAGTGCCCTTAAAAATTTTTCAGGTTTGAATTCTATCAGGTGAGGCAAAAAAACCCACTGTATCTTTGTGGGTTGTTCTGTTTTTCGGCAGGCAAGGGGTTAAGAGTTTTCTTGTAATCAACCCATCATTTCTTGTCGCACAGAGGCTTTAGGGGTATAATTAATACAATAATTTTTTAAAAATAGGGCTGTCTTTATCATCGGATCTGTTTTATGTTCGACAAGGAAAACTTTTGTACGCCCGCATCCATGATTTGGTAAAGTTTGTCAGCCCAGTTTTTGAAGATATGAAAAGCTAAATGATGACGCTTAGACAGATTTTTGGTTGTTTTTGTCAGCAGCCTTCAAGGGGAAGGGATAATAACAACGCTTCTAATTTTTATAAAAGAAGAGAGCAAATGACACAGGAAGAATAAAAAAGGAGGCAGGTATGGAAGAGAATAAAGAGGCGGGTATGGCGGAGAATGAAGAAAAAAGTGTGGCCGGTGAAAGTAAGAGTGATAAGTTTAAGAGGCTGGCTTCTAAGAGGGTTGTCAACGCGATATCCAAGATTGAGCTTATAGCGAATCTTGCTGCTCCGAGTTATGAATATACTCCCGAGGAGGTTACTAAGATCCTGGCTGCTTTGCAGGGTTCAGTGGACAAAGTTAAAGCGGCGTTTTCCAAGCAAAAGATTGAAAAGACAGAATTCAGCCTATAAGTTATTTATCAAAAATAACGGGAACGATTATAATTTTTGGATTGTCCGCTTTTGTTAAGAATAACGCGGGATTCTTTTACGTCAAGGCTTCGGAGGGCAAGCCAGAATAATCTTGATAGGTTAGGATGTTAAACATATAATAAATTTACACGGGTTTAACTGAAACTATTGAACAGGGGGCCTTAATGGGGATACAGGTTAGTAAGATTGAGAAAAGCACAGGTGTTTTTGTCATCGCTATATCCGGTTCTATTGATACCAATACATACGCGGTCCTTGAAAAAGAATTAGATGCTATTCTTCAGCACTCGCCTAAAGCGATGGTGCTGGATATGAAAGATGTTAACTATATGAGCAGCGCGGGCGTGAGGGTTGTGCTGAAGACCCAGAGGATCATGCAAAAGAATAAAGGCGAGTTCAGCATGGTTAATCTTCAACCGCAGATCAGGAAGGTTTTTGATATCATAAACGCCCTTCCGGACTTAAACATCTTCGCGAGTATTCAGGAGTTAGACAGCTACTTGGACAGCATGCAGAAGAAGAATGAGCAATAGATCCTCTCTTTTTTCCTGGATAAAAAACAGGAGTATTGTTTTTAAATTTTCCTTTTTTATCCTCTCCAGTTGTACAATTATCTTCCTGTTTATTTTTGGATATAATTATTTATTTGCCTACAAAATCATTACCCAGGGCATTCGGGAGAATGCCAAAAATCTCACCCAGCTTACCGTTGCTAAAATTGAAACGGTGCTCTTGCCTATGCAGAAGGTTCCGGAGAATATCGCTTATTCTTTAGAGTATTATTCTTACGATAAGGAAGGATTGTTTGGATTATTGCGTTCAGTGATTGAAAATAATTCTGAGATTTATGGCTCGACTATTGCCTTTGAGCCCTATGCTTTTGAAAAAGAAGCGCTTTATTTCGCGCCTTATTACTATAAGAGCAAAGGTGAGATAAAATTCAGATATTTAGGGGGCGAGAATTATAAATATTTTGAGTGGGATTGGTATCGTATTCCAAAAGAATCAAAACGTGCGGTCTGGACGGAGCCATATTACGATGAAGGCGGTGGAGATATCATTATGTCCACCTATTCCGCGCCTTTTTATAAAAATGTTGAAGGTAAGAAACAATTTATGGGTGTTATTACGGCTGATGTTTCTTTGACATGGCTGGAAGATATTATTTCAGATATTAAGATTGGCCAGACCGGTTATGGTTTTTTGATCTCTAAAAAAGGTATGCTTGTCACTTATCCGGATAAGAGTTTTATAATGCATAAAACGATCTTTGATTTGCTCGGCAGCAATAGCGCGATCGGTGAGAGCATGATAAAAGGGAAGTCCGGTTTTATGCCGACACAGTGCTTTCTTGGATCAAAAAAATGCTGGTTGGCCTATATGCCCCTGCCTTCTAACGGATGGTCGCTGGGTATCGTTTTTCCTCAGGATGAGTTGATGGCCGGTATCACGCAACTCAATCATATCGTATTTACGATAGGAGCTATAGGATTTTTGTTTCTTATGGTTGTTATTGCGCTGTTGACGCGTTCTATTACGAAGCCTTTGAGGACTTTGGTTCAGACTACACAGGATATCGCTTCTGGAAATCTGGAGTTTGTGTTGCCTGAGGCAAAATCCCGGGATGAAGTGGGCAGGCTGACAGATTCTTTTATTTATATGAGAGGAGCTTTAAAGAAATATATCAAAGAATTAACTGAAACAGTCGCCAGTAAAGAGAGGATGGAGAGTGAATTAAATATCGCCCATGATATTCAGATGAGTATTGTGCCAAGGGTCTTTCCCGCATTTAGCGACAGAACGGAATTTGATATTTACGCGGTTCTTTCGCCCGCTAAGAAAGTGGGCGGGGATTATTATGATTTTTTCATGATAGACGATGATCGTCTTTGTTTTGTTATCGCGGATGTTTCAGACAAAGGGGTACCGGCGGCCCTTTTTATGGCTATGACCAAGAGCTTGATCAAAGCGACCGCTGGCGTTATATCTGAGCCGGGTAAGATTTTGGCCGGAGCCAATAAACAAATTTGCCAGGAAAATGATTTAGGGATGTTTATTACTGTTTTTTGCGGTGTATTGAATATTAAGACAGGAGAGCTTACATTTGTTAATGCTGGACACAATCCGCCTTTGATCATTCGTGGCAACAAAGAGGTAGAATTTTTGGTGGGTGCTAAATCCGGCGCTATAGGAATTAGTGAAGATAAGCCGTTTAAGCAGGAAAAGATAACTCTCCGTCCGCAGGATGTCCTTTACATGTACACGGACGGCGTCACAGAGGCCTTTAATGAGAAGCAAGAGCAATTTTCTGAAGAGCGCTTAAAAAACGAAGTTACGAATCTTGCGCAAGATAGCGTTGAAGAGATTGTTGAGGCGACATTAGATGAGGTCAAGTCTTTTGCAGCCGGCGCGCCGCAGTCAGACGACATTACGGTTATGGCGCTAAAGTTTTTTGCCGATACCAGAAAAAGCTCTTCTCATATAAAAGACGGCGCGACCGTTATTTTAAGGAACGAGATTTCTGAAATCCCAAGGTTAAAAGAGGCCTGTGTTATTTTTGGAAAGAAGAACCATTTAGGCAAACAAATTATTGAAGAAGCCTGTCTTGTGCTTGAAGAGGCTGTCAGCAATATTATTTATTATGGGTATGAAGATGTAAAACGGCATCGTATCATTGTGCGTATTTATTTAGAGGAAAAAGATCTTATTTTAGAAATTTCTGATGATGCCAAGCCTTTTAATCCGTTACAATTTAAAGCCCCGGATATTGACAAGTCATTTAGCGAACGCGAAATAGGAGGCCTGGGTGTCCATCTCATCGGCCGTTTAGCAGATCATGCCAAATACAAGCGAGAGAGGAATAAAAATATTCTGACGATTAGGAAAAAAGCGAAGGAATAAAGGGGACGGTTCATTTAATTTTTTTGGAGAAATTTATGCTTGAAAAAAACCAAAAAGAACAACGGATGCAGGCAAAGGTTGTGCGGGTTTCGGCAGTTGTTTCTATCGTTATATTCTTAATCGCTTTAAGCGCCGGGATTATTTCAGATTCTATTACGCTTCTACTTGATGCCTCGGCGGGGTTTATCACTATCTTAATGGCGTTTGTCCTTCATTTTAATTTAAAGAAGATGGGCCGGCCGCCGGACCAGTTTTACAACTTCGGATATGATAAATTTGAGCCTTTCACGGTGGCGATGCAGGGCAGCATGATCATGTTGACCTGTGTAATCGCCTTGTATTTTGCTATCCAGGATATCGTACACGCTGATGATATCGCGCGTTATGACATACCGATGTACGCGGCTGTTGTAGCAGGCTTTCTTGCTTTGTTTACCTCTGTTTACTTAAAAAGAATATCTTTGAAGACGTCTTCGCATATGTTGAGGGTGTCGAGCCTGCATTGGCTGGTAGATGCCTTGTTTTCTTTTGCCATGATGTTGGGATTTGGGTTCGGTTTTTATCTGCACAGAAAAGGTTATTCTCATCTGACGCCTTATGTGGATCCGGCTATGACAATTATTCTTGCGGCGATTCTGATATGGACGCCTATCAGGCTTCTTAAGAGAAGCCTGGCACAGCTGCTTGACGCGGCACCGACCGAAGAGGTGCGGCGCGAGGTTGAGAAAATCGTTGAAAAACATAAGGTTAAAGCTTTTGGCATCCACAATATCCGCATGAGGAACGCGGGTGAAAAGATATTCCTTTATATATGCTTTGATATTCACAGGGACACGACTATGATTCAGGCTCAGGAGTTTGAAAAAGTTTTTGAAGAAGATATTGCCCGGAAATTTCCAAAATATGATGTGATTGTTTATTTTTATCCGGCATTGGACCAGGCGTGATTGTTTTAATAATTAAGGAGGAAAAATTAGGATGAGGACACATGTAAAGATAGCTGTTGTTTTTTGGGTTTGGCTCTTTATGATGATTTATTTTGTCGCTGGAGAAGGCGTGGCGGCTGCCGCGGCTGAAGCCGTGTCTAATGTTTACGTTGCCGATTTTACTATTGACCAGGAATCTCAGGATCAGGAAGATGCCTCCGGTGAGAGCCTGCTTGAAAGAGTCAGGCCGAGAATTCTTGAAAATGTGAAGGAAGAGCGTGCGGAATTGCGGCGGGAGGACCTAATAGCGTTATTATCGCGGTTTTTGGTAAATGATCTCAATGAGAAGGGGATTTCTGCGAGCCGGTTGACAGCCGCGGACGAGTTAGGACAAGAGGGTATTTTAGTGCAGGGTGAATTTATGAAAATGGATGAAGGCGATCCTTTAAAGCGTGCGGCTGTGGGGCTTAACACGGGTGCTACTGATATGGAAGTAAAGGTTATGATAAGTAGCTTGCCCTTGGATGAGAATAAGACGAGCGATGAATTGGATTTGAAGTCTTCGAGTGCTAGTAAAGGGCCGGGTGGTGTTTTAGGCCTCGCGGTTTGCGGTAATCCATATGTATTGGCGGCAAAGTTTGTGATGGCCAAGCATACATCTGAGCAGGATGTGCGTAAGCTCGCTTCGCAAATCGCTGATGAAATCCAGCATTATCTGGAAAAATAATGGATTAGAATGGGTTAGTACCTCCGGTAAAGATGATAACTGTTTTTAAAAGAAAGGCAGAAAAAGAATTATGAGGAGAGTTTTTAAAGTTTTTGTAATAGGACTTGTTGTTGTGTTTTTTGCGGTTATGAATGCGCGTGCTGAATCTCTGGTTTTACAGCCTGGAGCGGAGGAAGGAAAGGACGCTAATTGGTATAGCTATCCCGGCAATTCAAACAACTATAATTTTGGAGGGCTTAACTGTTTTGAAATTACTAATAATAGATCATTCCAGGGGCGCGGCCTGTTAAGGTTTGATTTGCCGTCTGAATTGGCAGGCAAAGATATTCAGAGCGCGACATTGAGTTTATACGCCTATGATACCGCATACAACGGTGATAATGTTATCTACATAGATAGGGCGACTTCTTCCTGGGAAGAGTCACCTGCGGGAACGCTTTTTACGCCGCCTTCCTACGATACACTCTATCAGAGTTCATCTGTGATATCTTTAAGCAGTTATTCCTGGGTAGATTTTAACATTACAGATATGGTTAATTTTTGGGTATCCAATTCGGATAATAATTATGGCATGGTATTGGTAACGGATGATACAAACTATAATAAGAGTGTTTACAGTTACGCTTTTAGTTCAGATTATTCAAATCCTTCCTGGCGCCCTAAACTTTCTATAGAATATTCGTCCAGTGTCGCGCCGGAGCCGGCATCTTTTATTCTTTTTGGGATTGGTGCTATTACAGCGATAGTGTCAAAAAGAAAGAAACAATCAAAAAATTATAGGCCTGGAATTTCGCCTGGCCAGGCAATGTAAGAAAGGCAATATTGCAGACTGTAAAAGTTGATGACGTCACTTTTGGTTATAAAATACTTGGCCAAGGATACCCTTTAGTTTTAATTATGGGCTATGGCTCTACGATGGATATGTGGGATTCTAGAGTTTTAACTAAGCTTGCCAGTCGTTTTCAGGTTATCATTTTTGATAATCGCGGAATGGGCAGTTCAACGGCTTCCGATAAAGAATTTAGTATTGATTTATTTGCTGAAGATACGGCCGGATTGTTTAATGCCCTGAATATAAAAAAAGCCAATATTTTAGGTTTTTCTATGGGCACTAATATTGCTCTTGAATTTACGTTGCGTTATCCTGAAATGGTTAATAAGTTGATTCTCTATGCGGGGGATTGCGGAGGAAAAGAATCCTTAAAGCCGCAAGAGGGGGTGATGAAGCAATTGACTGATACTTCCTGCACATCCGAAGAAAGAACTCACAAGATGATCAATCTTATTTTTCCAGATAAATGGCTAAAAGATAATCTCGGCTCGCTTAAAGATCTTCCTAAAGTAACTGAAACAAGCTCTCCTGAGATTGTTGACCGTCAGACGAAGGCCATGATGACATGGGAGGGTTGTTGTGGCCGGCTCAAGGACTTAACTCTGCCGGTATTGCTAATAACCGGAACGGAAGATGTTCTTACCCCGCCGAAGAATTCATTGCTTTTGGCTAACTGTATTCCTTTAGCGTGCTTAGTGCAGATTGAAGGGGCCGGGCATGGGCTAATGTATCAATATCCGGAAGAGTTTACAAAACATATATTTGTATTTCTCCAGTCTTCGGAAAAAGAGCAAAAGAGATAGTGGCTGCTATGTTGTTTTTGGCAATTTATTGCTGTATTCTTTGCTAAATATTTTTAAAAAAGAGCTATTCATGAAAGATGATAAGTTTATTGGTGTCAAACGAAATTTAGGTGAGCAGCCGATTGCAAAGATTATGCTTGAATATGGCCTAAAGGCGTGCGATCTTGTGGAAAATTCAACAGAGCAGATTTCTTACAAGATGGTAGCGCGTGCTGTGAAAGGGAGGAGGCTGACTCAACATGTGCAGGTAAAGATTCTCAAGACTTTGAATAAGGCCACAGAAAAGAATTATTGTCTCAAGGATCTTTTTAATTATAGATAGCCAGAGGAGATAAAAAGATGGAACATGAGGATGAAACAAAAGATCAGGCGATTCAGGATGCGCTTGAATATGCCGAACATATTATTAATGCTGTGCATGAGCCTTTAATCATTTTGGACGAGAATTTAAAAGTTACTTCCGTCAGCCGTTCTTTTTGTGAGGCTTTTAAAGTAAAGCCTGAGGAGACGGTCGGAGAGTACATTTATGATTTAGGAAATCGCCAATGGGATATTGCGAAACTTCGGGAATTGCTGGAAGATATTCTTCTAAAAACGACAAGTCTTGATGATTTTGAGGTAGAGCATGTTTTTCCTGATATCGGCAAGCGGATATTGCTTTTGAATGCCCGCCGAGTTTATCTGGATGCTCATCGTAAGAAGCTGATCCTTATAGCGATGGAAGATATTACCGAACCCAGGAAGATATTAGACGGGTTGGCTGTGAAGATTAAGCAGTTAGAAACATCCTTGAGGGCGGTCAGTGGCAAGGACCATGTGATAGCGGGATTGAAATCCATGGTAGCGGAATTGGAGAGGCGGCTATTGCGAAGGAGGTAGCCTTTTCGGTTTAGAATGGAAAGGAAGTTGTCGGTTTTGATTTTATCTCAGAGTTCTTCTTAAAAAAAAGAGTATTTCTAATCTGTATCTATCTGATCTCTTTTGTGTTATAATAAGCTCGTATTCCACAGAACGAGATAGTTTGTGTTTAACACGCCCTGAAGTTTCTTCATATATTCCATTTCAATCAGGCTGTTTATTTTCCTCTCTCTTGTTGGCAGGCTATTTTAAATATCCTTTGCCGCGTATTTCCCGTATTTTTAGAAAGATATTGCTATGATAAAAAAGAGAAAAAAGATTAATGTGCTTCATATAGCGACCCTAAACCGGCCGATCAAGGAAAATTTGGGCTATGGCCCTATTGAAACGGTTATTTATAATATTGATAAAGGTCTGCATGGATTAGGCTATCGTTCAATTGTTGCTTGTTCAGGGGACTCTTGCGTTGTGGGGGAACAGTGCACAACCGTTAAAGAAAGTTTTAGCGAGTATTGGAGCAACAACACATGCTTACAGCAGAAAAGAATGAGCGAACATCTGTTTATGTCGCTTCAAAGGGCTAGGAAGGGCGATATTGGAATTATTCATATGCATGATGCTGTTATGGCTGAATATATTTTTAAGGGGGTTTTAAAAAGCCCTGTTCCTATTGTAATGACTCTCCATGTGCCTGCTGAAGATAAGGGGTCGTTTAAGCGTTGGAATGAATCGCTCGTTTCTTCTTCTAATGCGTATTTTGTTCCGATCAGTGAATATCAGAAAAAGCAGCATCGGGGCTTAATTAACGCGCAGTCAGTGATTCATCATGGTATTGATGTAGGAGATTATCCGTTCAAAAAAAAATCCAGCGAGCAGGATTATTTATTTTTTATTGGGAGGATTACTCATGATAAAGGGCCGGATAAAGCTATTGAAGTTGCTAAAAAAACAGGTTCTCGGCTTATTATCGCTGGAAATGTCCAGAATAAAGAAAAAGACCGGATATTTTTTAAGAAGTTAAGGAAGTCTATTGATCTTGTAACAGTTACGGGCAAATCATTTACCGGAGGCGATTATTATAAAAAGTTTATGAAGCCTATTTTAGCTTCAGATAAGCAGATTATCTATATTGGAGAAGTTGATAGCGTTCAGAAGAAGTTATGGTATCAGCATGCACGGGCGACATTGTTTCCTGTTCAATGGGGAGAACCATTTGGGCTTGTGTTGATTGAGTCCATGGCTTGTGGCACTCCGGTGGTGGCTTTTCGGGAGGGTTCAGTGCCTGAGATTATTATTCATGGCAAAACCGGTTTTGTTGTTGATTCCATAGAGGGGATGGCTAAGGCTGTTAAGAAGATACCTCTTATTGACCGCGCGGCTTGTCGTAAGCATATTAAAGATAATTTTTCGATCGCCAGTATGGCCGGGAAATATTCACAGCTATATCATTGGATTCTCAAGGAAAGGACTTTATGCCCAAAGATATCCCGGTAAGTAATGGGTCTCTTCTTTTGAATTTTGATTCGGATTATCAGATTAGAGACATTTATTTTCCTTTTATCGGGCAGGAAAATCATTCCAGCGGGCAGCCTTTTCAATTTGGCGTGTGGGTGGATGGAGAGTATTCCTGGATAGGGCCGGAATGGAAGAAAGATTTACGATATCATAATGAAAGCCTTGTGACAGATGTCTTGCTAAAAAATGATGTTTTAGGTTTGGAGCTTCGATGTTCGGATGTTGTGGATTTAGATCTAAACATTTATGTTAAAAAAATTGAAGTGATTAACCTGCGGCAAAAAGTAAGACAGGTCCGGCTATTCTTTAGCCATGATTTTAATCTCTATGGAAATGATATTGGCGGCACAGCTTATTTTGATCCCAGAAGCTGCTCAATTATTCACTATAAAATGCATCGGTATTTTCTTATTAGTTGTTGGGCGCATGACCAATGGGGCGTGAAGCATTTTGCCTGTGGCAGAAGAACCGCTTCGGGAAGCTCTGAGGCTATTAAAGATGTGGAGAGTGGAGAATTGAGCGGAGATGCTTCCGCATGGGGCTCACCTCATTCCATCATCGGTATTTGGCTGGAATTGCCTGCTCAGGGAAAAACAAACGCTTATTATTGGATGGCAGCGGGCACGACCTATTCCGAAGTCGCAAAACTTAATTTTGAAGTTCATCATAATACACCGGAAGAACTTATTCGGCGGTCGTCAAAATATTGGACGACATGGGTACACAAACACTCTCTTAAGATTGAAGGGCTGCCAAAATCTATTACTGATGTTTTTAGCCGCAGCCTTCTTATTTTAAGGACTCAGATTGACAATCAGGGCGCTATTATTGCCGCCAATGATTCTGATATTGTTCGTTTCGGAAAAGACACGTATTCGTATATGTGGGGGCGTGATGGCGCTTTTGTTGCCGCCGCTTTAGCAAAAGCCGGCTATTCACATGTGTGCATGAAATATTTTGATTTTTGCGCGCGTGTTTTGTCAGATGAGGGCTATTTATTTCAGCATTATAATCCGGATGGCTCTCTTGCCAGTAATTGGCACGCTTGGTTAGTTGATGGCAAAGAGGTTCTTCCTATTCAGGAAGATTCAACCGCTCTGACTCTCTGGGCGCTTTGGATACATTATCAAAGCTTGAAAGATGTAGAATTTATTAGGCCTTTTTATAACACGCTTATTAAAAAAGCCGCTGATTTTTTGGTTCGTTACCGGGATTCGCAAACGCTGCTGCCTTTGCCTTCCTATGATCTTTGGGAAGAGCGTTACGCGCTGCACACCTATACGGTTGCATCCGTAATTGCGGGTTTGCGGGCTGCTGCGAATTTTTCCAGACTTTTTCAAGATGATTCTTTGGCAGGTAAGTATGGTTTTGCGGCTGATGAAATGACAGAAAAAATTACTCAGTATCTTTATCATGATAGGCTAAAGCGATTTGCCCGTTCAGGTTCCAGGACAGAAGAAGGATATAAACTTGATGAAACTATTGATATTAGCCTTTTAAGCCTGGTAACCCTAGGTGTTCTGGATCCTAATGACCCGCGTATGGTTGAAACAGCTAAAGCTGTGCGTGAGCAGCTCTGGCTGAAAACTTCTATTGAAGGTTGTGCCAGATATCAAGGCGACGTCTATCAACGTTCGCAAGATAGCCCAAAAGATATTCCCGGAAATCCATGGTTTATTTCAACACTCTGGCTGGCAGAATATTATATTGATCAGGCAGAGAATCGGCAGCAGCTTCAAGCGGCACTCCCTTATCTTGAATGGTGTGGAAAAAATGCGCTTGCCTCGGGCGTACTGGCTGAACAAGTGCATCCTGTAACAGGTTCACCTCTGAGTGTTTCTCCGCTTACCTGGAGCCATTCCGCTTTTGTTTGGACTGTCCTAAAGTACGCTGAAAAAGATAAATCACTAAAAAAGTAAAAGCAATCCTGCTTCGTAAAGCTAATTAATCCGGGTGTCTTGCCCGGGAGGGATACTTTTACGGAAATACTTCCTCTTAAAAAAACACAATTTTTGTGAAATTACTCTAGTTTTATTTTTTTAGCGAATCCTAGCTTTCTTGGTATTTATATCTTTCTGTTTGACGATGGAACTACGAGAGAATATAATTCTTTCTATGAATAAATGGGGTGAAGTAAGCTTCTGTAATAGGAATTTTATGTTTCAAGAGACATCTTAAATTTTTAGCGGAGTACACTATGAAAAAAGCACACAGAGAATACAGTGTTGGCGATAAAATGATCGATGACTTGATAGAGGATCTTGTTAAAAGGTTTGGTTCTGTTAAAACCAGCTCTAAACTACGTGAGATATTGACAACCGCTGTTAAGCTGGGGAAAGAGTCATCTGATTCAGGTGATCTTAAGCTTGTTAATAATGTGTTAAAAGAGTTGAGGTATTCTTTCAAAGTGTTCTCTCCCTATAGAGATATTAAGAAAGTGATTATTTTCGGGTCTGCCAGGTCTAAAAAAACATCAACGGAATATAAGATGGCCGAAGAGTTCGCGCGCAAACTTACAGCGAAGGGTTATATGATTGTTACCGGAGGTGGCCCTGGTATTATGGAGGCTGGCAATAAAGGCGCTGAAGCGGGCAAAGAATTTGCATTAAACATCAGGCTTCCTTTTGAGCAGAATTCCAATCCTTTTATTGACGAAAAAGATAAAATCATAAACTTTAAATATTTTTTTACCAGGAAGCTGATCTTTGTTAAAGAGACAGACGCGACGGCTCTTTTTCCGGGAGGGTTTGGCACGCATGACGAAGGGTTTGAGATGCTTACGCTGGTGCAAACCGGCAAATCTAAACCACGGCCGATTATTTTGATGGAGCCAGAAGGCTCTACCTATTGGACCGCCTGGAAACGCTATGTAAAGGACCACTTGCTTAAGAGTGGTTTTATTAACAGGGAAGACCTTAAAATTTTTAGTATCGTGAAAACGGTTGATGAGGCTATAAAATATATAGAAGATTTCTATAAGGTGTACCACTCTATAAGATACGTTTCAGGTGAGACGGTGATTCGATTGAACAAGGAGATTTCTTCTGATACGTTAAATTTTATTAATCAAAAATTCCAGGATATTTTAACGAGCGGCGAGATTAAAATCGCGCTTCCAACGTGTAAAGAGGTTCAGGAAAAGGAATATCTTGATCTGCCTCGACTCGCAATGAATTTTAATATGCGGGATTACGGCAGGCTCTATGAAATGATTTACGCCATCAATAGAGATCCTTTGTGAAAGTTGGAGGGATAGTGATTTTAATTGCCGGACTTACTTATGATGGGCTGAATTTCAAAAACTACCTATGAGATTCGTGAAATAGATTGGGATTTTTGTTTCTAGTGACATTTTTTTGCCGTTCCAGGGGTGCAGAAAAGATATGGAATAGGCGTGCAGCGCGAGGCGTTTGTGTGATTCGTTTTTTTGGCCGTATTTTGTATCGCCTACGACCGGGTGTCCTTTTTCAGCGAGATGGACGCGTATTTGATTTTTCCTGCCTGTAACTAAATTAATCTCCAGAAGACTGAAATCTTTTGTTTCTTTAAGGACCGTATATTGAGTGGTGGAAAGTTTTCCTATAGATTTGTTTTGTGTGCTATAGACGACATGTGCGGCATTTTCTGTGAGATAAGATGTTATTGTGTCAGACTTTTTTGTTAGTTTGCCGTAAACAATAGCGAGATATCTTTTTTCTGTTTTGTCCCATTCTTCCTGAAGGCCGATTTTTGCAGATTCGGTTTTGGCAAAGATGACTAAGCCTGAGGTGTCTTTGTCTAAGCGGTGGACGATGAAAATTCTTTTAGGTGATTTGACATAGCCTTTGCGGACATAATCTGTCAGAATATGGTAGGCTGTTTTTTCTTTTTCTGTTTGGCTCGCCATGGTCAATAGGCGTGGCGGTTTGTCAATGACAAGGATGTCACGGTCTTCATAGATAATTTCTATTCCCTTAAGATAGTTTTTACGCATGTTATTCGCTTTTTTTCGCGAGATATACTTCCATGAGGCATTCTTTGCAGTTGAATTTCAGGAGAAGCTTGTGTTTGTTTTCATCTACCAGATACAAGGGGCCAAGATCTGTGCCGCATAAGCCTAACTCTTTTTTGACGCAATATTTCGTGATCATGACTCTGCGGCCGTTCATGTCTATACCGCTTTCAGCTGCCCATTCACTAAGTTTTGCGCCGTGGCGATTATAAAAGGCCTTGGCCTTCTCATTTAGGCAGTTTTCAAGGTATGTAATATTTTTAAGCGGATAAGGGATGTCATTGACGAGCAGGCGCGCGCTTTTTTTTGGCTGATTTTTTTCGCGTTCTTTTAGAAGGTTTTCAATGGTTTTTCTGCGCAGCGTATTGAGCGCAGAAAAAGGAATAAAGTAGATGGCTTCCAGCCTGATTGTTATGTTAACGCATTTGAAAATTGTATCGTTGAGGCTTTTCAGTTGATTTTTGATTGCTGATTCCGCCAATTCTTTTTTTTCAGCTTTTGTCTTTTGCGTTGACAGAGAGAAAGTAGCCGTGTTGGCGTCTTCATCGCGGGCAGTCAGCTTAAACCCTTCTTCGTATTCTTCAAACATAAAAGTAATGTTTATTTTTCTTTTGCAGGGTGATTTTTCAAGCATTTTTATAAATGCTTTGTCATGATTTCTGTAAAGGGGCATTTTTTCCCTTAGATTGTACATCTTGTCAGGATAAATTTTTCCGTCTTTTACCTTGTTGACAAGGGTGCCTTTAAGGGTGTGGTTGCGGCCAAAGAAGCATATTCCATCACCATTTTTTAAATCATGTTTACAGGACAAGGTAAAATAGTTGTCACCGGTTTTTGCGACAATTCCGATTTCTTCTCCGAGAGATTTAGGTGTATCAACAGAAGCTATTTGGTTTTCTTTATCGCAGAGGCCGTAGCTGGTATATCCGCGGTTAAAGGTTTTGTATGGATTCGGTGTAAAATCAAAGATGGCCCTACCGGATGAGCTTTTGATAAAATCTTTGCCATCAATCAGCTTGTCAAGTTTTTGGCGGTAGAAGCTTGTGATATTGGTGACATAGCTGATATCTTTAAGCCGGCCTTCTATTTTAAATGATGTAATTCCCGCTTCCATTAGCGATTTTAGATGATCTGCGCGATTAAGATCTTTTAAAGAGAGAAGGTGTTTATTTTCGGCGAGGATTTTTCCATCTTCGTCTATCAGGCTGTAGGTGTGCCGGCATGGTTGCGCACAGGTTCCTCGATTAGCACTGCGGCCTCCGAGCGCGTAGCTGAGATGGCATTGCCCGCTGTAACTTACGCATAAGGAACCGTGAACAAAGCATTCAAGCTCAATAGATGTTTTGGCTTTTATCGCCTCTATTTGTTTTAAGTTAAATTCTCTTGGCAGAATGACGCGTTTAAATCCAATATTTTGTAAGAAAAGAATTTTTTCAAGAGAATCATTATGCATTTGTGTACTGGCGATTAATGGGATAGGGGGAAGATTAAGTTCAAGAAGGCCTACATCCTGAATGATTAGGCCGTCTGCGCCGAGCGCGTAGATTTGGTTGATAATCTTAAGGGCGCCTTCTAATTCATTATTGCGTAAAATTGTGTTTAAGGCTATATAGACGCGGGCATAGTATTGATGAGCATGCTCGATCAGTCTTTGGATAGAGGGTAATGTGTTACCGGCATCTTCTCGCGCGCCGAATTTTTCGGCGGCAATATAGACGGCGTCGGCTCCGCAGTTGATAGCGGCTATACCGATTTCGGCATTTTTTGCCGGGCTCAGGAGTTCAACTGTTCTTTGACTAGTTTGCATAGATAGGTATCATAGCAATATTTTCTTCTGGCGGCAATGATAATAAGGGGAGCCGGTAAATTTGGCAAGATCCTTGGATTTCGGGTTTGTCAGTGTATAATAGGCAGGAAGCAAACGTTTTGAGCGCGATATTAACAAGAAGAGGGGGTCGGCCATGAAAAAAGTTAGCACGTTTTTGATGAGTTTGGCTTTGTTGGGGTCTGTTTGTATTAGCGCTATAGCGGCTCCTGCGCGTATAGTTGTCAGCGCTGAAGACGCCCGACAGAAAATGATTGATGGTAATAGGCGTTATGTTGAGGCAAAAATGTCTCATCCGGATCAGACACCCCAGCGCCGCGCGGAAATAGCTGGCGGACAACATCCTTTTATGGCTATTTTGAGTTGTTCTGATTCGCGCCTGCCTCCGGAGGTTATATTTGACCAGGGATTAGGCGATTTGTTTGTCATCCGTTTGGCTGGCAATATTGCTAATGATGCGGCTTTAGGCAGCCTTGAATACGCTGCTGAGCACGTGGGTGTAAAGTATATCATGGTTCTTGGCCATCAGCGTTGTGGTGCTGTGGAAGCCGCGGTTGAAGGTGGAGAGGCTCATGGCCATATTGGCAGCATTGTCAAAGCTATTCAGCCGGCATTAGAAAAAGCTGAGAGTATGCCGGGAGATATCGTGGATAATACGGTTAGAGCTAATGTTGCCATGGTTGTTGAACAACTAAAGTTCTCAAGCCATATTTTGAAAGAATTGACCGAAAAAGGTGGATTGGTTATTGAAGGCGCCTATTATGACTTAGATAGCGGAGAAGTGACAATTCTTTCTGAAAGCTAAAGCATGGAGTTTCAACAGCTTTGCTTTCCAAAGGTTAAAAGAAAGGTAATCGTGGATTTTTGTTCATGGATGTGTTAAGCTACTAAACTACTTTTCAATATTTTTAAAAATGGCCCCTTTGTGCAAGGGGGCGGAATCACGACTATAGCGAATAATAACATGCTTTCGGTTAATAATGTTTCTTTGCAGTTCGGCCAGCGCAAGCTTTTTTCCGGTGTCAATATTATGTTTACATCGGGAAATTGCTATGGGTTAATTGGGGCCAATGGTTCAGGTAAGTCTACTTTCTTAAAGATTCTTTCGGGTGAAATTGAAACGACAACGGGTGATATTACCGTTGCCAAAGGTAAACGTATTTCAGTTTTAAAACAGGATCAGTTTGCTTTTGATGAGTTTTCAGTTTTAACGACGGTTATCATGGGGCATAAACGTCTGTATGATATCATGTTGGAAAAAGAAGCGCTTTATGCCAAAGAAGATTTTTCCGATGCCGATGGCATGCGTATCGCTGACCTTGACCATGAATTTTTTGAGCTTAATGGGTGGAATGCTGAATCTGAAGCAGCGCAGCTTTTAAGCCGTTTGGGCATCGCTGAAGAATTGTGTTCGCTTTCTATGAAACAGTTGAAAGCCGGGCAAAAATTTCGGGTTCTTCTGGCGCAAGCGTTGTTTGGTAATCCGGATATTCTGCTTTTGGATGAGCCGACAAACCATTTGGATGTCAAAACGAGTATGTGGTTGGAAGAATTTCTGTGTGAATTTGATAATTTAGCGATTGTAGTCTCACATGACCGCCACTTTTTGGATAAGGTGTGTACGCATATTGCTGATATTGATTATGGCAAGATTCAGCTTTATCCCGGCAATTTTACTTTTTGGTTTGAATCCAGCCAACTGGCGTTAAAGCAGCGTAATGAGGCCAATCGAAAGATTGAAGAGAGGCGTAAAGAGCTACAGGATTTTATCGCCCGTTTTAGCGCGAACGCGTCTAAATCCAGGCAGGCGACCAGCCGTAAAAAAATATTAGAGAAACTGACTGTTGATGATATCAAGCCTTCTTCGCGAAAATATCCATATGCTGGTTTTGAGCAGGAACGTGAAGCGGGCAATGATATATTAACTATCAGCGATTTGTCTAAGTCTATTGATGGCCAGGTTATTTTTAAAGATTTGAATATCACCATTGAAAAGGGTGATAAGGTTGTTTTTTTGGGGCCTAACGATTTGGCTAAGACTATGCTTTTTCAGATATTGATGGGCGAGGCTCAGCCGGATAGCGGTAGTTTTAAGTGGGGGTATTCAGCCAGCCGGTCATACTATCCTAAGGATAATACAAAATATTTTGACGTGGACCTTAATCTCATTGATTGGTTGCGCCAGTATACGGCTAATACAGATGAAAATTTTGTGAGAGGGTTTTTGGGGCGCATGCTTTTTACAGGGGAGGAATCTTTAAAACAGGTGAAGGTTTTGTCTGGCGGTGAGAGGGTCCGGTGTATGTTGGCGCGCATGATGTTGCAGCAGGCGAGTGTGCTTGTTTTGGATGAACCGACCAATCATTTAGACTTAGAGTCCATTACATCGCTCAATAGAGGCTTAGAGAAGTTTCGTGGAACGATCCTTTTTTCTTCGCATGACCATGAGTTAGTGCAGACCGTTGCAACGCGGATTATTGAGATTGCGCCAGGAGGTTATATTGACCGTATCCATACAACCTTTGATGAATATCTGGCAGATGAAGATGTTAAAGAGAGGCAGCGTCAATTATACGCAGATACAGAAGAGTAAATAATAAGGCTTGAGGGTGCGTTGAAAAGATTATTTTCATGTATAAGCTTAATGGTAATTCAGCTCGCTGTAGCGTATCAGGTGGTATTAGCTGTTGAGGCAGAGAAAATTACCATATCTGATGAAGAGCTTGCGTGGATAGGTGACAAGATATTTGAAAACGAATGCGGTGGACAGACAAAAAATCTTATTCACTGGAATGAGGGTGAGGATTTTTTATCTTTAGGGATTGGCCATTTTATTTGGTACGCAAAAGGCCACAAGGGTCCTTTTGATGAAAGCTTTCCAAAGCTGTTGGTTTTTATGCGGGAAGAAGGTGTAGAGCTTCCGGCTTGGTTAGCAGAATTACAGCGGCCTTATTGTCCGTGGGAAACAAAAGAAGATTTTATGCGCGATTTGAATAGCGAAAAGCTATCTGAATTGCGCTTTTTTTTAATAGAAACCAAGCCGCTGCAGCTGTTATTTCTCGCACAGCGGTTATATCAGGCGTTGCCTAAAATGCTGGAAGCTGCCCCAGAAGGCAAAAGAGAGCATATTAAGGAACAGTTTTATCGCTTGGTTCATTCCCCGTATGGCTTTTATGCGTTGATAGATTATGTCAATTTTAAAGGAGAAGGGGTTCTTTTGACAGAGCGATATCATGGCCAGGGCTGGGGGTTGCTGCAAGTTTTAGAAGAAATGAAAGGGAGCGAAGTTGGTGCTCCTGCAATTTTAGAATTTGTTCAGGCTGCAGACAAGAAGTTGGTAGAGCGTGTTAATAATTCTGCCGGTGATTCTTTTGAGGAAAGATGGCTGCCTGGCTGGCAAAAAAGAATTCAAACATATTATGATATTGCCACAAGATAATAACGAATCTTAGATTCTTCATGAGTACTGGTGGAAATAAGCCTGCAGCATCACGAAGGATTTAGGGGAATGTCATAATCTGTTTGGTTAGAATAGCTATTTTAGGGTATGCTGCTCCTTATGCGTTCGGCAATGTGTTGCTTACCGTATGGGGAAGTGTGATTATTAATTTGGTGCATTAAAAAATGAAGACAATTTTTCTGTAAAACTCCCATAATTTGGCAGGGGGTGTTCCTATTGATTTATCTATTTAATTCCTATCAACTTATCGAATTAAGGAGTATAATAGCAGCTTATAAGAAGGGCCTTAAGGCCCTTAGAGTGTTTCGCGAAGAAAGGGACAGGAATTAATGGATGAACATTTAGAACAGAATGATTCTTTACCTCCCGCATCAGAGGGACAGGAAGTAGTGGCTTTAATAAAGAGGATGCAACAGCAGTTGCTTTTTTTGGAGAAAAAAATAGATATTCTCATTAGTCAGACGGAATCAAGGCCTGCTGGTGATAGGCATTTTTCAAAGTCTCAGCGATCTTTTGGTCGTCCTCATCGTCCATATGATCGAGAGCGCAGAGATGCCTCCGAAGAAAAAAGATTTGATCGTAGGCGCCGTTTTGAAAAACCACATGGCAGCGATGAAAATCGAGATTTTGGCCACAAGAAAAAATCTTATAGCTATTCTTCAAAAAGTAGTTTTAGTAAGGAACGTCATTTTGAAAAACGGCATGACGGTGAAAAGGCAGGGTTTGTTCGCAAAAAGAAGCCGTTTTCTTTTAGGCGAAAAAAAGTATAGGTAAACAATCGTAGCAGAGTTCTGTAGAGGTATTTACAGGGAGGGAGTAAAATGGGTTTTCAAGGTGGTGGGTATGGCGGGTATGATAGAGGGCCGCGGGAAATGCACAAAGCGGTTTGTTCAGAGTGCAAAAAAGATTGCGAAGTTCCTTTTAAGCCTAGTGGAGCTCGCCCAATTTATTGTAAAGAGTGTTTTTCAAAACGAAAAGACAGCGGCCGTTAAAACGGGTGCCATAAAAAGAGTATGGTGCCAGTTTTTGATGTGTTTATCGGATAATTGTTGTGAGATTCAACGGGATTTCAAAGGATGACAAGGGTAAATGACTCACAGAATTCATATTTTATTGTTGTTGACTAACTTATGAAAATATGGTATTATTACTCTGTAGTGAGAAGATTAGAAGTCTTAGACCGTAAGGATTAGGAAAGCTAACCTTGCGGTTTTTTTTAGTAAGTGTCATTGTTTGTCCCGTTAGAGGTCGTAACATCTATCCGGTAAAAGTGATACAGATTTCTCGCGGTTTTCTACTATAATCTTATAGGAAAAGGAGGTAACAAGCAATGGCAAAAGGATCAGTTAAGTGGTTCAATAATCAAAAGGGTTATGGATTTATTACCCCAGAGAATGGTAAAGATGTGTTTGTTCATCATTCATCTATTCAGGGTGATGGATACAAGTCTTTAGAAGATGGCCAGCAGGTCGAATTCGAAATCGAACAAGGCCCTAAAGGCGAACAGGCGGTTAACGTCGTTAAGATGTAATAACCTTAAAAACTAAATAGGGCCTGGCATTAATCGTGCCGGGCCCTATTTTTTTTCACCTATCCGGAGGCGTAATGCATACAGGTAAAATTAAAAAGTTGGTTGGTGATAGAGGGTTTGGTTTTATCAGCGATACGGATGGCCGGGAGGTATTTTTTCATCAGGGTAGTCTGGTTGATGTAAAATTCATTGATTTAAACGTAGATCAGAAAGTGGAGTTTGAAGTAGAGAAGTCAGAAAAAGGGCCGCGCGCGGTTAATGTATGTGCTGGCTTAAGAAATGAGTAATGGCAATAATTTTCTCATAGCGTCTTTTTTTGCTTTTTAATCTTTGCTTGAGTAATCTGATGTTTTGTTTTGCGTGGTGTCTTATTGTAAAAGAGTGGAAGTAGTATGGGCGTAAGATGCCATGGTTGTTGGATCTTGTTTTACAAGAGGGAAGGATTTATTATGAAGAAAATCAAAGTTTCGCGAAAAGGCAGAATGTGTAAATTTCCACACTGCAGGATTATTTTGAGTATTTATAACCACAGTTCTTATTGTAATCTCCATCAGGATAAGATGGAAGAATTATCGGTTTCAAAAGCCGCAAAATAAAAAATTCTTGATCTTGTAAGAGGGGATATAATCAGCTATTTTACAAAAATGGCTGATTTTTTCTTGAGTATTTAGAGGTTTGTTGAGATAGTCTTTGTGAGGAGGCCGCATCGGCAAAATCCAAAATTCGCTTGTTTATGTGAGTAATTTCGCTATAATATTGTACTTGCTATTGAACTTGGCTACTGGTGTCTATGGGATGTCCCTGTAGCTCAGCTGGATAGAGCAATTGCCTTCTAAGCAGTGGGTCGCGTGTTCGAATCACGCCAGGGACACCATTTTTATAATATAAGGCAGGTCCGATAGGAGAGCCTTTATGAAATCGAATAAACTGTTTAGGGTTTTGTTTCTCTTTGTCATAGTTTTTACTATTATGGTCAGCATCGCTTATTTGTATGTTTTGATTAATGGCCGTAAGATTATTCTGACTGAACTCGATAAGAGGCTTGGGGTTAAGGCTGAGATTTCAAGTTTACATATTGGTTTTCCGATATCTATTGTAGCAGAGGATTTTGTCGTTCAAGATAGCTTGCGTGTAGATAGAATTGTTGTTGTGCCGAGCTTGTTCGGGTTTTTAAAAGGCGATGTTATTTTAAATTCTTGTGTCCTGGATAAGCCTTATTTTAAAATTACTCGTCAAGCTGATGGAGTACTTGATTTTGGGGGCGTTTTTTCTAAATCGGTTAAGAAGGAAGAAGAGCCAGGGTTGACGCAGGATGTATCTTTGCAGGAGGATTCTGCGGTTGGGTTTTCAGGGTCATCAGAACAGGAGCAGAAAAAGCGGGCAAGAAATTTTTATCTGAAACGGCTTAAGATTAGGAATGCTGTTGTTGATTTTGTTGATAGGACGGTTGGTTTCGGTAAGGATTTTTGTTTGCGTCTTGATGAGTTTAATGTTCGTGTTTCCCAGGCTTCTTTTTTAAATTTATCTAAAATGCATTTAGATGCGAGCGGGCAGTTAAAATCAAAAGAGGGTGTTGTTGTCGGTGGTGTTGAGTTGTCAGGATGGTTTGATTATCCAGCGCAGGATATGGATATGAAGTTGAGTTTGAAAGACGCTCGATTGGCTTATTTAGAACCATACTATACGAAATTTTTTAAGAAGGAATTGAAATCTGGGAATATGTTGTTAATGGCCGACATAAAGTCTGAACATAATGATTTAAAAGCAGATTGCCATGTTGAGCTTGATAACATCGCTTTTAAAAGCAATGGAGATTTAACAGATAAAACGGGTAAAAGTGGTTTAGGGGCTGGTGATTTTGCTGTATTAGCTTTTGATTCTATTCTTTCAACACAGGGGAAGATGATCTTTGATTTTTCTGTTCAGACTAAGATGGATCAGCCAAAATTTGAAAATGTGCGGTTTAAAGGGACATTTTTAGAAAATGGCATGAAGGCTGTTTTTTCCAAGGGCCCTCAGATAGCAGCGCAAGTGGCGACTGGCGGTACGCCAGAAACAGTGGAAGATTTTAAAGCTATCGGCAAAAAGTTTGAGAATTTTGGTAAACAATTTAAGGGCATGTTCAAAAAAGATTAATTGTTTTTTTTATTCATTGTATTATCGTTCTTCTGTTAACCTTTTTTTTGATTGAGGACAGGTTTTTTCGGGGAGTGGCTCAGTTTGGCTAGAGCACCTGCTTTGGGAGCAGGGGGTCGTGGGTTCGAGTCCCACCTCCCCGACTTTTTATTTATGAATTTTTATAGGGCTCGAAGCCGACGCGAGCGCCGAAGGATAAAGCGAGCGCGGCCGGTTCCGAAGGAGCTAAAGCGAATGCGAGGCGGGTGAGGAAGAGTCCTGCCTTAATATGTCGCTTGTATTATGGAAGGGTATTTTTATTTTAAGATATGATAAAATAGAGATGCCCTTATTTTTTTAAACAGGAGGATATATGAAGGAAGGTAAGATAGAATCAAAGTGGCATAAGTTTGCGAGGTGGCAGCGTCAACATACTGAAAATCATCCTATGCTTGCTGGTTTTATGGTTGAGGTTTTTGGCGCGCTTGTTTTGATAGTGCTTTCGTTAATCATAGTTCCGGCTTCTATGGAGATTAGGTCAGATAAGCTTAGCGATGATTCCAGTATTGTGTTAGTGAAGAATAAAGGTTTTCTTGAGGGGGATTCAATTTTTAAAGTATTCGTTGATAAGCCATTAAAAACTCCTCCCGTTGTTGTTGCCGGTAGGCAATATGTCAAGCATATTGTGCCCATGGATGAAAATGTTTACAGCATAGAGATTAAGGACTTGCATCGCAATGAAGGAGTTGAAATAGAATTTAAGACGGGTAGAATTGTCGTAGAAGACTAATGAAAGAAAATCTCTGTTTTTAATATCTTGAATTATTGGTTTAGGTGGTATATTTTACAAGTAGTAGATAGTTTGGCGAAACCGGTTAGATCAAGTCTTTTTTTCCCTGTAAATTCGATTATTAAAGGGCATAAGTTTTCTTTGTTGTTTTTGATTTAATGTTTTGTTCTTTGATAGCGTCATGGCCTAATTGATAGCGCAGTGCCATAATTTTAGCCTGTTCGTCAA
>JBDREX010000024.1:0-17114 GCA_043819345.1 Candidatus Omnitrophota bacterium
TACAGGAAGTTACGCGGGAAATGCAACAGGAATTTTAACGTAAGGCATTGTATTTACGTAAGTTATGAAAAATCAAAACTTACATAAAAACAATTTTTGAAAATAATCGTAAACGAAAATATTTTTTAACAAAGTAGTGCACTAATTGAGCTGATGGTTGTTGTTATTATCGTTGGTATATTGGCTTCTTTGGCTATTGGGAACTACTCCAGGGTTGTTGAAAGAGGCCGTCTTGCAGAGGCGAAAAAGATTATGAGTAACATACGCCAACAAGCATTTGCGTATTACCTGGATAATAATGCTTTCACTGGATCTCTTGCTCGGCTTGGGTTTGGAGATTTACCATCCGGCGCTTGTGATGCGAATAATTACTTTAGATATGGTGTTATTGGTGGTGCTGATAATTTTAATATATGGGCTAGTCGATGTACGGCCAGCGGTAAAGGGCCTAATGCTCCGGCTGCTTATTTAGTGCAGCTCTGGGCTAATGGTACTTTGAATTGTAGTGACTCAAATATTTGTTAGTTAAGATGTTGAGCGGTATATTTCGCCGGGTTATCTATGAATAAAAACGCCTTTACGTTGGTTGAGCTTATGATTGTTGTTGTTATTGTCGGGATTTTAACTTCTCTTGCTATTCCAAATTTTACAGCTGCGAAAGAGAAGACATTAGATAAGGAAGCTATTGCCGCGATGCATTTGATTAAAGTCGCAGAGCGTCAGTATCGGTTGGCTACCAACCTGTATTGGCCGACTACCGCTGTAACAAATACTAATATAAATCAGATCAATGGTAATTTAAGTCTTCTTTTGTCTTCATCTAATTGGGTTTATGAAGTTCGTGGTGCTGCTGGAGGGGCTACTTTTAGAGCGAGGGCTACGAGGTTGGGTCGGAATTGGACCATTAACAATACTCTCATTGATCCACTTTGTTCAGGCGCATGTTATTAATTTTTGACTATGAAAACTAAAGGGTTTAGTCTTGTTGAAATCATGGTCTCTATTGTTATATTGGCTCTTTTAGCATCGGGGATTTTTAGTGTTATTGTTTCGGGTCGTTATCTTGTTGGCCGCTCAAGAAAAAGGTTTCAGGCGATAGAGGTAGCGAGGGCTGAAGTGGAAAGATTAAAGCCTTTTGTCAGAGGGGATACGAATTCTTCCTTGGTTGCTAATTCGGCCTGGAGTGCTTGGAATCATACGTTATATCCGCCTTTTGGCGTGCGTTATAAGGTTGATCCTGCGCCAGGTTCTTATCAATACAGAAAAGTAACCGTTCAGGTGAACTGGTCCGATGTCTCTATTTAAAAAAGATGGCCTATCTCTGGTTGAACTCATATTAGCTGTTCTGCTGCTAAATGTTGTTTTGATGGCTGGGCTATCGATTGAGCTAGGTATTCGTAGAATATTTTTAACAGCAGATGTAGAGATTGTTCTTTTAAATGAAGCAGGGCCTATTTTAGATTGGGTTTCAAGAGACATTAGCCGCGGGATAGGTACCGCAACCGATTCGCCTTTAAGTACGGTTAGTTTAGGAGCAGGCAATCCTACGTATCGCATACGCTATGATTCAAATGCTAACGGGAGGGCTGATGCTGCGGATATTTGGGTAGCCTACAGGTATATTGATGGGGGCGGAAGTCAGTATGAGCTTTGGTATTATCCTAATGCGTCGAACGCGGCTCATGATATTCTTTCCGATAAGGTTGTAAATTTTTCTATTGGTGCAGTAACAAATGGTGTCTCGGTAGTAACAGTTCAAGTAAGGTTGGATCCTTCCGCTGCTGTCAGTATGGCTAATCCGGAAATTACCCTGACAACAAGAGTTCAGTATGAATCCCTAAGCTTAGGCTGATAAAGTATTATCTCATTAGTAGGTTAATGTCTTGATAAATGATTGAGGGGCAGTAGCTCAGTTGGGAGAGCATCACGTTCGCAACGTGGGGGTCGTGGGTTCGAATCCCATCTGCTCCACCAAAATTTTCCGACAAGGAAAATTTTGGTGGATGTCGAGACGAACGTAATGGCCCGATAAGGGCCATAGTGAGTATCGACGCCGCCTCCTTGAATTTTCCGACAAGGAAAAATTTGGTGGATGCCGAGACGAACGTCATAGCCCGACAAGGGCTATAGTGAGTATTGGCGCCACCTTCAAAATTAACATTTTTCCGACAAGGCTTCGCGCTTTAAAATGTCCAAAAAATATCCAAAGATTTTTTTTGGACAAAGCGCGAAATAATTCGCGCATGCAACTTATGTTTACTGACGTTCCATAAGTTGTGCGCTCATTAAAAATTTGGTGGATGCCGAGACGAACGCAATGGCCCTATAAGGGCCACAGGGAGCAACGTATTTGTAGTTGTTGCTAAGAAATTATTTATATTTTAATAAAACCTACCTTATTATGAAAAAAAAGAAAAGATGGTTAATTTTCTTTTTATTCCTCCTGTTGTTTTTTCCTTATGTTGCTTTTTCAGATTCTGACGATTGTCACGAGGCCAGTTATTATCTAAAATTAGACGATGGCCAGGTTAATTGCGTACTTTGTCCGCGGCGGTGTATAATTTCTTCCGGCAATCGTGGTTTTTGCGGGGTTCGTGAAAACAAGAAGGGCACGCTTTGTTCGCTTGTGTACGGTAAACCTTGTTCTCTCCATATTGATCCAATTGAAAAGAAACCGCTTTTTCATTTTTTACCCGGTGCAAAAGCTTTTTCTATTGCGACTGTTGGATGTAACTTAAGATGTAAGTTTTGTCAGAATTGGCAAATTTCTCAAGCGCGGCCTGAAGATGTCAAGGCTGTCAGTTTATCTCCTGAGGAACTCGTGGAGAAGGTCAAGCAGAGCGGAGCGCCCGTTATTGCTTATACGTATACGGAACCGACTATTTATTATGAGTATATGTTTGACACGGCACGCCTTGCGAAAAAAGCAGGGATTAAAAATGTCATGCATTCCGCCGGTTATATCTTAGAAGAGCCGCTTCGTAAACTTTGTCCTTATCTCGATGCCGCCAATATTGATTTAAAAGGGTTTAACAATAAGTTTTACGCGGAGATGACCCTGGGCAGTGTTGATGATGTTTTGAGGACTCTAAAAATTTTACGCCAAGAAGGTGTTTGGCTTGAAGTTACGATTTTGCTTATCCCCGGCCTCAATGATAATATGGAAGAGATTAAGAAAATGTGCGAATGGATCCGAGATAATCTTGGGCCTCAGACACCTGTTCATTTTTCCCGGTTCTGGCCCATTTATAAATTGGCAAATTTGTCTCCTACGCCTTTGGCAACTTTGGAAGCGGCAAGGAATATTGCTTTAAGAGTGGGGCTAAAGTATGTATATATCGGTAATATTGCCACAAAAGAAGCGCAGGATACCTATTGTCCTCGTTGCGGGAAGAAGGTTGTTGAAAGATCTGGTTATATTGTGACGGCTATTCATATTGCAGATGGCAAGTGTGAGTATTGCGGTGAAAAAATTGAGGGTGTATGGCAATAAATATCTTTATCAGGTTTTTAATCCGGCGTGTTTTAAAGAGCTTTTTTGTCTTATGCATTTTTTGTGTTCTTATCCCTGCCAATTCCTTTGCAAATTCTCAAATAAAAAAACCAAATGTAGCTGGTGTTTTTTATCCTGGCGATGCCAAGGATTTACGTGCGATGATTAATTCTTATCTTGATCAAACGCAGGAGACATCTTTGAAAGGGGAGCCGGTTGTTTTAATTTCTCCTCACGCGGGTTATGTTTATTCTGGCCCTGTTGCTGCTTATGGTTTTGCTGCTCTTAAAGGCAGACATTTTGATACCGTTGTTATTTTAGCGCCATGTCATTATTTTTATTTTAAAGGTGCTTCTATCTATCCCGGAGGTTTTTTTCAGACTCCTTTAGGCAATATAGCAGTTGATGAGGGTTTGTCTGAAACATTGCTTAAGTTAAATAATGGTCTTTTTATCGACGAGTTGAAATATTTTGAAAGAGAGCACTCTCTTGAAGTGCAGCTTCCATTTTTGCAGATTGTTCTGTCTCCTGATTTTAAAATTGTACCGATTTTGGTGGGAGATGTTGATTTAGAGGATTGCAAAACTATAGCGGACGCTTTAGCTGCTTCAACCGCTGGTAAACAGGTTTTGATCTTGGCCAGCACGGATTTATCTCATTACCGCTCTTACGACGAAGCTCTTTATTACGATCATAAGACCGTTGATTTTATCAAAAATTTTGATATTGTTGGTTTATGGGATGCTGTTAGTTCTGTTTCGTGGAATGTTTGCGGTATTCGTCCTCTTGCTATCAGTTTGTTTTATGCTCAATATCAGAATGCGAAAAATATCGAGGTTGTGCATTATGCAAATTCAGGTGATATTATGGGGGATCGAAGCCGCGTTGTTGGGTATTTGAGCGCGCTGTTATGCAAAGAGCAGAAGCAGACGGGAAAAAATAAAATGAGTGTAGAAAAAGGAGCTGTGGATATGTTGACAAAAGAAGATAAGAAGGAGTTGCTTGCAATCGCCAGAAGCGCTATTGAAACTTATTTGTCAACGGGAAATACGAAAGTTCCAGCTCAGCATATTGAAAGCCCTGGCTTGAATTTGAAGCGAGGGCTTTTTGTAACACTACATAAAAAGGGACGCTTAAGAGGATGCCTGGGTATTTTTTCTTCAGATGAGCCCCTCTATCAAAGCGTCGCTAAGATAGCTATAGATTCCAGTACGCGTGATTATAGATTTTCTCCTGTAGAAAAAGGAGAGCTAAAAGATATCAATATTGAGATATCCGTTTTAAGCGAACCAAAGCTGATAGACGATTGGCGCAAGATCAGGTTGGGTACGGATGGTGTTATTGTCAAAAAAGATTCTTTCTCCGGTGTTTTTCTTCCTCAGGTAGCTTCAGAGACAGGGTGGGATTTAGAAACGTTTTTAGGCCAGTTGTGTTCGCAGAAAGCCGGCTTGCCGTATAATGCGTTTAAAGATCCGGCTACAAAAATCTATGTTTTTCAAGCGGATGTTTTTGCTGAATCCGAAAAATAGTCTACCTCGATTTTATGCTCAAAATTTTTTGGAGTTTATTTTTAACAGGGATTATTTTAGGCTCGGGGCCATGTCTTTTTAGCTGCGGACCGTTGCTTGTTTCATATATCGCGGCAACCAAGGATAACGCTAAAAGCGGGTTGCGGACATATTTAATTTTCTCATTTGTGCGCATCTTTGTTTATTGTTTTTTTGGTTTATTGTGTGGTATTTTCGGAGAAGTGGTTTTGCATAAGTTTTTTGAAAGTGTCGTATTAGAGTATTTATTTTTTGCTTTTGGGGTTTTCCTTGTGTTTTTAGGCATTCTTTTGGTCATAGAAAAGTTTCCTTTTGGCCGATGCTGTCATAGTTTTGTTTGTCGATATTTTGGCAATCGAGACATCAAAAGCGTGGTATTGTTTAGTCTTGTTGTTTCTTTTTCACCGTGTCTGCCGCTTTTAGCGGTTTTAGGATATATTGTTCTTATAACGGATTATTGGTTTCAGGGGGTTGTTTATATGGCGGTGTTTGGTTTGGGGACGGTTGTGAGCCCCTTAATTGTCCTGTCTGGTACCGCCGGATATGTGGTGCAGTCCTTGCAAAAAAAAGAAAATTTTTTGCGATTTTTGAGGATTGTTTGTGGTATCATAATATTTTTTCTTGGAGCGCGTTTCATTTATGTTTTTATTCGCTCATCATGAGATGAGGGTTTTTGTTTTGGGGATAGGCCAGGATTGAAAGGTATAACAGATGAATCGCTTTTTTGTGGATAAAGCTCAAATTGGAATTCAGGAAATCAGAATAACAAATCCGGATGATGTGTGCCACTTAACGAGGTCTTTGCGTGTTAAAGAAGGGGAGAAGGTTTACATTACGGATGGAGAAGGAAGGGCTTGTGTAGCGCAGGTTGTGGCTATTCTGAAAGCCGAGATCATTTTAAAGATTGCAAAGACTGTTAAAGCGTGTTTACGTTGTGAGCAAAAAATTACTTTTTCGCTTGCCTGCGCTGTTCCCAAGTTCGCGAAGTTTGATGAGATTGTGGATAAGTGTACGCAGTTGGGAGTTGATGAAATTATCCCGCTATTGACTGAACGTGTATTAGTTAAAACAGATTTTTTCAGTAAAAAAGAAGAACGTTTTAAAAGAGTAATGATGTCTGCGGCTAAGCAAAGCGGTACGCTTTTTTTACCCCGAATAAGAAAGCCTGTCTTTTTTGATGATTTCGTTAAAAATTTGAACGGTTATGATTTAAGATTATTGCCAAATCTTGATACAACAACCTTGAGCCTGAAAGAAGCGGTTTCAGGCTTTAAAGGGGGGCGGATTTTAATCATGATCGGCCCGGAAGGTGATTTTACTTCCAGGGAGATTGCTTTGGCTTTTTCACAAGGGTGTCAGGGGATATCGTTAGGAGGGTCTGTTTTAAGGGTGGATACGGCAGCCATTGCAGTTCTGAGTTACCTAAGGCTGTTTTTTGAGTTATGATATTTTTATAAGACAGGTTATTGAAGTGGATAGATTTTTTATAAAAACATTAGGATGCAAAGTAAATCAGTGTGATTCTGAAGCGCTCCGTGAGAAATTGCTTGCCTTAGGGATGCGAGAGGCCTTTGAAAAAGAGAACGCGGACTTGAGTATTGTCAATACGTGTTGTGTGACAGCAACCGCAGATAGAAAATCAAGATATGCGGTTAGGGTAGCTGCTAAGCGAAAAGGACGGGGTTTGCTGGTTGTCATAGGCTGTTATCCGGGCTATGATAGGTTGGCCATTGAACGCATTAAGGGGGTTGATGGTGTATTTAGTAACGCGCAGAGAAAAGAACTTTTGGACTGGATTAAGCAACGGCAGGCTGATTCCCGAAAAAGAGAGAGTTTGTTTTTGATAGACGCAAATGCTCAAAAGAAGCATATTTTTGGCCACAAGAGAGCTTTTTTGAAAGTACAGGATGGTTGCGATAACCGATGCAGCTATTGTATTATACCTACTGTTAGAGGGGGGTCTAAAAGCCGTTGTGTTGAGGATGTTATAGAAGAGGCAAACCGTAAAAGTGGAGAGGGCTTTAAAGAAATTGTTCTAACAGGGGTTTGTTTAGGCGCGTATGGAAGAGATTTTTCTAAAAAAGTGGATTTGATTGACTTAATCGGATTAATTGAGCAGGTGCCAGATGTGCAAAGGATTAGGTTGAGTTCTATTGAGGCATCGGATGTGACAGATAGGCTGATTGAGAAAATGGCATCTTCTTCGAAGTTATGTCCGCATCTGCATATTCCATTTCAAAGTGGGGATGATCAGGTCCTAACGGCTATGAAAAAAAGATTGAAAGTTTCGAGTTATAAAAAAATTGTAGAAAAGGCGAAGAAGAAGATTAACAATTTAGCAATTACCTGTGATTTTATCGTCGGATTTCCTGTTGAGGAAGAGACGAATTTTATGAATACACTTGATTTTATTAAGTTTGTGAAACCGGCCAGAGTTCATGTTTTTCCTTATAGCAAAAGAAATGGAGCCGTTGAATTCTCAAAATTTGTTGAAGATAAAGTCATGCAGAAGAGATTAGTTTTATTGCGTGACCTTTCTAGAAGAATGTCTGATAATTATTGTAGATCATTTATTGGCAAAGAGTTAGGTGTTTTGTTTGAGGTGAAAAGAGGTGGCTACTGGCAAGGCTATAGTGAGAATTATATAAAATTTATTGTTGCCAGCAATAGATCGCTTGCTAATTCTTTAAAGAGTGTTAAAATGAATAGCCTGGCGAAAGACCAGGAACATTGTGTTTTTGGGGTTTTAGTTTGAGGGTTGGTTGACATGGATACAAAAAAGTTTTTTTTAGTTTCCTTATTGACAGAGTGAATAAAGCGTGGTAAAATTAGTTATTAAAATGTTTTAAAAAGTCTTTTAAGAATGAAGGGCTTATTATGACAAAAAGAAATCTTCGATTTATTATTTTCTTCATTTTTTTTATCCTTTCCTTTATTTCTACAGCAACATGCTCTTATGCCGCATTTAACCTTACCGTCCTTTCTTCAGAAGGAGGGACTGATATTCATTTCGAACAGTTGGCGCCAGGTGATTTCAAAGAAAATATGCAGATGACGCTAACGATCAATTCTACGATAGGTAAGCAGTACCGCGTAATTCAACAAATCATTAATCCTTTGGCAACTATGGAAGGAGATGAATTGCCTTCCGATCAATTTAGAATGTATACTCTGGTTAATTCTAACGCAAGAGGCACGCTTATCTACAGAGAAGAGATGCCAGTGGATAGATTTGATACGGTTCTTTATACTTCTGACTCCGCCGGAACAAATGATTCTTTCCAATTGGTTTATACTTTAGAGCCGGTTGAACGTCAGACAGCAGGGAAATATTATGGAACTATAGCGTATGTTTTAGAGCCCATGGATTCAACAGAATCTCAGGTGGTAGTGACGGTTAAGGTCTATGCCGAATTGGAAGCTGGAACTATTCCTGTTGTGGATATACAGACAAACTCAATTTCTTCACGATTGGTTTTAGATTCTGAGAATATTGATCGCAAGGATGGATATGAAATAAAGGACTGTCCTCAGGTTGATTTGAAAATTGTTGGACCTCTGAGAAAAAAATATTCCATTTATCAGAGTTTTGAGGGAGGGATTGTTCATTCTGCTTCTGGCCAGGAGTTTGATCTTTCGCAGGTTTTGTTTGTGGTAGAAGGTGGAGATAAGGGCATTGTAGCCAGAGAAGGCAGTTTAAAGCAGGCATCTGACAAGCAGCTTATTTATACGTCTGATCTAAACGGTTCAGGAGATGAGCTGACAATTACCTATAAGCCGGCAAAAGGTTTTAGGTTGTTGCCGGCGGGGCATTATAGAGGGCGATTGTCGTTTAGTATTGAGTCTGGTTTGGTGACGGAAAAAATCAAGACATTAGATTTCGAGTTTAATGTTGTTCGTGTTTTTGATATGTATATTTACTCAAATGGACAAGAAGGTTTTTCTTTGAACTTTGGCCAGGCGAGTTTTAAGGATGGGGTGCAGAGGTCCGTTACAGAAATTTATGTTGAATCGAATTTATATGAACCTTATCAGATTGCGCAGATTGTGGATAGGCCCATGGCGAATGAAAAGGGCGATGAACTTCCCTTAGGGGACTTTACGATGTGTATTAAGGATGTTAAGGGGGCGCAAGAGCCTAGGTTTTATGTTAAAGAAGCGACTCCTGTGCGGCAGGGAAATAATGTAATTTTTTCTTCTGGGCCGAAGGGGCAAAGCTCTTCTTTTACTGTTGAATATTATTTGAAGTTGAAGCCAGATACAAAGGGTGGTAATTATTCTACGAATATAGGATATTCTCTTGTTCAGAGCTGATGGGTTGTTTTGAAAAAGATTTATCAGAGTTAAAATTACTAATGAGAGGGGGTGAAAGAATGAAAAAGAGAGTTATTGTAGTGGTGGTAATGTGTGCTTTCATGGCCTTGAGTTTGCCTTTGAGTGCTTTTGCTCAGGTGACGAAGACCGGTAGTGCTTCGGTTACTGTGCCACAGTTCATGGAGTTTGCCATGTCTGATGTCTATAAGATGGCTGCGGCTGATGGTGCTGATGCGGATCCTTGGACAGATGGTCAGAAGATTACAGGTGCGCCGTCATTTGAATTTGGCGCGTTATCTGCACAGACTGATGATGGTACTTCAACAGGTAAGTTTTTGTACATGAAAGGTGAGTATTACTATTATGTAATGATGATTGCGGCCACATCGGGAAGGCAGTATTATATCTCAGAGTCTGGAACTGGTTTTACAGGTCTTGAGAATTCCATTGTTTTAGTCCCTGATTATCAATGGCTGGATGAGTTATCTGTAGGGGTAGCGCAGTTGGCTCCACCGTCAGGTGCTCGTGTTGGCGCTGCTGCTTCCGCGGTTGGTTCTAATCATCTTATTTATCAGAGTGATTCTATGGGATTGGGTAGATTGGTCAGGGCTGTTGTTGGTATTCTAGGCCCTCTGGAAGGAGAGACCATTCCTTTTAGCTGTCAGTTGGGACATAATGGTGGTACAGAGCAAGGTGCCAGGTTGAATTTTACAAACTGGAAACCGATTACTAAAGATACACCGGGTGGTACTTATAGTGGTACTCTTTCGTTTACTTTAACGTTGGGTAGCTATTAATCTTGGTAGGTATTGTTTTGGTAAATTTAAGGAAGCTGTCCGAAAATTCGGACAGCTTCCTTAGAGGTTTTTTTAGGAAGACATAAAACTAGAAAAGGATTTTGGTTTTGAAATATGGCAGATGAGTAATTTTTACTGCCAAAATCATAATAAAAAAAATGAGAAAAATACATAGCTGGGTTGTAATCGGAATATTGTTATCGCTGTTTTTTATGTGTCCTTCTCCTGCCTTAGCAGGCCTGCGTATTGACAAGCCAAAGGTTAAGATGGAGGTTACCCCGGGTGATTATGAAAATGGTGTGATAAGAGTTGAAAATCGCAATGGCCAGACTAGTTCCATCAGGGTATATCTGGAGGATTGGGTTTCTAGTGGAGATGATAGGACAGGCTCAGATAAAGTTTTTATGCCAAAGGGGACAACTCCGTTATCGTGTTCAAATTGGATTTCATTTTCGCCGGCTGATTTTGTTCTTGCGCCGGGAGAAGCGAGAGATGTTCAATATACAGTTTCTTTACCGAAAGAAGCAAAAGGTGGCTATTATTCAGTAATGTTTTTTGAGTCGCAAAGTGGGACATTGGAAAAATTAAATGAGCAGGGCGAAAACGTATCCGTTAAGGTGTTAAATCGTTTAGGCGCGTTGTTTTATGTCCAGGCGGAGGGAACAATTAATAAGACGGCAGAGTTGAGAAATTTAGATATTTCATATAAGCTCAACGATTTGGTTGTTTCCGGAGATTTTGTTAATACGGGGAATACGGATATTTCTGTAACTGGTACATTTAATGTTATTGATGGCCAGGGTTTTGTTTATGCACGAGGTGAGTTTAATAAGGTTTTTGTTTTACCAACTGAAAAAGGGGTTTTGACAGCTAGAAGCGATTCTGTGGATCTCAAGGCTGGTAGTTATGGTTTATTAATAACACTGGATTTTGTAGGTGGTGGCAGCATTGTTGAAGAAGTACCTTTTACTGTTTCCGCGAATGGAAGCATACAAGTATAGGTGTTGTTTTTCCTCTTCAAGAACCTGCAGCTTTAACCAACGTAATCGTTAGCAGCTAGCAATTTGAATTAATCTCAGTAATTTCAGAGTGGTTCAAAATAATACAAAAGTTCTACAGGAAGTTTATGAAGTTATTTAAAAACAAAATATTGCTTTCCTTTGTCGTTTTTTGCATGGCATTTCAATGGATGCTGCCAGTAGCACAGGCTCAGACACATACGACGGCATCTCCAATGGTTGCGGATTTTCTTTGTGAGAAAGGTTTGAACTATTACGAGGAAGGGAAATTTCCGAAAGCGTTGCAGGAGTTTAAGAAGGCTTTATTGGCGAATCCGGAGTCGGCTGTTGCCCGGGAATATGTAGGTATTATCGAAGGTATCAACACGAAAAAACAAGCTGATGTTTTAGAAACTTTTTCATCTGAAAGACTTTCTGAAGGCGTTGTTGTGCTGAATTCGGGTGATAAGATTTATATGTATGATGAAGCGTTGAAAGAGTTTGAGTCTCAGGGGACGAATCAGGCTGTTTATTCTGCCCGGACAAAAGATCTATCTCAGATTATTACAGAATTCCAAAATGAAGTTATTCCGAGGATAAAGAATAAAGGAGTTTCTAAGCAGGTCTATAAAACTGATAAAGTTGCTGAGAAACAGGATACAGCAGGCCAATATTCAGAAGATAGGAAGGTTGTAGTGCAGCAATCCTTGGATACTGCAAGATCTCCTCAGAAATCCCCCTTGTCTTTGGGTCAAAAAACGGAGGAAATACATCTTGATTTAGAGCAATACAAAGGTTCCGGTAATTCTATTGACATTGAGACTTTTTTAGGGAATCGTTTTGTTGTGGAATCAACGAGGATTTTAAAATATGTTGTGACAGAGCAAGAATTTTTACGAGTTTCACGCCTTAGTGAGAATAAAATTTTAGTAGAAACCCTTAATGTGGGTGCTTCACATCTTCATGTGTGGGATGATTCAGGGAGAAAGAGCTTGAGATTTGACATAAAACCTCGTCGATATGATTTGGAATTGAAGCAAGCGGCTCAGAAGGAAGGAAAGATTGATAGCTATGTGCCAGAATCTTTTAAGATGAGCTATTCTGTTGACGGATCTTCATTTATGACAGGCAGAGGTTTTGGTGATTTGCATCGTAGCAGTTATAGCTGGGCTTATAGGTGGGGATTAAGAGGGGAAACGCCATTTGGAAATTTTGACTCTGCTATCCAGGGATCAAGAACGTTACAGAAAACCTATAAGGTTTCAAACTTGCGGCTTGCTTTAACAGATGCACATTATAGCCAATTTAAGGATATTACAATCCGAGGGTTTGATTTTACACCTTCTTTTGGGGCTTTTGGATTTCCTTCCTCAGATCTGCGGGGTATCATGATTAAAGCTCCGATGTTTGAGAAGAGGCTTGATTATATGGCTTTCTGGGGCGCTCTTCCGCAGGGTGGTTACACTTCTTTGTCTACAAACTCTGGATTTAGTCCAACGAAAAAAGCTTGGCTGGAAGGTGTTGGTGTTAATTACAAAATAAGTAAGGCTGCTCACCTTAAGACCTTTTATGCGCATTCTTATGGCCCGGAGAGATCTGAGCCTGTTTTGACAAGTGACGTTGCCGGGGCTGATTTAACATACAATTTAGGAAAGTTCAGGATGGGCTCAAGTGTTGTTTCAGATATGCGTTATCTTTCTTACAAAGCCAACTGCAGTGTATCGTTAAGCAAGTTTTATGCCGGTCTTTCTATGATGGATACAAATAAAAATTTTCGATCTTTACTTGGCGGCAATCCTGCCAGCGGGTCAACAAGCGGTACGCTTTCTCTTGTGTATCAGCCTGTTCCGTCACTTGTGGTCTCTAATAATTTTTCTGGCTACCATGATAAAGTTTTTGGCAATCCTGAGAGTCCTGGCAGGGCTAATTATAACAATACGACTCAGGTGAATTGGGCTTATGATCGCCATACAGATGTGCAGCTTACTTATATTATGGATGATCAAATGGGGTCTAATTCTCCGTCAGTGCGTGAAACGAAATCTGTGACGTTTCGTAAAAAACTCTTTTTTATTAAAAAACTTAATGTTTTTGCAACCTATTCAAACAGTAAAAGCAAAAACTATTCTTCGCCTGCGAATGATTATAATAATAACCGTGTTTTGGCGGGCCTGAGTTCTCAGATTATTGAAAATCTCTATTTTTATTATAATCAGGAGATAAATTTTCTGTACAATAAATTTACGCAAGAGAGGGCTAATCCAACAGCTCAGGAGGTAGGCTTGCAGTATAACAGGCAGGTATTTGATTGGCCTCTCTATGTTAACGCGAGAGTTTTTTATAGAGACGAACAGAATACGGAATCTGTTTTGAGTTATTTGAGTGGTCAGGACAGATTTGAAACGGATGGAGAAGTAACTTTTAAGCCAAATAAGGATAGCGAGGTTTTCTTACGGTGCCGGGTGGCAAATATTTGGGCTGAAAAAGAAGGCGTAGATAAACATTTTGATTTGAGCCTTAATTGGGGTGTGCGGTTTTTGTGGGACACGGGCTTAAGATGGGATACGGTTGGCAATTTTGATGGTTTCGTTTTCTATGATTTGAATGGAGATGGCTTAATGCAGGCAGGAGAAAAAGGTGTTGCGGGCGTTATTGTTGTTGGTCCTTCCGATAAGACGGCCAAGACGAATGATTCTGGCTATTATAAGTTGTCGCATATTAGTGGGCGTAGCGCCTCTGTGGAGCTTGATTTAAGTACGATTCCTAAAAAATACAATCCGACAACACCTGTTACGCAAAAATGTGATATTACGTATGGCAAAACCAATCGCGTGAATTTTGGTATTGCGACAAGATCTGATATAGATGGGCTTGTTTTTGATGATAAGAATAAAAATGGCCAATATGATACGGGTGAGCCTTTGATTCAAGGGGTCATTATTGTATTAGACAAAGAAGAGAAGATCGTTTCAAATCTCATGGGTGCTTTTAGGTTCCGCAATCTTGTGCCCGGAGAGCATATGATTAGTATAGATTTAAAATCTATTCCTATCAAATTTGTGCCAAAGGTGCCTATTTCTAAGAAAATTAATCTGGAAGAAGGCACTGCTTTTTCCTATCCTATTCCATTAGAAGAAACAAAATAACTGCTTTTTATTAAATCTTTTAGTTTTTAGGATTATGAACTTAACGGGCATAAATCGTGTAGACGATGGTTTCGCTGTTGATGTGTGATTCGTTATTTATACTGCACGAAGGGCAAGTTGCTTGCTCTGTTAGAAACATATTGTCATCATTTGAAAAATTTTTTTCTGTTTTATCTGGAGCGATGATTTCTTTCTGAACTTCGTATTCTCCATTTGCGCCTGTGACAGCAGGTGTTTGAAGTTCATCAGAAGTGCTTTGCGGTTTTTCTTCTTCAAATTCCAATTGATAGGGCATGAAACATGAGGCGGACCCTGAAAAGCTAGTTTTTCCAGCTAGACATATGTCATTGGCCCCCAACAGAATGAAACAAGAAATAAGAATGATAGTTGTAGCTTTCATGGCGCCCTCCGAAATGTTTCGTGTGCTAAAGGGCAGGCGCGCCACAAATGAGAAGACCCATTCAAAGCAGAATGGGTCTTTGAATTAACGGGGAGCTAAACTTAATATACCATTTTTTAGGTTTAAGTTTTAACTCACGGCAGTCTGACCGCCATGCCTTTTTCAAGGGTTAGGCTCTTAAAGACTTTGCGCGCTATCCTTTCAGATAGGTTGCCCTTTAATAATCTAAGAGAACAAGGCTAAAATCTAGAAAAAATATAACATACGAAATAGCCATTTTCAAGGGGGAGAAGTTGATATTCTGCAGTTTTTTGACTATTTCTGGGCAAGAGAGCCTATTTTTCGTGTAATCGTATTGAATATGATTAGATTTAGGTGTATACGTATATTCCTAAATGAGAGTAAACTTATTGACTTGACAGAGGTTAGGATGTATAATTTATCCTCAAACTTAAGATTAAGCTTATTATTTTTGCTTAAAGATCTTAAGGATGTGGCCTGATATTTTGCCCTATTCTGACAAGAATAGGGCTTGATCTAGTTTAAAGAATAGAGGAGGCATGTTATGGTGAATAAAGACATAAAAGAAGCAAAGGACAAAGAATTAAAGAAAAAAGAAGAAAGTTCCAGTAAGTTTAAAGCTCTGGAATTAGCCTTAAGCCAGATTGAAAAACAGTTTGGTAAGGGGTCGATTATGAGATTAGGCGCGGATATTAAAGTGGATGTTCCTGCTTTACAGACGGGGTCCATATCCTTGGATATAGCTTTAGGGGTTGGCGGTGTTCCTCGTGGTAGAATTGTTGAGGTCTTTGGCCCGGAAGCTTCTGGCAAAACGACTCTGACGTTAAGCATTATTGCGCAGACTCAAAAAAAAGGTGGTGTCGCGGCTTTTATTGATGCCGAACATGCTTTTGATGCGACATACGCAAAAAAAATTGGTGTCAATTTGGATGATCTTTTGATTTCACAACCGGATACAGGGGAGCAGGCGCTTGAAATTGCCGAAACTCTTGTGCGTTCTAATGCGGTGGATTTGGTTGTTATTGATTCTGTGGCGGCATTGACACCTCGCGCTGAAATTGAAGGAGATATGGGCGATAGTCATATGGGGTTGCAGGCCCGCCTTATGTCTCAGGCATTAAGGAAATTAACAGGGACGATTTCAAAATCCAAGACATGTGTGATATTTATTAATCAAATTAGACAAAAAATTGGTGTTATGTTTGGTAATCCGGAGACGACAACGGGGGGTAGGGCCTTAAAATTTTATTCTTCTGTGAGGCTGGATATAAGGAGAATAGGATATATCAAATCCGGAGATGAGGTTATTGGCAGTAAGGTGCGTATTCGTGTTGTTAAAAATAAGGTTGCTCCGCCTTTCAAGGAGACAGAAGTTGAGTTTTTCCACTCTGTTGGGATATGTCGTATATCGGATCTGATTGATACGGGAGTTAATTTGGGTCTTGTTCAGAAGTCCGGATCGTGGATATTTTTTGGCGATGAAAAGCTGGGGCAGGGAAAAGAAGCCGCACGGCAGCTTTTAATGGCGAATAACAAGCTTGCGTCAGAGCTTGAAAACAGGATTCGCGCAGAGCATGACAAAAAGCAAACCGAAGTTTTACAGGCTTCGGCCGCGAAATAACTATTTCCTATGTCTGTTCATGAGGAGTCAGTGAAATGCCGGCAAGCTGCTTTGCGTTTGATAAAATTTAGAGTTAGAAGCCGCAAAGAACTGGAAGAAAGGCTTAGGGCAAAGGGTTATTCATTAGAGGTGGTGCAAGATGTTTTGGCATATTGTCAAGAGCATCGTTTTATAGATGACAAGGCGTTTGCTTTAATTTGGGCGCGTGGGCGTGTAAAAAAACCTTTTGGATTTAGTAGAATTTGCCGCGAGCTTTACAATAAAGGAATCGCTGAAGATATTGTCAGCAGTGTTATAGAAGAAATTAAAAAAGACTATCATGAACAGGAAGCAATTCATAATATTGTTTGTAGTAGGTTGTCTAAATACAAAGGCTTAGATCCTCTTAAGGCTAAAGCGAGGCTTTTTGGGTTCTTGTTGAGGCGTGGATTTTCTAAGGATTTGGTTATAGAAGCTGTTTCTCGTATTTAAAATTGTAAGGCCCCTGGCTTAACCACTGGGAAAATTGACAGGTCAATTTTCCCGCGTAAGCTTTGGGATAAAAAATGCAGAGAAAAGAACCTGGAAAGAGCATTTTCTAAAAAATACCTGATTATAGGCAATGTTAAGGAATAAGCGTTACTCCTTGTGCAACCAGCAGGAAATTCTCTTGCGACAATTATCCTGCTGCACTTCGGAGTTAATATTGTAAAGCCCCTTGCTTCATCAATGAGAAATTCTCATCTACGTGACAATTTCTCATTAAGCTTCGGGATAAAAAATATAGAGAAAAGAACC
>JBDREX010000025.1:0-63167 GCA_043819345.1 Candidatus Omnitrophota bacterium
GGAGGCATCGCTGCATTACTTATTGCGCTTACCATCTTCACGGCTGAAAATGTCACAGACAGCGTTGTAGCCCTGATATCCTTTTTTAACGGCCTTGTTCTCCTTGTTTTATTTTATAAAATTATCAAAATAACTGTAAAAAAAGATACTGCCACACCAAACAAATTAGTAAAATATATAACATGGATCCTCCTTGTAACTCTTATCTTCGCGTTCCTGGAAGGGCTCTCCTATTATATTTCCTCAGGAGTTAAAGGGCTGTCTAATCTCGGTGAAACAGCTGCCGGCATTATCAGAACCCTCATCTGGTACGCTATCTGGTCAAGCTATTTCAAAAAATCTAAAAGAGTTGCCGCTTACTATGGGAATAACGCGAAATAGACAAACCCATGCATACTCCCCCTTTAAAAGGCGTAAATTTGGATGGATAACTTAACGGAAGGTATCTTCTTCATAGCCGCAACATAGCTGAAAACTAGCTGAAGAATAATTATCAATGGGTTAGCACAATAGTCAGCGTAAAGATAAAAACAAAAAGCATGAGCGCGCAATACAACCAGCGCAAAACAAGAATTATATCAAATCCGCAATTTCTAAGGAAAAATCCAGCGCTTTGGAAGAATGCGTGAGGGCGCCCAATGAAATATAATCCACGCCTCTAATACAAAAGCGCGAAATATTCTCATATGTAATACCGCCTGAAAGTTCAATCAAAGGGCGTTTATTTTTGTGCGGAAAGGTTCGTTTTAGCCACGAAACCGCCTGCTTGATCTCGCTTGGTGAAAAATTATCCAACATGACAATCGTAGGGCGGTACATAACTGCTTCTTTAAGTTGAGCGAAATTATCTACTTCTATCTCAAAGGGAATCTTAAGGTCGCGGCGCAATAAAACGTCAAGTGTTTTTGTCTTTCTGATAATAAAAAGATGGTTATCTTTAACCAAATATTGATCACTCAAATTCAAGCGGTGATTCTTCCCTTGCCCTGTCAAAACCGCGTATTTCTCAAAAGTACGAAAAAGTGGAGTTGTTTTTCTGGTATCTAATATTTTTATGCCGCTTCTGCCCACTTTTTTTACAACTTCATACGTCTGAGTGGAAATCCCAGACAAATAAGAAACAAAATTCAAAGCCACCCTCTCGCACGACAATACAGAACAAGCCCGCCCCGTAATGACTGCAACACAATCGCCTCTTCTAAGAAAAGCGCCATCCCTTTTCTTGCCTATAAAAGTGAGTTTTTTATCAAAGCTCTTAAAAGCTTCTCGCACTAAATCCATCCCGCACAAAACGCCTTGTTGCTTAGCAATAATCTGAGCTTTAACCTTTATCTCTCTGGAGATAAAGGCATGTGTCGTCACATCAGAAAAAACCGCATCCTCTTGTAATGCTTCAGAAACAAATTTTTTAACAAGCTTGTTACTTAAGGCCATGACAAACCTCTGTTAACCTGCGAATAGACTCTTTCAGTTCTTCCATGCGCTGTTTCTCTTTATCAACAACCGCCTTGGGAGCCTTTTTTACAAAATCCTTATTTTTTAGCATGCCTTCTTTGCGTTTTAACTGATTTTTAAAATCATCAATCTGAGTATTCAAGCGCATTCGCTCTTTTTCAATATCAACCAAACCTTCCAGGCGCAGATACATCTGGACATTTTTAGCCGCCAGAGCACTCAGGCAATTGTGAAGAACTGTTTCATCAGTTGTAATCTCAAGCTCGCTAATACAGCCCAGGCTTTTAATCAGCTCAGATACCTCTTTGAGCGTCTTTTGGAGATTCTTTGTTGTAGAAAGCCTCACACACACCTGAGACTGCAAACCCAAATTTAAATCAATCTTCATATTACGCAGCTGAAAAATAACCTGAAAAACAATATCCATCGCGGCGATAGACGCCTTATCATCAAAGGCTTTTTGTTCCTTTGGCCATGCTTCACAACCTAGAGTCTCAAACCTTCTGCCTGGCAGGCGCGAAGCGATTTCATCCGTCACAAACGGCATAAACGGATTCAATAATGTTAATGTTGATCTCAGCACATAAAGAAGAACCTTCTTGACGTTTTGATTGGCGATATCATGCTTGGCCATCTCCAGATACCAATCACAAAATTTGTGCCAAAAAAATTCATATATTAAATTCAGCGCTTCATTGAGCTTAAACTGATCTAATGCCTTTGTTACGCCCTTAATAAGCCTATTGAGTTCGGCCAATATCCATCTTTCGCGAATATAAAGCTGTTTTACATCTATTTCACCGTCGGGCACATCATCTTTTATATTCATTAATATAAACCTTGAGGCATTCCAAATCTTATTAGCAAAATTCCTGCCCTGTTGAAACCTCTCTTTTGAAAGAAAAATATCAGAACCGCCTGCCCCAATCGCGATCAAGCTAAACCGCAAAGCATCCGCTCCATACTCTTCAATAATGCTTAAAGGGTCAATGCTATTGCCTAAAGATTTTGACATTTTGCGGCCCTGGCTATCCCGCACAGTCCCATGGATATAAATATCGCGAAAAGGCAAATCCCCCATAAACTCATATCCAGCCATAATCATTCGAGCAACCCAAAAAAAGATAATTTCAGGCGCCGTTACAAGTGTGGACGTCGGATAAAAATACTTTAAATCCGCCCTGGCTCTATCCTGATCACGAAATTCCCGGTCACTTGCCTCAGCCTTAGAAAAAGGCCAACCAAATGTGGCAAAAGGCCATAGCCACGAAGAAAACCAAGTATCCAAAACATCCTCATCCTGCTTTAAATCCGTAGAACCGCACACAGGGCATTTTTCAGGTCTCACGCGCGACACAATAACTCCAGTATCCTGCTTTTTCGCTTGGCACTGAGCGCAATAATACACAGGAATTCTATGTCCCCACCAGATTTGGCGTGAAATACACCAATCCCGGATATTTTCCATCCAATTCAAATATACTTTTGTCCATCGTTTAGGATGGAAATTTATTTCACCTTTTTCAACAGCCTTAACAGCCGGCTTTGCCAAAGGCTTCATTTTGACAAACCACTGCTTAGAGAGATAAGGCTCAATAATGGTATGGCACCGATAACAGTGTCCAACCGCATGCTTATGTTCCTCAATTTTTTCTAGGAGTTTTCGCTCTTTTAACTCTTCAATGATCGCTTCCCTGGCCTCAAAACGGTCCATACCCGCGTAATCAAACGCGTTTGTATTTAAAACACCATCGGGGTGCATAATATTGATAAATTCCAGGCCATGCCTTTTTCCAACCGCGTAATCGTTCGGATCATGCGCCGGCGTCACTTTAACTGCCCCTGTACCAAATTTTTTATCCACCATATCATCGCCAATAATACGAATCTCTCTTTCGATGATCGGAAGAATAATCGTCTTACCTATTAAATGCTTATAACGTACGTCTTTCGGATTAACGGCAACAGCCGTATCCCCCAACATCGTCTCGGGCCGTGTTGTCGCTACAACAATATAATCTTCCTGTTTGTTGTTTTTCGCTTTTTTTCCTGTTTCATGTTTCGTATTTCTTGTTTTTTCCTTAACAGGGTATTTTATATAGTATAGCTTACCTTCCATATCATGATGAGGCGCTTCTTCATCAGCCAAAGCTGTCTGGCAGCGCGGACACCAGTTGATAATATAATCACCCTGATAAATCAACCCTTTCTCATAAAGGCTGACAAATACCTCAATAACGGCCTTGGAATACTCTTCGTCCATCGTAAAACGCTCTCTGGCCCAATCACAACTAGCCCCCATCCTTTTGAGCTGATGGATAATAGTAGAACCATGCTCTTTCTTCCAGTCCCAAACCTTTTTTAAAAACTCATCCCGCCCTAGATCCTGGCGCTTTAACCCCTCCTTAGCAATTTTCCGCTCAACAACATTCTGTGTGGCAATGCCTGCATGATCTGTTCCCGGCATCCACAAAGCCTCAAAACCTCTCATCTTTTTCGAGCGGTTTAAAATATCCTGAATCGTATTATTCAAAGCATGGCCCATATGCAAAATACCCGTCACATTCGGAGGGGGAATAACAATGCTATAGGCCTCCTTATCAAGATTAAAAGAAGCATGAAATAGCGAAGACTCAGCCCAGAGCTTATACCACTTCTCTTCGACCTCTTTAGGATTATACTGAGATGACAATTCTTGCATTATTATTCCTCTTTTACGTCCTTCATAAGTTTATATTCTATGCTGTCAACAAGCGCATGCCATGATGCTTCAATAATATTCTCGCTAACACCAACCGTTGTCCAGGAATCATGCTCATCCTGAGATTGAATCAAGACTCTAACCTTAGCCGCTGTACCTTCCTTAGCATCAAGCACACGTACCTTAAAATCAGAAAGATGCATCTTTGAAACAGCCGGATAGAAACCTTTCAGAGCTTTTCGTAAAGCACTATCAAGAGCATTTACCGGGCCATCGCCCTCACTAGAACTATGCTCTCTCACATCATCCACTTTAAGCTTAACAGTAGCCTCAGAATAAAGCTTTCCTGTCTCTCTTTTTTCAACAATAACCCTAAAACCCTCCAAATCAAAAAAATCCTTGTGCTTTTTCAAAGCCTTTTTAATTAAGATCTCAAAACTGGCATCCGCCGCTTCAAACTGATACCCTTCATGTTCTAAATCCTGCAACATTTTCAAAACCTTTTTAGTCTCGGGAGAATCTTTCTTCAGGTCAAGATGTAAATCTTCTGCCTTTTTCAGAATAGAAGTCTTCCCGGCCAACTCAGAAATGAGGATACGCCTCACATTTCCAACTAATTCAGGTTCCATGTGTTCATAACTCTTTGTATTTTTTAAAACAGCATTAATATGCACTCCTGCCTTATGCGCAAAAGCAGATTTCCCCACAAAAGGCTGATTATCCGCCTGCTTCATATTACTAATTTCACTAATATAGCGCGAAGCCTCTGTTAGCTCCTTCAAATTGTCATCACTGATACAGTCTCTTTTTAATTTCAACTTTAAGATGCCAATAATAGGTATTAGATCCGCGTTACCGCAACGCTCGCCATATCCATTGATTGTGCCTTGAACATGACAGCAACCCGCTTCAACCGCCGCGATAGAATTAGCCACAGCCAAGCCCAAATCATTATGGACATGAATGCCTAACGGTACGCCAACTTCCCTTTTGACGTCCTTAATGATCTCAATCAACTCCGATGTTAAAGTACCGCCATTTGTATCACACAAACAGATCAATCTTGCACCACTCTCTGAAGCCATCTTAACAGTTGAAAGAGCATATTCAGAATTGGCCTTATAGGCATCAAAAAAGTGTTCAGCATCATAAATAACTTCTAACCCTTTTGAAATCAAAAACTTAACAGAATCCCGAATCATTTCAAGATTTTCTTCCAAGCTAACCTTCAAAACATCACGCACATGCAAATCCCAGCTTTTACCAAAAATTGTCGCCACCTTTACAGAAGATTCAACAAGGCTATTTAACCCCGGATCATCTTGCGGCTTAACACCAGCCTTGCGCGTTGACCCAAAGGCAACAAGAGTGGCATTTTTTAGCGGATGTTTCTTTAATTCCTGAAAGAACGCCTTATCCTTTGGATTTGATAAGGGATAACCTCCTTCAATATAATGAACTCCCAATTCATCCAATTTTCTGGCAATATTTACCTTGTCCAGCTTAGAATAAGAAATCCCCTCCGTCTGCGATCCATCACGCAGGGTTGTATCATATAATTCAACTTTTTTCATATATCGCCTCAATTCTTTTAACATCAAATCCGCGCTACTCTGTAATCATTAGACCTTATCAACAGAACCTTAACCCAAACCAAACTTTTTATGAATAGATTTTACAGCTTTCTTGACATTTTTCTTATCAATAATACACGAAATACTAATTTCGGAAGTTGTAATCATGTTAATATTTATCTTCTTTTCGGCCAATGCCTCAAACATCTTAGCCGCCACACCCGTATGCGTCTTCATGCCAACCCCAACAATAGAAACACGCGCAATCTCACGGTCTTCCAAAACACGCCCACCCTTTATCTTCTTTGTAAATTTCCCCATGAGAGCTTTAGTCTTGCTTAAACTCGATAACGGCACCGTAAAAGATACATCCGTGTAGCCTTTTCGGCTGACATTCTGAACAATCGTATCAACATTTATACCGCTGTGTGAAATCTCCTTAAAAAGCTTCGCGGCTATTCCAGGCAAATCCGGAACATCACAAACAGTAATCTTCGCCTCATTTTTATTTAAAGTTACCCCGCTAATAACAAAATCTTCCATTTTATCGGCCTCCTTCAAAATAAGCGTGCCTTGCGCATTGTTAAAACTGGACCGGACATGTATCGGAATATCAAACTTTTTAGCCACCTCAATAGAGCGCGCCTGCATAACCTGAGCGCCTAAGGAAGCCATTTCCAGCATTTCATCATAAGTAATCTGTTTTAGTTTTTTGGCTTGAGGAACAATCCGCGGATCCGTGGTATAAACTCCTTCTACATCCGTATAAATCTCACACGCGTCGGCTCCAACAGCCTTTGCCAAAGCCACTGCTGTCAAATCAGAGCCGCCACGTCCCAACGTTGTGATATCCTGGTCCTGTGTCACCCCCTGAAAACCTGCCACAATAACAATTTTCCCCTTTAACAGCTCTTCCTTTATCCTGCCCGAACTGATATCCAAAATTTTTGCTTTCGTATGACTCTTATCCGTCTTAATCCCAACCTGAGCCCCTGTAAAAGAAATAGCGCTGCATCCCTGCTTCTCAATGGCCATAGCCAAAAGTGCGCAGGATATCTGCTCCCCTGTTGAAAGCAACATATCCATTTCCCGAGCAGGAGGCTCACTTGTAATTTGGTCTGCCAGAGCGATAAGATCATCTGTTGTATCTCCAAGAGCTGAAACAACTGCAACAACACGCCATCCTTTACGCCGATAAGAAACAACACGTTCCGCAACGCGTTTTATCCTTTCAACATTCGCAACAGAACTACCACCAAATTTTTGAACGATTATCTTCATTTTCCCCTCTTTTTAGAAGCATCTATTAGAGATCTCTATTCAGCAAAGGACTCTAACTAAGCACCACCAACCGAAAAAATGTTCCACGTGAAACATCTAACCTATGCATATTCAATGGGTTTTGCTCCTAAAAGAATCATTCGAGCAAAAACAATGCTTAAAACATCATCTGATGCTGCTCAAGGGATATCTATCAAAAAAATAGGACTAACTTATCCCTTGCTTCAAACATATACAGCCTTTATTCTTTTTAAATCTTTTAAAAAAGCTAACTACTTCATAAACCATCACCAAAGACAATACAACAAGGACTAGCGTAATCAACATCAGCAAGTAGTTAGATTCCTTTAAATAGCTAAAAAATTGGATGATTAATGCTGCAAAAGTTGTCAAAAACATAAAAAAAGCCGGAATTAATGTATAAACAGTTGGTTTCTTCCTGGCCAACAACCAACAAGAAACAACAAAAAGCGCTAAAGCTGCCACTAATTGATTAGACGCCCCAAATACCGGCCAAATCTTATTCCATGCTCCTGACAAAGCTAAAACGCCAGCTAAAGAAACCACAATAAAAGTCGCTAAAAAACGATTTTTTATCCCCATTAATTCTGTCGTAATATAGCGGCAAACCCTGGTTGCTGTATCCAGCGTAGTTAAAATAAAAGCATTCAATATGATAATAGCAATAACCACACCATAAGAACCAAATATCGGCCTTGTTAGGCCGGCATATCCTTCACCAAAAACACAAATCGGGCCGGCATCTTTTAAAAGCGAACAAACCGCAACCCCTTCCCGCGAAATTCCCGCAACAACAGCCACAATAGCCAAAAGTGCCACTACCCCCTCAACAATCATGCCGCCATAACCAATTCTTTTAATATAGCGTTCGTTCTGAATCTGTTTTGACGTTGTTCCGCTGGCGATCAATGAATGAAAACCAGAAATAGCTCCACAGGCTATCGTCACGCACATCATTGGCCACAGGCTTCCTTGACTCGTATCCCAGGCAACAAAAGCTGGCTGTGTCACAGGTGGCCGTGAAATACATAATCCTATCAGACCAGCCAATGTTCCAAAAACAAGAAGATAGCTGCTCAAATAATCTCTTGGCTGCAACAGGATATTAACAGGGGTTACCGATGCCACAAAACAATAAACAAGAAGAATAATACTCCAGAAAACGAGTTGGCCGTTATCGACAGAAAAAGGACAAATCTGCGCCAAAATAGGTAAACAGACAAACAATCCTAACCCTATAACAGTTGTTATGACCAGATTTACCTTTTTAACATATGTCAAATAACCTACCAAAATCGCGATAGGAATAAATCCTAAGGACGGCAAAATCGTCTTTGGCTCTGTTATAAACGTCTTCGCGCACAAATGGACAAAAACTGCAATAACAAGAATTAATGCCAGCCATACAAAAATTGAAAAAATGTACCTGGCCTTTTTAGAAACAGAACTTTCTGAAATTTCCGCGATTGAGACACCATCTTGCCTCACAGATATGAATAGAGCAGCAAAATCGTGAACACCTCCTATTAAAATTGAACCAAAAACAATCCAAATAAGCGAAGGCAGCCATCCCCAATAAACACAACCGATAACTGGGCCAATAATGGGGCCGGCTCCAGAAATAGACGAAAAGTGATGCCCAAACAGCATGAGCCAATTTTTTGCCGGCACATAATCTACTCCGTCATAACACCTATGAGCAGGAGTTACCTTTCGAGAATCTACCTCAAACATCCTCGCTATGAAGCCCGCGTAAAACTTATAGCCCAAGCCAAAAAGAATCAGACCAATAAGGAAAATTGCCAAAGAACTCACCGCAAAAAGACCTCCATCAACTGATGCCCATTAAAAAAATCCTTGCTCTTTTTGGCTTCAGCTTCACTAAAAGCAGAAAAACCATTTTTCTCTATTCCCTGCCCCATCATAGCCACACAAACAGGGCTCGCTGTATGTTTTCGCTGGAGAACAGGTGTCGCATGGTCAGGAGCAACCAAAATCCTATAATCATCCCTGTTCTGAAAATGCTTCAAAACTGCACCAACAATCATCTTATCAAAACGTTCAATAGAAGTGATTTTCATTCTCAAATCACCATTATGCCCCGCTTCATCCGTCGCTTCCACATGGACAAAAACAAAATCTAAACGCTCAAGAGCCTTTAACGCTGCTTGCGCTTTTCCAGTGTAATTCGTATCATAATAGCCTGTCGCGCCTTCTACATTAATCACCTCTAATCCAATAATCTTACCAATCCCCTTAATCAGATCAACTGCTGAAATAACGGCGCCACTCAACCCAAACTTATCTTTAAAAAGAGGCATGCCGGACTTCTGTCCCTGTCCCCAAAGCCAAATCATATTTGCAGGATTCTCTTTTAAATCCACCCGAACCTTATTGATCTCATGAGAAGCCAAAAAAGCACGTGACCTATTCATCAGCTCAGTAATCCGCTTAGCTCCCTTACCTTTTGGTAAAAATTTTACTATGGGCTTATTAAGAATATCATGCGGCGGGTAGCATGTTAAATTAACCAGCTCACCAACATCGCCCCCTTTTAAAACTAATAAATGCCTATAGCTGACTCCGGGAAAAAAACGAACGTCAGTATCACCAATTTCTTTATCAATGTCCTGAATAAGAGAAGCAGCCTCTCCGGTTGAAATGTGACCTGCGCTATAATCAGCCATCTTCTCTTCAGACACTGTAACAAGATTGCACCTAAAAGCAACCTCATCTGATTTTAAATCAACGCCCAAATAAGCGGCCTCCAAAGGAGCACGGCCCGAATAATATTTGGCCGGATCATACCCTAAAATAGAAAGATTGGCAACATCTGAAGCCGGAGCAAACTTGTCCGGAATTGTTTTCGTTTGAGCCAAAATACCATTTTTGACAATATAATCCATATGAGGTGTCTGAGCAGCCTCTAACGGCGTTTTTCCACCCAACTGCTCAATAGGCTCATCAGCCATCCCATCAGGAACAAGGACAATATATTTCATCGCTCCACTCTTTTCTTTATCGCCTCAAATAAATTTTTTGCTAATTTCTTTTTTGAAAAAGCTTTTGAAACAACATGGCCCTGATGGTCCACAATAGAACCACGATAGGAAGCCCCTTTGAAATAATTAGCAACAACCATATCCGCCTCAGCTTTTTTTAAAGCCGACAAAGCTCGCCTAAAATACTCCTTCTGCGTCAAGCCACTCTCCAGTTTAAACATAACTAATAAAGCATGTGGATTCAACCGTCTAATCAAATGAACAAGCTTTGGAGCTTTTTTAAATTTCAATACAAGAGTTTCTTTCTCTGAAGAAATTTTACCCCTATTGTTTGCGCAAATATAATCACTTACAGCCGCGCAATGGATAATCACATCATACTTTTTAACAGTAAGAATTTTCTTGATCAATGAAAGAAGCTCATGAAAATAGCAAAATCTAAAAATCTTTAAAGATTCGCTAAAAGCCACATTTCCACCAACAGGCCCCAAGAACAAATCCGTTTTAAATCCCAATCTAACAGATTCCTCTGCTAAAAATAAGCCCATCTGCCCACTAGAAATATTACTTAGAACGCGCACATCATCAACAGGAACCCATGTTGGGCCTGCTGTTATAAGGACTTTCTTATTTTTCAGGAAATAATCCCCCATCTCAAGCCCAGTTAAAATCCGATCTCTTTTAAAATTAATTTTACGTTCGGCTTTAAAACCTTTGGTTTTTTAACACAAGCGATCGCTCGATCAGGGTCCTTTAGGCCATGCCCTGTTAAAACACACACCAATATCGCACCCTTCGTTTTATGAAAAAAACCGCTTTTGGCCAACTTAAGAACACCGGCGACACTGGCTGCCGAAGCAGGCTCTGCAAAAACACCCTCTTTAACAGCGAGCAATTTATAAGCAGCAATGATCTCCTTGTCTGTAACAGCGTCAATTAAACCCTTTGATTCATCCCGGGCACTAACAGCCTGCTGCCAACTGGCAGGATTGCCTATTTTGATAGCCGTAGCCAATGTCTTTGGATTTTTAACCGCTTTACCTTGAACAATCGGCGAAGCACCCTTAGCCTGAAAGCCAAGCATTTTAGGCAACTGCTTAATTAATCCGGCCGCATGATATTCTTTATACCCTTTCCAATACGCTGTAATATTGCCCGCATTGCCAACCGGGATAGCATGATAATATGGCGCCTCTTTCAAAAAATCACAGATTTCAAAAGCCCCCGTTTTCTGTCCCTCAATCCTATAAGGATTTATAGAATTGACAAGCGTAATCGGATATTTCGCTGTAATCTCTCTAACAATATCAAGCGCGTCATCAAAATTGCCTTTGATAGCTAACACTTTAGCACCATGAATCAGGGCCTGAGCTAATTTTCCCAAAGCGATAGCACCCGCGGGAAGGATAACCGCGCAATTCAGTCCTCCTCTGGCCGCATAAGCGGCAGCAGACGCAGAAGTATTTCCTGTTGAAGCACACATGACAGCTTTTGAGCCCTCTTCTTTGGCCTTAGAAATTGCCATCGTCATACCACGATCTTTAAAGGAACCCGTTGGATTCAATCCTTCATACTTTAAATAAACCTTGCATCCAATAATTTCACTTAAAGAAGGAGCATAAATTAAAGGCGTACCACCCTCATTGAGCGAAACAATCGGCGTCTTAGCACTTACCGGCAAAAATTTATAGTATTTCTCGATTAAGCCATGAGCTGCCACGTTAAATGTCCTCCATACGAATTTTAACAGTCTTTCCCTTAACAATGGCAAGCTTATCAATAGCGGCCAAAGCACAGCTTAAATCTTTTTCGCGCAAATGATGCGTAATCATGACAACAGGAACAAACTTCGCACGCTTACGTTCCTTCTGACTCACCTGAGCAATGCCAATATGATATTTGCCTAGAATTCCGGATATTTTAGCCAAAATCCCCGGCTTATCGATCGCCATAAAACGCAAATAATATCTGCTAACAACATTATCTAAATTTCGAATTCTCTTAATCCTCGGCTTAGCTAACACTTCATGAGCTAAACCACTGTCAACCTGACGGCCTAAATCCACCAGATCACTCACCACAGCAGACGCCGTTGGAAATTGCCCGGCACCTCTTCCATAAAACAACATATCACCGACCATATCCCCCTGTAAAAGCGCAGCATTGAAAACACCATTAACCGCGGCCAACATATGCTCTTTCGGCAACATAGTCGGATGAACTCTTGCCTCCAATTCATCGCCTACTTTTTTAGCAATGGCTAAAGGTTTTATAACAAACCCCATCTCTTCGGCATATCGAACATCCATATGTGACACATGAGCGATTCCTTCCCGCACAATCTTCTCAAATGGTATAAGCTTGGAAAACAACAAGTAGCAAAGGACAACCAATTTATGCGCCGCATCAATGCCTTCTACATCAAACCGGGGATTTCTCTCTGCATAGCCTTTTTTCTTAGCAATAGACAAGGCTTCAAAAAAACTTAAACCTTCATTGCGCATCTTGGTTAATAAATAATTTGATGTGCCGTTAATAATGCCAAAAAAAGAGTCTATCCGGCTTGAAACAAGGCTCTCCTGCAATGATTTGATAATAGGAATACCTCCACAAACAGAAGCCTCAAATTTCAAAAACCGTTTCTTCTGACGAGCCAAACATAAAAGATGATCAATATCCGTTGCTAAAAGCGCTTTATTAGCGGTCACAACGTGCTTACCCTCTTTTAAAGACTGAACAATAAACTCTCTGGCCGGGTGAGTTCCGCCAACCAATTCAACCACCACATCGATCTTTTCATGCTTGATCACATCCATCGGATTTGTTGTAAATAAAGTTGGCGGCAATTTAAGATTTTTTGCCTGAGAACGGCGCGTATCACACGCCAACACAAGATGCAAATCAATTCCTGAGCGTTCTAAAATCAAATGCCTACGCTCCCTTAAAGCTTTAACAACTCCGGAACCGATCGTACCCAAACCGATAACACCAATATTTATTTTTTTCACTTTATTACCCCCGTCAACATTCTCTTTATTTCAAAATCTCATTTTTTAGCAATACCCTACCGTGATACAAAAATAAATAGTCGGGGAGAGCGGACTCGAACCGCTGGCCCCTTGAACCCCATTCAAGTGCGCTACCAAACTGCGCCACTCCCCGATGTTTTTTTCATACCGCGAGAAACCCCATTCCCCGCGCCAAAAAACGAGGCGCGGGACTTCCTAAATTTTTCATTTTGGAAGGTCGCAAATGCGCTACCAAACTGCGCCACTCCCCGAAAAATCAGCCGACAGATGACAGAAAACAGACATAACAAAAACAACAAAAAAATTTAAGAAAAATCAAATCCTAAAAAATTTTTAAAGCTCTATTTTTTTCTCTCTGAGCATCAAACTTTTAACAGCCGTCTTAGGTGAACGCCCCCTAAAGAGCACGCGATAAATTTCATGCGTAATCGGCAAATCAATGCGATATTTTTTTCCCAAGCTTAAAGCCGCCTTCACAGTCGTAACACCTTCAGCCACCATCTTCATGGAAGCCATAACTTTTTTCAAAGGAACGCCTTTACCAATTTGCTCGCCAACAAAATGATTCCGGCTCAAACAATTAAAACAGGTTGTTACCAAATCACCGAGCCCGCTAACACCTGAGAATGTATCCCTTTTAGCACCCATGGCTATCCCCAGCCGCGACATCTCAGCTAACCCACGAGAAAGAATAGCAGCTTTTGTATTTGTTCCAAACCCAAGACCATCAGATACACCACAGGCAATGGCGATAATATTTTTTAAACTACCACCCAATTCAACTCCTGCAACATCCGCATTGGCATAAACTCTAAAATGCGCGCACATAAAAATATCCTGTAAATCTGTCATCAGTTTTTTATCCTTAGAAGACACAACGACTGTCGTAGGAATACCGGCTGCCACCTCCTGAGCAATAGTAGGACCTGACAAAACAGCAATCGATCGGCTATGCCAAACGTCCTTTATCACCTCTGACATCCGTAACAGCGTCCCATTTTCAATCCCCTTAACAACACTGACAACAGGTACATTACGATTATAAAATCGTGCCCCTTTTAAAAGAACTCCACGCAAATATTGCGAAGGAACAGCTACAACAACAAGATCACAATCCAAAGCTTCCTGTAAATCTGAACTAATAAAAAGCGATTTCGGAATCTTAACGCCCTTAAGATAATAGGGATTTACTCTTTTTTGATCTAAAATGCGGGCATAATCCCTGAAAGGACTCCATAATGTAACGTGGCAACCTTTATCATGAAGCAGAATCGCCAGAGCAGTTCCCCATCCCCCATCACCTAATACTGTAATTTTGTTATAATAAGGCATATAAACTTTTCTATACCCAGGCTAGAACGCCTGGATTAAGTCACTTTTAGTGCAAACCAAACAATTATAGATAGTTATGAAAATATAATTTAGCCACTTAAACTTTTAACGCATTATTTTACATGAATATTAATATTATGTCAATGAGTTCAAATAGCTTTAATATCAATATGTTATACATTAAAAATAAGAAAAGTGGTGGGAACTAAAGAAGAATATTCTTAATATCATTGAGATGGAGAAAAGCCTCTTCTTCCCCGCGTGCAATTAAATCCTGGGCATTCTCAAACTCATACCAAGAAACAGACGTCATGTCCGGATGAAGCGTCACGTCTGCCTGGCTCAGGCTGCTCAACTGCGCCAAAAGATATTCCATAGACTGAACACTTGAGACAATAACATCAAAAATATTAGGCCTTAAAAAAGAAGTTATTTTTTTATTTAATAAAACGGCCATTCTCTTTAAAGCAAACATTTTACTATCTTCGGCAATTCTCTGATCCATCTGTTCATACGTACGCTCAATATCAACAGAACTTGGCAGAACATTAACCGCAACAATCTTCTTAGCCCCAGCCTCTACCAAAATATCTGTCGGCAAAGGATTCAGTATGCCTCCATCAATATATATATGGTTAGCAATCCGATACGGACGAAAAACACCCGGGATAGAAATGCTGGCCATCACCGCATCAATCAATTTACCGCTATCAAAAACAACCTGTCTCATACTAGTACAATCACAAGCTACAACTTTAAATGGCCGGACCAGATCACGAAACGTCGCATTTTTCAGATATTTTTTTAAGAATGAATGAATATGTTTTCCTCGTATAAGGCCACGAACAGGCAAAGCTAAATCATCTAAGCCGAAGAAATACTTTTTATTTTTATTAACCAGGATAATCTGCTCGATATCGTGAGCGGAATACCCTAAGCACCAAAAAGCACCAATGAGCGCACCGATGCTTGAGCCTGAAACCATATCAATAGGAATCTTATTGTTCTCCAGAACTTTTAATACGCCAATATGCGATAGCCCCATAGCAGACCCACTACCCAAAGCCAGCCCAACCAAAGCTTCTCCCAACTGGCGCGCAATCCTGCGAATAACTTTTGAATACGGATTATCACTATCCGAGGAAATAAAAAAAGGTGTTTGTTGAACCTGCGGAAGAGTTGCAAAGATAGGCTTATGAAACAAAGCTGCCTCTTGCTCATAAGACAATTTTGAACCTTTCCCGTGTAATTCCGGCTCCTCTAAAATAATAAATTTTACCTTTTTCTTTAGTTCGGCATCAGCCCAAACACCCGCTGACTGCATAATCTGTGACATTTTTTTCAAAGAAGCCTGGTCAGGTGAAGCAAGAAGATGCACGTCATCTGATTGTGCCAAAACTTTAAAGGCCTGCGGCCCAAGCGCTGAAGCCAGATGAACAATGCAATAGTGATAATCATTAACCAGCATCGTTAATAAAGAAATCAAAAAAGGCGCTAATGATTCATCTTTTTTTTCAGGAAGAACACGTAAAACATCAATCCCTTTAAAATCTTTGACAATGTGCCGCATCGCATCTTCCGTATTAAAAAACTGCTCCGATGTTTTAAATCCACACTCGGGCTCCAGCCCTAAAGACTCGCAAACCAGCGAATCCTGCGTAACCGTATCAACAAGAATAACTTTTTTATTCGTCTCTTTTTTCAAACCGAAGGCTAAATTCAAGGCATAAAGAGCTGTCTCGTGCTGAATCGGCACGTCCCCATAAATCGCAATAATCGTACTTTCAAAGATCGATTTGGAATGGATGTCTTTTCTTTTAAGGCGGCGAGAAAGCATCTGGCTTAAGCTAATAGCCAGACTAGGGATATTCTTTAGAATTGTGTCAAAATTTTCTTTAGAAATCTTTGCAATAACCGTATCATTAACAGCACGTGTACTCACAGAATGAGGATCACCCGTCAACAAAGAGATAAACCCAAAAAACTTCCCCCTGTGAATATACTCAAGAGTGGTCTCAACATTATCTTTTTCTGTAAAGATTTCCACCCTGCCAGTAATAATACAATAAAAAGCATCCGGAGAATCCCCCTGACGGTAAATAATCTCTGATTTCTTATACTCAAAAATTTCTAAAGCATCAAAAACAAGTTTTCTTTTAAAAAAATTAAGTTTAGAGAACAAAGGAATTTGTCTGAATATCAGGGACTTGTCAAAAAGGTAGGAAGACCTATTCATATTTTATAGTATAATTTCAACTTCAACGACATCATCATCTCAATAAAACTTTATTTATCACCTATAAGCATCGCAATTTCATCAAGCAGTTCTTTCGGATCATAAGGCTTTGCTACAAAAAAATTATGCCCAACTTCATGGCCACTGACTCTTTCTTCTTTTTTTGTGTATAGACAAGTTAGAAACAAAATAGGAATGTCTTTGGTAGCAGGGTCCTCATGCAAAATTGCAGCTACCTGCGAGCCGTCCATCTCAGGCATGAGAATATCCAGAATAATCAAGTGAGGTTTGTCTCTTTTCGCAATTTCAATAGCATCTTTGCCATTTGTTATTGTCAAAACTTCATAACCGGCCGCTATTAACCGCCTTGACAACAATTCTAAAACGTCCTTCTCATCATCCACGGCCAGCACTACTTTTTTTTGCATTTCTCCTCCTCTTGATGGATAATTTCGCTCGCTTTAAATTGTATAAAGCACGGTTTTTTCTATAAAATCATTTCAAACGCTTCTCAACCTCACCCAAAAGCTCACCTACATCATATGGCTTAGCAATAAAAAAGTTCTGCCCCAACACATGACCGCACACTTTCTCCTCCTGCTTCGTAAATAAACACGTCAAAAAAAGTATAGGAATACTCTTTGTTTTTGGATCCTGAGCCAAAACGGAAGCAACTTCTGAACCATCCATTTCCGGCATAGCAATATCCAATATGATCAAATTGGGGCTACTCTTTTGCACTTCCTCTAAAGCCTGCTTGCCTGAAGACGCTTTAGTAACTTCGTAACCAGCCTTGACCAAGCGTTCGCCAAGAAGCATTAATACATCCGGTTCATCATCAACAATCAGCACTTTCTTTTTATCCATTTTTCATCTCCTTAATATTGCTCACAATTAAATATCAGTTTATCAGCGAGTTTCTTTATCCGTTTCTTCGCTCTCATTATTTGTCTTGAAAGCCATCCGAATAACATAATTCAATTTTTCAGGATCATATGGTTTGGTCAAAAAGAAATCCCCGCCAGCCTCTTTTCCCATTTCTATATCTTCTTTTTGCGCTAGAACACTCAAAAAGACAATGGGGATATCTCTTGTCTCATAATCAGATTTTAATTTCTTACAGACCTCTATGCCATTGAGATAGGGCATCATAATATCCAGAATAATCAAATCTGGTTTCTTCGATTTTGCTATCTCAATGCCGGTATAACCATCTTCAGCAACAAGAACATCAAAACCAAAAGAAACCAGCCTAAACTTCAGAAGATTCCTTATGCCTACCTCGTCATCAATAATTAAAATATTTTTTTTCATACACTCTCTTTATGAACAGGCACCGTAAAAATAAAGGTAGAACCTTTTCCAACTTCTGACTCCACCCAAATTTCTCCCCCAATAGCCTCTACAAGATTTCGACAAATATAAAGCCCTAAACCAGTCCCACCGGTCCTTCTTACCAACGTACTATCCAGCTGAACAAACTTACCAAACAAGCGAACAGACTCTTCCGGAGGCAAGCCGGCCCCCTGATCTTTAACGCTGAACTCAACTAAATCGCCAGATCTACGGCAAGCGATCGTAATTTTACTCTTTTCGCGAGTAAATTTAATGGCATTATTTAAGAGATTCATCAATATTTGAATCAAGCGGTCTTTGTCAACCAACACAAAAGGCAGGTCCTTTTCCATGCTCCTGATCAAAGACAAACCGCGCTTTTCCATTTCTATCCCAACCAAACCACAAACCTGCTCAATAACATCATCTACCCTGCATGGAGAAAGGTTAATCTTCAGTAAATCAGATTGAATCTTTGAAATATCGAGAATATCCCCAATCAAACGATTTAAGCGTTTTATATTGGAAAGAGCTATATTCAAACAGGATTGCTGGTCTTTATTTAATTTGCCCTGTGTACCATCAGCAACAATTTCAACGCCTTCTTTTATGCATGACAACGGTGTACGCAACTCATGAGACACCATAGAAACAAATTCAGACTTAATACGCTCCAGCCTCTTTTTCTCAGTAACATTACGCATGTTACACTGGATAATCTTTTTTCCTTCAGCAAAATAATAAGACAGCCACACTTCAACCGTGAGATCTCTATTAACATCGATCTTCAAATCAATGCCATCATAAAAAACTGACATTTTTTCTTTTAATTTGTCAAATGCCTCCATTAAGCTCTTGGATTCCGCAAAATACGGAACATGACGATAATCCACATTAATCAAGCGATCTTTAGAACATCCCAGTAAATCTAAAAGAAAAGAATTAACATCAATAATTTTACCATTATCCGCATCAATAATCAATATGCCGTCCTGAGCCGATTCAAACAACTTTCTAAACATCAATTCGGATTTTTCCAACGCCATGGTACGTTCTTTAACCAGGCTTTCAAGTCTTTCAGAATAATGCCTGAGACTATCTTCCAGCCGTCTACGCTGAGTAATGTCTTTAGCTAAATGAATAACGCCAATAATCCTTCCCTTTTCATCCTTGAGAGGAGAAAGGGTGATTTCCATATAAACAGAACTTTTCGTTTCGAAATCCTGATGCATATGCGTTGAAATAATCGTTTTGCCCTGATGAGCCACTTCGTTATATTTGCAATCAACACATGTTGGACAAAAATGAGAATAAACCTCATCACATCGCTTGCCCAAAACCTCCTCTTTAGACAGATGCACTCGGTCTAAAAAGACTTTATTGACATCTATGATGACTTTTGTTTTGCAATCCAATAGCATCAATGCATCACTAATAGAATTAAACACATTTTTAGATAATGTGCGTTCATACTTAATCAATTCAATCATCTTTCTTCTTTCTGTAACATCCAGAACCAATGATAAGACATGATCAATTTCGCCTTTTTCATTTTTCATGGGTGAACAAATAAGCAAGAGATCCATCTTTCGGCCATCAGGGAAAACAACCTGTTGCTCGCAAGACTGGATCATTTCTGTTTCAAAGGTTTTTCTGGAAGGACACGTTTGGCATGTTCGGTCACGGAATCTAAAAGCCTCATAACACTTCTTTCCTTTAAAAGAGCTTAAGCCGCCAAACCAGGACTCCATTACCTCATTAACCCAAACTACATCATAATCCTTATTGATAAGAATCAATCCTGCGCCAATAGATGAGGCTATTCTGCTAAGCCTATTTCGCTCTTCAGAAATTTTATGCTCCATCAGCTTGTGCTCTGTCATATCTTGAACCAGCCCCATGCCAAAGAGAATGCTCCCCCTGGAATCCTTGACAGGAAAAAGCGTCATCATAACATCAACACGGCCATCTCTTGTCTTATGAACTGCCTCACACTCAATCGTTTCCCTTTGAAAAACTTTTTCAATCGCCGAATTCATCCCTTCAATACCAAGTAAATCCGTAATCTTTTTACTCTCCAAAGGATTCTTCTCATTGACAACATCATCTTTGTGAAATCCATAGAGCTTCGTAGCACCCACATTCCAATAAATAATCCTTTGATCCCGATCAAAACCAAAAATGGCATTTGGCGAATTATTGAGGATGCCCCTAAAAGTCTCTTCTGACCGAGCTAATTCCAGCTCTGTTTCCTTTAGGCTGCTTAAAGCTCTTTTAAGGTTATTTTTCTGCACTTCCAACTCATAATTATTCAAAGCAAAACCAATCAGAAAAATATAACCCGCAATCAAAATAACTAAAAACAAAAACGTAACAAAAATAGCATATAACCTGCTACGATAAACGAAATAATCGATCTTGTCGGCATTCAAATCCATGCCAAGAACATAAGATGCGCCATCTCTCTTATTAAAAAAAGGAATAAATACTGTCGAAGCAAACTGGCCCGCACGATTCTGATACTCCGCAATAGTACATCGTTTGGAGTTGAGCGCGTCCAAGATAGCTTTTTTAGGAAGATTATCACCAAAAGCCGGTATAAAATCCTGTGGAAAAACCTGCGATTGACTACCAATAGCAAAGGAAAAACTATCTTTCTCAACTACGATAAGGTAGAGAGATTTCGCAAAAGAAGCGGTATCAGCCAATTCTGACATTTGTCGATGCATATACCGATACTGCTGATATACAGCATCGCTTCTAGCACCAGCAAAATTTTCAAAATTCTGCCGCTTAAATGTATTGGCCAAAAGCTTTGCATCAGACATTATAATTCTTTTTAAACTCTGTCGCTCGTATTGCTCGATAGACCAAACAAGTTTTGCCCCTAGCAATATAAAAAAGATATAGAGAACAGAAAACGATATGAGAATAACTCTGACACTACCGATAACCCTGCTAGAACCACGAAGGATTAAAGACCTCTTTGCAGCAATGCATATGAAGAAGAAAGCTATGATTGTTGCTAATATACTTCTAACCAGCTGAATAGGAACATGTGTTACGCTTAAAAAAGATTCATTGTTCAACCAAGCCCCCATGAAAAAGTTAACCTTCGGAACAATCAATCCTGCAAAAAAAGCGTATAGGGAAAAAAAGATGGCACCAAAGGAAAAAATCCAATTTTGTCCTCTTTCACTTTTTTGACACCCCATAATAGTAAATATATAGACGACCCCTATTAAGGTAGGCAAAATCAGAAAATACCTGGTAAACGAAGTGAAAGCAGAGTGTCCCTTTTGCGTTAATAGCAGAAAAAATAAAATTAATACAAAGGGAAGAAAAACCAGGGAAGAAATAGAAATATTCTTAAGGGATTTCATCGACTTACGGAAGAATTGGACCAAGCAGAGAGAAGAAACACCCATCAAAAAATTACGCTGACTTAATAAAAAAGATGGATTCATAAATGACATGGCCAACATATCCAGCCAGATATGAAATCCATATAAAAAACTAAAAACTGCGATACATAACCAACAGATACCTTTATTCCCTTTCTCACGAAAAAAAAGCAATAAAAAAACAGCACCCAAAAAGAAAAAAGCGATGCCGTAAAATAAAAAAATAAAATCTAAATTGTGAACTAGAATATTTTCCATATGCATATAAAAAAACTGTGGCATAGAACCACAGTTATTCCTTTAAGGATAATATCTTTTGCAATTGTTTTTTAACACAAGGAATCCTGTTAGAAAATAATGTTTTTTTTAACAAGACCAATTCTGATTTAAATCTTATCACAGTAAACTAAACGCGTCAATGGAAGTATAGCGAAACGATTTATTCGCAGAACAAAAAATAAGCGGGAGATGGGAATCTTCCTCACCCGCCTCGCATTCGCTCGTCTCCTTCGGAACCGGCACCATCGCTCAATCAGTTTTACAACTGATTCCATAAGGACTTCGTCCCTCTGGCGTCGTTCTGACTCCGTCAGAACTCCTGTCACCCTTTAAGGGGATTGCCTGCAATCCCCTTAACAACCCCTTAGCAGTTTCTACAAAACCCGTAGAAACTGTACCTTCGGCGCTCAGGTCGGCTTCGATTCCCATCAATTCAAAAAGCGGGAGATGGGAATCTTCCTCACCCGCCTCGCATTCGCTCGTCTCCTTCGGAACCGGCCGCCCTCGCTTCATCCTTCGGCGCTCAGGTCGGCTTCGATTCCCATCAATTCAAAAAGCGGGAGATGGGAATCGAACCCACATAACCAGCTTGGAAGGCTAGTGTTCTACCACTGAACTACTCCCGCAAAATTCATCGTGTTTCCACAAATCCTTTTTCTTTTTCTCTGTCGAAAAGAACATAGGATGTGGCGTCGTTTCTCGCTATGACCCTTGTCGGGTCATGACGCTCGACACGACACTCACAATATTTTTTCTCTGTCGAAAAAATATTGTGGACAGGAGAGGATTTGAACCTCTGAAGCAATAATGCAGCAGATTTACAGTCTGCCCCCTTTAGCCACTTGGGTACCTGTCCAAAATCAAGCCGAAGAAGGGAATTGCCCGCCAAAAAGATTGGCGGGTCCGCCTTCGGCGGAAACCCCTGGCCCGCTGTTTGCAAGCCTTAGCTTTAAAAATCAAGCCGAAGAAGGGAATTGAACCCCCGACCCGCTGTTTACAAAACAGCTGCTCTACCAACTGAGCTACTTCGGCAAAACCTTATTTTAGTTAACGCTAAAAAATGACTATTAATAATTCCAATGATTAAAGACAACACCCGATTTAATCTCTGAAATCACATTAAAAATCGCTGTAATCAAGTTCATATGAAATTTTCAGCATGAACTATACAAAAAACTACTTATCAAATCTAACTTTTTTAAAAGCCGCCGGCAAATAATCAATAATATCGGAAGCAATCAGGCTTATGGGGGTCTTGTCTTTTACTGCACAATCCGCAGCCAAACCATGAATATAGACTCCGAATTTTGAAGCTTCAAATGCGCTCAAACCCTGCGCCAAAAAACTCGCGATCACCCCAGATAAAACATCGCCTGTTCCAGCAGTGGCCATACCAGGATTTCCCGTTTCATTCACGTAGGTCTTCCCTTTTTCATCCACAACAATCGTCTCGTGCCCTTTTAAGACTAGTGTTAGATTATAACGGAGAGCGAAATTTTTTGCAACTTCTTTTCTATTTTCTTGTATTTGCTTAACACTGAAACCCGTAAGGCGCGACATCTCTTTTGGATGAGGCGTCAAAACAATAGGGTTCTTTAAATTCTTCAAAAGATCAACGCGCCCTTCAAACGCGTTAAGCCCGTCGGCATCTAAAAGCATTGGGCCAGATACATGCCCAATAACAGACCTAATCAATTGCTGTGTTTGCGCATGACGGGAAAGCCCTGGCCCCACAAGGACACTATCGGCTCTACCTAAATAATTTTTTATATTTTTAAACGCCTTCTTACTCAAAGAGTGCTGTTCTAATTCTGGCAGAGGCACCACCATAACTTCCAATAAATGTGAAACCACCGCCTCATACAAACGCTCAGGCACACCCAGTGTCACCAATCCAGCACCCGCACGCATAGCCGCCTGGGCAGATAAACATGCAGCACCCGCATATGGCACAGAACCGGCCAAAATAAAAACATGGCCGAAATCTTTTTTATGCGCATCTATTTTTCTATGGGATAATTGCGCTGGCAACAGCATATTCATGGGTATGTGAAATTGAAAGCAAAATAGATTCCAATTTATTTTTTACATTACAACGAGGCCGGCCAAATTCATCATTAAAAATTTCGATATCTTTAAAATTCAACGCTGGCCTTGTCCCAAAAGCCTTAAAAACCGCTTCTTTTGCTGCAAATCGTGCCGCAAGATGCTGCAAAGGAAAATGCTTTTTCTTAGAATAAGCTATTTCTCTCTCTGTAAAAACTCTTTTTAAAAAAACATCTCCCCATCTTTCAACAGCTCCTTCAAGCCTTTTGATCTCAACAATATCAACACCATGCCCCCTCATATTTCAACGCCTTTCCAACAGTTTCTTCATCTCAGAAACAGCCTTCTTTAATCCCACAAAAACAGAATGACAAATTATGGAATAACCGATATTAAGCTCGCTGATATAGTTGATGTCAACAATTGCTGATGTATTATTATAATCCAATCCATGCCCAGCATTAACAACCAGTCCTAACATATGCGCGTATTCAGAAGCCGCTTTTATTTTTGATAAGTGCCTATTGACATCCTTTGTACTTTTACTATCAGCATAATGGCCTGTATGCAATTCTATCATATCAACACCAAGATCCCGGGCTTTCTTTATTTGACGATGGTCCGGCTCAATAAAAAGGCTCACCTCAATACCACTTTTTTTTAATAAATCAGAAACTTTACCAATCTTTCGCTCAAACTTAATAACGTTTAAACCACCCTCTGTCGTCAATTCCTGCCTTTTTTCCGGCACCAATGTTGCCTGGTCAGGTTTAATCTTACAAGCAATATTAACAATATCACTAGCGATGGACATCTCCAAGTTTAGTCTTTTCCGAAGATGTCTTCGAAGAGCCTTAACATCGTTATCATGAATATGCCGCCTATCTTCGCGTAAATGTACAACAATAGAATCAGCACCCGCTATTTCACAAATCTGGGCCGCCAATAGGATATCAGGATACATTGATTTTCTCAATTGCCGAAGACTCGCTACATGATCTATATTTACACCTAATTTTAACATGATCTTTTCTCGATTATTATTTAAACTCTCCATTTACATAAAGATACATAACGATAGCCAATACTAAAGCAATAATTTTGTATAAAGGATAATGCGTAAACCATTTTTTAAGATCTGAAAATATATTTGGCAGTTTCATACATCACCTCAAAAATTCCCTATTTTTGCCCTAACATTTATTATCTTTTCTTAAAAGGCTTAAGCTTTGTCAAAACCAAATGATCCCTTAGGCTCTGGGCTAATTCTTCCTTAGACAAACCTTGCACAAGGCGGCCTCCAACAGCCAAAGAAATCAATCCGCTCTGCTCTGAAGCAATCAACATAACGGCATCTGTTTCTTCACTCAAGCCAATCGCAGCCCGATGACGCGTTCCAAGAGTATGGCTCAAATATGGATTTTGCGCTAAAGGAAAAAGACAGCTTGCCGCTGCAACCTTATTGCCCTGAACAATAACACCACCATCATGCAAAGGCGACAGAGGTGTAAAAATTGTCTCCAAAAATTCCGGAGTAAGCTTGGCATCTAAGGCAATACCGCTATCAACATAAGTCTTTAATCTCATCTCTCTCTCAATAGCAATGAGAGCACCTATTTTTCTCTGAGATAAAAAAACAACAGCCGCTACCAACTGCCGTATCAACTCATCAATTTCTTCTTCTTTTAAGCCCGTCCAAAAAAGATGCGGCTGGCCCAGCCGCGCTAACCCAAACCTTAACTCGGGCTGAAAAATAACAATGATCGCCACAACAGAAATCGCAAATAATTTCGTTAAAATCCAATCCAGAGTATTTAACCCCAGTTTTTGGGCAAGAAAAAAAGCAACCACGAGAATAAAAATGCCCTTCCAGACTTGACCGGCACGAGTACCCTCAAAAAAAAGCATAATCTTAAAAAAAACAAACCAAAGAATAAAAATTTCAATCATGGGTTTTAAAATAGACCAATACACCACAATAAAATTAGTCATTCTTTCCCACATAATTCACCCCTGCTATGTAGTTTGCCGACCAGTTGGTTAAACCACGTTTTCGCTAACCCTCAATTTCGGACTATTCTATCTGAAACAGCTGCTACTTGTTTTGCTTCTTTTACGTCATGAACCCGCACAATATCAACATAGCCGGCAATAGCCTGGCTGATCGCCGCCATGGTCCCCCACTGCCTTTCGTCAACACCTTTTTTTAATATCTGCCCAATAAATCTTTTCTTTGATACACCAATCAATACAGGCTTTCCCAGGCTCTTAAACTCAGCGAGCCTACGCAAAATCTCAAGATTGTGCCCCAGGTCTTTTCCAAAACCAATGCCTGGATCTACGATAATCCTTCTGTCTTCAATACCCGCATCCTGAGCTCTCTGAACAGACTCAGCGAGAAAAGAAAATATGTCTTCCATCACATCATCATAATGCGGATTTTTCTGCATAGTAGAAGGGGTCCCCTTCATGTGCATCAACACAATCCCCGCTTTATGCCGTGCTACAACTTTTAAAATCTTCTTATCAAAACGTCCGGCGGAAATATCATTTATGATGGACGCGCCTTCCTGTAGAGCCGCATGAGCAACTTCACTCTTCATTGTATCAACAGAAATAGGCGCTTTTACTTTACTCTTTAGGCTCTTTAGAGCTGGCAAAACCCGCTTTATTTCGGCTTTCACCGAAATCCTCCTAGAACCAGGCCGAGATGACTCCCCGCCGATATCAAGCATATCGGCCCCACTTTCAATCATATTGACGGCTTGTGCTAATGCTGAAGCAGAACCACCTTTTAAAAGGCCATCACCTGAAAAAGAATCGGGCGTCACATTAATGATGCCCATAACAAATGTTTTTTTACCAAGGACAAACCTTTTACCTCGAAAATCCAGGCTCAGCTGTTTACGTTCAACATTCTTTAAAGCTCCAGCCACCTTTTCAGATATTCTCGAAAAACCAAAAGGTTGTTTTTTTAATTTCTGTTCAAGAGCGCTAAATTGAAACAAGGTGCCCAAAATAATGCAATCTGTTACCTTGTCTTGGCCCGTAATAGAGCCACGGCTTATCGCAACATCACCGCCCAACGACAACATTTCCTGCTTAAGAATATTCGCCAAAAAAACAGGTAATCCAACAATCTTAACAGCTCTTAAAAATCCCTTAGCGCGCATAATTTTTATGCCGCCCCAATCAACGCCAATCCTTTCAAACTCTTTAACTAAATCAGCAGAGTCTCTCAAGCTAAGCACACAAGGCGTTAAACGATTGGCAGCATCAAGAAAAGCCGAGAAGCTGCTTAACTTCCTGCGCATCTAAAACTTCCTTTTCTTTGAGCGTATTGGCCAAAAGTGTAAGTTTGTCTTTATGAAGATTTAAAAGATCTCTGGCCTTTTCAAAACAGGCATCAATAATTGATTTGATTTCACTATCAATCAAACGCGCTGTCTCTTCACTATAATTTCTTTCCTCTGTCATGCTTTTACCTAGAAAAACTAAACCTTCACGATGGCCAAGCGTTAAATAACCAATTTTCTCTGACATGCCAAATTCACATACCATCCGTCTGGCCATTTGCGTAGCAACCTGTATATCATTCTCTGATCCCGTCGTAATATCGTCAAAAATCAATGACTCCGAAGCTCTGCCAGCCAAGAGCACTACAATCCGCCCCAAAAGTTCGCTCTTGAGCATGATATATCTGTCCTGTAAAGGCAGCTGCAAGGTGTAACCTAATGCAGCAACCCCCCTGGGAATAATAGAAACCTTATGCAAAGGATCCACATCCTTAACAAGCAACGACACAAGAGAATGCCCCGCTTCATGAAAAGCGACAATATCTTTTTCTTTAGCACTAATTACACGGCTCTTACGTTCAGGTCCTGCAATAACTCTTTCAATAGCAGCCTCTATCTCTTTTTTGCTAATGCACTCTTTGTCATACCTAGCGGCCAAAAGTGCACTCTCATTACATAAATTTGCCAAATCCGCACCGGAAAAACCCGGTGTCTGACGAGCAATGTTTTCAAGGCTTACATCCTCACCCAGTTTAATCCTCTTGGTGTGAACTTTAAGAATAGCCTCCCGTCCCTTAATATCCGGCCGATCTATCACTACGTGCCTGTCAAAACGGCCCGGCCGCAATAAAGCAGGATCAAGCGTATCAGGCCTATTTGTCGCCGCTACAAGAATAATCCCTTCCTGCGGATCAAAACCATCCATCTCAACAAGCAACTGATTTAATGTCTGCTCTCTCTCATCGTGACCTCCACCAATTCCGGAAAATCTCAAACGGCCCACCGCGTCTATTTCATCTATGAAGATAATGGACCCTTTACCAGACACCTTCGCAGCTTTACGGCCCTGCTCAAATAAATCCCTTACCCGGGAAGCGCCTACGCCCACAAACATTTCGACAAAATCCGAACCACTGATATTAAAAAAAGGCACATCCGCCTCTCCAGCCACAGCCTTCGCCAATAAGGTCTTACCGCATCCGGGAGGACCAACCAATAAAACGCCCTTTGGAATTTTAGCGCCAAATCTCTGAAATTTTTTAGGATCCTTCAAAAACTCAATAACTTCCTGCAACTCCTCCTTAGCTTCATCCACTCCAGCCACATCCGCATAAGTAACCTTTTCTCCCGCATCAGATCCTAAGCGCGTTTTAATTTTACCAAAAGACCAGATACGATTACCGACCTCAGCACCTCGATAACTAAAATACCAGAGGAAGGCAATAAAAAGAATAACAGGCCCAAGAGAAAAAAGAATATTAATCCACATTGTCTTAGCAGGCTTAACAACAAAATCGGGCGCATTCGTCCGCAAAAGACTCAGAAGATCTTTATCATCGGCAGGAATATTTACATAAAACTTTGAACCATTGGCAAGATCGCCCTGCAAAACATTATCTGTCATTGTAACAGAGCGCAATCGCGATGAATCATCCTTAAGAATTCGGTAGAACTCGCTATATGTAAATTCTTTCCTGGGGGCGAAATTATTCTGAAAAACCCCCACCATATAAAACATCGTCAAGATGATTAAAAACCAGACAAAAAAAGGAAAATTGACCTTTTTTAATCCGCCGTCCAAACCCTTCTTTTTTTCTTTTTTTATAATTTTTTTCATAGTGTAATTATTATAACTAAAGCCCCTTCAAAAGCAAGCTATCTTTTAAAAATCACGAGGCAAGCGCCACTGGTAGATACGATCAAGTCATTCGGCAAATGCACCTGAGATCCCAAGGGCCTGCATAAAAGTAATTCCTCTATCTCTTGCCAATGCTTAAAAGTCAATTGACGCAGATCCCCCTTATGCATCTCAATAAGTGCTCTAAAAATCAACCTTTGAATAGAAACATCAATTTTTTTCAACTCTTTCAAACTAACTAAAAGTTTTCCACTCTTCTTTTTCAGGTTCTGCGTTAAAAAAAACTCCGCCTCCTGCTGTAAATAGCGATAATCTGCTCCAACATTCAATGCTAAATCTGAAAGTATTTTTTTTATGGCAGGATTATACTCTCGTTCCAAAACCGGCAAAAGCTTATTACGTATTTTGTTCCGTAAAAATACGTTATCAGCATTTGTCTTGTCTGTCCGATAAGCTATCTTCTGGCTCGACAAATATTGGACAACATCTTGTCTTGAAACCTCAATCAAAGGCCGAACAATTGTCGCGCATCCAAAAGCTCTTTTCGGCAAAATGGCCGACAGGCCATACAGCCCGCTCCCCCGTAAAATACGCATCAAAACTGTCTCGGCCTGATCATCCCGCGTATGTCCTAAGGCAATCTTTTGAGATTTTGTTTTCGCACAAATTTTTAATAAAAAATCATACCTTTGCTTTTTGAGAAAATCTTCCAATGACCCGCTCTTTTTAACCTTTTTCCAATCAAGACGATCACAAAAAAATGGGATAGAAAGCGAACGGGCGAGTTTTTCAACAAAAAAACAATCCCGAGCTGAATTCTTTCTCATGGCATGGTCAAAGTGCGCCACGCAAAGATCTAGACAAAGCTCATAATTCAATCGATTTAGAACATGCGTCAGACAAACAGAATCCGGCCCTCCGGAAAGGCCAATAACAACACGTTCGCCTGGTTCAAACATTGAACAAAAGGCTATTGTTTTTTTAACAAGGTCAATCATCATGGATTTTACTTTAAAACTCGGTAGTCAACTTAATGATCTCTTTTGGATGCAGCCCTTAATATTCGCGACTCTTAAACTTAAATTGCTTTACAACATTTGGATGGGAAAAGAAATATATAACGCTCAAATAATAGGAAAAAGCGATGCCGATACCTCCAAACAAGAAACCTACAGGAATCTTAGACATGACTTCCTGCGCCAAAAAAATGTTCAGGTAGATATTCACAATCATATTCACCAAGTGGATGGCCATAACAATGCGCAAAAATTTCCTGGCCCAATCTTTTAAATGCAACACTCCTATCCCGCATACAACCCAAGATAGAAAAATAAAAAGGTTCAGCAATGAAGACGTCCAAAATAACGTCATAGATAACGTGCCCATAGGAACCATAGCGTTAAATTCAGGAACAATGTCTTTAAGAGAAATCAAAGAGATGGAAAGAATTAACAAAAAAGCGCTAAAAGCTCCAAAAGCAATCAAGCTTATAGCGAAAATAACAACACCCTTGGACCTGAGAATAAATTTATAAACCATCTTAACCTTTCTTTTGGAGCCTCAACATCTTTAAAACTGCGACTCCGATATTCTGAAACAACATCTCGTATAAAACCTACTACCTACAGCAACAGATGACGGCAGATAAAAAGCGATAGCCGTAAAACCAAAGTTTTCCCATGTTAACCTTTTTCTAAAAATTTAACAAGTTAAAAAAAATCAACGCGCTTTAAAGAAAAAGCGCGCTTTATAACAAAAAAATCCCCTGAAGTCTAGCCCCTTAAACCCCGCTGCCTGCACAAGCTGATTTTAAAGTAGCTGGCATAGATTTTCCAAAGAAAATCTCAATGAAATATCTCTTTTGTTTCCCGGGATGAAAAATAGAAAATAGCAAACATAAAAAAAACAAAAGCAAGGATTGAAATAGGGTAAGGAATAAGCCTCAAACGCGCTCCATTGGCGAAATACAAAACAATGCCCCGTTCAAAAACCATAATATAAAAAAATACAGAAACCGCAACATAAGAGGTCATAAGCAAAAGGATCCTATAGATCTTTTTTAAAAAAATAACACCAATGCCGGCCAAAACAACCGCCGCCCCCTCAAATATAATCAAAAAAGTTATAAAAACGGGAAATAAAAAACTACTCAACATAAACTTAAAACATGTAATCAGCACACCAACAAAAGCATAAACAAGCCCAAAAAGCCTTATGCTTATGAGCTTACCATGCGGCAAATCTGGTTGTCCAAAAACCTGATTCTCTTTTCCTGCCTGGCTCATCATCTACGCCCCCTTAAAAATCTCTTATGCTTAACTCCACAAAACCATCCAAATCCATTATACTACAAAATGTAAAAAATAGTCAAAAACGATCTAGCCTTTTTAAAATAAAATGATTTATTTTGTGTTTTTTTAACATCTCCTCTTTGCTATAATATTTATTCGGACAACATTAATAAAACATCCTTTTAATAATTTCGGCAGTTAAAAGCTATTAAGGACAGCACTCAATCTAATCTTTAGAAGTTTTTAATAAATCGCAATAATCAAATTAATGCTGAATTATTCAGCATTAACAATCTCATTATGAAAGTACACTTTTTTGAAACGATTAACATTGAAACACCCTTTGATGCCATCTATAAGCGCCTGGGATATCGCCAGGATGTCACTAAAATTGCGCGTCAAGAAAACGAAAAATTCCATGGATACATACAAGAAGCATTAAATTACATCAAGCTCCGGGGATCTGCTCTTAGAATCCCGATACACAAAAAAACAAACACTCATATCACTTTGACCACAGGTGACATTTTTAAAAGCAATTTTGCGGCACTACTACTGAAAAAATCATCGGAAATCTTATTACTCGCGGCAACAGCAGGATCCGATATCATAGAAGCCATTCAGAAATCGAAAGACAAAAACCTGACAAAAAGTGTTGTTTTTGATGCTACCGCAAGCGAAATGACAGATGCATGCTTGACATGGATGATAAACTATTTTAATCAAGAACTCAGTTACGAAGGCAAACAACTAACTTCAAAGCGAATTTCCTGTGGGTATGGCGATTTCTCGCTCTCTCATCAATCAAGGATTTATGAACTATTAGAACTCAAAAAACTAAACATCAACATGACAGATGCTTTTATGCTGGTTCCGGAAAAATCAGTAACAGCTCTAACCGGAATTACAAAAAAAATAAAATGAAAAAAAATATTCTCAATTCTCTTAATAAAAAAATCTTTATCCTTGATGGCGCGACTGGAACTGAACTACAAAAATATGGCATGCCCAATGGAGTAAGTCCGGAAAAATGGTGTCTGGAAAACCCCTCACTTTTAAAAAAAGTGCATCAGAATTATATCAATGCCGGCTCAAACATCATTTATAGCTGCACATTTGGAGCAAACCGCCCAAAACTTTCCCAATACCACATTAAAGACGTCCAAAACATCAATAAAAAACTTGCTAAAATTGCCCGTGAAGCTGCAGGACTAAAAGTTCTTGTTGCTGGGGATATCGGACCGACAGGCCAATTCATTGAACCTTATGGCAACACCTCTTTCGATGAGGCGATACATATTTTCAAAGAACAGGTTAAAGGCCTTCTTCTTGGTGGAGTTGATCTGTTTGTAATCGAAACAATGCTAGACATCCAAGAAGCGCGCGCGGCTTTAATCGCCGTTAAAGAATTAACAGATAAATTTACAATGGTCACCATGACCTACGAAACCCATGGACGCACGCTCAATGGAAATGACCCGATAAGCTCACTAATCACCCTGCAAAGTTTAGGTGCAAATGCTATCGGTTGTAACTGCTCAACAGGACCACAAGACATGCTTAGGTTTATCAAGTTGATGAAACCTCTGGCCACCGTACCCATCGCAGCAAAACCAAATGCAGGAATCCCAAAACTCATTCAAGGCAAAACAACTTTTGATATGTGTCCCAAAGAATTTGCCCGCTTCGCAAAACAGCTTGTTCATGAGGGCGCAAATATGCTCGGAGGATGCTGCGGCACAACGCCAGAACATATTCGCGCTTTGAAAGATGCCATCAAAAACCTTAAGCCGCTGCAACCATTAAAAAAATCCATTGGCGCTTTAAGCTCTGCACGAGAATCTATTATCTTGGATCATAACAAGGAAGTCACAATCGTTGGAGAATGTATTAACCCAACAGGAAAAAAGGATCTTCAAAAAGAACTCTTATCCGGAAAACTATCCCTAGTGCGCCAATTAGCCAATACCCAGAAAAGTAATGGCGCGCGTATTCTTGATGTAAATGTAGGAATGCCAGGCATAGATGAAAAAACAACACTTTGTGCCGTCATTCGTACCCTGGCCATAAGCATATCCACACCCTTATGCCTGGACTCATCTGATATTAAAGCTATGGAGGGAGCTCTTAAAATCTACCCTGGCAGAGCCCTTATCAATTCTATTTCTGGCGAAAAAAATAAAACACAGGCCCTCTTACGATTAGCTAAAAAATATGGCGCTATGTTTATCCTTCTTCCCCTGGCAGGCAAAAAACTACCTCACGCTTTTACTGAACGCAAGAAGATTATTCAGGCGATCTTCAAAAAAGCGCTCGCAGCCGGCTTTCAAAAAGAAGACATCATTGTTGACGCGCTGGCTTTAACCGTATCCTGCAATCCTAAAGCGCCATCAGAAACACTTAAAACGATTCAATGGTGCAAGGAACAACTCAAATGCAAAACAATTCTAGGTTTATCTAATATTTCCTTTGGAATGCCACAAAGACAACTCATCAACGCCTCTTTCCTGCAATTAGCCAAAACAAAAGGACTCTCTTCTGTTATCGCGGACCCTTCCATCAACAACATAAAAACCAATCAACTGGCCCGCAATCTCCTTTTAAACAAAAAAAACGCTTCAAAGATTTTTTTAAGCCACTATTCAAAAAGAAAAATTGAAAATACACCGGAAGGAATAATTAAAAAGATATCCGATGAAAAAAAAGTTTTCACGGCCATTCTGGAAGGCAACAACGAGGAAATAACAGCCCTTGTTAACAACGCTCTAGATAATGGCATTAACGCTTTAACACTCATGCAAGAATTCATGATTAAGGCTATCATTGAGGTCGGACAACGCTATAAAAACAAAGAATATTTCCTGCCTCAATTGATCGCCAGTGCTGAAACAATGAAAAAAGCCATCAAAAGAATTGAACCGCTGTTAAACAAAGAAGACGCGCAAAAAAATAAAAAACCTCTCATCATGCTAGCTACGGTAAAAGGAGACATCCATGACATCGGCAAAAATATCGTCGCACTCATGCTTAAAAATCACGGATTCGATATCATGGATTTAGGCAAAGACGTGTCTTCAAATAAAATTATTGAAAAAGCAAAAAAGCACAACCCCGCCATTATTGGCTTGTCCGCGCTCATGACAACAACCATGATCCATATGCAAGAAGTCATCCACAAAGCTACAGCAGAACAAATAAAATCTAAATTTCTAATAGGTGGGGCTGTCGTCACAAAACATTTTGCTGATTCTCTTTCATGTGCCTATGCAAAAGACAGCGTTGAAGCAGTATACGTAGCCAAAAAAATCCTGCGCCCTTAAACTCAGCTAATCCTTTCGAAACTTTCTTAAAACCCTGCCCGTTGTCTTCTCAATATGTATTTCAACGTACCCATTGCGTTTAGAAGCATTTGTCACAACAATATAAAGGCCTTCGCTGGCTCTATCCGTTAACTGAACATCCTTCCACACCCAGCCAGACTGCAGGCAAGCCCTTTTGGCAATTCTTAAGGCCTCATCTTTAGAAATGTATTTTTTTCCCTCTATGGTAATGAAAACTATCTCGGACTCAAGTGATTTTTTCCAACACCCAGGCTTAATTAGACGTGGAACAAACTTGCCGATAATTTCATAGCGCCCACCCTTGTATAAAAAAAGGTTTGAAGAATAAGGAATCTCTCCAGAAGCCCCCCTTTCAATCATGCCAATAATATTAATTTTTTTCTGATAAACTCCATGGGGCGCTATTTCAACAGAACGAAACCTTTCCCAGCTAATATCAGCCATAGGAAAAACATCTATGGAATTTTTATCTCCCTGGCGCTGAATATAAAAAGTCCCGGAAAAAGTATTCGGATCAATAATTCCTTCATCACTAAACGGCGGATCTATCAAGACTGGTTCATCGCTAGAATTTACAATCGTATATTCAACAAAAATAGGCTCACCTGTCTTATAAACTGCTTTATCCGTCTTAATTGAAAGCTTAAGGACGTCCCCGTTGGGCTGAGCATTCACGCTACACACCACAACAAACAAAGCGAATAAAACCAATACGATCTTTTTCAATTAAACCTCCATAAGGTCACAGCGTCAACCGCTAAAAATTACCTGATAAATTTAATAACCATAGGATATTCAAAGCTTTCCCCATTGCTTATTTTCACAGCCGCGATAATCGTCAGTATAAAATCAGCGATCAATGCTAAAAAAAGCACCGGAATCAAAAAATAACCTATAAAAATAAATATTAACAAAAAAGCCGAAACACCTAAAACAAAAATGTAAACCGTCATAGAAATCTGAAAATTTAGAGCCTTTTTCCCTTCCTGCTCAACAGCCGGTATCTCATTCTTCTTACAAAGCCAGACAATCAACGGCCCAAGTACATTGCCGAAAGGAATTCCAATCAGCATAGCCAAGGCCGATAAATGACAAAACATAGCCCACACCCGTGTTTCGTTTTCCTGTATTTTATCCATATACAACCGCCTTTTTACAGAAACTGTTTAATCTATATTCCACTAATGAATATTATACATCCACCTACAAAACTTTGTTGATCTTTTTTTTACCTCGCTATGAAGTAGTTTATAAATCAACTAGAATATTACTACTTTTGGGCATATAATGGGGATAGAAATGAGTAAAAATATGAAAATTAAAAACAATCAACGTGGCTTTTCTTTGGTCGAAATATGCATTATTGTCGTTATCATTGGTATTTTGGCAGCATTCGCCAGAGTAGGGTACTATAAAACAATAGAAAATGCCAAGCTATCAGAAGCATGGATTTTTCTCAGTAAACTCAAAACAGCAGAATCGCAATATCACCTTGAAAAAGAAATCTACATATATAACTGTAGCGATACCGCCTGCACGAATGCGCTAGGCCTGGATTGGCCCTCTTTTGAATTTTTTCAGCATCTTGTAATGTACGGCTGCCCCGGAGGAAATTGCAATGAATGGTGGGTAACCCCTTTTAGACAGACAGGTGAAGACGCTACTGTTAATCCTCCTGTTGTCGCTGCCCTGTATATCGACAAAACCAACCCTGCGTGCAGACAACATGCCTTTATGCGCTTAGATAATGGCAAAAGAGGATACACTTCCTGCGCTGGCGGACCAACCACCATCACCATGATAGATTAAACCTCTCTCAAATCATAAACAATACTTCTCTCTTTCTCCAAATTAACTATATCGCCATTTATAAAACCCTCAGAGAGCGTTAATCCTTAATGGTTCAAATATTTTTTGAGCTTTCCGTTATAGTTTCACGCTTTTCGCTTTTACCCCAAAAACGCAGGGAAAATTTTTCCACCACACCCTTTTGCGACACATAAAAGAATCGTAAAATATATTTTGTATTGGCGAGTGGATTTTAAGTGAGGACAGAACTTGTGGAACAACGTGAGCACAAGTTCTATGTCCGAACTTATGCCGAAGCGTGCAGGGAAAATTTCGTTAGAAAATTTCCCTGTGTTTACGCGAGGGGAACCACTCCCGCATTTAAAGCGATAAAAAGTAATAGAACTGGTGACGGCGAGTGGATTTGAACAACTGACCCAGCGTGTGTGAGCCGCTTGCTCTACCAGGCTGAGCTACGCCGTCAAAAATTTTGCTTTTTCCTTTATTTCTTCATATATTTTGGCTATAGGCACCTTCATCGACTTCGCCAGAGCCTTACAATCATCATATTCTGGAGCTACTCTATAAACACCATCGGGCAATTGAATGTACTTTACTCTAATCTTTTTGCTTTTATATTTCAAATGCCTTACCTGACGATTTAATTTTAAACGACGCACGGGATAATATCTGACACCTGTAGTAGACGTCTGTTCCAAAACAAGACGTGATATCATACCTAATTTTTCCGGTTTTGACAAGACTGTTAATAAAAAACCTGGCCGCGTCTTTTTCATGTAAAGAGAGCTCACAAAGACATCCAGAGCGCCAATCTCAAAAAGCTTATCAAAGACATATTCAAAAAATTGCGGATTCATATCATCAATATTGGATTCAATAACACAAAGCTCATCATAATCCAATTCTTTGACCTTCAATTCAGCAATACGCAACACATTTGTCACGCCCGTCATATCCGCCAAACCACCACCATAACCACAACGCCCAATTGTATATGAGTCCTTTACAGCGCCATCAACTTGACGACCTAAAGCTTTTAATATAGCCATCCCTGTTGGCGTTACATTTTCAAACATCGCGCCATTAAAATAAACATCTTTGTTTTCAAAAAGCTTAAATGCCGCCGGCGATATCTTATTGCCAACGGGAATAGGCCCAAACAAGATATTTTTCACCTTAAGTCTGTCCAAGCAAATACAAACAGAAGCGATATCCACAATAGAATCAATTTCCCCCAGCTGATGAAAATGAATATTCTCATGTTTATGCCCATGAACCGCAACCTCAGCGTCCTTTAAAACAGAATAGACCTTCTTAAAATCTTCCTTAATTTTGCCATCAAGCTTACTCTCATGAATAAGGCGAATAATCTGATGATATGTATAATTCTTTTCTTGACTAACACAACAATCAAATTTTAAAGCTTTAATATGTCCTCGCTGGACATAGCCTGTCTTCAGGCGATAACCTTTGATGCCTAGCTTGAGCAGCTCTGCTTTCAAAAATTTTAAATCCAGCCCTAAACCCAGTAAAGCAGCCACTGTCATATCGCCGCTAATCCCGCACACTAAGTCAAAATAAAGATCCATCATTAGAAAACCTTCACCTAACACTCATCTTGCGATTAACAAGCCCGGCAAAATATCCGGCACCAAAACCATTGTCAATATTCATTACGGCAATCCCTGGCGAACAACTATTAAGCATTGTTAAAAGAGCCGACAGCCCTTTAAAGCTAGCCCCGTAACCACAACTGGTAGGTACCGCAACAACCGGACAACTCACCAAACCACTTACAAGAGTCGCCAAAGCTCCCTCCATACCAGCCACCACAATAATGACAGATGCCTTTTTAAAAACATCCTTCTTGTCCAATATTCGATGGACACCTGCCACACCGACATCATAAAGTTTTTTTACAGAAGAACCCATGAGCGATAAAATTGCACAAGCTTCTTCGGCAACAGGAATGTCGCTGGTCCCGCCTGTTATCACACAAACCTCGCCTTTAAGCTTTTCGCAAGCATCACTCTTAAGAAACGCTAGCTTTGCCCGTGGATTATACTGCAAATCTTTAATCTTTTTTTTGAGATAGGTAAAATGAGTTGCTTTCAGGCGAGTCAAAACTAAAGGGGTGTTCTTGATTTTAATCAGTTCCTGGGAAATACGAAGAATTTCCTCTTTTGTCTTGTTTTGACAAAAAACAACTTCCGGAAAACCTCTCCTCTTGTGCCGATCAGTATCTACGCAAGCAAAGCCAAGATCAACGTATTTCTTATGCCTCATAACCGAATAATAAAATATAACAGAAGAAAAATAATGATCAAGGATAAGAGATAAAAATCGTTATGATAAATAAAATCTTTAACTCTCTCTAATAAAGTGCCTTCAATAGAAATAAGAGACTGATTCGGTTTAATCTTATGCTTAATTAAGTCCAATTGCTCTTTTTTAAACCTTAAATAAACACCACCGACTTTATAAGCGGGTATAGATCCTTCTTCTGCCAGCTCTATAACTTCTTTCTCGGTCACATTAAGATAGCTGGCTGCATCCCTAATTGTCAGTAATTTTGAGCTCATCGCGCTATCTTATCTTTCCTTCAGAAACCCATGCATCAATTTTTTTACGTTCAAATTTCCAGACATTTCCCTCTTGAAAAGCCGGAATCTTGCCTGAACCTGCCCAATCAAGAACCGTATTTAAGTCAACCTCAAGATATTTAGCAAGGCCATCTGTATCAAACACATCGCCAATCATAGAACAGTGTCCCTGAAAAACAGCCCCCTCAGCAACTGTAAACAAAGGAGTTTTTAAATCACCTTCAAGAATCGCGCGCTCCTTCAAAACAACCCTTTTAGTAGCGCTAACACCACCCCTGGCTTTTCCTGATATAATAATGTCGTCGCCTGCGATAGACGCATCTACAACAGCTTCTTCGCCAATCTCCAGAACTCCTCTTACCTCAAGAGTCCCTTCGAATTTTCCATTAATCCTCAAATGAACAGGATCTTTAAAGGATAGGCTCCCTTGCATCGCAGAATCAACGGTAATAATCCCAGCTTCATTTTCTTTGTCTTTTTTCTTTTCTCTAAGAGCCATTGTCCACTCCTTTTCCCAACAGAGCCTTCTCAATCTTCCTTAAAAACCAAAGTACCGACAAAACAACAAGGGTCACAAAAACTGATATTTTCAAAAATCCACAGCCAACACTTAAACCCAATGCCGCTACGACCCACAAACTGGAAGCCGTGGTTAATCCCCTAACACCTTCCTGCGAACGCATAATCGCCCCAGCACCTAAAAAACCAATACCCGTCACCACATTAGCGGCAATTCTGGAAGGATCAATTAAAAGCTGTGATTTATATATATCAGAAAGACTTAAGGCTGTCAACATAATCAAAGTTGAACCGACACAAACAAGAATATGTGTACGCAATCCTGCTTCATGGCCAAAAAATTCCCTCTCCAATCCAATCAGACCACTCAAAACAAACGCAATAAGTATGCGTGAAAACAAATCGAAATCTGAAATCATGATCCCTCCATATAAAGTTTTTTATAAAAATAAAATCAAAAACTTTACAAACAAGCGCCTGTGCTAGAGTTTATTCTATCACAAAAAAGCTCATCCAACCAGCGAATCTAATTTAAGATGGCTCTTACTACCTTTCAACTGAAACAATCTGTATCCGAGACTTGCAACCATAGCCGCATTATCCAGACAATATGGTTTTGGTGCAACACAAAAACGCACACCTTCCGATTCAGCGGCAAATGCAAGCCTCTGTCTCAAATACCCATTAAAAGCTACTCCTCCACCGACAACTAACGTTTTTGCTTTGGAAGACTTTAACGCCTTTATAGACTTTGCGACCAGAGCAGAAACAACTGCTTCCTGAAAAGACGCACAAAGATCTTTTACATGATCTTGCGACAAACCGCCATAAAGTTTCTTGAGCTCATTGACCTTATACAAAACAGCCGTCTTGATCCCGCTAAAGCTAAAATCAAACCCCTGTCCACAATCACAGCGAAAAATAAACGCATTGCTACGCCCCTCAAGTGCCAGCTTTTCAATAATAGGCCCACCCGGATATCCCAACCCCAAAATTTTAGCAACTTTGTCAAAAGCTTCACCTGCCGCATCATCACGTGTTGAACCAATAATCTCTTCATGAGAAAGACTCTTAACACGATATAAATTTGTATGTCCTCCAGAAACAACGAGGCCGACAAAAGGATATGAAATACGATGTTCAATAAAAGCAGCATAGAGATGTGCGCGAACATGATTGATACCTAAAAGAGGCGTACCGTGGCTTAAAGCCAAAGCCCTGGCAAACGATATGCCGACCAACAAAGACCCTATAAGCCCCGGCCCCTGCGTCACAGCAATTAAATCTAAGTCGTCGAGCGTCAGGCGAGCCTCGCGCAAGGAAGTATCCACAACTGAGCAAATACTTTCTAAATGTGCGCGCGAAGCGATCTCCGGTATAACACCACCATAAACAGAATGCTGATCTAAGCTCGAAGCAACAACATTAGAACAAACGACCTGAGCATTTTTTAATACGGCCGCACATGTTTCATCGCAGGATGACTCAATCCCAAGAACATACATTTTTTTTCCAATCCCTAACCGTCTTTACGCAAGTTCAAGGCTTGCGAAAGATTAACAAACTCAAACCCTTCCCGCTCTAATTCTGGAATAACTTCTTCTAAAACAGCAATCGTCATAGGCCTGTCATGGCCAATACCAACAGCTATTCCCGATGATTTCGCCTTAGCTGCCAACTTCATTACTTGCTTGCGAATATAAGCAGGATCACTCTCATTATCAATAAAAACATCCCTGCGAATAGATGCCACGCCTGCTTTCTTTGCGCAAACACTACACACACTCTTTGATGTTACGACACTATCCAAGAAAAAAAGATTATTTTGCTTAAGAAAGGCCATAACAATTTTCATCAAGCGTTTATTTTTCGTGGCCTCGGACCCCATGTGATTACTAATGCCTTTAGCATAAGGAACATCCTTAAGAGCCGCTTGTAGAATTTTATCCGTTTCCTCCTGGCTCATACCAATCAAAAGTGTCTTGTCTTCTAACCCATAAGACCCCTTGGACTCCGGCTCCATAGGAACATGTATAATAACATCCTTATCCTTATCATAAGCTAATTTTGCTATTGTGGCTGAATATGTCCTAAAAGGAAGGATAGAAACAGTAACATGATAATTATTGCCGGTAATAAAATCTCTATTCTTGAGATTGTATCCCCAGTCGTCCAGAACAAGAACAATTTTACCACTTGACGCAACAGGCCTATCGCTGACAAATTTTTTTTCCTCTGCAGGCTCTACCGGATCTGGTGCTACTGCCTTCCCTCTCAAAAGATTCTCAGGCTCAGCTTCCCGCTGAACTGATACAGAAACAACGCGCCGGCTGCGAGAAATAAAATAAAACAGAAAAAGCGACTGAACAAAAACAATCAAAGACAACAACCCGATAATGATATTTTTAAAATTATTCATCTTATTATCAAAACAAAAAACGCCTATTTACAATCTCATGACTTAGGAAAAATGTTTTTATAAACTTTCATACTTTTAAGCAAATCTACGGCCCGAGACAGCTGGGCATCGCGCGCATAAAGATCACCTAAGTTAATTTCCTTCTGCTCACTCGCGTCTTCTTCAACAGTTTTAAAAATCTTTTCCAAATCTTCTTCTTGTTTCATTTCTTTTTCCGCGTTCCAAACCTGTTCAACCACGATATCAGGCTCAACACCTTTTTCATGGATAGTTTTACCAAGCGGTGTAAAATACCTGCTTGTTGTCAATTTTACAGCCGAACCATCCTTTAAAGGAAAAACTGTTTGGACAGACCCTTTACCAAAAGTTTTTACCCCTAAAATAACCGCGCGCTTCTGATCCTGGAAAGCACCAGCCAAGATTTCGCTCCCAGAAGCTGACCCTTCGTTGACCAAAAGAACTATCGGCATGTCTGCGTAAACATCATTAAGCGTTGCTTTAAAATCAACATTCTGTGCCTCATTACGCCCTCGCAGACTAACGATCAACGTCCCTTTTGGCAAAAACCGCTCTGCCACTTCTATCGCTTTATCCAACAACCCGCCCGGATTGTTTCTAACATCTAATACCAGGCTTTCCATGCCTTTCTTTTTTAAATCTTCAAGAGCCCTGTCTAATTCTTTTGGCGTATTTTCACGAAACTCTGCGATCTTCACATACGCAATATGGTCCTCTAAAATTTGCACCTTACGGATGTCAGTCATCTTAATGATAGACCTTTTAATTCTAAAAGTATGCGGCTTTTCATCCTTTTCTCTCCAAACCACGATAACCACTTCCGTTCCCGATTGGCCTCTAATCTTCTTAACAACTTCATCCAATGATAAGCCCTTAAGAACTGTATCATCCACCTTCAATAACCGGTCATAGCTCTCCAGGCCTGCATCCCACGCTGGAGAACCTTCAACGGCCGTAATAATTGTTGGCAGCTGATCACGCATAGTAATCTCAATACCGATCCCCCCGAACTCGCCTTCCGTTTCAATCTTGAGCCCTTGATACTCTTCCGGCGCCAAGAATTGGCTATGAGAATCTAAGCTAAAAATCATGCCTGACATAGCTCCATAAACCAGATCCTTTGGTTTCGTTTCTTCAACATACTGTGCCTGAATATAAGCAAGAGCGTCAGCAAACAGATCCAACTCTTTAAACGTTTCATCTTTTTTTTGCTTCTCAACACCTGAAACAGCCAAGCTCGTCAAACTCAAAACAAAAAAGAAAACAGACACCGAAACAAATATTCTTGCTAAGGCCCTTAGCATTGTTTTAGCCTTTCTGTTATCAAATCTTTCGCTAATTTCGGATTGGCTTTCCCCTTAGAGAACCTCATCACTTGTCCCACAAGAAACATAAGAGCATTATCTTTGCCTGACAAATAATCCTTAACAGACTTTTCATTTTTACTTATAACGTCTTCGATAATAGCTGATATCTCACCCTTATCAGACACTTGTGACAAATTTTTTTCAAGAACAATCTCCTGAGGGCTCTTATGAGTCTCCAAAACCTCTTTTAAAACATCCTTAGCTGCTAATTGACTCAATGAACCATCTTCAACAAAAGTGATCAATGCCACCAAATGCTCAGGCTTTAGCCCTAAAGACTTAATGGATAAACCTTTTTCATTAACATAACGCAATACCGGCCCAACAAGCCAATTGGCGATTTTTTTTGGCTCATTTAAAACACTCAGGCATACTTCAAAAAAATCAGCCAAGCCTTTATCTGAAATAAGAACACCTGCATCTTTTTGAGAAAACCCAAAAACATCCACAAACCTGCATAGCCTTTGCTGCGGCAATTCCGGAAGGCTTAGGGCAGCTTCCTCAATTTGACGAGGCGATATAAAAAATGGTACCAGATCAGGGTCTGGGAAATATCTATAATCATGCGCTTCTTCTTTAGACCGCATGGAAAATGTTTCACATTTTTTTTCATCCCAAAGCCGCGTCTCCTGCACAATCTTTCCATCCTCTGTCAAAAGCTCTTCCTGGCGCTTAATCTCATACTCTAATCCGGCCTTAACCGCCTTAAAGGAATTCAGATTTTTAAGTTCCGTTTTTGTTCCTAATTTTTCCTCTCCCTTAGGGCGCAAAGAGACATTAGCATCGCAGCGCAAACTCCCTTTTTCCATATCACAATCAGAAATATCCAGATATTGTAAAATCAATTTCAAATCGCTTAAGTAAGCATATGCCTCTTGCGGTGTATTCATATCCGGTTCACTAACAATTTCAAGTAATGGCGTACCAGCTCTATTAAAGTCGACGTAACTGCAATCAGCATCTTGCGGATGCAGAAGCTTACCCGCATCTTCTTCCATGTGCACCCGTTTTACTCTGATACGTTTAGTACCCTGCGTTGTCGCGATATCCAGATAACCATTTTCTGAAAGTGGCTGATCATACTGAGAAATCTGATATCCTTTCGGCAAATCCGGATAAAAATAATTTTTGCGGTCAAATTTTGTAAATTCGCGAATCTCACACTTTAGAGCTAAGGCTACTTTAGCCCCGCTCTCCAGCATTTTGGCATTTAATACAGGTAAAGAACCAGGCAGTCCAAGGCAGACCGGACAAACATTCGTATTTTCTTGCGCACCAAACTCATTAACGCAAGAACAAAACGCCTTTGTCTTTGTATTAAGTTGAACGTGCACTTCTAATCCGATTACCGCTTCATATAACATTCATCACCTACAAGCTTGGTCTCTCTCTATGCCAAGGCGTACTTTGTTCATATTGATACGCCAATCCAAATATCTCTTCTTCTTTAAAAGGTTTACCTAAAATCTGCATCCCAATGGGGAGCCTATCTTTTGTCAAGCCGCACGGCACAGACATAGCCGGAATTCCAGCAAGATTAGCAGAAATAGTATAAATATCCGATAAGTACATACTTAATGGATCGTCAGATTTCTCACCTATCTTAAATGCTGGTGTCGGAGATGTCGGAGTCAAAATCAAATCAAATTCATTAAAAACTTTATCAAAATCCTGTTTGATCAAAGCCCTGACTTTCAATGCCCTGGAATAATAGGCATCATAATAACCACTGGAAAGCGCATACGTACCCAAAATAATCCTGCGTTTAGCTTCAGCACCAAAACCATTGCCGCGTGTTTTTTGATACATGTCTATTAACCCAGAATTGCCAGCCGTTCTCAATCCATACGCCACTCCATCAAACCTGGCCAAATTTGATGAAGCTTCAGCCGTTGCAACAATGTAATAAACAGCAACCGCATATTGTGTATGCGGCAAGCTTACCTCACCAAAGCGCGCACCCAACGACTCAAGTTTATTTCTGGCCTCCTGCAAAGCAAGGCTCACTTCCGGATCCATCCCTTCCACAAAATACTCTTTCGGAATAGCAATTTTTAAACCCTTAACATCCTTATCAAAAAACTTTGTGTAATCTTCAACAGGCATATCAGCAGATGTAGAATCATTAACATCATGACCTGCAATAACATTTAATAAGAGGGCATTATCTCTTACGTCCTTCGTCAATGGCCCTATCTGATCAAGGCTAGAGGCAAAAGCGATCAATCCATATCTAGAAACTCTTCCGTAGGTAGGTTTCATACCTACCACACCACATAATGCTGCCGGCTGCCTGATAGAGCCCCCCGTATCTGAACCCAACGCCATAATCGCTTCATCAGCGCAAACACACGCTGCGGATCCCCCGCTAGACCCTCCAGGAACCCTCTGCGTATCCCATGGATTTTTTGTCGGATAGAAACAAGAAGTCTCACAGGAAGACCCAAAAGCAAATTCATCCATATTAGCTTTTCCCAGGATACAAGCACCTTCGCTTTTAAGTTTTTTAACTACAGTTGCATCATAAGGAGCATAAAATCCCGATAAGATTTTTGAACAGCACTGCGTCAAATCACCCTTACTGCAGATATTATCTTTAATAACAACGGGAATCCCACCCAACTTACCCGGCTTTGCCTGCATACTATGAAGTCTCTCAAAAAAAGGCGGCCTGGCAAAAGCGCGTACCTTGGATTCAACCGCATCATATCGCTCTTTTAAATCTCGGATAATTTGAGAACTTTCTATTGTCCCATCTTGAAGTTTTTCCGACAGCTCATGAGCTTTTAATGTATTTAATTTCATTCTATAACTTTCGGCACAACAAAAAAACCAGCTTCTCGTTTTGGGGCCTGTTCTAATATTTTTTCAATGGGAATAGATTCCTTCACCTCATCAGCTCGGACAACATTTTTTACATCCAATACATGGGCCATTGGAGAAACCTTAGAAACATCTACACTTTTCAGCTTATCAATATAACCCAAAATACCTTCTAATTGCCCCTGAAAGTGAGTGACTTCCTCTAAAGTCAATTCCAAACGTGCAAGATGGCCTATATATTCAACTTCTTTTTTCGATATCGGCATTTTATATTTTCCTTTTCATCCAACAAAAAACCGCAGTTTCTATCAGGTCATCTATCTGACGATGAACCTTTTCTTCGTTAAAAATATTATTTTCAGAGGCAAGTAATATATCATCGCTGGCCTAAAAAGTCAAAAATTTGATTACTTACTTTAGCAAAATCCTTCAAGGTCAGTTCTTCAGGCCGTTTTTTCAATAATTCAACGCAGGGCAGTCTACTCAAATCCTCTTTTTTGACTAAAGCAGACAAAGAACCTAAAAGTCTTTTGCGCCTTTGCCCAAAAGACCTTCTCATGCAATCAAAAAACATAGATTCTGATTTAATACCAAGCTCGTTCTTCTTAGGGCCATTGGCTTTAAGATGGACAAAAGCCGACTCAACTTTTGGCACCGGCCAAAAAGAACCTTTTTTTATCTTAAACAAAACGCGCGGACAACTATAATAAGAGACAAAACACGACAAAGACCCATAATCTTTTGAACCAGCGCAAGCTGTCATCCTATCAGCTACTTCTTTTTGTACTGTAATAAAAATATCCTCAACATATTGAATATTCTTAAATAGATATTCCAAAATGGGCGTTGTTATGTAATAAGGGAGATTTCCGACAACTCTGAATTTTTTTATTCCTTTCTTTAAGGCATACTCGGCCAAATCAAACTCTAAAATATCGCTCAAAACAATTTCAGCATTATCAAAAATGCTCAATGACTTAGCCAGCTCTCTGGTCAAATCTCTATCAACCTCAACAGCACAAAATTTCCCGGCATGCCTGGCCATCTCAAACGTCAGCGCGCCACGCCCAGGGCCAATCTCAAGCACTGCGTCTTTTTTTGACACACCCACAACATTTAAAATTTTTAAAACAATATTCTTATCTATCAGGAAATTCTGCCCAAAGCGTTTTAAGGGAGGTTTCATTTAACGTTCTTTTTTGAAAGCTCATATGCTAACAATATGGCCTGCCGCATAGAACAATGTTTAGCTTTATTTTTACCAGCAATATCAAATGCGGTGCCATGAGCCGGTGAAGTTCGGATAAAAGGCAAACCTGCTGTCAAATTAACGCCGGTTTCAAAAGCAATCATTTTAAACGGAATTAATCCCTGGTCATGATACATCGCCATAACCAGATCGAATTCCCCCTGGCTGGCACGACAAAAAAGCGTATCAGCAGCAAAAGGACCAAAAAAATGATGGCCAAAAACTCTATTTAAACTCTTCAGTGCCGGCTCGATCTCTTTTTTCTCTTCTTGCCCAAAAAGGCCAGATTCACCCGCGTGCGGATTCAATCCACAAATCGCGATCTTTGGATCCGATATTTTAAACGCATCTGTCAATAATTTATAGACTAACTTTCCACAAAGAACAATCCTCTTTTTTTTAACACAACGAATCGCCTCATTCAAAGCAAGATGACGCGTCACCAAAACAGTTTTTAGCTTTTGTGCAACAAAAACCATCTCAACTTCTTTTGAACCAAAAAAATCTGCCAAATATTCCGTATGTCCTGGCCAACAAAATCCAGCAAGTCTAACCGCCTCTTTAGAAATAGGCCCTGTCACTAAACAATCAGCGCCGCCTCTTTTAAGCAACAAAACAGCTTCTTTTAAACTTTTAAAACTAAAATGACCAGCTTCTTTACTTAACATGCCGGGCGTAAAAGACCGCCAAAGACGGCCAACATCAACCAAAGAAATGCTTTTACTCTCCTTTAAGCCTCTCAGACGAAATAATTCTCTGCTCCCAAAAACAATGAAATGCGCGCTTTTAAGATGTTTCAGGCTTTTTAAAGACTTGCTTATAATCTCCGGCCCAATACCTGCCGGATCTCCCATTGTTATCGCAATACGAATTCGCTTCATTAAAATATTATTTACGCTAAATACAAACAGTCTAGATTCCCAAAAAGAAGCTCTTTAGAGACTCGCGGCTAGGCGCCTAATCCCGAATAGATATATATGCTTTTTCCTTGAGCTCCTCAATCCATTCCTTAAGCTTGCGCTCCATCTTGTCGCTCTGTAATATCATTAAGATTTCACTCTTTGCTTCTTTTATGGGCTTACACGATGCCTCTTTTTTCTCCTTCAATAAGAAAATATAATAACCTCCGTCAAACTCAAATGGCAATGAACATTGTCCCTGCTTTAAGCTAAAAATAAAATTATCGAGATCTTTTTTTAGCTGACCGCGCCTAACAAGACCTAGATTAGCCCTCTGAGAATACTTTTGGGCCAAATCATTAAAATCTTTTCCATTATTCAGCTGATCCTGAATTTCATCCAGCGTCTCCTTTTTTTCAACAAAAATGGAATCTATAAGCGCTGATTCAGGCATCATAAATTTATCTTCGTGCTCCTGATAATACTCCGTTACTTCTTTCGGGCTAATCTTAATCTTCTCTGTTATAACGTGCTGAATCGCCAAATATACCAACAACTGATTCCGCAATTTTTCCCTAAACTCATTAAGTGTGATCCCCTGTTGCTTCAAAGCCAGATCAAAAAACTCCTGACTGCCGGCTTTTTCCTTAACCTCTTCTACGCGCTCCTCAACCATCCTCTCATTTACAATAAGATTCAACTTCTTAGCTTCCTGTAAAATAAGCTTATCTTCCACCATGCGCTGTAAAAGTTTTTTCCGCAAATTACGCGCGTCATTATCAGACATTTCACCGTCATTATCAATATCTGTCATGCTGGCAAAAAGAGCAAGCTCCGCTTCTGTAATAACAGAATCATTAACAATGGCAGCTATTCTATCCATATTCTCCGCAAACACATAACCTTTTACACACAGAAAACAACAAATAATCCACAAACAAACCAAAAAAATCTTTTTTTTCATGTCAACACCCTCAATTCATGCCTTTTTAATATAATATATCAAAACTCTTCCTGCAAAAAAAACATCGCCCTATCAATTCCTACAAGCGTCTTTTTCAACACCTATTAATTCATAGCTGTCTTACCAAGTGCCGTAACGGCATCACGCAATAAACGGCAATAAAGGTCAAAACCAACAGCCGCGATATGGCCACTCTGCTGGAGGCCCAATAAATTACCAGCGCCACGAAGTTCAAGATCTTCCATAGCTATCCTAAAACCCGATCCCAATTCGCTATACATATGAATCGCCTCTAAACGCTTTTTCTTTTCCCGCGTTAAAGGCTTTTGGCCCGAGACAACAAAATATGCATAGGCTTTCTTTGTAAACCTCCCCACCCGGCCTCTTAGCTGGTGTAAATCCGCCAGCCCAAAACAATCCGCATTGTTAATAATAATCGTATTAGCATTTGGAACATCTATGCCGGATTCAATAATTGTTGTTGAAACCAGAATATCAATTTTATTGCTCAAAAAATCGATCATGATCTTTTCAAGCTCTCTAGCACTCATTTGCCCATGTGCATATTCAATCCGAGCTTGAACCGGAGCAAGAGAAACCACTTCTTCTTTAACTTCTTCAATATCCTCGACACGATTATGAACAAAAAAAACCTGCCCACCTCGTCCAAGCTCTCTCTTAAGTGCCTGACGCAATAGCGCCTTATCATAGGCAACAACATAGGTCTCAACAGCCATCCTGTTTTCAGGAGGTGTATTGATAATAGAGATATCTTTAGCCCCCATCAAAGACATATACAAAGTACGAGGAATAGGCGTTGCTGTCAATGTTAACACATCCACAAGAGCGCGCATCTGTTTAAGCGTCTCTTTGGCCTTGACACCAAACCGCTGTTCTTCATCAATAATAACCAGGCCGAGATTCTTAAAAACAATATCTTTCGATAATAGTCTATGTGTACCGATAACAATATCAACTCTGCCTAAGGCAAGATCTTCAATAATCCCTTTTTGCTGGCTGCCTGTCTTAAAACGGCTCAACATCTCAACACACACACCAAAATCAGCAACCCTTTTTTTAAAATTCTGGTAGTGCTGTTCCGCCAATACCGTCGTTGGCACAAGAAAAGCAACCTGCCTGTTATCCATAACACACTTAAAAGCGGCGCGCATGGCCACTTCTGTCTTTCCATATCCAACATCACCGCACAGAAGCCTATCCATTGCAAAACAGGACTCCATATCTTGCTTTGTGCTCGTAACGGCTTTAGCTTGATCTGGTGTTTCGGGATAAGGGAAAGTTTCCTCAAACTGTTTTTGCCAGGCTACATCTTTAGAAAAGGCAAAACCACCCAAAGTCTTTCTTACCGCTTGTAATCTCAACAAATCAAGCGCCACCTTAACAGCCGCTTTTTGAGCGCGCATCTTCGTGCGTTTCCAAATCCCCGAACCTAAACGATGAATCTTTGGAGGACGGCCGCCAAAACTAATATACTTTTGAACAAGATGCATCTGCTCCAAAGGAACAAATAACTTATCTCCAGCGGCATATTGAATAATCATATGCTGCCTGAGGCCATCTTTTAATTCAATTTTTTCTGTCCCTAAAAAAATTCCAATGCCATGCTGTGGATGCACAACATAATCGCCTTTTTTTATATCAACAAAATTATTTAAGGGGAGGTCATTCGCTGAGCTTAAAGACGATTGGCGCCGTAAAGCTCTTTTGGGAAGCAAAATAACTATCTTGTGATCCCAAAAGGACAAACCTGTGGCAAGCGCATAGCTTTTAATTGAAGAGATGACTTTATCATCCCATTCAATCCTCAGAGGATGATCAAATGTTGCCGGGAATACATCAACAATCCCGCCCCGTCTTGAAAAATCGCCTTCCTCCAATACCTTTTGCTGTCTTACGTATCCATAATCTACCAGACAGCGTACAAAATCATCCAAATTAAAGGTTTGGCCTTCAAAAAATTTCAGCGATTTAAACATTCATTTTTATCTGCTTTTACGTATAAAACTATGACACGCCAAAACAATGGGGCTTGCGATAAAAATTGTTGAATAACAGCCGATAATAAAACCAAATAATAAAGCCAAAGCAAAAGAATTCAGAATTTCACCGCCCAAAACAAACATAGAAATAACAACCAGCAGAGTCACGGCAGTTGTCAAAATTGTCCTCGACAATGTCTGATTAATAGCCAAATTGATAACGTCCTTAAGCCCTACTTTGTGTTTTAACCGCATGAGCTCCCGTACGCGATCATATATAACAATTGTATCATTAATAGAATAACCAGCGATAGTCAACAATGCCGTAACAATCAAAAGGTCAATCTGCCGGCCCATAAAAACAACGAAGCCTAACGTTAAAAGAACATCATGCAAAATCGCAAAAACACCAGCAAAAGCAAAATCAAAATGCTTGAATCTTATAGCCACATAAACAAGAATCCCTAACAGAGAATACACTATAGCCAAAACTGCCTTCTTCTGAAGCTCACGGCCAACAGTAGGGCCGATTCGCTCAATCCGTAAAATATCAAAAGCATTTCCAGAGAAACTCTTCTTAAACTCATTGCCAACCGCCTCAGAGGTTTCTTCAGAAGTACGAATAATAACTTGTCTGGGGTTTTCCTTAACCTGCTGAATAGCCGCATCTGCCATGCCAATTTCCTTTAATGATGCGCGCAACGATTCAATCGGAATAGGTTTTTCAAAGAGATATTCCTGAATTTGTCCACCAGCAAATTCTATGCCATAAGCATCACGGCCTTTCATCCAAAAAGCTGTCATGCCAACAATAAAAATCACACCGGAAAGGATATAACAAAACCATCTCTTTTGGATAAAATCGATGTGTGTGTCATTTTTTAATAATCCTCTCAACGTCAAATGTTTCAACATATTTTCAGCAAGCAAATAATCAAAAATAACACGTGTCACAACAATAGCCGTAAACAAACTTGCCAAAATACCGATAGTCAATGTTACCGCGAATCCCCTGATTGGCCCCGTACCAAACTGAAAAAGAAAAAAAGCGGCAATCAAAGTTGTGATATTTGAATCAAAAATAGCGGACGAAGCCTTGGAATAGCCGTTAGCCACAGCACTCCTGATAGCTTTGCCTGTCCTAAGCTCTTCTCTAATTCTCTCATTGATCAGAACGTTTGCATCAACGGCCATACCAATCGTCAAAAGAATACCAGCGATACCCGGCAATGTTAAGGTCGCATGAAATAACCCCATCCCTCCTAAAATAATCAAAATATTTAAAACAAGCGCGATATTAGCGATTAAACCGCCTACCCTATAGTAAAAGATCATAAAGAGAAAAACAAAACAAAGCCCAACCACACAGGCCACGATACCTTTGTGTATAGAATCCTTCCCTAAAAGAGGCCCAACGGTCCTTTCTTCTTCAATCACCAAAGGAGCCGGTAAAGCACCGGAACGCAAGACAATCGCTAAATCCTTAGCTTCATCAGGCGTGAATCGGCCTGAAATAACAGCTTCACCACTTGGAATAGCCTCATTAATGCGAGGAGCCGAATAAATCCTGCCATCTAAAACAATGGCCAACCTTCGCCCAATATTATCTTTTGTTAAATCCGCAAATTTCTTAACCCCGTCCCCTTTTAATTTCATGGCAACGATAGGCTGACCAAACGAGCTCTGATCAAAGCGTACATCTGCAGTTTCGAGATACTCTCCTGTCAAATCAGCTTTTTTATACAAAAGAAGCTTCTCGGTCCCCAATTCTTTTAACTCTGTATCCTGCGGAACATTTCCATCCATAGCCTCTGTAATAGCCTTTGAATCATTGCTGACCAGCTTAAACTCCAGCATAGCCGTACGACCAATTAAATCCAAAGCACGCTGGCGGTCTGTCAAGCCAGGAAGCTGAATAACAATCTGGTCAATGCCCTGTATCTGGACTATAGGCTCCCGAACACCAAACTCATCTATTCTATTACGGATAACCTCTAGGGCGCGCTCAACAGCATCTTTTTTTGCCTCTTCAGACAACGCGGAAGTATCAACGCGCAAAATAAGATACATCCCTCCCTGCAAATCAAGGCCTAAATTTATTCGTTTATTCAACGGAAAAGCAAGAAAAATAGAAATGACGATAACGCCCAGGATTAATAAAACACGGGATAGAAGATTCTTTTGCATAACACTCCTTAACATTGCCTATAATCAGGCGTATTTCTTAAAACATCCAAACCTTGTTTTTACTTTAACGTTTCAGCTTCTGTTAACGGACGAGCACAAAGCCCACCCTTACTGATATTTCCTTTTTTGTCTTTGCTTTTACTTTAACGCTTTGAATCTCTGACCCTTCGACAAGATTAGAGCGTTGCCCTCTGACACCCTATCTTTCTTTTTTAAAATTATGCTGCTTTTAACAATCTTCCTACAGCATTTTTATCAATTTCCAACCTAACATTATCGTCAACACGAATAATGAACGTTTTGTCTTTCACATTAACTATTGTCGCATGAACTCCGCCAGAAGTCACAATCTGATCATTTTTCTTGAGAGTATCCAGCATTTTAGCATATTCCTTTTGTTGTTTCTGCTGAGGCCTGATCAAAATAAAGTAGAACACTAAAAGTATTAAAACCAAAGGAAACAACTGCGCCAACCCAGCTCCTTGTGTATTCATAAAACCTCTCTTTGTTGTCGTTACAGTAAACCAATAACCGCAAAACTACCTTTATTATTTACTTTATCTTTCTCATTAAGCTCTTGATTGTTGCTGAAGGCTGAGCCCCTAATTTTACCCAATGCTCATACCTTACCCTATCAATCTTGACGACAGCCGGTTTTTTAGCCGCATCATAGTGTCCGATCTCTTCAATAACCTTTCCATCTCTGGCACAAGCTCCTTCGATAACAACAGCTCGATAGTTATATCTTTTCTTTGATGTTGCCGAAATCCTGCGTAATCTTATTTTAACTGCCATTCTCTTTCTCCTCCCATACAATGTGTATTTATTTCTATGATTTTTCTGTGAAGTTCAAGCCTGCCTGAACTTCCGCACTTATCTTAAAAAACAAGGCAGGCCCTTGTCCTTACACCATATCAGTACGCAAACCGCACCGCTTCCATCAAGGCCTTAGCCTTATTAACTGTTTCCACATACTCTTTCTCAGGCTTGGAATCGCTTACAATACCAGCACCAGCCTGAATATACAAATAGTTATTTTTAATAACAATTGTGCGTATTATTATACAAGAGTCAAGATTACCTGAAAAGCTAAAATAACAGACGGCACCCGCATACGGCCCTCGCCTGGTTTTCTCCAGCTCATCTATGATTTCCATCGCACGAATCTTAGGCGCGCCACTAACCGTTCCCGCAGGAAAACAGGAAATCAACGCATCCAAAGCATCTTTATTCTTTTTTAATCTGCCTGTGACATTGCTAACAATGTGCATCACATGAGAATACTTTTCAACAGACATAAATTCACTCAAAGAAACCGAACCATACTGGCAAACACGGCCCAAGTCATTTCGTCCCAAATCAACCAACATTAAATGCTCCGCTTTTTCTTTCTTATCTGCCAACAGTTCCTCAGCAAGTTTACGGTCCTGTTCCTCATTACACCCTCTTGGCCGTGTTCCGGCAATTGGCCTGGTTTGAACAACTCCTTCTTCACAACGTACTAAAAGCTCGGGAGAAGAACCAACCAGAATCAAATCCGAAAGTTTTAAATAAAACATGTACGGTGAAGGGTTAATAGAACGTAAAGATCTATAGATATCAAACGGTTTATTTTTAAGCTTCATCTTAAATCTCTGTGAAAGAACAACCTGAATAATATCACCACAGCGAATATAATCCTTCGCTTTTAAAACGGCTTTCATAAAATCTTTTTTGGTAATGTTGGCTGCAACATTCGCCGGACGCGCGTTTTTTTTAACATCCGGCCGCGATTTAACGCTTTTCTTAAGCATATCAGCCAAGTCATCAATCTTCTTAATAGCACCATCATAGCCCTCTTTAAGGCTTTTAGGAGTATCATTCTCCAAAATCACATTAGAAACAATTTTAATTTTTCGGTTAACATGATCAAAAATCATAAGCGTATCAGAAAGCATAAAAACACAATCACTCACACCTAAATCATCCGAATTCTTATCCGGAATATCCTCTGTAAAACGAATCATATCGTATCCTATATATCCGATGAACCCGCCACAAAATCTCGGCAGACCGTCGAGCGCGACAAATTTATAACCCGATAAGAGGCGCTTGATCTCATTTAAAGGATTGCCAGAATATTGTAAAGATCTGGAGCTTTTATATCCCTTATTAAAACGGCTAAATGTTACCGTACGATTCTTGCTTTCAAAAACCAGGGCCGGATGAGTTGCCAAAAAAGAGTATCTGCCAATATTTTCCTGCGATTCAACAGACTCCAGCAAATAAGCATAACTGCTACTTCCTTCAATTTTTAAAAAAGCTGACACGGGTGTTTCTAAATCTGCCAATATCTCCTTATAAACAGGAATAACATTGCCTTTTTTTGCCAGTTTTTTGAACTCTTTAAAATCCGGATATAACATTTTTGCCTTCTTCTTAGTTCATGCTGAAAAACCCATCATTAACACGATTACAGCGATTTTCAATCTGTGCCAACTATTTAATTTTTATTTTTCGGTAAAAACAACTTCTGTTGCCTGTATGACAAGCAACCCCCACCTGGCGGACCTTAATCAAAAGAGCATCTTTATCGCAATCATAAAAGATCCCTTTAACAAATTGAAAATGCCCTGACGTTTCACCCTTCACCCAAAACTTATTGCGCGAGCGTGACCAAAAACAAGTCTTTTTTAACTTTACTGTTTTTCCTAAAGATTTCTCATTCATATAAGCAACCATCAATACATCGTTAGTCTTATAATCCTGGACAATAACAGGAATCAACCCTTTTTCATCATATTTCAAATCTTTTAGACTCTTCAACTCATCTTTTGTCTTCAACTTTTTTCCTTTCGAAACGCCAACTACAGCCTGACATTTACTCCTTTTGATTTTAAATATTTTTTTACTTTCTCAACACGGTACTGCCCAAAATGAAAAATAGAAGCCGCCAAAGCCGCGTCCGCTTTTCCACGTTTAAAAACTTCATAAAAATGCTTTTGGTCACCTGCGCCTCCTGAAGCTATAACAGGAATCTTAACGCTTTGCGACACAGCACATGTTAACAAAATATCGTATCCATCTTTTGTGCCATCAAAATCCATACTCGTTAAAAGAATTTCCCCAGCCCCTAGTTGTTGAGCCTTTTTTGCCCACTTTACAACATCAAGGCCTGTAGGTGTCCTGCCGCCATGTATAAAAACTTCCCAACAAGGCTTCTTTTTCTTCTGCTGGATCCTTTTAGCATCAATAGCCACAACAATGCACTGACTACCAAACCTCTTAGCCGCCTGCGCGATTAAATCCGGATTTTTGACCGCGCTCGTATTAATAGAAACCTTATCTGCGCCAGCATTCAATAAATCACGAATATCATCCACGTTTTTAATTCCGCCGCCAACCGTGAAAGGCATGAAAATATTTTCAGCAACAGAACGAACAACTTTAATTAAAGTTTTTCTGGCCTCAAAACTAGCCGTAATATCTAAAAAAACTAATTCATCCGCTTTTTGCTTTTCATAAGCTTGAGCTACTTCAACAGGGTCTCCCGCATCCTTGAGCGACACAAACCGCACTCCTTTAACAACCCGGCCTTCCTTAACATCAAGACATGGGATAATCCTCTTGGTCAACATGTACCCTCTGCGGCACGAATTGCATCTTCAAGGTTAATGCGATTTTCATACAAGGCCCTTCCAATAATGACAGCATCAACTCCCTCGGAGCCCAAACCAGCTAAAAGCTTAATATCTTCCAATGAAGATACGCCTCCGGCATAGGTAAAAAATAGATTGTTCAAACTGGCCTTTCTCGCACAAGCCACAAAATTCTTTATCTGCGCAAGGTCGAGCCCAGCCATCATACCGTCCCTTTTGATATCTGAGAAATTAATATACCGAATACCCACACTTGTAATCTTCTTAATAAAATCTGACAAATCAATATTCTCTGTATTACTCCAAGCACCCGCGCCAGTCCCCAGCAACATCGTATCTTTATTGCTTAAGCCAGACAACTTTCCCGATACAGTATCATCATCCCCCTTAACAACATATTTAATATCGAGGCTCAAAACAATCTTTTCAACGCGCTCTTTGACGCTATCAGCTTCAAGAAAATCCGGATCCTGCAAAACTTTTGTACTCAGAACAACCCGCTCTATTCCAGCATCAACATAAGACTTTAAAGAAGCAGCCGTTCTGATACCGCCTCCAGCCTGAACTTTAACACCGCTTTCACAAGCAATCGTCTTGATCACATCAAAGTTAACTAATTCACCAAACTTCGCGCCATCTAAATCAACAATATGGACTAATTTCGCACCTTGTGAAGCCCACTTTTGAGCAAATTCCAAAGGAGAAGATCCGTAAACCTTCTTTTTATTAAAATCTCCTTGTTCCAGACGGACAACCTGGCCAGCGATAATATCAATAGCGGGTACAATTAACATAGCTCTATAAAATTCCTTAAAAGTAACAAGCCCTTTTCCTGGCTTTTTTCCGGATGAAACTGCATACCATAAACACGGCCAGATTGAACAATGGAAGCAAAATTCACTCCATACCGTGTTTGCCCAACTATAACAGTTTTATCTTTTGGTTTGACATAGTAAGAATGACAAAAATATGTGTAAAGATCCTCTTTTAGCCCTTTAAAGATCTTTGCCTTTGAAAAACACTTCTCAACTTTATTCCACCCCATATGGGGACATTTTAAGCGAGAAGAGAACTTTCTCACCTCTCCGGGAATAATATCCAGGCCTTTAACTCCCGGAGATTCACAGCTTTCTGAAAAAAGCAGCTGCATACCCAAACAAATCCCCAGAAAAGGCCTGCCGGAATCAACAAAACACTTTATAGGCTCTATAAAATGCCTGTTTTTTAATTCCTGCATCGCATCTCCAAAGGCTCCCACGCCTGGCAAAATCAATTTCTCATAATTCTCAAGATTTTTTGGAGAAGCAATAATCTCTGAAGCAAAACCCAGTGCTTTAAAAGCATTAGCAACGCTATAAAGATTGCCCATCCCATAATCAATGATAGCAACTTTCTTACTCATGCTAAAGACAACCCTTTGTGGACGGAACGCTCTTAGATCGTGGTTCTTTTTCCAGGGCCCGCGCAAGCGCTTTGGCAAGAGCCTTAAAAACAGCTTCCAGGATATGGTGCATATCTTTACCTTCTAAAACATCCACATGAATTGTCGCTTTAAAATTCACAGCAAAAGCCCTCAAAAACTGCTCCGCGTAATTCAAGCTATAATCTTTGATGTCTTTAGGTTTCAAGTGGTCAGCGTTAAATTTTAGAAAAGGCCTTCCGGAAACATCTATCACAACCCTCACCAATGCCTCATCCATGGGAATCGTTGCTTCACCAAAACGTTTAATACCGCTCTTATTCTTTAAAATCCCAGCAAAAGCATCCCCCAAAACGATGGCAACATCTTCATTGGTATGATGGATATCCACATCAATATCTCCCGAAGCCGTAATATTAAGATCAAAAAGGCCATGTTTAGCAAAAAGGCTTAACATATGATCCAAAAAAGAAATACCCGTCTTAATCCTATAATTGCCTTTTCCATAAACAACGAGCGCTATCTTAATATCTGTTTCGCCTGTTTTTCTTTTAACAATGATTTTTTTTGACATACATCTCCTTAACATTGCCTATAATCAGGTATTTTTTAGAAAATGCTCTTTCCAGGTTCTTTTCTCTGCATTTTTTATCCCAAAGCTTACGCGGGAAAATTGACCTGTCAATTTTCCCAGTGGTTAAGCCAGGGGCCTTACAATGTTATCCGATAAATATAATCTCACTCAAACCGTTTTTTCACAGATTCATAGTGTTTCGTCAGCCCTTCAATCTGGCATAGCTTTTCAATATGCGGCTTTGCTTCTTCAAGCGCTTTTTTGCTATAAGATATAATATGTGTACTTCTTAAAAAATCCTGAGCGGATAATCCAGAAAAAAATCTCGCCGAAGCACCCGTAGGCAATACATGGCTAGGCCCAGCAAAATAATCCCCAATCGCTACAGGACTATAAGGGCCTAAAAATAAAGCTCCGGTGTTTTTAACCTTCTTAATATATTTACGAGGATCATTTGTTAAAATCTCCAAATGTTCCGGAGCAATACGATTACTAACCTCAATAGCCTCATCTAAATTCTTTACTAAAACAATAAAACCATTTTCATCTCCCGGTAAAGCCTGTTTAACAGCCTTGGCAAGGGACTTTGAAGGCGTAATTAAAACAGCCAATCCGCCAAAATGTTCGGCTTGCGCGGCTAAATCACTTAAAACGTAATTAATATTGCTATGCCTGTTAGCTATAACAACAAGCTCTGTCGGCCCTGCCAACATATCAATATCAACATAACCAAAAAGCTGACGCTTTGCTTCCGTCACATAATTATTACCAGGACCAACAATCTTATCAACTTTCTTTATAGTTTTAGTCCCTAATGCGAGTGCACCAATTGCCTGCGCCCCCCCTACTTTATAAATCTCATTAACCTTTAACAAATCAGCCATGACTAGAATATGCGGATTAACATGGCCATTTTTATCTGGCGGAGTCGCTAAAACAATATCATTAACACCTGCGATTCTAGCCGGTAAAACGCTCATATAGACACAAGAAATCAAGGGGGCCGTACCCGCCGGAACATAGACACCAACACGTTCCAAAGGATCAATCTTTTCGCCTAAGAAAACTCCATCCTGATTCAATTTCTTCCAGGAACGCTTATGTTGCTTTGAATAAAATTTTGTGATATTGGCAATGATCTTTTTTAGTGTAGAAATAAATTCAGGGCTAATATCCTGATAGGCGGCACTTCGATCAGCCTCTGTAACCCGCATCTGCTTATGTGTCATTTTCACGCCATCAAAACGCCTGGTATATTTCAAAAGAGCGTCGTCACCATGGATTCTAACATCTTCTATAATGCGGCTCACTTTGTCTTTTATTCTCCTCTTAGAAAGACTGTCAAACCGCGTGATAAGTTTTTCCAAATAATTAGAATTGGGCTTAATAATTTTCATTTAACCTTCGCCTCCTTTAACTCTTCCGTAATCATCGCAGAAAACACCTTTAAAACAGAATCCGGTTTTGATGATTGGCCTATCCCCCCTTGGGCAAAATCTTCCCGTCCGCCCCCGGACCCTCCTACTCCACTTAGCGCCTTTTTAAGCAACTTTTTAGCCGACATTCCCTGCTTCACTAAATCTTTTGTCAAGCCGCACACGCAATAACCGCTTTCGCCCTGAACAGACGCGAGAAAAAAAACACCTTTTTCAGGAATCTCTTTATGCAAAAGATCAACGGCGCTTCGAAGCAGAGGGACATCAAAATAATCAAAGCGGTGAATCACAATGGAAACATCCTTAAACTTATCCGCCTTCAAAACCAGGCGCTTAATCTCGCAAGCTAAATCTTTTTGTTTTAGTTTCAAAAACTCTTTTTCTATAGTTTTATATTTTCCAATGAATTCATCCAAAGCCAGTTCAGAATCCTGCGGCTTTGTTTTCAACTTTTCGGCCACCCCTCCTAAAACCTGGCGTGTTTTCCTTTCTTCCTGATAAGCTAATTTTCCCGTCAAGGCTTCAATTCTACGTAAACCACTTCCGACAGAAAACTCTTTTAAAAGCAGTACAACTCCAATCTGGCCCGTGCTTTCCAAATGGGTTCCACCGCAAAACTCTTTACTATAGCCTCCAATAGAAACAACCCTGACCTCATCCGCATATTTTTCACCAAATAAAGCCATGGCACCTGTCTTATGAGCTTCATCTTTAGACATATGCACAGCCGCAACTGAACTATTTTCCAAAACTAAATCATTAATCAACTCTTCAATATTTCTACACTCATCCTGCGAGATCTCTTTAAAATGAGTAAAGTCAAAACGAAACCTGTCCGGCTCTACATACGAACCTGCCTGCTGAACATGGTCACCCAAAACACTTCTTAAGACCGACTGGAGAAGATGTGTCGCGGTATGCGACCTTCTAATCGCATCCCGGCGATTTTTATCAACCTGAGCCCAAACCTCATCACCAACCTTGATTATTTTACGCTCCAATGAAACAGACCCTTTGACCCTTGCATGGTGCAAAATCGAGTCCGATTCTTTTTTTGTATCACTAACCTCCATACAAAAATCAGTATCTTTTAAATAAATCTCTCCTGTGTCTCCAACCTGTCCACCCGATTCAGCATAAAAAGGGGTTTTTTCTAAAACCAGGTAAATGTCATCACCTATGCAAGCCTCCTGCGCTTCTTTTGAATCTTTAATGATCTGAACGATCTTTGTTGAACCCGCATCCTGGGAATAACCAACAAACTCAGATTTTTTTAAAACAACCTTATCCGCCGAAAAAATCGAAGCATGCATTTTGCTTGAGGCCCTAGAACGCTCCTGTTCAGAACAAATCAACACATTGATCGCAGACAAATCAACGGATACGCCTTCCTGAGAACAACGCTCTTTCGTAAAATCCGGAGCAATCCCATATGTTACATAAAGATCAAGCCCAACCTCCGGCGGCAGACAGTCCCGCCCACTCTTCTTTAGATCATTAATCACAATCGTCAACTTTTCATTGCCGCCTTCAAGAATATTTTTTATGTATTTATCTTCCTCTGCCTTAATAATCTCAGCGATATTATCACGCCTTAAAAGCAAATCCGGATATTGATCCTTCATAACTTCCGTGATACTGGAAACGATCTTATAAACAAAAGGTTCTTTTATAAGCCCCTGCGTCAAATAAACACATCTTCGTATCAGCTTTCTCACAACATAGCCACGACCGTCATTAGATGGCAAGACGCCATCACAAATCGCAAAAGTCACAGCCCGCGCATGATCAGCCACCACCCTCAAAATCTTTTGGTCGCTTGTATCAAGCACCTTTCCAACGGCTTTTATAATCGGAACGAAAATATCTATTTCAAAATTTGAATCAACTCCCTGTAAAACAGAACTCATTCTCTCCAGACCCATGCCCGTATCAATATTCTTGTTTGGCAAAGGCTCTAATTTGCCCCCATCACATCTATTAAACTGCGTGAAAACAAGATTCCAGACTTCAACACTGGAGCCATCTTTTTTCTGATAATAAATCTCAGAACATGGCCCGCAGGGACCATTAGGGCCAGAGGCGATCGCGTTAGCCGGCCAAAAGTTATCACTCTGTCCGAACTTTTTAATCTTATCAACCGGGATATGAACCTGATCCTTCCATATCAAATAAGCCTCGTCATCGTCTTCGTAAACAGAAACCCAGAGATCCTTTTTTGGAATCTGCAAAATTTCCGTTACAAATTCCCAGGCCCAAAAAATAGCTTCTTTTTTAAAATAATCTCCAAAAGAAAAATTACCCAGCATTTCAAAAAACGTATGATGAAATGGCGTGCGGCCAACTTCTTCAAGGTCGCCCGTGCGCAGACACTTCTGACAGGAAACAGCCCGACGGAAATCCGTCACTCTCCCCATGAAGTGCTCTTTAAACTGATTCATTCCCGCCGAAGTGAATAGGACAGATGGATCATTGGCTGGAACCAATGAATCACTTTCAATCATTCTATGCTTCTTGGAAATAAAAAAATCAAGATAAAGACGTCTTAATTGGGTTGTTGTCAGTTTTTTCATATTAACATTGCCTATAATCAGGTATTTTTTAGAAAATGCTCTTTCCAGGTTCTTTTCTCTATATTTTTTATCCCGAAGCTTAATGAGAAATTGTCACGTAGATGAGAATTTCTCATTGATGAAGCAAGGGGCTTTACAATATTAACTCCGAAGTGCAGCAGGATAATTGTCGCAAGAGAATTTCCTGC
>JBDREX010000026.1:0-3461 GCA_043819345.1 Candidatus Omnitrophota bacterium
TGCTTGCTTGCTTGCTTGCTTGCTTGCTTGCTTGCTTGCTTGCTTAAAACCACTTTAATTTTCCTCCTCATTTAAGGATATTTTTAACCTTTACGAACAACTCCGGTAATTTATTCTTTGCCGCATTCCAAACAATATCCCAGTTTACCCCAAAATAATAATGGGTAATCTTATCTCTTAAGCCAGCGATTTTTTTCCACTCAATATCCGTATGTTTTTTCTTAAAATCAAAAGTGATATTTTTTACCGCCTCGCCGATGATTTGAAGATTACGCACAACGGCATCCTGCGTCTTTTTATCTTTCAAGAACTTATCATAATCAATTTCCCCAGTATATTCCTCTATTCTTCTTATTGCTTCTTTGATATCGCCAAGAAATTCTATATCTCCTCTCTTAGACATAAACCAGGCTCCTTTTAATATCCTCTGCTACTTTTCTCACTCTTATTGCCCTCATACCTTCAGGAGTCAGAATATCAATTTTTCTGTGAAATAAATTCTCTAAATAAAACGATAGGCCCATAAATTTGTCAAAATCAGGCTCCTTAAATTCCACCACCATATCAATATCGCTTGTTTTTGTGTGCCTGTTCTTTGCGATAGAACCAAACAGCGCTATTTTTTTCACGCCGTAATTCTCTTTTAAATAAGGGATTTCCCTGCGTAAAACGTTAATTACTTTTTGCCGTGGAGACATCTAAAACCTCCTCATATTACCCTGACGCATTGCTTTTCCTCTTATTTTATGTAATGATTAAATTCTATTACTCTTAAAATGAAATGTCAACCCGTTAGAAATTATTTGATGTTAGAAATTATTCTTATCATTTTTATAATAACATAATTTCTAACGGGATCAAGAACAATCAACGACTGGGTGGCGCCATTTCTCCCTTAAGAAAAAATGCTATGCAGAAAAAACCAAAAACGAAATAAATGTCACTTGTCCCGTTAAAAATTCTATGGTAATTTAAAATCAAGTTATAAAAAAATCACCATCTCACTATTTTATTGCTCAGGTAAAATATGAAAATAGAACTAAAACCCGCCAACAAACTTACCTATAAATTAAGATTGACCTCTCAAATGAAATTAGCTATTAATCTCCTTCAGATGCCTCTGATCGAACTAAAGAATTATATCCAACAGCAAGTTGAAGAAAATCCTTTGTTGGATATAAGCCCCGATAAAAATACCATAGGTAATATTGAAAATAGTAAAATTTCTAACGATATAAATTATAATTCCGACGAAGATGAAGAAAAACAAGATTACAGAGAAAGCCTTCTCACAAAACCTGTTACACTATTCGAACACCTCATAAAACAATTACATTTGTTTGTAAATTCCGAGGATGAACGCGAAACTGGCGAAATCATTATCGCGAATATAGACGACAATGGCTACTTAAAGCCCTCTATTGAAGAAATAGCTGCGATAGCTCAAACAACCACATCACAAATCCAAAAAATCCTGTCATTGATTCAGACTTTTGATCCTATCGGCGTAGGCGCGAGAGATTTAAGAGAATGCCTGTTATTACAAATAAGAGCAAAAAGCCGGGAAAATTCCCTGGCTGGCCGGATTATAGACAAATATCTCCCTTATTTGGAAAAGAAAAGATTTGAATTCATTGCCGAAAAACTTTCCGCCGGAAACGAGAAAATTACCGCGGAAAAAATCAAAGAAGCTATAAAAGAAATCGCCTGCCTGGAACCAAAGCCCGGCCGTTCTTTCGATACGGAAAGAACTGTGCATTTGATACCGGATGTCATATTAAACCCCGTTAGAAGTAAGCCCCCAGAGACGGCTTCCTCTTCTTCTGCGGAGACTTCTAACGGGGTAAAAATAAATAATAACGACTATGAGGTTATACTTAATGACTGGGAACTGCCTGCTTTAAACCTCAATCCTAAATATAAAAGAATGCTCCAGCAAAAAGATGTTTCCGAAGACACTAAAGAATACTTAAAAGAAAGGCTCGAAGCGGCTAAATTCTTGATCAATGCCATAAATAAACGAAAAGAAACAATAAAAAGTGTAACCGAAGCTATTTGTTATCTCCAAAAGGATTTTCTGGATAATGGAATGCAAAATCTTAAACCTATGACTTTATCACAAATAGCTGATCTGGTAGACAAACATAAATCCACGGTAAGCAGGACCGTCAATAATAAATACCTGCAAACTCCTGATGGTATCTTTGAATTACACCATTTTTTTAACTCCGGGATTAAACAAGAAAACGGAGGCCTTTGTTCATCCAAAGCAGTCAAATCAAAGATAAAAGGCTTGATAGAAAACGAAAATAAAGAAAACCCCTTATCCGACCAGGAGATTGTCAATCTTCTTAAACAAGATGGAACCGTTGTTTCCCGCCGCGCCATAGCTAAATACCGCCGCCAACTCAAAATTTTATCTTCGCGATCAAGGAAACAATAAAAGGATCTTTGAATAAAATTCTCCTTTTTTAATGTTCGCTTGGCAGTATTAAAACGCCGTTTTCAAACCATAGCTCTATTCTTTTCAGCGGAAAATCCGTCCATTCGATTATCTCTTCGTAAAGCTTATTATAATTGCCGTCTTCACAAACAAGCGTTGCTGAACGATCCTCATGAACCTCAAGCTTCCAGACACCAAATTCCTGCAGCTTCGCTTTATACCTGGTTGTAAGTAAAATTTTATCAATCAGCCAAAACGCACCGCCTTCTTTGGCCATATACAAAACGCCATCAGTATAAAGATACCCGCTTAAATGTTTGTACCAATGCTCTGTGCCGCTGAATTGCATTAATTCATTTTCTGTCAACATTTCAAGCCTCCCTTTTATTGCGGGAAAAATAACAGCTCCCGCAGTCATTGTTATTTTCTTTAACGCAGATTTCACATACAGGCTTCTGATCTATAGAAGTAATAGACCGTAAAAGCAACTTTTCAACCACTACCGTCATCGGCTTACCTTGAACCCGCTTTAACCTGTAAAGTGTCCTGACCATTAATTCGCTTAACACCGGGCTATACATTTTTCCACCTCCTTTTTATCCGCGACCTCAACCCATAAAACCCCATTAATGACCACCCAATCCAAAACCTCATTGCGGCTTATTTTTTTGATTGTCTTATCTTTTTGTATCCACATTAAAAATCACCTCCTTCTTCAAGCAAATCGCTGTGTTTCTTAACAAATGATTCCAGACTTTCAGCGCTACTTGGCTTAAGGCCTCTGTCTATAAGCTTGTAAACATTCTTCATCAGCCGCCTTTCTTCCCAGAGAGCGGATAAACCAAATACCTGCTCCGGCAGATCCTCAGAATATGTCCTGTACTGAGAATCACGTGAACTTGAATGCCTTTCCATACAAGCGTCCGCGCGCAATACCCCATCCTCAAATTTTTCGTTTCTTCTGAATGCTTTGTTCTTTTCTTGGCTCATGGAAAGCTCCTTTCTTTTGACGCCGAAA
>JBDREX010000027.1:0-34757 GCA_043819345.1 Candidatus Omnitrophota bacterium
AAAAAGAAGAATCTTTGAATACGTTGAAATATATTACAATCGCAAAAGGGCGCATTCAACGCTTGGATATTTGAGTCCTTTTGAATATGAAAAACAGAAAATTTTCTCTTAACAAATAGTCCACTAAAAGAGGGAAGTGCATAGCGTAGATAATGTTTATGATGGAGAAGCTGCTTTACTGAAGATTAGTCACCATTGTTATGAAATACTTATTTTAGACTATAGGCTTTCTGGATTGTCTGGTTTGAGTATTCTTGAAAATTCCCGCCAGATAAATCCTTCTAATGAAGCGATCATGATTTCCGCCTTTGGCAATGAATCGGTAAGAGCAAAAGCCAAAGAATTAGGGGCTTATGCTTTTTTAGACAAGCCTTTTCATATAGATAGGCTAAAAAAAACGGTGAAAAAGGCTTTAATCGAGCAAAAGAGGAGGTGCGCTAATGAGGCGAATTTGCACAAAGTTGCCTGCCTGCAGGTAGGTGTTCTTGTTCTCTTGATGAGCATCTTAGTTCTGCCGGTTTTTGCAGCGGAACAGACAGCGGTAGCTCAAAAAACAGGCATCCAGTCCATATTGGAGCCAGTTAAGCTTTCTACTGATCAGGTAAGCGGATATTTGCCTAAATTAGGAGGTTTGTTTTTGATTTTGGTGGCAGGTTCTTTGATTGCTTTAGGTGTGGCAGCATTGATTGGCCTGATTCTTAAGACAATCCGATTGGAAAAAGCGGCAAAAAAAATTAATATCCTGGAGATTCTTAAAAAAGGCGGTATTGAATTATCTCTTAGCGGCCTGATTACTGAGGTAATCTTTTTTGTAATTATTATAGCTACTTTGATTACCGCCTTAGAATATTATGGTGTGGAGACGAGCATATTTACCGGCCAAATTCTTGCCTACATTCCCCGGGTAATTGCCGCTGTGTTTATTTTAGTTCTGGGAATTTTTTTGAGCTTGCTTATTTCAGGAATCATTACGCTGGTTGGCGGAAATATCAGGATCGCGCAATCAGCGATATTAGGGAATATTGCCAAATACGCCATTCTTGTGGTGAGTAGTTTGATCGCCCTGAATGAATTAGGAGCGGGGATTATTTTGACTGATCAGTCTAAGGATATTGTTTTAGTCGGCTTAGTTTTGTTTTTGGCTTTGGGTTTTGGTTTGGGTTTAAAGGGCAAGGCGGAAGATTTTTTAGGTAAAATTTTAAAGAATTAAAATAAGGGATTGCTCCCCTTTCGTTTTGTTTGAGGGCCTTAATGGCTTTACCTGGCTATTGCGAGGGCCGCGAGTGAAACGAAGTAGGGTGAAGCAATTAATTAAAAAGAGAGGGGGTGTTCATCATGGCTGTCGAAAAAGCGATTGGTTCTTCCAGTTTGGTTGAAGTTATTGACCGTATTCTGGACAAGGGTGTTGTAATTGATGCTTGGGTAAGAGTCTCTTTAGTGGGTATTGAAATACTCGCGATTGAAGCTAGAGCGGTTATAGCTTCAGTTGAGACGTATCTTAAGTATGCTGAAGCGATTGGGTTGACTGCAACAGCAGCTTAATGTGCAACTGAAAGGGATTTTTGCCGGGCTATCCTTAATTCGCTCAGCGCGTAAAAAAAGCATAGCTCGCCAAGATGTTCCTTTTTGTGGTCAGTGTATTTGAATCATTGGGTTTCTTAAATAAGGAAAAATAACCTGCTCTTTACATTAGCACTGAGAAATTCTCTGTTGATAATTTCTCAGTATGCCGCGGAGCTTGTTCCGTAGGCGCGTCTCCGCCTACCGGACGGGCAGGCGCCTGCGGCGGAAATAATGCAAAGTATAAAAACCTATAAGCATTATTAAAGAGAAAAAGATGACTGAAACCTTAGATTTTAATAAAGTGGTAGAAAATGTTGTTTCTTCCTATGAAGCGAAGATAGACAATATTAATTCTTTTTTTGAAACTACGCGCTTAATCGTTAGTGAATTTCAAGATCCACTCTTTGACACTAAACAAGAAAGAGACCAGATTAACGGCCGATTACAAGATTTATTGGCCAGGAATGAACACTTAAGAAGGACAGATTTTAACCGGATGATGCAGGGAATACTTGCTTCTCAAGTTGAGAAGGAAAAGGAAATAAGAAATTTAGTAAATAGTTTCCTTAACGAACAGAAAGAAACGGTAATCCTTCTCAGGGACAATTTTATTAAAATAAAGGAAGCTTTGGCTAAGGGCGAAGGAGTTAAAATTAAAGAATCTCAAAGGGCGATGGTTGATATTCTTGCCCAACAGGATAAAAGGAGGCTTGAGGTTAGCCTTAAGCTAAAAGAGTTTCAAAAAGAGCAAAAAGAGATGATTTTACGGTTGCAGGAGCTTTTAACAAAAGGAAAAGAGCTGAGGATAAAAGATCTTAAATTAATGCTTGAAGAATTTAATGCTCAACATAAAAAGCGTTTGGCACAGCACGAGGAAAGAAAAGTAGAAGTTAGAAAAAGAAGGGGAAAAATTCGTGGCATGTTGATTGAGTTTAAAGAGAAGCGCAAAGAATCAGTTAAGAGCCAGAGAGTAGATCCAGCCAAGGCAATTTTACCTGTTAGGAGGGCGCAGGAGGTTAACAAAGATAATAGCTTTTCTAATCCCTTGACTTCTTTTGGGATTAGCCCTGAACAGGGCCAAAGGGCTAACGGGGTTTACCCCGTTAGAGATATGTAAGCTAAAATCCTTTGGACGGCCGCTCAAAGGCGGCCTATTTCTAACGGGGTTAATATAAATGCAGCAAAATAGAAGGCATGGGGTAATTTTGACAGAACGAATTTTAAAAGAGGGAGGTAAAAAATGGGAATAGCAGAGAGCATGAAAAGCCTTACCGAGGATATACTTGCTTCTTATGATACTCGGGTGAAGGCATTGGGAGATATTGTCGCGGATACACATAAAATAGTAGCTGATGCCCGTAAAACCATAAAAGATTTCTCTTCGGATAGAAAAAAGATGACTGCTGAACAAGCAGCGGCCTTGAGCAATTATGCCAAGGATTTAGCCGATAATGTAGAGGGCTTGCTCAAAGAATTTGGTAAGAGCCGCAGTGCTATGAGCAAGGCGCAAGTAAAAAGCCTAACCGATTTCGTCAAAGGTATTACTGACTTTGTCAAGGATTTGACTAAGAATACAGGTTCAATGTTAAACGGTTTTACTAAGGACCGGAAAGAAATGAGTGATGAGCTTAAAGATAAGCTTGTCAAAGAAATTCAAGTGATTGAATCCAGTGTAAAACATATCGTTGGCAATGCCAAGGCGCTTATAAAGGAATATCATTCTGATATGGTTAAGGCAAGAAAGACCTGGCAAGAGATGTCCACGGGTTTAGCTAAATCTCGAGGAACAGGCGTAATGGTAAAAATTGAGGCAGAAGAAGGAGAAGAAGAAGCGGCTTCAACTGTGGAAGCCAGGAAGAAAAAAAGAGGTAAAAAGAGAGGAAGCAAAAAGGGAAAGAAGTAAAGAAGAGGCAGGTATAATGAGTTTAATTATTTGCGCTTTTTGCAAAGGTAAAGGCAAGGATCCTTTTGGCCTTCTTTCAAAATTAGCTGACTGTCAGGTGTGTAAAGGCAGGGGTAAAATTGAGGTGAAATGGCCGATTGTGGAATGCGCCTTTTGTAAGGGGAGCGGGGTCCATCCTCATGAAAGGCTTACCTGTTCAGCTTGCGGAGGTAGGGGTTCGACCGCTTTTAGAGGGTCAAAGGAAGAGTGTTATGATTGTGGAGGCACAGGTTATAAGGTGGATGGGAATCTTCCCTGTAGTGTTTGCCGGGGCAGAGGGGTCGTGCGGAAAAAAATATGATTCCATGCAAGCTTCGGAATTAAATAAGCTACACAAATTTGAGGAGATTAGAATATGGGCAATATATCAAATGGAATGGAAACAATATGTGAAGGCATTGTAAACGGCCATGATGATAGAAAAAAGTCACTTCATGATGTCCGAAAAGATGTTAAGGATATAAAAGGGCAAGCAGCGGTTATCAAGGCCAATGCCAGAAAATTTATTGGTGATTGTAAGGAGTCACATAAAGAAATGGCTAAGAATTTAAAAGAAAACCTTTCTAAAGGTAGAGAGGATTTGACGAAGGATGTCGGGTCGCTAAGAAAAGATTTTCAAAAAAGCCAAAAAGAGGTGCGTTCCGATTTGGATGAAGCAAGTAAAACATGGAAGGGGATGCATAAAGCCTCAAAAGAAAAAAAGTCAAAATAAGAGTAAATTGGAAAAAAATACAGACGAGGGAATAATATGAAGGAAATATTTAAGTGTCCAAAATGTGGAATTGTAACATGGGGCGGACTTAAGTATTGTATAAGCTGCGGTGAGGCTCTTACTATAATTTGTACTGAATGCGGATGTAGTTGGCGTTATGTTCATAAGTACAAATTTTGTCCTTCTTGTGGAACAAGCGTTAAAGCAGAAAAATAGTTAATTTATTTGATGAGTTTTTTTTGATGGTAACTAAAAATTAATCTAAAAAGTCGTTTAACGAAGGTAAATTTTCTTGGGAGGTGAGGGAAAATGATTGATGAGATGACAACAGTACTTGAACCTAGCCCTATGCCGGATTTTGTGGAGACGAAATATATCAAAGCTATTACTTCAAGGGCCCTTTCTTATATGAAGGCGGGTTTTCCTGTTCATTTTAGAGGGATTTCCGGGAGTGGAAAGACTACTCTGGCAATGCATATTGCCAGCAAGGTTATGAGGCCTGTAGTGATGATTCACGGAGACGAAGAGTTTACTACCTCTGATTTGGTGGGTGGTGAATACGGTTATCGCTTTAGAAAAGTTGTGGATCGTTTTGTCTCAAGAGTTTCAAAGACTGAAGAAGATATGACCAAACATTGGGTGGATAATCGCCTGACTGTGGCTTGTAAATATGGGTTCACTCTTATTTACGACGAATTTACCCGTTCTCGGCCAGAGGCAAATAATATTCTCTTGTCAATTTTACAAGAGAAGATAATGGATTTACCTGTAGGCAGGGGTGGAGAACAGCCATATTTAGCAGTGCATCCGGAATTTACCGCTATCTTTACCTCTAATCCTGAAGAATATGCCGGAGTTCATCGAAGCCAGGATGCTCTACGCGACAGAATGATTACCATAGATATGGATTATTTTGACTATGAAACAGAGATCGCCATAACCCGAGCAAAGTCCAAACTTCCCAAACGGGATGTTGAGATTATCGTGAATATCGTTCGGGAATTGCGTGAATCGGGTAAATGTGAATTCGCGCCCACTGTCCGTGCCTGTATCATGATTGGTAAAACTCTTTCCGGGCAGCAGCTTACTCTGGCCCAATCCAATGGTGTTTTTACCCAGATGTGCCAGGATATCTTATCTTCCGAAACCAGTAGAGTCGGCTCTAAGACAAATCAGAACCGGATAAAGGCTATAGTGGGAGATATCGTCGATAAGCATTATAAGAATCGCGAAAAGACGCCTTATAAAAAAAGAGTCAAAACTTTTGAAAATAAACAATAGAACAATCGAACGTGATAAAAGTTTTATTTTCTATGCCCCCATTTTCTATTGTGTTATTTTTTGTTCCATAAAAAAAGAGGGAGGTGGGTTTGATGAAGAGTATGTCTCAGCTTCAAACAGTAAGCGATATAAAAGGAATGCATTCTATAGGAGCGCGTTCTATTCCGAAAGCTATGAGGTCAAGTTATTTGGAATTGTATGTGCTTGACCGGGAAAGAGCCAGATTAGAAAAAGAAGTTTTCAGTTTGGATAAAAGAAGAAATAGCGCTCAAACGCGATTAAGCAGTATTGTTCAACGCCTGGAGAAGCAGAAAAAAGAAATAGAAAAGGGAGAGGAAGTGATAGTTCAGCGCCGTATAACTTCCAAAAAACCTTTAAAGATGATGCCCATAAGATATTGAAAATGGTTTATGGTTAACAGCGCGCAAGTTCTTACAGTTTAATGCTGTTAACTGTTAGCCTCTTAAATTGTAAACTTTTTTGACCGAAGGGAAAAGGTAATGGATTGGAAGGTTTATGACTGGAAAAATCAAAAAGTAGGCCAAAAAGGGGAAGTCCTGAATAGGAATGACTATAAATGCGGTTTTTGTAAAGGAAAAGGCATTATATCTCATAATAAGGCGATAAGTTGCCCTGGTTGCGCGGGGGCTGGAACAATCCGTATTTTAGGTTTTGTAATCATATGCGCTTATTGTGATGGAAACGGGAGAGCGCGTTTAAATAAAAGCATTCCTTGCAGCGTTTGCAAAGGTAAGGGTGTGGTGCCCATTGAGAGTAAGGATGTTGAAAATTGTCCTTTATGTAAAGGCGTAGGCAGAGAACACGGCTCAAGCCTTCCCTGTTTAAAGTGTAAAGGCAAGGGAGTCATTTCTTCAAAAAGTCCATAGTCCACAGACGATAGTCCACGGTAGATTGTTATATGAACTAAAACCGACGAAGGAGATTTTGAACATGGCTAAAAGACAAACTAAGAAAGAAGAAAAGAACAAAGAGGAAGGGTTGGATTTTGATTTTGGGATAGGTAAATTAAGCTTAGGAGGGTTGTTTAAAGGTATTGAAAAGTTAGTTGATGTTGCAGCAGAGCTATCCGCCAAAGGCGAGATTTCGCCGCAAAGCGGTGGAAAAGAAGCAGGCGGCGAGATTAAGAAAGAAGGCGAAATAGATCTTAGCCATCTTAAAGAGGGCATGAAGGGAATTTTTGGGTTTTCCATAAAGACAGCCAGCGGCGGCAGGCCTATCGTTGAACCTTTTGGTAATATCAAGAAGACTCCTAAAGGGCCCAAGGTTGAAGAGGAAAGAGAGCCGATTACTGATCTCTTTGATGAGAAAGATGAAATAAGAGTATATGCCGAAATGCCGGGCGTAAGTCAAGAGGATATAAAATTAGATTTAAAAGAAGACATCCTGGATATTTCAGTCCAGAGTGGCGATAGGAAATATCATAAAGAGATTTTACTTCCGGTAAAGACACTAGCAGAAAATTTGAGCTCATCCTATAAAAATGGGATATTAGAAGTTAAGATAAAGAAATGGTAGATAGATGGCATTAACCGGCTTAAAAGAGAACGCGTTAAAATTGATTTTATTTGGTGGCAAAGGCGGTGTCGGAAAGACAACCTGTGCTTCAAGCACAAGTCTTTATTTGAGCTCTCAGGGGTTTAAAACGCTTCTTATTTCTACGGACCCCGCGCATTCGCTCTCTGACAGCTTAGGCCAGGAAATTGGCAGCGATATAAAAGAAGTAAAGGGTGTCCAAAACCTCAGCGCGTTGGAGATAAACGCGGAGAAATCTCTTTCTAAATTTAAAATAAAATACGAAACCCAGATCAAGAAAATCCTGGATACTTCTACTTATTTAGATCAGGAGGATATTGATTCTATCTTCAGCCTACCTATTCCCGGCATTGATGAAGTAATGGGATTTAAAACTATAGTTGATTTAATAGAACAGGCGCGGTTTGAAAAATACATAGTAGATACCGCGCCTACCGGACATGCTCTTCGGCTTTTAACCTTGCCGGAATTATTAGATGAATGGATTAAGGCCTTAGCTAAAATGCGCTGGAAATATAGGTATATGGTAGAGAGCTTTTCCGGGAAATATAATCTGGATGAAGGTGATGATTTTTTGGTGGAAATGAAGAAGACGGTAAAGAAAATAGAAGGATTGCTTAAGGACCAAAATAAGTGTGAGTTTATCGCGGTAACGATCCCTGAAGATATGGCGATTTTAGAAACGGAAAGGCTGATAAACAATTTAAATAAATATGGTATAAAAGTCAGGCAATTGGCGGTGAACAATGTTTTGGGCCCGGGCGCAGGGAATGCCCATTCTTTAGGATTAGAATTCCTGCCTGCCGGGCAGGCAGGAAGAGATTGTGAATTTTGCCGGGAAAGAAGCAAGGCACAGGAAGAATATATAGAACAAATAAGAAGGAAATTCAGCTGTTTAAAAACTACAATTATACCTTTGCGGCCGCGGGAAGTTAAAGGTATTGAGCCGTTAAATAAATTTATCGGGAGCTTATTCCAATGACCCTGAAGAAAGACGATAAAACTCTAATCCTAAAGGATAAGCCTGACCCATACCTATTAGGGAAGGGCCTAATATTAAAAGTTAAAGAGTCTTCGCCTAAGGATGTAGGCAGGGCGATTGCCAGAATCGATCCGGAAGATATGAAGGAGCTTGGATTGGACGTAGGCGATATCATAGAAATTAATGGCAAGAGAAAGACAGCGGCGAAGGTAATGCCCTGTTATGCCGAAGACAGGGGTAAAAAGATTATACAGATAGACGGCATATCGAGAGAAAACGTTTCAATTGGGTTGGATGAAAAAGTAAAGATCAATAAAGTCAGTTCCAAGCCCGCAAATAAGATTACTCTTTCGCCCCTGACAATGTCCAGTTTTCTCCAAAGAGATAGTGATGCTAAATATTTAGGATCTCTGATAGAGGGGCTTCCTGTAATTGCGGGTGACAGGGTCAGGGCTACGTTTTTCGGGTCAAGGTCAAGTGATTTTAAGGTGGTAGACACCATTCCTGACGGCGTGGTATTGATAAATGCCGCTACTTTAATAAGGATGGAGATTAAGAAACATGGAGAGGAGAAAGCAGCTACGGTCTCCTATGAGGATATTGGCGGGTTGGGGACGCAAATTCAAAGAATCAGGGAAATGATAGAGCTTCCCTTAAGATATCCACAGGTGTTTGAAAGGCTGGGGATAGGCGCGCCTAAGGGTGTCCTGCTTTATGGGCCCCCGGGAACCGGCAAGACTTTAATTGCCCGCGCTGTTGCTAACGAAACAGATGCTTATTTTACTCATATATCAGGCCCTGAGATTATGGGTAAGTTTTATGGAGAGAGTGAAGCTCGTTTAAGAAGTGTTTTTGAAGATGCCAAGGCTCACGCGCCGGCAATTATTTTTATTGATGAGATAGACGCTATCGCGCCTAAACGGGAGGATATGGGTGGAGAAAAGCAGGTAGAGAGGCGCGTAGTAGCTCAACTTCTGGCTTTATTAGATGGCTTAGAGTCTCGTGGCCAGGTTATTGTTATCGGAGCTACAAATATTCCCAATACTTTAGATCCGGCATTAAGAAGGCCCGGCAGATTTGATAGAGAAATATCCATTCCCATTCCGGATAAATTCGGGAGATTAGAGACATTGGAGATTCATACCCTGGGTATGCCTTTAGCTAAGGATGTCAGTTTAGAAAAATTAGCCGAGATTACTCATGGATTTGTAGGCGCGGATTTAGAAGCCCTGGCAAGAGAAGCGGCAATGTCAGCCTTACGTAAGATTTTGCCTAAGATCGACTTTGAAATGGCTGATATACCTTATGAAACCTTAATGAAGATGGAAGTTAACGCGGATAATTTTTTAGAAGCTATGAAAGAGGTTGAGCCTTCAGCCATACGGGAGTTTTTTGTGGAGGTGCCGGATGTCCAGTGGGATGATGTAGGCGGATTAGAGAATATCAAGGAGGAACTGAAAGAGGCAGTAGAATGGCCGCTTAAGTATTCGGATATTTTTAAGCAGGCAAATACCAATCCGCCGAAAGGAATACTTCTTTATGGGGGTCCAGGCACAGGAAAGACTTTGTTGGCTAAGGCTGTGGCGAGCCAGACAGGGGTAAATTTTATTTCAGTTAAAGGGTCAAGCCTGATTTCAAAATTTGTCGGAGAAAGCGAAAGGGCTATCCGCGATGTATTTAAGACCGCCAAACAGGCGGCACCTACGATTCTATTTTTTGACGAGATTGACGCGTTAGTACCCAAGAGGGGTTCTGTCAGTACAGATAGCCATGTTGGTGAACGAGTCATGGCTCAGTTTTTGGCTGAGATGGATGGGATTGAAGAACTTAAAGGCGTGGTTGTCTTGGCCGCGACTAACAGAATAGATTTGATTGATCCTGCTATTTTGCGAAGTGGCCGTTTTGACCTTTTATTAGAATTAGCCGCGCCGGATGAAAAAACACGAGAAGAGATATTGAAGATACATACTAAGAATAAGCCAAAGGCCAAAGATGTTGATTTAAAAGATTTGGCTAAAAGGCTTGAGGGCAAAGTTGGTTCTGATATTGAGTTTATAGCTCGTAAGGCCGCTACGCTTGCGATAAGGGAATATATTAATCAGAGAACAGAAAACAGAGCGCAGAAGACAGATATCAAGATTTCAAAGAAGCATTTTGAGGAAGCGATTAAGGTATCAAAAGAACAAAACATAAGAGCTTAAAAGGAGGCTGAAAGATGCTTAAATTCATTAAGGGAATAATTAAGGGTATCAAGAAGTTTTTTAAAGGTATATTTTCCGCCTTAATTAAAGGTGGAAAGAAAAAAACATAGCCTACAGCGCGAAAATAATAAGTTATCCGTTTTATTCAAAGGATAATTTTCAAGACGCTAATTTTTTATATTTAGCGAGGATAAGTTTTTTTACATGTTTTCAGGAAGGAAATTATGCCTACAGGAAAATATATTTACGGAATTATTAATTGTAATACCCATGATTTCGTCGGTCCCTACGGAATATCTGTCTGTAAAGAAGTTCACCCCGTTACAAATAGCATAGGAGCTATCCAGGATAGCAAAATTTGTAACGGGGTTCATTTAATTCCTTATCAGGGCATAGCGGCGGTAGTAGTTGATTCTGAGATAGTAGATTATACCCATATGTTTAAAGACGCTCTGGCCAGGGGTTTGGTTATGCATCAAAAGATTATTGAACGGATCATGGAAGCAGGATATTCAATTATTCCTATGAGGTTAGGGACGTTCGCGGTGGATGAAGCGGAGGTAGAAGATATTTTAAGAAAAGGGCATGCCCTTATAAAGGAAATAATACAAAAAACAAGTGATAAAATAGAGATTGATATAGTTTCTGTCTGGAGCGATTTTGTTTCAACAATTAAAGAAACTGGTGAAGAAAAAGAGATTAAAGATTATAAAGAGAAGCTCTTGAGTAATCCTAAGGGGATAACTGTTGATGACCAGATGAAGATAGGGTTTATGTTTAAGAAGGCTTTAAATGAAAAAAGAGAGAAATACGCCCTTAAGATACAAGACGCCCTAAAGAGTGCCAGCATAGATTACAAACAGCACGAACTTATGGATGACAAGATGGTGGTGAATCTCGCTTTTTTGATAGATAAAGCGGATCTCAAAGAATTTTACGCGAAGATTGAAGATCTAAATATTGAATTTGCTGAAAAACTGAACTTTAGATGCGTTGGGCCATTACCTGCTTATAGTTTTTTTACGCTTGAAATAAAAAAAATACAGTTTAATGAAGTGGATTGGGCAAGGAAAAAACTGGGAATTTTAAATGATCTTGTTGTTAAGGACGAGATTAAAAAAGCGTTTCATAGGCAAGTTTTTATTTCTCATCCTGATAGGAATCCAGATAAGCCGGGAATAGAAAAAGAATATGATGAAATAACGAGGTCTTATAATATTCTTCTTGATTATGCTCAAGCTTGCGAAGATGGCGGCCAGGGAAACATAATCTTTAACGAAAATGAATTTCAGAAGAATACGATATTGGTTAAAGTAAGAGCCTAATGGTTCGGCTACGCATTTCGACATGCTCACTGTCCTTTAAGCTACGTGTGGTGAGCGTGGCCGAACCAAGTCGAAGGATAATATGAAAAAGGAAGGCAAGTATATCTATTGCGTAATTGGAGCCAAACAGGAAAGAAATTTTGGGCCCATTGGGATAGGCGGCAGGGGCGATGAGGTCTTAACTATCAGTTATGAAGATTTGAGCATGGTTGTAAGTAACTCTCCGATGGGAAAATTAGAAGTTAACCGGCAGAATTTGTTAGTTCATGAAAAAGTAATTGAAGAAGTGATGAAAGAATTTGACAGCGTGCTTCCGGTAAGATTCGGAACAATCGCTTCTGGCGCCGATGAAATAAGGAATCTTTTAGACAGAAGGTGCAGAGAATTTAAGACCGCGTTAAGAGATATGGATCATAAAATAGAGCTGGGAGTTAAAGGGATATGGAAGAATATGGGTATTGTTTTCAAAGAAATCGTAGAGGAAAACAAGGATGTTAAAGAGTTGAAAGAAAAGCTTCAAAATGATAAGAGTAAAAAAAATATCCACGCGAAAATGGAAGTAGGCAAAATGGTCGCGCGGGCGTTAGAGAAGAAAAAAGAAAAAGAAGCGGAAAAAATTATAGATAGCTTAAGAAGAACAGCCGTTAATTATAAGCTCAACAAGACGATGGGCGATGACATGTTCATCAATGCCGCTTTTCTGGTGGATAAGGGCAGGGAAAAAGAATTCGATAATATTATGGATGATTTAAGCGAGGAACGCAAAGAAAGGGTAAAGTTTATGTATGCCGGCCCTTTACCAGCCTATAACTTTGTCAATATCGCTATTTATCCCGAGGAATGGGAGAGGTAAATATGCTTTCAGAAACAGAATATCAAAATTTAAGAAAAACGTATCATGGTGAGGGTAAATATATTTACTGTATTATTCCAATGCATAGCTCTGAGCCTCTGAGTTTTGGCCCTATAGGAATAGGAGGAAGAGGGGATGAGTTGTATACAATTTCTTACAAGCCAGAGGGCGGTGGTTTGGCTTCCAACAGGACAGAAGAACGTGGTTTGCCTTCCGTTAGGCAAAGCCATAGCCAAAGTCATAAAACAATCGCGGCGGTGGTGAGTAATTCTCCAATTAAAAAATACCCCGTTGCCAGAGAAAATGTAATCCCGCATGAGCGCGCCATTGAAGAAGCTATGAAGGCTTATACCATCTTGCCGGTAAGATTTGCCACTATTGCCGAAAATGAAGAAAAAGTAAAAATGATATTGGAAAAAAATTATGATAAGTTTTTAGATTTACTGAAAAATATGGAAGGCAAAATTGAGTTGGGATTAAAGGCGATATTTGAAGAAAATGTTTATAGTTATATCCTCGGGAAATACAAAGAGATAAAGGTATTAAAAGAAAAACTTCAGGGGTTGCCTGTGGAGAAGACTCATTATCAACGCATGGAAATAGGCAAAATGGTAGAATCCGCTTTAGAAAAAGAGCGGAAGATTTGTAAAGAGGATATTTTAAACGTTTTGTCGCCTTTGGCGATAAAAACTAAAATAAATAGTTCTTACGGCGAGAGGATGATTATTAACGCCGCTTTTTTGGTGGAAAAAAATAAAGAAGAAGAGTTTGACGGAAAAATTCAGGAGATATGGGTAAAATATGGCGATAAAGTTAAAATTAAATATGTTGGCATGCTGCCGCCGTTTAATTTTGTTAATCTGGTAATTGATACTTCGATTTAACTCAGTACAAGTACTTCGGTTTTGTTTAGTGTCAATGGTGGGTATAAAGCCAACCATTGAGACAGGAAGGCATCATGTGTTTTTAATTGACGATATACTCCTTTCACCGGTAAAACTTATCGTTTGGCTTGGAGAAAAGATTGATGATATAGCAGAAAAGGAGTTTTCCGATGAAGGCTTGATAAAAGAGAAACTTATGCAATTGCAACTTCGCTTTGAAATGGATGAGATAAGCGAAGAAGAATATGATAGGCAGGAAAAGGAGCTTTTGGAACGCCTGGAGAGCATTAGAAAAGCGAAAGAAATATAAGATTTTTTAACAAAACGCCTATGATTTTTTTTGTTGTATTGTTTTATGGCGTTTCAGAATCAAATTTGTTTCGCAAATTTGAGAGGGGTGTAAATATGGCTAATATAACGCAAGTTGGAAAAGCGGCAAGTGAATTTTTAAAAGCTACACTTAAGGTAAAAGACGCAAAGGTTGTTAAAGCAATCAAGTCCGCTGAAGGGTGGGAAGCCGAGGTGGAGGTTTACGAAGAAAGTTCTTTTATAAAAGCTCTTGGGCTAAACACCAGAGTGCAGGATAGGAACTTTTATGAGGTTAAATTGAATGATAGCCTTGAAATTGAATCTTATGGGCGCAGGGGAGAGTAGAGTAAATCAGCTGAAGGGCTTTTGTTGTGAGATTTTTCGTCGAAACCGCGTTTTTCGCCCAGAATGACTGTAAGGTACGATAGCTAAGATAATGAATTCAGAAAAAGAAGATATCATATATTTGTACTGTTTAACCGGCAAAGCACCCGGATTGCCGCCGCTTGACATCGAGGTGTATTCTATTTCCTGTTTTGGCCTTTACGCGGTATTAAGTAAAGTTTCCGCGGATGAGTTTAGTGAAGAAAACTTAAGGAAGAATTTGACTGATTTAGAATGGGTTAAGCATAAGGCGGTTATTCATGAAAAGGTGATAGAAACCGTAATGAAAGAGTCTTGCCTGCCTGCCGGACAGGCAGGCGTCCTTCCCTTTAAGTTCGGAATAATATTCAATACGGAAGAAAGCCTAAAAAAAATGCTTAAGGAGCGCGTAAACGAATTTAAAGACGCTTTAAAGTATTTAGAAGGCAAAGAAGAATGGGGTGGGAAAATTTATTGCGATGTGGCTAAATTAAAGGAAAGCCTTGCGCGTGAAGATAAGGAACTCTTAAATATGGATAAAGAAATAAACTCTTGTCAGTCAGGCAAAGCCTTTATTTTGAAAAAGAAAAAGGTTGAGTTGTTAAATATAATGGTAAATAAAAAACTCAATTCTTATGGCCAGCACATTTTTGAAAGATTGGGCCAGTTTAGTGTTGAGGCGCGAGTTAATAAATTATTACCTAAAGAAGCAACTGGAAGAAAAGAAGATATGATCTTGAATTTCGCTTTTTTGATTGAAAAAAATAAAGTAGAAAGTTTTATTGTGGCACAGAGAGCTCTTAAGGCCATATTTGAAGAGATGGGATTTTTTTTCGATTGCAGCGGCCCCTGGCCGCCTTATAATTTTTGTGAGACCCAGGCTTATGGAGTGAAATGCGCCATGAAATCGCAAAGTGATTTTTAAGGGGCAGGAAAACAAAAGGATTTATTTAAGATGGAACATGAATGTATTGCTGTAAAATCAAAAGATGTAACTCTTTTGGAAATTTTAGACAGGGTTTTAGATAAAGGCGTGGTTATCTCCGGGGATTTAGTTATCTCTCTGGCGGAAATTGATCTTATATATGTAGGTTTGAAGGTTTTGATCAGCTCGGTAGAGACTATGGAGCGTTTAAGGGGCGCGCCATTTTCCAGCCCTATGCAGGAGCCAGCCTGATGAAGATATATGCTTATGGAATTATAAATTCCAATGCCAATATCGTAGCAGCTATTAGCGGATTAGAAGGAGCCGGCGTTTATAATCTTTCTTACCGTGATATTGGGGTGGTGATAAGTAAGTTTATTAACCAGATTAAAGAGGTAAAAAAAGATGATGTTCTAAAGCATGAAGAGGTAATTGAAAGATTAATGGGGAATTATACGGTTTTGCCTGTAAGATTTTTTACAACTTTTGATCAGGAAAAAGAGGTTTTGGCAATGCTAAAAGAATTTTACCATGATTTTAAAGAAAATATAGTCAGGCTCCGTAATAAAGTGGAATTTGGCATAAAGGTTATCTGGCCGGCAGATATAATAAAACAGCGAATAATAGATGCCTATAATAAAGGTAAGATTAATACGGTTGCTCCAGAGTGGGAGCAAGTAAAGACTTTTGTAAGGGCTAAATTTGAAAAATACAAAATAGATAAAGAATTTCAAGAAGAAGCAGAGAGGTGTGTTGTCGTAGTAGATGATTATTTTGGCAAAGCTACTTGTGAAAAGAAACTCCAAAAGTTACAAACTGATAGCTTGCTTTTAAATGCCGCTTATTTAGTGGAAAAAGAAAAGCAAAATGAATTTAAGCAGGCGTTTGAACAACTTAAGAGCTCTCCTTCTGATCTTAAGTATTTATTTAGCGGCCCCTGGCCGCCTTATAATTTTATTACTTTAACTAAAAATACGGGTTTGTTTGATAGAAAACCTATAAGTCGGCAAGACAATGGTTTGGCTTGTTTGAGGCCAAAGTCATAAATTAAAACTTAACAAAGAAGAACGCGCTATGATTATGCAGAGGAAAATAGAGACAGATTCTCCGGAAGCTTTTGTTGAAGAAATGGAGAAAACACAAGGGGTTCTTCCTGATAGGATAGATGCTAATTCTAAAAATGTGGAGAAGGGCTTGTCGAAACTTGTCCTCACCCTGATAGAATTGCTTAGAAAACTTTTAGAAAAGCAGGTCATGAGAAGAATAGATACGAAGTCTCTTTCCGAAGAAGAGATTGAGCGCGCGGGGGAAACTCTGATGAAATTAGAGAATAAAATGGAAGAGCTGAAAGAAATTTTTGGGCTTAAAGATGAAGAACTCAATCTAAATTTAGGCCCTTTGGGAGATTTGTTATGAGCAAAGAAGCTAAAATCAACTGCGAGATATTTCAAAGGCAGAAGCCGGTGATAAAGGATATTATAGATAAAATTAATCAGGCTAAAAGAGCGCAAGAGAAAGCAGGATTTGCCGAAGATCTGCGAAAAGAAGTGGATATGCTTCTTTTTTGCCATGATTTTAAGAGGGAAAATTTAGATTGCGAAAGTTGTCATTTTATCGCAAGCTTGCAGAAAAAAACAGCGGGCTTGATTATAAAGGTTAAAAAATTGGTATAAAAGTGGAGGGTAATTTTCATGATAGAACAAAAAATGACGCACGCGAATGAGGCTACTAATCTCGCTGATATCTTAGAGAGGGTATTGGATAAGGGGATTGTGATTGCCGGGGATATTAAAATTCAACTCGCGGATATTGATCTTCTCAATATTAAGATCAGATTATTAGTTGCTTCCGTGGATAAGGCTATGCAGATGGGCATAAACTGGTGGCAGCAGGATTCCTATCTTTCTACAAAAGCAAAGCAAACTGAGATAGAGCAGGAAAATGCCACGCTAAAAAAACGATTAGAGCATTTAGAAACTAAACCCCGTTAGAGATAGGAAATGCTTTTGGCATTTCCGTAAATCGCCGTTTGTAGTTATATACCATTTATTGTTTTTTCTGCTCCTGATGAGATAAGTGTAGGCCATAAGCCGTTATCTCTAACGGAGTAAAGTTAAAGTAAAATAAAAAATAAGCGTATGCGGACCCTTATTTATGTTCCCATTATTCATACAAGCGCTGACCTTGGCTCTTTGGCAGAGGATGTAACTAAAAGAGGTGTGGCAGATTTAGGCGCAGAGGTGTGGCAAGAGCATCAAAAAACTGTAGAGAGGTTTTGGCATGCTTTATTACTTTATTTTAGCCATATGGATGTACGAGGGTTAAAGATCTATCAAGATGGAATGGTGGCGGAAGGAGAAATAGGAATAAAAATCGTTGAAGAAGGCGTGAGATTAGGAAGTAAAAATTACGAACTTATTAATAGTTTTCTTAAGCAGGGAGCAATTTTAATTAAAACAGAAAATTTTAATCTCGTTAAAGAAGAACGTGATAGGTTATTTACCATGACACAGGCAAAGTCAACTCTGCGGAAAATAGCCGCGTGTATAAAATATAACTTGATAAAAGACAAGTTGTTAAAGAAAAGAGATCAATTCATTGCCCAGCAAATAAATGAGACTTTGAAAATACAAGAGAAAGGGATTCTTTTTATAGGGGCTTTTCATAATGTAAAAAGATGGTTATCCAAAGATATTCTGGTAAAAGAGATAAAAGATATACGTAAAATCAGAGAATATTATAGGCTGTTCCCCTTTTATAATAAGCATAGAAAAAAAGTTGAAGAGTTAAGTAAGTACCTTATTGCTCAGGTGGAGGGTGAAATATGAGTCTTTTCGCGCAGATACAGGAAGTTGTTTGCAGGCAGTTAAGGGTAAGCCTGGAGGAAGTAAAAGCTGGGACGTCTTTTGTTGAAGATTTGGGAGCGGATTCTCTTGATTCGATAGAATTAATAATGGCATTGGAGGATAAATTTAACATTGAGATTTCTGATGAAGATGTGGAGAAGATGAATACAGTGGATGATGTTGTCAGGTATATGGCGAAGAAAACAAACCGGAATTTAGATTCTGAATAAAATAATAAAAAAGGAGTGCTTTATGGCAATGCCAAAAGTAAACTTGAACGCGTTAGTCAGGCCAAAATTTTTTTGGCTGAGTATTATTATTTTATCACTTATCTCTCTTAGTTTTTGTATTCTCATGGAAAAAGAAAAATCATTGAGGATGGTTAAAGAAACAGAGTTGACGAGAATGGTTGAGGCCAAAAAAATAGTTGAAAAAAACCTTACTGAAGCGCGGAAAGAAATTGTCTCTAAAGATGAGCAGATAAAGCTCGTTTTGGATAAATTGGAAAAGGAGACGACGGCCAGAAAAGAGATGGAAGTTGAGCTGGTGAGCGTGGTTAAAGAAAAGAAAAATTTAGAAGCGCAGATCGAAGAGGCCATTGCCAAATTACCGCAAGATTCTAAAAATATCGAATTAGAAAAAATCATTATCAAGCCGATGACGGAGCTGAGAGGAGAGATTACGGTTTATAATAAAGATCAAGCTTTTGTATTGATTGATTTGGGAGAAGGAAATGATTTGAAATTGGGCGATATTTTATCGGTTTATCATGACGATGTGTTTATCGGTAAACTACAGGTGGAAAAGATAGAAGAAAACAGTTCCGCGGCGGTGATTTTGGATCCCTGGAAAAGCGTTGAATTTAAAGAAGGCGATGCAGTGAAGAGGATATAAATATGGTAAATTCAAAACTGAAACGAATAGTTATTGTCTTTTTTACGATGTCTCTATTGGGGATTATTTATGGCGGGGTTTCCCTGGCTCAAGATTCAGCAAGATCGCCTGAGTATTTAGTGTCTAAAGACGGAATGAGAATAATAATTTCAGCTTCCGGCCCTGTTAAATTCAACTCTTATTGGCTGGATAATCCGTTTCGGTTGATTATTGAATTTCAGACAAAAAATATTATCAGCAAAATGAAAGAAGAAATAGCCGTGAATCAGGGTGTCATAAAAAGAATCAGCAGCGCGTATTTCGAAAAAGGCAATGACAGATCGTTAAAATCATTAACTTTTGAACTGATGGAAAAAGTGCCTTACAAGATTCTTCAAGAAGCGGATATGATTATATTGGATATTCAAACATCGGCCGATCTTTCTGTTTTTCCTGAAGGGGGCAAGGAGATTTTCGCAAAAAATGAACCTAAAGAAGTCATACTTGAAAGATTGGATGCCATGGGATCTGCTCTTACAATGGACTCTGTCTTTACAAAGGCAACAGCAAACCACTTTTTATCAGAGGCGTTTCCTGAGGCGATAACAGAATTTCCTGAGACTCGGAAAAAAACTATGGGTATTGTATTTTGGTTTACAGGATTAACCTTGGTTTTTGGATTAGGAGGATTCCTGTTTTGGCGCAGGCACAAATTAATTTTTGATAAAAATGCTTCAGTTCGAGAGATTGAGAACCTTAAATCTCAGATTGAGGAAAGAAACAAGCTTCTCGAACAGGAAAAAATTATCCGCAAAATGGTGGAAAATACTTCCTTAGTGAGAGAAAAAGAGTTTGAGCAGTTTAAGTTGGAACTTCAAAGAAAAACAGAACTTTTAGAAGAAGAGAAGGCTCGCAAAGCAAAAGAGGAAGTGCTTTTGAAATTAGCGATAGAAAAAGAGATTGAACAGCTTAAATCAGAATTTCAAAGAAAAGCAGAGCTTTTGGAAGAAGAGAAGGCCTGTCAAGCAAAAGAGGAAGAACTTTTAAAAAAAGAAATTGAGCCTGAACAGCCTGAAAATGATTTTGATCCTTTGACGCAGGTCCTGCCTTTAGACGGAGGTCTTTGCCCGGGATTCCTTGTCTTGCCGGCAGGCCTGTCTACCGGACAGGCAGACGGTTGCACAAAGGGCGAGAAAACAGAAATCGCAGACTTGTCCACTGGGCTTCATTCTTTAAAAGAAGCGTTTGTTGATAGAGCCTTGGAGGAAGAAGTTTTTTCTTCTCGTGAAGAGGAAAAACTTTTGACCGTGGAGAAAACATCGGAAAACAGGCAGTTTTTCCGTTCAGATTTAAGTAAAGATTATAATAGAACTATTATATTGAGGATCGAATCCCCGGGTAAATCCAAGAGTATAAAATCATTTGCTAATAATATTGGCTTAAGAGGGTTATGTTTTGAAACAAGAAGAGATTTTGAAGAAAAAGAGGCCATAAATTTAAGATTGTTCTTTTTTGGGGACAAGGTCCCTATTTTAAAAATTAAGGCTGAAATCGTTTGGAAGAAAACAGTATTTCCTGTTCATTATTATGGTGTTTCTTTTGTTTCAATGGAAGAGAAAGACAAAAAAGATTTAAGCCGTTATATGGAGTCGAGAATAACGAAAGGATAAAAATGGACCTAAAAGAACTGAAGGAAAAAGTAAAGAAGTGGGGCATAAAATCCAATAGAAAGATGAATGAGATAGATTTGGTTCGTTTGATTCAGGCCGCCGAAGGTAATTTTCCTTGTTTTGGCACAGCCAAAGAGTTTTGTGATCAAGCGAGTTGCTCCTGGAGAGGTGATTGCTTATTTAAATAAAAGGCTGCCGTGTCTTACAGAATTACAGAAAGTTGTATTCAATGTGAGTGTTGCGCTGAAGCGTGCCCTAAGGGTGCCATCGACAGGGACGAAAATAATAATTTTGTAATACTAAATGATTGCGATGGGTGCGGCGAGTGTGTGAAAGTTTGCCCTGTAGGCGCGATTGCATGGGAAGATCGGTTATAAAATGGAAGAGTTAATACAAAATAATATAAACCCCGTTAAAAATACCAATTTTCCTCAAAATGAAAATAAGATTTCTAACGGGGTAAAATGCCTTATTTTTTGTGAATCAGATAAAATAACAAAAAATATCATTTTAAAACTTGATAAAGTAAATTCCAGAGAAAGACAAGACTACGCCCAGGATATTTTAGTTGAAGCAAACACCTTATTGTTATGCTCAGATTATAATTCCAAAAATCCGGAATGTTTAGATTGTCATTTTATTTCGCGCAAATATCTTCAGGAATACGGTCATTTTTTCAATTCTATTGGATAAAATATTGTTAGAAGACATGATAAAGAAACGGCATAATCATAAAATTGGAGGGAAAATCTATGTTTAAAAAAAACGATTTGTCCTCGCCTCAAATAGAGGATAAAATAGTTAACATTGAAGCCGGCATGCAGGGCAATCTTAAATTTACCGGGCCGGTTAATCTAAAATTGAACGGCGATTTTGAAGGTGATTTAGAAGCCAGGGGAGTTTTAATTATTGGAGAAAAAGCAAATGTAAAAGCTAAAACGGTTAAGGGCGATAGCATTACGATATTGGGAAGAGTAGAAGGGCATATATTATGCAGTGAGCGGCTTGAACTTTCCGCGTCCGCGAGAGTTATAGGAAATGTTGAAACTCCGATTTTAGTTATGGCTGCCGGAGCTTTGTTAAGGGGCGAATGTCAAATGCCCGCTGAGGCCGTTGAATCAAAAGGAAACTCTAAAAAAAAAGAGTAGCGGCAGGTAAAAAGGCAAAAAGAAAGGCAGGATTACAAGATGAGAGGAATTTTAATCAAATGGATAATTAATTCCCTGGCAATACTTATAGTGACTTATACAGTAAAAGGAATTGAGGTGGCTGGATCCATGACTGCTATTGTAGCCGCTTTTATTTTAGGTGTTATCAATGCATTCTTACGGCCGCTTATAATTTTAATTACACTGCCTGTAAATATATTTACTCTGGGCATTTTTACTTTTTTTATTAACGGATTTCTTTTTTATATGGTTTCAAAGATTGTGAAAGGGTTTGTTATCACCGGATTTTGGCCTGCTTTTTTTGGTTCTTTGCTTTTTAGCGCCATTAGTTTTCTGCTGAGTTTATCGATAAATAGAGAAGGAAGGTTTGAAGTAAGATTTATTAAAAAAGATACAAGTTTATTTTAGTTTGTTGATAAACTACCAGGCTTTTGTCTGGACTTGAATTGCCGGCCGTACAAGAGGGCGACGCGCAGTTTTGTCGCATTATGAAAGAATCCCTTTGACTACGGTCAGGGATAGGCCGCTGGTTTTTTTCGGCTTAGAGTTTTACTCTTATCAATTTTTTTTATCTCTTCAAAAATCCTCTTGTCATCGTCATTTAATTCTATATCGCGTTAAAGCTATGTTTTCCCAAAAATCCTTACTTTAAAAAACCTGTCAAGAATGATTTCAATTTTTTGTGAAAAAATGTGATGTGCGGAACTGCTACAGTATTTTACTCTTGTTATCAGAGGCGATGTGCGATTTTGCTCAGGAAACGCTTTCTTTGTAGTATTATCGCACATTTGCATTTTTGACGGCTTCTCTCCCGATCACGCCAAGATAAAAACCCATGTTATACTATGTAAAACTTTTAAAGATTCGTTCTTTTAATATAGAGCTTTTTCATCCAACGGTCCAGGCACCAGCGGGTAATATTGAGATTTTTTGCTGTTTTTTCCAAGTGCCAGTTGTTTTGCCTTAAAGCTTTAAAGATAAGTTCTTTGGTCACTTGGCATAAGGCCTTTCTTAAATCAAGGCTCTTTATTTTTATGGTGGTTACTTTAATATCATCGATGGCATGTTTAATATATTCTTTTACTTTGTGGAAATCACAGGGTTTTTCAAACACGGCGTAAGCGCCTAGTCGGATGAGTTCATCGCGGCTATATTCGTCTAAATAAGCGGAGATGATAATCACATGGATATCAGGAAACTCTTTTTTTATCAGTTGAAGAATTTCGTGGCCGCTCAAGTTAGGCATTTTGACATCTAAAAGGACCACGTCGTATTCTTTGTTTTTCTTGCTAAGGTAGGAAAGTGCCTGGGAGCTGTCAGAACAGATGTCTATTTCAAGATTGATCTCTTTCTCGTGCTCAAGGCATTGTTTGGTAGCTTGCGCGAGTGCTTCATCGTCATCAACTATGAGGATCCCGTATTTTAGCTTCATGAAGACTCCTATAAAAAAACCTCATTCAAAATCGGCTTACCGAAAGAAAATGAGGTTTAAGCAAAATTGCTTAACTTCGGTAGCTCGACTGCCTTGTTCCGAAGTTGCACAGGAACTTAGGCTCAGTAGCTTTGCGTCCCATTTTTTCAAATGGTTTGCCGTTTCGTTTTTAAACTTTTGCCATGGCTTGTTTTCTAACTAAAGTATAACATAAAACGTGCGGAATAATAACATCCTGTAGCGAAACCGCACATTAGCGCAATATGTTGTAAAATAATAACTTATGAATAATTTTAACAAATAAATGGATAAATTGCATAAATACATACTTGCTTTGGTTAAAGACCGGTTTTATGGCTCGGTTAAGATCGTTTTTGAAAACGGTCTTCCTGTAACAATGAAGGAAGAAAAATCGATAGATACCGCGCCTTTTAAGGAGGAAATCAAAGAAAATCTAAAAAAAGGATACTTTGGAAAGAATAATTAGATGCTTTTTTAACGAAAAAACTTGACAAGTTGATATGGGAATGTATACTAATTTTTGACAAGTTATTTTTAAAAGTAAGCAGTCCTATTGGAAGAACCAGGGGGCTGGTGTTTCTGAAGAAACTCTCAGAAATGCCAGCCCCCTTTTTATTTCCCTCGCAGGATATCTCGTTGGTTTTGCCGCGAGGATGAACGCTCAGAGAATGAAGTATGGTATGAAAAATCTAAAGATCTCCTGCGGTAAGCCGCAGGAAGCTTCATTTGCCATGAATGATTTTAGAGCTAATCCACAGTTAGAAAATGGGTATATCCAGATCGCTAATGAGTTAATGGATGCCATCATTAGTTATCCTTTTAAGAATTCAGAATTAAAAATTATACTGACCATTCTTAGAAAGACATACGGCTGGAAGAAAAAGAAAGACCGGCTTAGTTTTTCCCAGATTTCAAAACTTTCCGGAATAAGCATCCGTCACGCGAAAAGAATCATAAAAAGCCTGGCTTGCGATAATGTAATTTTAAAAGAGAAGCTGGAAAATAATAATGTCCTTGGTTTAAACAAAAATTATTATAGCTGGAGCCTGTGGAAAACTCCAAAATGGTGGGACAGGGCTGCCACCGGCAAAGTGCCGGATTCGACACTACAAAGGTGGCAGGCTTGGCACCAAAAGTAGTGACGAAACTGTCCCACACAAAAGAAAAGAAAGAAAATTAAATAAACAGTAGTAAAGAAAGAGTTGTGAATTCTGTGGATAAGTCAAAAATATTCAGCAAGGATTCTGATCGAGATTAACTAATTTGTTGTTAGATTGGAAAAGATCACGGGCGGTAAGATGTCTTATAATAAAGATAAGAAGCTGGAAGAAAAGGCGGAAAAAGATTATTCAGAATACCGTCTTAAAAGGCTGTTAGAAATCTTTCTTGAAGCTGATTTGAAGCGTTTAAACGAGCTTTACCAGGCAGAGAAGGATGATAAGGCGCCTTCCAAACTAAAAAATAAATTGACTGATAACGTATAATGATGTAAAGTAGCTTTATCATGAGATACGCTATCAAGAAGATTGGTAAATTAAAAGTTTATACAATTACTGAAACAGCTAAGATGCTAGGTGTCAGCCGGCAGGGGATCTATCATTGGTTTAAGAAAGGCTGGGTTACGGTTAAGCGCGATTACCGTAACCTTCCTGTTTTTACAGAAAAAGATATTAAAAAAATAAATAAATGGCGGAATACATTAACAGCCGGCAAATAAGTCCAGGCTTTTTGAGGCATAAATGAAAGTAGCAATCTATACACGCGTGAGTACGGAAGATCAGGCAAAGGAAGGGTATTCTATTGAAGTGCAGCAGGAATATCTCCTGGATCATGCCAAGCGTTTAGGTTGGGAGGTCTACAAGATTTATACAGACGACGTAAGCGGTTATATTTTAGACCGGCCTGCTTTAAAAGAGATGTTGCAAGACGCGAAGGTCAGGAAATTTGAATTAATCATTACATATAAACTTGACCGCTTTAGCAGAAAGTTAAAAGATTTGTTGAATATAGTGGATGAATTGGAAGGGTATGGGGTTGCGTATAAATCTGCTACAGAACCCTTTGACACAACGACAAGTGCCGGAAAGCTGATGTTTCAACAGTTGGGGAGCTTCGCGGAATTTGAAAGAAACAGAATAAAAGAAAGAGTTTTTCCTGGGATGATCAAAGGCGTCCAGCGGGGTAATTGGCAGGGGTCAAGGTACGCGCCTTATGGTTACTATTATAATAAAGAAAAGAAGTTGCTCGAGTTGGTCCCTGAGGAAGTGGATATTGTGAAGTTGATTTATCTGATGTATCTTTCTAATAAGACTTCGGGGCAGATCACGGAATATTTATATCTAAAAGGTTACAAGACAAGATCCGGAGGGAAATTTAACTCCGCGCTTGTATGTAAGATGCTTAAAAATCAAATTTATTTAGGGAAATTAGTGTGGAATCAGCATCATTATGATACAAAACAGCATACCAATACTCGAATTGGTTATAGATATGTTAAGAACGATCCTTCAAAAGTCATAGTCGCCCAGGGCAGGCATCAGCCTATAATTTGTCAGGAAGATTTTGATTTAGTGCAGAAGAAATTAAGAGCGAATCGAAAAGGAGTTTTGCACCGGAACAATGTTTTTGAGTATCCGCTTACCGGCATACTCTATTGCGCGAAATGCGGATATAGATATCAAGGAACATCCAACTTGTCCAATCATAGAACAAAGAAAAGAAAACGCTGGTATAAGTGTTCTTGTATGGGAACTTACCACATAAAATGCGATAGTTCAAGCGTGAAGGCGGAAGATATCGAACCGAAAGTTTTTGACATAGTTAAGAAGGTGCTTGCTCACAAGGATATAATTAAAGGCCGCCTTGATGGCTTGGTCAAAGCCAATATGCAGCTTAATAATGTTGATGTGCAGCGGGAATTAGATCAGCTCAATGCATGCCTTAGTGACAATCTTGCCAAACAAAGCAAGCTCAATGATTCCTATATGGATAATCTTATCGGCATTGAGATCTATAAAGATAAGGTTTCATTATTGAGGGAGGAAGAGAAGAAGACGAAAGCTGAGATTGGAAAATGTAAAATAAGGCTTGTGGAAAAGGAGCAATCCGAGGCCTATCTCAGGATTCTTAAATTAGCTATCGATAATTTTGACGAAACCAAAGAAAAGATTGATATAGTGGAGAAGAAAGAGACGGTAAAGCTTAGATTTAAGTCCGTAGAAATCAACGGTTGTCAGATAGTGTCAGTCCGCTTATATGAACCGTTTCAGCAGATGTATGAGGAGGTGTTAGAAGAGTGCAACGCATTGAAGAATCAGGAGATAGTAACAAAAATACAGACAAGCCAAGAAGTGTGTATATTGCAACCTACGGTTGCCAGATGAACTTGCGTGACAGCGAGGTGATTATAGGGTTGTTGCGGCAGGAGGGGTATGAGTTGGTGGATTTGCCGGAAAAGGCGGATGTGGTGTTGTTTAATACGTGTTCCGTGCGGGCTCACGCGGAAGACAGGGTCTGGAGTCAGATAGGTCTATTGGCGAGTCAGCGGGTTAAGGGGGCAACCCGTCAACCCGCAAACCCGTCAACCCGCAAACAAATTATCGGCGTTATCGGTTGCATGGCACAGAATTATAAAAAAGAGATTTTTAGGCGGGCGGAATGCGTGGATATTGTTTGCGGCCCTGACAATATAGGCAATATCGCTTTGTATATTCAGGAAGCTATCCGCGACAGGAAAAAAGTTTTAAGCGTTAAAGAGGGGCGGCGTAAGGACGCGATCTACCATACGGGTTTTTATGAGAAAAAAGACCATGCCTATGTGGTGATTTCCGAGGGGTGTGAAAACTATTGTTCTTATTGCATTGTGCCTTATACGCGAGGCCGCCTGAGGCATCGCCCCGCGGCCAGTATTATTCGTGAAGTTAAAGAGGTGGTTGGCGCGGGTATTACGCATATTACACTTTTGGGGCAGAATGTAACGGGGTACAGGGGGCAGGGTTCCCGCCTACCGGCGAGGCAGGCAGGGCACAGAAAGCAGAAGATAAATTTTACCGGCTTACTAGAAAAAGTCTGCGCCATAGAAGGATTAAAAAGTGTGACGTTTATGACGTCTCATCCGAAGGATGTGGATGTTAAGCTTTTTAAGCTGATGGCGGCTGAAAGTGTCATCAGACCTTCTTTGCATTTGCCGCTACAGTCGGGTTCGGATAAAATTTTAAAGGCGATGAACCGCGGTTATACGGTTAAAAAGTACTTAGAGATTATAGACCAGTTTAAAAAGATTGTGTATAATGGGAACATTAGCACGGATATTATTATTGGATTTCCGGGTGAAACAGACGCGGATTTTCAAAAGACATTTGATGTGGTTAAAAGTGTTTGTTTTGACAGCGCTTTTATTTTTAAATATTCACCGCGTGAGGGGACAAAAGCTTATTTGATGAAGGGCAATGTGCCTGAGGATGTAATCAGAGAAAGGCACGCGCGGTTGTTAGAACTGCAGAGAGGGATATCAAAGAAAAACAGAGGGCAGAGGACAGAAACTAGTTTGCGGGTTGACGGGTAAAAGCAAAACAAAAAGAAAAAACAAATTGGCAGCATGAAAGACCGTAAGCAGCTTGAATATAAGGAAGCGAAGGGGTTGCTTGAGGTGATTAGGGATTATAGTTACGCGCTGGGGCTTTTAGATGACTATGATTACAAGCGGCTTAAAGTTAAAAGAACTTCAGATGTAGTAAATTTAATTAATAAGAATAATTGAGGGTTATATGAAACGGTTTTTTTTAAAAAACATTTTATACTTTTTTATTTGTATTGTTTGTTTTATAGCGGTGATGCCTGCTTGGGCGGGCGCGCAGGAGGCGATGCAAGTGGCCGAAACACTTTTTTTACAGGAGCATTATTGGCAGGCCATTGACGCTTTTCAGGATGCCATCAAAGAGCATCCTGATGATTCTGATTTGGTTGCGCAGGCAGATTATTTCACCGGCGCCTGCTATGTGCATCTTTTTGATTTTCTGACAGCAAAAAAGAATTTTGAGACGGTTGTTGGTAAATATAAGGAAAGCCCCTATTATGAGGATGCTTATCTTGCTTTAGGGGATATTGAGTTTTTGCGGGAGAATTTCCAGGAAGCACTTGATGTTTATTATGACTTTTTATCTGAGAATCCCGGGAATAAACGCATGGCGACGGTATATTTCAGGCTGGCTGAAATTAACGCGAGATTAGGCCGTAAGGATGAATTTAAGAAATACATGGGGAAACTGCAGCAAGAGTTTCCTGAATCTTTTGAATCTAAGGATGCCCGCAGGCTTTTGGCGAGTGATGAGTTTTATACAGTTCAGGTTGGGGCTTTTACGGATTATGACAATGCTGAAAAATTTATTTCGCAGCTGGATGCTAAGGGGTATAAGGTTCATTCTGTTTTATGCATGCTTGCCGGCAAGAAGCTTTGCCGTATCCGCGTAGGTAAATACAGGACGATGGATGAGGCCAAAGAGCTTAAAAAACGCCTGCAGGCTGATGGGTATTTCGCCAAGATCCTTCCGCAATAACTAAAAAAGACACAAGGCCACAAGACACATGCCGCATGTAAAAGTAAAAAAAGAAAAGCGCTTAAATAAAAAGAAGAAGGTAATTTTTATTGTCGGCCCAACGGGTGTTGGCAAAACAGAAACAGGTTTGAAGCTGGCAGAATTTTTTCCTTGCGAATTTGTTTCAGCGGATTCCATGCAGGTTTACAAAGGTATGGATGTTGCAAGCGATAAGCTTCCTTTAGCGATGAGGCGCCGATATCCACATCATCTTGTGGATGTTATCGCTTTGTCTAAGGATTATGATGTGGCGCGTTTTTGTAAGATGGCCTTAAAGGCGATAGGTGAAATTTTTGAGAAAAAAAGGATTCCGGTTGTGATTGGCGGTACGGGCCTTTATATAGAATCTCTTATTTATGGTATTTGCCAGGTTTCAGCGAAGGATAAGAATGTCCGCTTACGAATTGAAGAAGAAATAGACCGCATGGGATTGGATTATGCGCATGAAAAGCTTAAAGGCATAGACGCGGTATGTGCTCAGCGTATTAGCTGTCATGACAGGCACCGTATCGCAAGGGCACTTGAGGTGTATGAGTTAACGGGCCGGCCATTTTCCGTGCAGCAGGAACGCAAAGGCGGCCTCCTGAGCCGTTACGAGGTGTTTCAATTTGGCCTGCGGCGGGATAGAAGTGAGCTTTATGAGCGTATTGACCAGCGGGTGGATTTCATGATTAATAGCGGCCTCTTGGATGAAGTCAGGCTTGTTTTAAAAAAGAAGCTGAGCAAGACTGCTTATTGTTGTATAGGTGTGCGTGAAATAGAAGGATTTTTGAAAGGCGAATATGATTTAACCGAGGCCGTGCGCCTGATCAAGAGAAATTCACGTCATTTTGCCAAGCGCCAATTAACATGGTTCAATAAAAATAAAGATATTGAGTGGATAGATTTAGGTAAAAATTTTGGCGCGCAAGATGCCGCGAAATTGATTTTTGAACGGATTGCAGACAGAATATAGGGGAAGCCGTAAATGAAGAAAGTAGCACTTGTTTTTTGGCTTATACTGATGTTGTTGCAAGCCCAAACTGCTTTTGCTAAAAAGCTCGCGCCTGAGGCAGGATTTGTAGAAACATTTAAATCGGCCAATGGCCTTTGGCGCGTTGAGATTACATATAAGGGTTATCCGCAGGATAGCCCCAGTGATTGTTCATTCTTTGAAGGAGATTATTTACAGTGGCAAAGAGAGATTCCTCTGACACCCGGCAGGGTCTTAGTTGCTGACAACGGCTGTTCTATTGTGATGACACGATGGGGTTGGTATGATGAAGATGGCGCTAAGGGGTTATTGTTTTATAATAAAGAAGGCGACTTGTTGAAAGAGGTGGCTTTTAGCGATGATCCATCCAGAGGGAGTTTGCTTTGGATGGATGCTTTTGTTATGGCTGCTGATGGAAGTTATTGTATTGTTGCTTCGCATTGGCGTGATCAAGGAGAGGCGAGATTACGGTTGTATGATTGCCGGACGGGCAATCTTGTATGGCGCAGGAGTTATATGCTGGAACGTGAAATCATTGAGCCTGTCCAGGTCAGAATAGCTAATGGCGGTAGAATGATTTTGGTGGCTGCCTACAACTATAGTACGGCGGATATGGCGTATTTTGTTTTAGATAAGCAGGGAGATATTTTATGGCAGGAGAGCTTTTACCACAATTTTACTTGGGATAAGAAGGACTATATCAGGATGGATGAGAAAGGTTTTAATTTTGAAGTGTTTGATAGGGCTCAAAATCGCTATCGGTGCTTTCAGCTGGAAGATAGAAGAGTTATTGAATTATAGAGTTGTGAAAACGAGTTTGCGGGTTGACGGGTTTGCGGGTTGGCGGGTTTGCGGGTTTGCGGGTTGACGAGTTTGCGGGTTGACGGGTTTGCGGGTTGGCGGGTAAAAGCAAATACGAGTTCGCGGGTTGACGAGTTTGCGGATAAAAGCAAAAGATAAAGATAAAATGGTTGACGACAAATGGAGATAGAGTATATAATTATAAAAGTTATAAAGATTATAAAAAAACGGAGAGTAAAATGGAAATTTTTTCAACATTTGAGATTTCAAAAATTTGTAATGTACATCACACAACAGTTATCTGTTGGATCAAAGAAAAAAAGCTTTTGGCTTATTTAACTCCAGGTGGCCATCGCCGGGTCAAAAAAGAAGATCTTTTGGATTTTATGTGTAAATTTAGCATTCCGATTCCTGACACGCTTGCCCGTTCCAATAAAAGTATTTTGGTCGTTGATGATGATCGTGAAGCCCTGGATGAATTAAGTTCGGCTTTAAGGGCGGAAGGTTTTGAAGTGAATTTGGCTTTCAGTGGCTTTGAAGCGGGGAAAAAGGTGTATGTTTCTAAACCCGATCTTATCCTTTTGGATTTCATGATGCCGGGGATGGACGGTTTTGAAGTCTGTTCTATCTTAAAAAGTGATAAAGAAACGGCTTCTATTCCAATTATTGCCGTAACGGCTCTTAATGGTGGTGATGAAGTTGAAAAGATTAAAAAATGCGGTGTTAAGCTTTATTTTTCAAAGCCTCTTGACTTAGCCCGGTTGATTAAAGCAGTAAGGGATGTTTTAAAAATTAGTTGTGGTGTTTATAAATCTGTGGCTTGAGGATTTTTTGAAAGGCCGGCTAAACCTTTTGGTTTTATGAAAGAGCAAAGAAAAATCTTAGTCATTGATGATGAGTCAGACGCGCTTGAGCTATTAAAGGTGCGTCTTGAATCATATGGGTATATTGTTCTAACCGCGTTAAATGCCAAACAGGCTTTAGAATTGGCCAAAAATAGGCCGGATATTATTCTGTTGGATTTATTGATGCCGACCGAAGAAGAGGGTTTACGTATTTTCTCTGCTTTAAAGGCAGAGAAAATGACACAATTGGTGCCTATTATTTTTTTAACGGGTAAGGCTGAAGAAGGTGATAGGCTTATACAACTTGGCGCGCGCTTTTTTCTTGAAAAGCCTTATGAAGCTGAAGAACTTCTTAAGAGAATAGATTTAGCATTAAAAAGAGATAGCGAGTAAAGCCCTCTGTTTAATCAATGAGAAATTATCAACTATATGAAAATTTCTCATTAAGCTTCGGGATAAAAAATACCAACACACTAATGTAAGGAATAAATACCTACTATAGGCAATGTTAAGGAGATTTTATGCCACGGAAATCTGTCCTTTTTGTTGATGATGACGATACCTTTTTAAAAGAATACGCTGAGTTATTCGGTACGCATAAATATCAGGTTTTTACCGCTCAATCAGGAAAAGAAACGAAAAAAATCCTCAAAAAAATCCACCCCAACATCGCTTTCCTGGATAAGAAACTTTCTGATATGGATGGACAGGATCTTATTAAGGAATTTAAATCAAAGTCAAAGAATACATCCCTTGTTGTTATGACCGGGCATGCCAGTGTTAAATCTACGATTCGCGGGTTGCGCGAAGGAGTCGCGGATTATCTGGTGAAGCCTTTGGATCCGGAGAAAATTTTAAAAAGAGCAGAAGAAATTATTAAGTCGCAGCAGCAGGAACATAACCGCATTAAGAAATTGCATCATTGGGCGGATTTGCAGAATCAAAAATATAGATACCTTTTTGAGGGCTCGTGTGGCGCGATTTTTATTGTGGATGCGCTGGATATGACGGTTGTGGATTGTAATTCAAGTGCTTTGGCTTTAATGGGGCATAAAAAATCGGCATTAGTCGGCAGGAGCTTGATTTCATTTTTTTTGACACAAGACAGGCAAAAGCACGAAGGTTTTTTTAAAAGCTGTGTTCAGTCTTCCCTTATGACAATGGATACAAATATTATAGACAGTCAGAAACGAACCATCCCTGTTTCTATGAATGTGATTTTTTTAAAGATTGGCCGTAAAAAATACGCGCAGGTTATTATGCATGACCTGAGGCGTTTAGTTCAGGCGAAAAATGTCGTAATGGAAGTGCAGCATAAATATCGCCTCCTCGCAGAAACAGCGGTTGAAGGGATCTATCAGGTGGATAGCACCGGAAGGTTTGTTTTTGTCAATGAGGCGTTTCTGGATATTTTTGGCTATCGCATTGAGGAGATGTTGGGCAAGAGCTTTATGCTTATTGTTGCTGACAGCCACGCGCAGGAGGCTCAGAAGAAAATAAAAGGGGCTTTAAATGGGGAAGTCGTTAAGGGCGAATTTATATGCCGTCATAAATCAGGAAGGGAGATTTTTGTTTATTTCAGCGTAGTCCCATTGAAGACAGGGGGCAAAGTAGATGGATTTACCGGGATTTTGATGGATATAACCCGGCAGCGATTTTTAGAAGATGAGCTGCGTAATAACGCCAATCGCCTGGAAAAAGCGGTTGTTGTGCGCACGCAAGAGCTTGAAAGAATAATGAAGGATTTAGAGAGAGCGAATCAGAAGCTGAGAGCGGACGATGCGTTAAAATCTGAGTTTGTGGCAAATGTCGCGCATGAAATTAAGAACCCCTTGTTTTTAATTAGGGAAAATATTGCTTGTGTACAGGATGGGTTATTGGGAGAAATTGGTGCTGAGGCTGCAAAAATTCTTAAGGTCGCGCATAAAGAGATTGACAGGCTCTTGCGCCTGACAGGGAATATGTTGGATCTTATAAAGCTGGAACTGGGCAAGATGCCGTTAAAAAAAGAGAATTTTGATTTAAGAACTATTTTTGAGGATATTGTTTTTACTTTTAAGGATGAGTCCAAGAAAAAAAATATTGAGTTAGTAGCGGAGATAGAAAATAACCCTTTGTGGATAGAAGCGGATAGAGATCTCATGAAAGAGGTTGTTATTAACCTGTTAAACAATGCTCTTAAATATAGCCCTGAAGGCAAGCGTATTGTCTTAAGAGCTTGCGGAGCTGATGGATATGTGAGGCTGGAGGTTATTGACCAGGGGCCGGGGATTCCTGAGGAAATGCGGGAGAAGGTTTTTGATAAGTTTTTCAGGATTTTTTTAGAAAAGGCTGAAGGGACGGGGCTTGGTTTGTCTATTGTTAAAGAGATTGTTGACGCACATGAGGGGCAAATTTGGGTGGAACCGGGAGAAGGCGGAGGGTCAAAGTTTGTTGTTTTGTTGAAGAAGGGAAATTGAGATATAAAGTGTTAGAGTAAAAACTAGTTTGCGGGTTGACGGGCAAAAACAAATATGAGTTTGCGGGTTGACGAGTTTGCGAGTTGACGGGTAAAAACAAATACTAGTGTGCGGGTTGACGGGTTTGCGGGTTGACGGGTAAAAACAAATACTAGTGTGCGGGTTGACGGGTTTGCGGGTAAAAGCAAAAGAAAAAACAAAAAACCAGATTGATTCGGTCGCTTCGCTCCCTCACCTGCCTGCGGCAGGCAGGCAATGACGGTTTGCAAGCAAGAGCAGAAGCAGAAACAAAGAATATGAAAAAGATTATTATTATTGATGATGATAAGGCGTTTTTAGAGGAGTTTTCTGGTTCTCTGACCCTGGAAGGGTATCAGGCCATTTGCCTGACAGATGAAGAAGCGTTGTTGGATGAAATCCAAAGGGAAAAGCCGGACCTGATTTTTTTGGATTTAAAAATGAAGAAAGTGAACGCTTTTAAATTTGCCGGTGAGCTCACAAAAGAAAAAAAGACAAGCGCTATTCCCCTGGTAGCTGTAACGGGTGTGTATGTAGAGGATGAGTTTAATATGATTATGAAGTCATGCGGGATTATGTCTTGCTTAACGAAGCCGGTGGATATTGTAAGTGCTGTTAAAACGATTGAAGCGCTATGCCTAAAAAAATAATTGTTCATATTTTGAATGAGAATCTATGTAAGCAGAGAAGGCTGATCTGCCTTGGGATAGTACTTGCAATTATTTTTTGGGTTTTTGAATCGGCTTTGCATTTTTTTGTATTTAAAACGTGTTGTTTTATGCGCTCTTTTTTTCTTCCTGAGGCGCATGAGCTTTGGATGCGTATGATGGTTATGAGTATGTTTATTTTTTACGGGGTATATTCTCAATATCTTATGAATTTGCGCAAAAAAGCTGAAATTGAAAATGAGCGTGTTTTATCTGAGTTGAGCCAGATTTTTCAGACAGCCGGTGATGGGATGAGGGTGGTTGATAAGGATTTTAATGTTATTAGAAGGAGTGCCACTTATCTTGATTTGTGCGGCAGGCAAAGTTCTGGCGATTGGAAAGAAAAGTGTTTTGATGAGTTTCCCGGAGAGCTGTGTGAGACCGATGCCTGCCCTTTACGCCGGATTATGCGCGGAGAAAAACGCATAAAGACAGAGGTCTGTAAAAAACAGGCT
>JBDREX010000028.1:0-6457 GCA_043819345.1 Candidatus Omnitrophota bacterium
GAAAGGCTGTGGGAAAAAGCCAACAGGATATTGAGCGCAAGGCTTCCCGGCCACAACTTCGTGCAGAAAGAAAGGTACTACGAATACCTCCTTGCCGGTATCATCAAATGCGGCGAGTGCGGAAGCCATATGGTCTGTAACTTCACCAATGGCAGAGGCAATAAGAAGTTCTTTTACTATGACTGTAGCCGCGCCAAACAGGCTCTCGGATGCTCCAATGCCCGCTTATCCGCGACTACTTTCGACAAGGCCATAATCGATTATTTCAAGCGCGCATCCAGGGACCAAAGCATCATCATAAAAGCCATCGGAGACGCCATTCTCGAGTCGCAGGTGAAGCTCGAGAAAATCGATAGCGAGTTGCAAGAAAAAGAAACGAAACTGAATGCCTTCCAGCACCAGGCCAATAAGCTGCTGGAGCTGGCCATGGGCAACACGGTTGCCAAAGGCTCGACCTATAAGGATAAAATGAATGAATTGGAGCTGGAGATTGCGAAGCTGGAAGATGAGATAGACAAACTGCAGGCCCAGAAGAGAGTCACCAGCATGAATGCCCATTCTGGAGAGTTCCTGCACCGGAACATAGCCTTTGCCATGCAATATATAGATCAGGCCCCTCCGGAAGCCCAGAAAAGCCTCATACAAGCCCTGATCAAGGATATCCTCGTGTATAATGACAGGTTAATAATCAATATGTATATTGAAGAGCCGCTTGAGGATATCCTCCCCAAGATAATCCCCACCATAAAAGAAAAGCGCCCTACAGAAGCCTGTAAGGCGCTTGTGCCTACTGCACCGCTAAGCGGTGTTTCGGCCAGTTGTCAACATTGGCTGCCCCGTTTGGACTCGAACCAAAATACCTAGATCCAGAGACTAGTGTCCTACCAATTAGACGACAGGGCAAAAAGGTATTCCATTGCTATCTCATGACCCTCATCTGAGCCAATCGCTTCACAGCGGAGAGAACACAGAAACCGACAAGGTAAAAGATATTTATTTGGAGATTAGATGATACTACGGGAGGACAAATCTGTCAATAACTTCAAACACCTGGTTTTAGGCCCGTTTTTCATGATATTCAACATTCTCAGAGGCTTTTCTGCCCATGTCTGATATCAGCAATTTCAGATCTACGAAAAACCATCTTTCCTTCACCTTTTTTAAAATAAAGATCAACAACAACCCGCCTGGAACTTTCAGACAAAATACGCCCTTCAAACACGGCCCCATCCTTTAAAACAATGGTATCTAAATCCTGCGGTTTAGAAACAATCTTCATGCTTTTAAATTGCTCCATTTGTGGACGGATGATACTTTTTAACGTCCAATGGTAAAGAAAAACAAGGCCTGAAATAATCAGAAGGCTTAAAAAGACAACAACCAAGGCTCTGCGAGTTTTCAAAAAACGAATACGCCCAGCCTGCGTTATAACATTATGTCCACAACGTTTTGAATAGTACATCGCCTTATCAGCCGCAGCCATTAACGCGGCAAGCGACTTGCCGTCATGTGGAAAACAAGAAATACCGCAACTTAAGGCAATCTTATAAAACTTATTCTTAAACAAGAAGGGACGCTTAGTAACATTGTAAAAAAACAGCTTCATATACCGCGTAACAGCCTGACTACCCGCGTTACAAAAAACACCAATAAACTCGTCCCCACCATAACGAAAAAAAATGCCTTCGTTGTTATAAAATGTCATCTGTAAAACGCTGGCAGAAAATTTTAATACGTCATCTCCAAAAAGATGGCCAAATTTATCGTTAAGCTTTTTAAAATGATCCAGGTCTAAAAGCACTACGCAGAATTTTTTTCCTTCTTTTTCTGAATCTGCAATCGCTTTTTCAATAAAAGCATCCAGGGAATCTCTGGCATAAAGGCTTGTTAAATAATCTTTCCGCGCGTTTTCCAGCATAGCTAAAATCTCCTTCTGCGCTCTTGGAAAACCAATGAATATAAATAGGCAGGATTATCAATAAAGTTCTACGTTCATAAAACAGCTTGCAGCCTGATGGCCCTTGAAAAGACAATGCTTAAACTCTACCAGAATTTATCCCTAAACCACTGGTCAGCCTTAACAACTCCATCCGCTGAATTTTTAACAGCTTGCTCTGCCGTCTGACAACCCGTCAGACAAAACACAGAAACACATAACAAAAAAACACAGCAAAACCCTTTTTGAAGCATTTGCTTAACAGCTCGGCTTCTTACCATGCAACCTCCCGCACCCAATCATCCGCTTCCGTCAAACCTCGATCAACCGCTTTAGCTGTTTCGCAGCCGGACAAAAAAACCATCACAGCCATACAAATAATAACCGGACAAATCATAAACGTTCGCTTCTTCATGGCACCTCTTTATTAAAAGACACATGGCTCAAGCTCTCTCAATTGCATCTGTCACTAATTCTAATACATATAATCTCTAATTTCCATTAAAATTATTGGCCACACAGCTTCCAACTTTCTCTCTATTAGGCATTCCTATTATTTCATAAAAAGTAAACTTTGTCTCTTTTTCGCGATAGGATAAAAAAGGTTTCATCAAAAATTCTGCATCCATCCTCTGACAACGACACTTTTCAAGATCCCATCCTGTAAAATAGCACAGGATATCTTTAAAAAACAAAGCCTTTCTCCCCGAAGATAAAATATCGCGCTGCAATTGTTCATCATCTAAAAAATCTTTGATATCAACAATGTCAAAATCCGTAGTTGATCTCAATACAGTCGGCCAATTAGCAATAATAATACAATCACAAGGTAAGTCTTTTTTAATAAGCTCTGGTATTTTTGTCTCCAGCAATTGAGCTGAATCAGCATACCATCGAGACGCCTGCCACGAATAGGGGATAAAAGCAACGGTTAAAACCACAAGAACAACTGCCAAAGCAATCTTCTGCATGTGTGCGCCCCTAAACCAACCTTTTACCCAATCTATGCCAAAACAGGCAAAAATAAGCGTAACAGGATAAAACATCATAAAAAACCTGGCTTTATGAATAACCCCTATCGCGCCCAAAATCAAAAAACAATAAGAAAAATAAATCACATACAGCGCGCAAAACCATAGCGCCAAAAAAATCCACTCTCTTCTATTCCGGGCAAACATTCTGATAGCCCCAATAAGAATAAAAAAACCCAAAATAACCGGCTGAAAATAGCCGTTAATAAAATACCGGCTAAAATGAAAAGAATTATAATATAAATTATCCACACCCAGATTGCTTCCACTCAACTTCCCGCGTGTAGCGCTTTCCACCCAATTAAAAGCATAAAAACCACGAAAAGCTTGAATAAAATCCGCTCCTACTAGCAATACAAATAGCACCCAGGGTAAAAGCGGCAAAAAATGCTTTTTTTTAAAAAAATTGGGCTCAAAAATGACGCACCCTGCCAAAAACAAAAAAGGAAGCATATAATTTTCCGGCCTGAACTGGCACGTAAATGCTATCGCAACAATCGCCAGCCACAACAACGACCTTTTCAATACACGGTAATATAAAAACGAAAAGAAAATAGCCAAGGTTATAAAAAACAACGACACAACATTTGTCTCCGCGGCCGCTGACCACCGAATATGCGCCGGAAAAAATGAAATAAAAAAAGCGGCCATAAGAGCAAAATCTTTCCGGCGCGTTATAGCGAACGTCATTAAAAATATGCTGATAACCGTCAATGCCCCAAAAACAAGCGAAGTATAAATTGCCACCCAATTGTTAACTCCAAAAAAAGCAAAAGCAGCCACCAGGACAAAAGGCCAGCCGATCGACTTCGGATAGGCCCCTTGACTTCCCGTTTCAAGCATGTTTTTAGCTGCCTCCATATACCAGGCTTCATCAATATACATGATGTGTTCTTTGGAAGGAATAACGAGCCTCATAGCAAGCGCCAGGAAAAAAATAGCTGCTAAAACAAGCCAAGTTCTTTTATTGATAGTAGAGAGGAAGGCCTTGATGTGGGCTCTATTGCAACAACAGGCAACGATCAAAGCTACAAAACTTATTAAAGCAAGAAAAGGAATTAACGGACGAGTCAGATTGTTCAGCTGTACCAACATTGAGCTTTATCTCTTCTTACAAAAATTCCATGTTTAAAACTCAAAAAATCCTTAACTTAAATTTGCCAAGATAAAACCATAAAAAATCTCTGTAAATAATTTACAAAGAATATATTTGCACTACAAAAGTTAAAAAGAGAGCCTCACAGTTTATTTTAGCAGCGCTTTTATCATTACCTTTCAGAAAAGCTCTCTCGACCACGTCTAAGAAATGATACGCCAACAAACCGCAAAAACTTTATCTAAAAAAGCTTTTTGTTGTCAGGATAATCCCTTATAGACAAAATTATCCTCGAAAAAGAACAATGACCCGCTCTATCCGCTCTAGTGTCCTCTCCTTGCCAAGAACTTCTATCAACTCAAACATCCCCGGACCAATAGTCACGCCACTTAAAGCGACACGCAGAGGATGGATCAACTGTTTTACAGTTATTCCGAGCTCTTCCACTGCTGATCTAAATACTTCTTCAATGACACTTGCTTGAAAATTATCTACTCCTTGAAATTTTTCTTTTAAAAAAGACAGTTCCCGGCTCAAATCCTGTGAAAAAAGTTTTTTCTTGGCCTTGTCCTCAAAAATAATTTCTTCAACAAAAAATGGCTCCATACCACTGGCTAATTCTTCTAACGTATTGCCTCGCTCCCGCACCAATCTGAGCACCTTCATCAGGTAATCTTTGCTAAAACCACTCGGGGCTATAGTTTGTTTCATTTTCAAAAAAGGCGTTATCAAATCAGCCAACACCTGAAGATCACAAGCCCTGATATACTGGCCGTTAAGCCACGTTAACTTGTCCATATCAAAGGTAGCGGCAGTTTTATTACTATTAACAATATCAAACTTCTTGACCGCCTCCGACAAAGAAATAATCTCCTGGTTATTCCCCGGAGCCCAGCCCAATAACATTAGATAATTCACCAAAGCATCTGCTAAAAATCCCATTTGGCGATACTCACTAATCGCAGTCGCTCCCGTCCTCTTAGACATCCTGCCGCCGCCTTTTCCCAAGATCATCGGGATATGAGCAAACTGTGGTTTTTGAAACCCTAAAGCCTCATACATAGCTAATTGTTTAGGCGTATTAGAAATATGGTCATCCCCGCGAATAACATGTGTAATCCCCATAAGGGCATCGTCAACAACACAAGCAAAACTGTATGTCGCAGACTGATCAGATTTAATTAAAACCTGGTCTTTAATTAAAGACGGGTCAAACTTTATCACACCATGGATTAAATCATTTACTTCAATAATTTCCTGCGGCATCTTTAAAAAAATAGCTCCGGAATTATCATCGGCCAAATAAGCTTTGCCTTGCGCAAGAAGCTTTTGTGCGTACTCACGATAAATATCAAAACGCTGGCTTTGAAAATACAGCTCATCCCAATCAAGGCCAAGCCATTTTAGGCTTTCTAAAATCTCATCCAGAAATTCTTTTTTTGAACGAGCCTGATCCGTGTCCTCTATACGCAAAACAAACATACCCTTTTGCGAACGCGCATAAAGCCAATTAAACAAACACGTCCTGGCTCCTCCAATATGCAAATAACCCGTCGGAGACGGTGCAAATCTTACTTTAACCATAATATTCAACCTTCCTTCTTCAAATGACACATTTTCCCGCTTTGCGGGATCCCGTTAAATTTTTTATTGTGCGGGAGAGGCCAGACGTCAAATGCGTCATTTGAGGTACTTTTGAACCCAGAAAAATCCTTCTTCCAGAGCTTTTTTATTAATATCAATCAATGTTGATTTATAAGCTAAAATTTCTTCTATGGCTTTTTCCATCGTTGCAACAGAAATAATTCTTGTTTTTGCCAGATACACGCCAATCGCGATCGTATTGGCCACGCGTTCCAAACCCAACTTAACGGCCAACTCTGTCAAAGGTACACAAGCGACATTCAGCCCACTCTTAATGGATCCGCAATCAGTCATCGATGAATTAACCAATAAAAATCCTTTTGGTCCAACACAATTCTGAAAACGCTTCAAAGAAGGTTCGTTGAGAGCAATCAGTGTATCCGCCTTCTCCACATAAGGAGAAGAGACTTCTTGATCTGAAATGACAACAGAGCAATGCGCGGTACCTCCCCGGACTTCAGCGCCATAGGACGGCAACCACGTCACAAATTTACCCTCGCGCATCGCTGACATAGCCAAAACCTTTCCCATGGCCATAATGCCCTGCCCGCCAAACCCCGCACAAATTATTTTTTCTGTCATCATTTATTTTAATTTTCCAAGAGGAAAAACGTGAGACAATTGCTCATCAATCCATTTTACGGACTCCTCAGGCGTTTTATACCAATATGTCGGACACATACTTAAAACCTCAACAAGGGAAAAACCTTTGTTTGTTATCTGGTTCTCAAAAGCTTCTTTTATGGCTCG
>JBDREX010000029.1:0-2685 GCA_043819345.1 Candidatus Omnitrophota bacterium
CTAATCTCTTTGGGGATAACGATCTGACCTTTTGCAGATGTTTTTACGATAGGCATTCCGTTCTACCTCCATATTCAAAGTTGTACTATACGAAAAGAGTATAACAAAGAAAATTCCGGTGGTCAATAAAAAATAAATGGAAATTCTCTTTGTTGCTGATGTGTCGATATCAAATGTAATCGGTGGTGCTGAGCGGGTTTTTTAGATTCAGACTTTTCAAGAATCAATTCACATTCTTTGAAGCCTATGTTATTTTGAAAATGCTGAAAAGGAACACATGCTAAGTATGATAGCGGCCTGTGTCTGGCAAGCAGTTTGTAAATTTGGAAATAATTTCATCTAAGTACACGAATTTCAATGAAAAGCTTTAAGGTAGGATCTGCAAAAATCTATCTGTGCCGATAATAAAAGTACCTCTATCTACCTGTTTGAGGTGCCCTTGTGAAATGGTAATTCCGATTGGGGTACAGTTTGTCACCTTCGATTTTTGACCATTTTTCATCCAAAGCATATGGAATCATTTATTTTTTAGTTATCGATGAAAAGATTTCATGAACGAACATGGCCTTTCGGCCACAACTAATGATGAAAAAGGCTTAAATTTTTTTTTAAAATTCATGTTAAAATTAAACATATTTTCTATAATTTCAGATGATTAACTAAAAAGAGCCTTTTTCATAGAAAATATTCGGGTTAGAACGCGCAATGAATATTCTACTGCCAGACCATTTTAGGGCCTATTTCTGGGATTCTCGATTTACAGGTCGAGAACTTCTTGATTGGCCAGAGCATACAATCGAGCGTGTATTGGAGTATGGACAGTGGAAGGACATCCGGTTTTTGAGGGAAATCGTTGGCGATGAAGCCCTTGGAAGTGTTGTAAAATCAAGTCGCAGGCTCTCGCCCCGTACGGTAAACCTCTGGACAATATTACTCGATATTCCGAAAAGAGAAACGGCTTGTTTTCAGAAACCCTCTCCCCCGATACTTTTAGGCTAGTTGAAAAGATCAAAAACCGCCCATGGCTAAGTCCTTTTAATACGAATCACATTCTTCGAAGCCTGTGCTATTTTGAAGATGCTGAAAATGAACCTATGCCAAGTATGATAGCTGCCTGTGACTGGCAAGAAGTTAAAGCGTATTTTGTAAATGAGGTAAAAAGATTATCCGGAATACTATAGTTTCGCTCATTTTTTAAGGTAGGATCTGCAAAAATCTATCTAAGCCAATAATAAAAGTACCTCTATCTACCTGCTTGAGGTGCCCTTGTGTTTCTATTACTTGAAATGCCAAGGGGACCTGAAGCCGATTTTTAAAATATGTCAAGTTAGCGGCAAGATTTTTATCGTTCTTTTTAGATTCAACGAGGATATAGGGTGTGTCCCTTTCAGTAACAACAAAATCAACCTCCCGCCCATCTTTGGTTCGGACATACATCAATTGATAATCACCTTTTCCCCATTCATTCCAGGCTGAAACGGCTCGTTGAAGATGGACCGCAATAAAGTTTTCAAATTTCTTTTCCGGTTCTTGCAGAAGGCCCCAATCCCAAAAGTAGTATTTTTGTTCTTTTCGAACAGAGCGTGAAAGCCGGGCGGCATAAGGTGCTATTGCAAATACCAGATAAACTTTTTTTAACGCTTCCAGCCAGTTTTTCACTGATGCATGCGCGCAGCCAAGGATGTTTTTCAAATTGTTTAAACTAACGGGTGAACCAACACGTTCAGGTAAGAGGAAGACTAAGGTCTGCAATTTCTGGATATTCGAAATCCGTGAAAGATCCCTGATGTCTTCGCTTGTTATCAAGGAGATGTGATTGTTTTTCCAGCGTTCATAGAAATCTTTCGTACCAATGCTCAGAGGTTCAGGGAATCCTGTAAGATCAAATAATTGCAAAGTAGCTTCCTGAAAAGTTTTATCCGAATCGCTAAACGGGACTAAAGAAGATTTGGGATGCCAGGCCGAATCCCGATTGAGGATAAATCCTGTAAGGTCATGAGGGTGTAACGGGCTCATTTTAAACAAAAAATATCTCCCCACCAGGCTGTCGCCGGACTGACGAAAATAATCAAGGCGAGCACTTCCAATGATTACAAAATTTATGTTTTGTTTTAGTTCATCATAATATCCTTTTAGGATGTTTTTCCATTGTGGATATTTATGGATCTCGTCGAATACAACCCATTGACGCATCTCTGCCGGCAGCTTCTTTCCAGGTGATAAAGGGAGTGGTATATTTTCAATAAAAAAAAGGGGATTATACGAAAAATTTCGTTTTAACGAAAGGCTGTCCCAATTATGGTAATTTTCAATTTGCTTGATTTGCTCAAGGTGATTTTGGGCGAGAGTGGTCTTACCAATCTGGCGAGGACCACAAATAAATGACATTCTGCCATGGAGAAAGCTCTCGTCAAGTGCCCATTGGCTTAAAATATTGATTATTCCCATAAGACCAATTTACATATTAATAGAAAACAGTCAAGTCTATTTTCCACTAAGGTAGAAAATGGCCTGATACGAATTAAAACTCATAAAAAACAATACCCTAAAGGTAACCCATTATTTTCTTATAATCAGATTCCTGCTTTTTCTGGCAAAAAATAACTTAAACTCTGCGATCTTTGCGTGTGCGGTGAACTATTACTCGAAACATAATCTTTTAGGTTAATAAGGATCTCATAAAAA
>JBDREX010000030.1:0-4391 GCA_043819345.1 Candidatus Omnitrophota bacterium
CGACTGGCCGCCCGCAGCACTAGGATCCAAACCGCCGCCAGGATTGCCACAAGTACGATTATTGCCACTAAAAATTTAATCATGCTTTACCCCTTACCCTTGGTATGCCTTTTAGCCTGATCGCCGTTCCTGGGCCGCTTAGCTGCGCTCAGGAACGGTCTTTACCAATGTTTTGATCGTGCCACGTGACCGCCAGGGCACACGCCTGCCAAATATCATCTTTAAACCCATAAAAGAACCCCGGCGCCTTTTTCGTTCCCTTGCCTTTGTTCGGTTGCCCGTATGCGAACCTATCAACCAACGCCTGAACTATATTACTGTCCTTTGCCCGATGGTTGTTACACAGATGCTTTTTGACTTCCATGCGCGATAACAGATGAAAATTACCCCACGCCTGGGCGAACCTGCCGGACCAAAAAACAGTATCAAGAGTACTCTGTCCGATTGCATTTCCGTATGATTTTATCATTTCGATAACTAATGGCCAGTCGCGGCTCCATGGTGATAATTCTAATATATCGACCATTTCCTGATTTTTCAGGATGCCGAATTGTTTAATCTTTTTGCCGTCCCATGATACATAGGCGCTCTCAAAAGTGCCTGGGTCGATTGCTATAATCATTTTAATAACTCCTGGTTGTTGAAAATGTCGCCGATGACTTCGCTTATTTTGTAAATCTGCATAAGCTCGACTCTATTTTCTGGATATTCGGCCATTCTGCACAAAAAGCATCCAAGATCGAAATAAACGATATATTCGGTTTTATCTACCAGGAGTCTATCCCCCTCGAATATTTCAGTGCCACCTTGGTCGGTTAGGCCGGTCCATTGCAGTTTTACAACATCGTGCCACTCGAAAATACCCCATAATTCACAAAGAGTTTCCCAGACCAAGGCTATACCCATTGGCTCTGACATTTCTTTTAGTTTTTTATTCCAATATTTTATTTTTATCTGCCTCATCACTCCCCCTTCAGATTAACCACATAATCTTTTATAACAATACCCTTTTTGTTTTGCCCTCTTACGTGCGGTTGCCACCAATAAAGTCCGGTTAATTTTCCAAATAATGGTTTTTCGATTGTGTATTCTTTGAAATGCCCTCGACATAAATGTACACGATTATGCGATAAAGGTTCCGCTTTTTCTGACGACTTCTTCTTTTTTGATGGAATAACCACATTTAAAACATGATAATCAAAAAGCTCTTGCTTGCCTGCCTTGCGACGTTTTTTGTTTAAACGCTCTGGCGCAAGGGTTTTTTCTGCTATTATATTTTTGCAATTCAAAAGGATTAAAAGTTTTTCTAATATTTTTATCCAATTCCATATTTCATCCATACTGGCAGGGGCTATATCTGACGCGAGTTTCGGCACTGCAAACAAAGCAACATTCCCAGTTTTATATCCCTCTATCCCGCTATAAAGTTTTTCTAAAAATTGAAAATCATCTCTGTCCTTAAATCTTTTATTTACTGAAATTAGGGCATAAACAGGGCGAACTCCCCATATTTTTTCTCCATTCCCTTTTGCAAAAAAAAATAAACACAAAAAGTCCTTACTCAAAGAGTTGACCAATATCCCCAATTTACTTTTATTCCAAAAAAAATCAAACCAGCATAAGGTATAAGGCGTTTTTGCATATAGGGATAGCTCGTTTTTAAAAATACTCCCTTTAGTTGTAATTAATTTTTCGATATCAAATACAGACCCACCATGTATTTTCTGTGATTTTTGTATGTAACCTATACTCTGTTTGCCAAACTGACACCATGAAATTAACTTTTCTGTTTGATTTTCATCTAATTTCTTAACAGATAAAAATGGGGCATAAAACTCTTTTTCATTCTTCAAATCTTCAATAACCTGATGTGCAAACATATTACACCTTCCGGTTTACCATCCGTTGCCAATAAATCAATATTTAAACGGTAAAATATCACATTGAAAACCAGCAGCACCTTTATGACCGCCTCCCCCCCTCGCCTTTGCAATTTTAGAAACATCTATCTCGGGCTTGTTGGAATAAAGCGAAACGGTCCAACTCCCCTTACGATACCCAAAAGACAGCATTGCATCATACTTTTCAGGATTCCAAACAGAATCGAATATCTGTGAATTTGTAAGCATTTTGTTTATCGCAATACATTTCAACCCGTCCAGTTCTGTTTCAAAGCTACACGCTGAACAATATTTTTTATTTTCGGTTGCCTGATAGCTTAAAATTATGGTCCCCTCTCCGATAATTTGATCTAACGGATTCAGACCGTCAATTCCAAATAGTTGCATCCATAGGGATTGTTCGTTTGGATGTGTTTCGTACATCCTTAAACCAAACTGAAAAGGAAGTGTATCCGCGTCCGAATGGTTCCAAACATCATATTCCGATAATAATTTAACGGCACGCGGAACATCAGTATCAAACAAATATTCCCATGTAAGTTCACATCCAGCCTGAGAATTATCAAAACAACGCGCACCCTGAATATACAACCCTTCGTTTAGTTGTATTTTCTCGAACTCATCAATTGCTGATTTGTGGTGATCTACCCAAATTAATTCACATTTATTGAAAAGTTTAATCATGTTGGGTTTAAAAGGTTGTAATGCAAAATCAACCATAAAAACCTTTTCGCCTTTTTCGATTTTATCCCAAGGAAACGCATCCCCGTAATTAATTCCAAACATCTCGCAATCAGGATATTTTAATTTAACAATAGCTCCTGAACAATGACCATCTAAATCAGCACTATGATAAAAACATTTCATAATTTTTCCTTTCTGTTTACAAGTCGTTGCCAATAAATCCCGAAAATACAGTACGAATCCGAGCAAAAACAATACCCCTGCCGGATTAGCTCAATCCGCCGGAGATTGAACCGCCGGTATCCGAACGCCCAGGCTATTTTATATTTCAGGTGCTTTTTCATCGCCTTCAACACCTGCATAAACGCCCCAGGTCACATGCCATTGATCGTGAAAATACTTGATACATTTTGGACAATGGTCGTTTTTTGGGTCTGAATTTGTATCCCCACAAGAAGGACAATCTTTTTTAAAGAAAACTATTTTTGACATTATTCAACCCCTTTTGGACAGGGCGACCCTTTGTTTCATCGCCTGTAATCCTGCCACGCTTCCTTGATTGTTTTGTATTTTCTCCACATAAAAGTATTGATAAACCTCTGAAAATCTAAATTTAATCGAGTTCTTTTGAACGGCATAATGTAAGGGTCGTGCCCAAGGTCGATCAGTTTTTGACATCGATACAGGTCTTGCTCAAGGGTTGTGTCATATCCTATCAAAACGTAAATATGGGTATTATTGATTTTATGTTTTTTAAGAAGTTCCAAACCCCTGATAATTTCTTTTTCATCCTGAATTTTATCCCATGCAAAATGCAGTTTATCATCAAACCGAGTATGTTTTAGTGCATCTGTTTTTTCGTCATCCAATAACCGCAAATCATACCCATTCTCATCAACCACGGTTAAATCAGCATCCCAAATTTCTTCAAAAGTTTCGCGCCATTGTTTATCGAAAAATGTGTTGTTATTTAACAGGCATATCTTTTTGAATTTCGGATTGTGAAAATCCCAAATAGAATAATGATTGAAATCACGCTCGATTTTCGGCACCTTACAAAATTCGCATTTTCGATAACATCCACGAAAGGTATAGCCGAGTGAAAAATCGTTATGCGGATACAGATCATAATCAGGCTTTAAATAAACATTAACAGTAACAGTGTTGCCGTTGAAAGCCGGCCCACCATACTCATCCGCAATAAACGCTTTCTTGTTTTTTTCAAACACCACAGAAGCATAGGTATAATCAGCGGGAATAATCGGCATATTCAGCAAAACCTCATCACCGCAAGCTTTGTGATATGCGCTCAATTTCATCAAAGCCAAATTGTGACGTGGCGCGTCTGTAAGTAGTGATATTTTCATAATAATTAAGAATCAGGGCGACCCTTCAACGGCCTTCCGGGTCATTGGATTCAAAATAAGCTAATTTAAAGTTTAAATCCGGGCCGCCCTGAATTATCTCCGCAACCTCGGCCAATCCCAGTCCAATTTTGCCGAACACCATGGGCAAAAATTAAACATTCGATACCGCATAGCTTCTGCCCAATTATCCCAGCCACGACACACAAAAATTGCATCGCAAACCGGACCGTCCGTATCCATTTTTTTAACAATATCAATTAGGTTTTTCGCCCGCTGAACCCGGTCCGATTTTTCCAAACGTTGTATTTTGTTTCTGTGGGATAGCTTTTTCATTGAGTAACCTCTATGTGTTTATGCCAAACGCTTTGGCAATCTGCTTAATACCGGTTACAGCTCTCTGGTTCCCGAGTGGGATTTTCCAGGGCACTGCTTTTTTGCC
>JBDREX010000031.1:0-14510 GCA_043819345.1 Candidatus Omnitrophota bacterium
AATTTTATGGATGGCAAGAGTGTTCCACGGGAGATCGCTGAGCTTGCTATTAAAGAGCTTGAGGCTGTTTTAAAGGTGATAGAGGGAATTGAGTAAACATCCGAAGGCGCATTAGGGCGTTAGAAAATAGGGACAAGAAAATAGGGACAGCGACCATTTATGAGATTGCCGAGGTCACCTTTAGTGGCCTCGCAATGATATTATGAGAAAAACGAAGAGAATCTTACTAATCTCCGCGTTTCTTTTTACCGTACTTTTTAGTATTTCCTTCCTGTCTTTCGCGGATAACAGCCCTTTAGAATCGGCCACTGATTTATCAGACCGTAAATATGAACAAGCCTTGATTGAGCTTTTTGATAACGCGAAAGAGGCGATTGTTATCTCCATGTATGGCATAAGCGTTGGTTCTGATGGGAATAATCCGGTCAGGCTTTTATTGAATGACTTGTTAGAGGCCAGAGCCAGGGGTGTGAGTGTCACAATGTATCTTAATACACGTTTTAATGATGCCGGAAGGATTGAGGAGTCTTTTATCGGAAGCCCTGTCTTCAAAGAGCTAAAAGAGGCCGGATGTGTCATTAATCTCATCCCAAAAGGCCGCAAACTTCATGATAAACTTATTATTGTAGATAATCGCTATGTTGTTGTAGGCTCTACAAACTGGTCTAATTCTGCTCTCCGCCGAAATTTTGAGTCCAACACGTTCATTGATTCACCTCGCCATGCTCAGGAAAAACTCAAACGCCTTGAAAATGTGTTAAATTTTATAAAGTCCAATAGTGAAATATCCGATAGCCCCGTTTATTTACAGGATTTGCCCGAGGAATTCGTTGTTTCTAAGGAGCTTTTGAACAATAAAAAATACCTCTCCAGTATGGTTACGCGGCAGGACCATCGTGTTTTTGACCTTTATTTTCTGCTTTTGGCGTATAGCCAGGGGATGGATGAAAAGGAATTTTTTATCAATTTAGAGGATATGGGCTTAAGTTTAGGCCTGCCTGATACGTTAGATCATACGTCTTTAAGGAGGCAGGTCATCAGGAGCCTCAAAAGGCTGCAGGATCGCTACCGTCTTATCACGGTAAAATTCCTTCATGGCAAAGATGCCGATGTTACCCTTTTGGATATCCCGGGGGAATCTTTCGCTGCATCTTCCGGCGCTATTATTCAAAGGCCCGACAGGCTTACTCTGCGGCTTAAATTCCTCCTTTTAATTCAAGCCTTGCTCAAAGATGAGGGCAGGGATATGTCTTCCATGCCGCAACCCGCTCTCGCCAAAGAGTTTAATGTTAATAAGACCACGATTTACGACGCGTTTGATGATCTGGAAAAGATTTATTAAGGTGAAAGCTGATCTTGTAATATAAGTATAACAATGTTATACTTATATTACAGAATAGGAGGTTCTATTATGAACGTATTAAAGGCTTTTCGTTTACCGAAAGATTTGGTTAACAGGTTGTCTGTTTTGGCAAAGGCCACGCATCGTAGTGAGAAGTTTTACGTTTCCGAGGCTCTGGTGCATTATTTTGATGATTATGCGGACGCGCAGATCGCCAAAGACCGTTTTAGCGACCCAAAGTCTAAAATTATTACTGGTAAAGATTTGAGGAAAAAACTTGGTGTATAAAGTCGTTTATTTAGATCAGGTTGAAGAGGATCTTAGAAAACTGGATAAGCCTGTTATCAGGAAGATTCTTGATCGTATTGAAAAGTATCTTGCTGTTGATCCTAAAGCCTTAGGGAAGGCCTTGAAAGGCGAATTTAGCGGTTATTGGCGTTATCGTTGGGGGGATTATCGTGTTATCTATAAGATAGCCGAAAAAGAGATTTTGATTCTTGTTTTACGCGTCAGCCATCGCAAAGATGTCTATGAAAAATAGGGACAGCGGCTATTTATGGAATTGTCATGGGCAGGCTGGGGGAAAATAGGGACAGCGACCATTTACGGGTCAATGCTGGTTTCGTTTGGATGGTTTTGAAAATGGGATTTTTTCTGAAAACTATTCAATAGCTTTATTGCTATGATACAATAACATACATGGATAAAATTAAGAAAAGCAGGGAATGGTTTTATCAGGCAGAATATGATATTGAAACCGCGCGGATCATGTTAAACAGCGGGCGGTATACTTATTGCGTGTTTATGTGACATTTATCGGTTGAAAAAGCGCTTAAGGCTTTATTTTCTGAGAAACTTGCTAAAAATCCTCCCAAAACTCATAGCCTTATATATTTGGTTCAAAGCGCGCGGTTAGATGTTACGATTGAAATAAGAGATTTTTTGGAAGGGCTTGATGAAATAAGCGTCCCCGTGAGGCATCCGGACGAGCTTAAAAAAATGTTGAAAGAATACAATAAAGCCAGGACAAAAATTATTTTTGTTAAATCAAAAGAGGTGTTGAAATGGTTGAAAAAAAAGTTAGGAAAGCAGTAAATACGATAAAAGAATTTCTTAAAAATCATGAGATAAAATCTGAAAAAATAATCATTTTTGGTTCTCGCGCTAATGGGATTCACAGAAAAGATAGTGATGTGGATATAGCTATCATTTCCAGGCATTTTGATAAGAAAGATATTTTTCAAAAAGCGGAAATGCTGAAAGGGCTGAATTGGATGTTAGTGGAGAAATTCGGGCTCGCGTTTGACATTGTTCCAATTTCTTTAAAGGAATGGCAGAAAGGCGCTTCACTTTTAGTGGATTTTGTAAAAGAAGGGATAGTTGCCGGCTGATAAAGATAAGTGTTGTGATGAGTGGAATGGATAAAAGAGGAGTTGTTCAACTCCTCTTTTATTATGTTTTGAATGGCTGTGGCGTGTGTTTATGGAACCAAAGCGGTTGTTCAATCGGTATTTTATTGATGGGGCAAAGCTGATTTGGATGGTTTTGAAAAATAGGAACAGCGGCCATTTATGAGACAGGTGTGGTTTCGTTTGGATGGTTTTGAGGGTGGCTGACGGAGAGATATTATATGGTAATTTATAATTGACATATAATATATTTTATGTTATATTTAAATTAACATAAAATAGGAGATGAACATGGATATAAAGGAAAAAATAAAGTTTATTCTGAAAGAGACAAACTCTTGGTGGAAGGAAGAGCATTTTGTTGTTAAGGATTATATTGACCGTGACGCTTTCTGCCAGATAGAGAAATTTTTTAAATCTCCTCAGCTTATCGCGTTGGTTGGCTTGAGGAGGACGGGCAAAACGACACTAAAAGCAAAAAAGGGAAATTCGTAGAATAACTCTGATAATTTTAAAAGTGGGAAATCCCACTTGACAAATTTCCCACAATAATGTATACTTTATTTAGAAATGGCGGTTGAACATACAACTGCTAGTTACATAAATCACTTCTTCATAATCAGGAGGCTGTGAGATGAAAGTTATAGATGAAAAATTCGAGCGTGTAGGGATTACAAAGCTAGATACCAAAAAGCGCGTAACCCTTGGAGCCATTTTCAGAATTTTTAAAAAAGCAAAACAATTTAACCGCGCGCCAATAGAAACATTCGAAGCCTTTATCGGCAGCGACGGCGACATCTTATTAAGGCCGCGCGTATCGATACCCGCAAAAGAGCTGTGGGCCCACCAGAATCCAGAGATACTGCAGAGCATCCAAAAAGGGATCCAAGATTTAAAAGAAGGACGCTTCACCGATGTTGAAGATGTAGATAAATTCATAGAAGAATTATGATTTATAAGTTACGTTTTTCAGATAAAGTAAAAAGTCAGGTAAGCGGCCTTAAAATAGACAAAGGTTTGGCCAAGCGACTTAAAGCTGTTCAAAACGCGCTTAATAAATTAAAAAATAATCCTCGGCATCCTGGTTTGCAAACTCATGAATTCCATTCATTATACGGACCAAATGGAGAGAAAGTATTTGAAGCCTATGCTGAACAAAACACGCCCGCCGCTTATAGAATATTTTTTCATTACGGTCCAGAAAAAAGGATGATTTCAATTATCTCTATAACGCCGCATCCATAAATATAAGAGTCTTAGAATGAACCAAAAAAAACTAACCCTTGCGATCTCAAAGAGATTTTTTCTCACCCAGGTTGAATCCGAGGAGATCATAAAATTTATTCTTTCGCATATAACAGAGGATCTTAAAAAAGGGAATAGAGTTTACTTCCGAGGATTTGGATCTTTTGAGAAAGAAAAAAGAGAGTCTAAAAAAGTACGCCATCCCGAAACAGGCAAAATTATAACCATACCAAAAAGAACCACCGTAGATTTCAACCCCTCCGATTCTCTCATACAAAAGATAAGTTAATATTCTGATGCGCCGTTACGCCTCACAGTCGTTCGGCTTCACTGCCCAGCTCGCTTGGGATAGTTCGAAAATAGGGACAGCGGCCATTTACGGGTCAATGCTGGTTTCGTTTGGATGGTTTTGAGGGTGGCTGACGGAGAGATATTATATGGTAATTTATAATTGACATATAATATATTTTATGTTATATTTAAATTAACATAAAATAGGAGATGAGCATGGATATAAAGGAAAAAATAAAGTTTATTCTGAAAGAGACAAACTCCTGGTGGAAGGAAGAGCATTTTGTTGTTAAGGATTATATTGACCGTGACGCTTTCTGCCAGATAGAGAAATTTTTTAAATCTCCTCAGCTTATCGCGTTGGTTGGCTTGAGGAGGACGGGCAAAACGACGCTGATGTTAAAAGCCGTAGAAACATATCTAAAGCAATTGCCTTCTAAAAATATTCTTTATTTTTCTTTTGATGATTTTTCTTTGTTGGACATAGAAGATATCTTGTTGGTTTATAGAGATATTTTTTCGGGGATTAACCTTAAGGAGGATCAGTTTTTGTTCTGTTTTGATGAGATACAAAAACTTGATAACTGGCAGGATAAAATTAAGCGCCTCTATGATATGTATCCGAATATCAAGATATTTGTTTCAGGGTCGGAAAGCCTTTTTATAAGGAAAGAAATTAAAGAGACTTTAGGCGGCCGGATATTTGAATTTAAGATTTCTCCGTTGGCCTTCAAAGAGTACCTTCATTTTACGAACAATGAAAAATTTATTAAAAACACGGAGTTATATAAGAGCGATCTCATAACGGCATATAGGCATTTTTTGAAAACAAATGGTTTTCCTGAAATGGTTCATATCCATGATGATATGATGATATATAAATATTTAAAAGAGACGGTTGTAGATAAAATACTTTTTAGGGATATTCCTCAGTTGTTTGGAGTGAAAAATCCCGATATACTCGGCGAGATTTTAGACTTAATAGTGTTTTATCCCGGGCAAGTCATAGATGTTACAAAATTGTCAAAAGAGTTGAAATTAAGCCGGCAGGTGGTGTCCGCTTATCTTGATTATTTGGAGAAATCCTTTTTGATAAAAAAAGTCTATAATTTTTCAAAAAGTTTGAGAAAGCAAAAAAGGGCTTTGAAAAAATATTATCCCGCGGTAGTTTTCCCGGAGATTGTTGAAGAAAAATTCGCTCTTTGTTTTGAAAGTTCGCTGGTTTGGCAGTTAGACGCTCAATTTTTTTATAGGGATGCCTATCAAAATGAAGTTGATATGATAATCATAGGTGGAAAGAAGGAGATTCTCCCGATAGAAATTAAAACCGGAAAGTTTGACTTAAAAGGCTTGAATTATTTTTTGAGGAAATTTAAATTGAAATCAGCGGTTGTGATAACTTTGGATTTTGAAGAAGTTCGCGAAAATATACATATAATGCCTTTCTATAAATATTTGTTCGGCCATGAAGGGGTCGTTTAATTTCCACAGGAAAGTTCTTAAATATATGTTTAAGCTCTTAGGCGTTCATTACGATAATATCTCGTTTAATGCGGCAGTAAAACGAGTTGAAAAACTTTTGAAAAGCGATAAAAAATCCAACCTTTTTTATTTCAACGCCGACTGCCTTTATAAATCTCAAAAAGATAAAGAATACCGTGATATTTTGAATTCTGCTGATCTGGTGCTGCCGGATGGCATCGCGTTGGCTTTGATTACGCGCCTTTTTGGGGGCCGGATGAAGGATAATCTCAATGGGACGGATTTTTTGCCCTCATTGATGAAAAAGGCGGCTGAGCTTAAATATAAGATGTACTTTTTAGGTGGCCGTAAAGGGGTGGCGGTAGGGGCGGCTGAGGCCATGATGAAAAAAGTGCCCGGTATCGAGATTGTAGGCGCGCATAATGGATATTTTGTGGATGATCAGGCTGTCATTGATAAGATTAATGCTTCGGGCGCGGATATTTTGTTTGTGGCGATGGGGGTTCCTCTGCAGGAGAAGTGGATTTTTAAGTATCGTGCCCAATTAAACCCAAAATTATGTGTTGGAGTGGGGGCTTTATTTGATTATCTATCTGGTAGGGTGAAACGCGCTCCCAAAATATTTAGAATTTTAAGGCTTGAGTGGTTGTGGCGTGTGTTTATTGAGCCAAAAAGGATGTTTAAGCGCTATTTTATTGATGGAGCAAAGTTGATTTGGATGGTTTTGAAAGAAAGATATGGAGTGTCAAGGATTCAAAGTGTCACAGGGTCAAAGTGGAAGCAAAAATAAAAAAGATGATATTTTTAGATCATCCAGTCTATAAAATTCTGAATCTGTTAATAGGAAGCAGTATAAAAATTTATATTGATAAAATAGGGACAGCGACCGTTTATTTGAAAGAGATTGCCGAGGCCGCCTTTGGTGGCCTCGTAATGATATTATGAGAAAAACGAAGAGAATCTTACTATCCCTCGCGTTTCTTTTTGCCGCATTTTTAAGTGTTTCCTGCCTTTGTTTTGCGGATAATAGCCCTTTAGGGTCGGTTACCGATCTATCAGATCGTCGGTATGAGCAGGCTCTTGTTGAGCTTTTTGATAATGCGAAGGAGTCTATTGTTATTTCTATGTATGGCATTAGCCCTGGTTCTGATGGGAATAATCCGGTCAGGCTTTTATTGAAGGGGGGATTTAGGGACACTCCTTGTCACTCATTAGAAATAAATAAGTTATATATTAATTATATGATATGGAGCGGAATAATTTTTTATGAGCGTGCAAAGTTTGAAGTTTAAATTGTAAACTATTGCAATAAAAGATATCATGAGGAGTCCATAGTCCATAAAATGTACTTTGGCAAGCGTTTTGAATTATAGGAGATGGGCTTTAGTTTAGGATTGGAGAAGGTATATGCATAAAGTTTTAATCGCTATTGGTATGCTTACCTGCAGCAATGTATTTATGACGTTTGCGTGGTATGGGCACCTTAAGAATTTTAACGCTAAGCCGTGGGTTGTCGCAGCTTTGATCAGTTGGGGTATAGCTTTTTTTGAATATCTTATCCAGGTGCCAGCTAATCGTGTAGGCCATCAGGTGATGAATCTTGGGCAGTTAAAAATTTTGCAGGAGGCGATAGCATTGTCGGTTTTTGTGCCGTTTTCTATTTTTTATATGAAGGAAGGGATAAAGCAAGAATATATATGGGCATCTATTTTCATATTTGCTGCCGTGCTTTGTATATTTCGAGGCTCGGTAGCTAAGGTATAATTTTTATTCTTGGGTAATGATAAGGGGACAATGCATAGATGATTACGCAGTTAAGCATTGAAAATTTTGGGTTGATTGATAAGATTTCTCTGGATTTTGCCGCGTCATTGAACATTTTGACTGGTGAAACTGGAGCGGGAAAGTCTATTATTATTGATGCTTTGCGTTTTGGCCTGGGCGAGCCGTTCAGCGCTTCACAGGCACGCGATGCGGATAAGCCGTCTTGTGTTGAAATTGTCCTGGATCTTGTGTCAAAGGAGCTGCGTGAGCATCTTTTGATTGCTGATTTTTTGGAGGGCGGTGAGGAAACGCTTATTATTAACCGTCTTCAGCATGTGGATGGCCGCAAAAAGATAAAGATTAACGGCAGGTCTATACTTGTTTCACAGCTAAAGGCTTTGGGGAATTTACTGGTAGATTTTCACGGCGCGCATGATCACCAGTTGATTTTGTCTGAGGATTCGCATTTGTCTATTTTAGACCGCTTGACGGATTTTGGCTCCGTTAAAAGCGAATATCTGGAGTGTTTTGAAAAGCATAAAGATATCTCTGAAAAAATAGCAAAAATTGAGCAGGCTCGGTCTGGCGCGCAAAGGGAGATAGACAGCCTCAGTTATCAGGTAAAGGAATTGGAGCAGGTGCCTTTGGACGCGTCTGTTTATGAAGAGGCGCGCCAGAAACAGGTGCAATTAAATAATACCGAAAAGTTATACGAACATATCAATCATCTGATGGAAATATTTGATAATGATGAGACGGGTTTAGCTCGCTTGATTTCATCGGCATTTACGCCTTTGCGGCAGTTGAATAATATTGATTCTTCAACACAAAATTTCACCGAAATTTTAAGCCAGATGCAGGAACAGGCATCTGATTTATCGTCGGCTCTTCAAAGCTATAAAGACGGCCTTTCTTTTGAGCCGCAGGAAGCGTTAAAAATCAACCAGGCCTGTGATATGTATGATGAGATCAAAAGAAAGTATGGGCCGTCTTTGGAAGATGCCAAAAAGTTTTATGAAGAGGCAAAAAAACGTTATGAGTTTTTGGTGAATCTTGATCATGATGATGCGTGTTTGCGTGAAGAACTTGGAGAATTAGAAAAAGGCCTTAAAACCTTTGCCGCTAAAATTACTTCTTTAAGGAAGAAAATGGCCTATCTTTTAAAAGAAACCATTGAACATGAATTATCAGAGCTTGGTATTGTCAAGGCGCGTTTTGAATGCCGCCTGGAAAAAGCGGATTTTAACGCGCAAGGTGCCGATCGTGTTGTTTTTTATCTTAGCCCTAACGCGGGAGAGGATTTAAAGCCTTTGGCCGAAATCGTTTCTTCCGGGGAAGCCGCGCGGTTGATGCTGGCGTTAAAAAAGGCGTTAACTCAGGTGGACACGGTGCCTGTTTTGATCTTTGATGAGATTGACGCGCAGATTGGCGGCCGGCTGGGCACGATTACCGGGCGCAAGCTCAAAGAGCTTTCATCCAACAGACAGGTGATCCTCATTACGCATCTGCCGCAGATCGCTTCTTTTGCCGATCAGCATTTTCGGGTGTGCAAAAAAGTTGAGGGCAATCGTACGGTTACATTGGTGGAATTGCTGGATAAGGACGCCCGTGTCAAAGAGATGGCCCAGATGATGAGCGGTGAACAGGAAAGCAAAGTTTCTTTGGAACACGCGCGGGATATGATGAGTCAGAGTAAAAGCAACGAAGTCACCAGACACCAGGTCACCAGGACACCAAGTCACCAGAAAAAGCAAAAGCAAAAGCAAAAATAAGTTTGCGGGTTGACGCGTTAAACTGGCTAACCCGCACACTCGGGCACCCGCTGTTTTACTGCCCATATTTTTGTTGAGATTGCGCTTTTGTCTTTATTCGTGCTATAATCATCCATCATGAAAATAAAAAATATTTTCCTGATTCCTATAATACTTTTCTTAAGTTTCTCGCGGGCCTATGCCCAGGAAAGTGATAAATCCGGATGGTACGCTTTTTTCTTTCCTGAGAAACTTTCATCGGACTCCTCCGCTAATATCGGTAAAATCGTTTTGGAACCGCCCGCTGGGAAACATGGCTTCACTCTCGCTAAAGAAGGCGATTTATATTTTGAAGATGGCATATTGGCAAAGTTTTACGGTATCAACCTTTGTTTTGGCGCTAATTTTCCAGACAAAAAAGAAGCGATAGCCACAGCTGAACGCCTCGCTTTTTTTGGCTTTAACGCGGTGCGCCTGCATCACATGGATTATCATTTTGAACCAAACGGTATCTTTGAAGATATCTGCCCCGCCTATAAAGATAAACAACTCAAAAAAACAAGCAAGCTTAGTTTAAGACAGCTACAAAAACTGGATTACCTGATTTATCAACTCAAACAAAAGGGGATCTACGTTGATATCAATCTTTTGGTCGCGCGGCATTTTACCGAAGCTGATGGCGTTAAAGACGCTGAGCAACTTGGGATGGCGGCAAAGCCGGCTTCAATGTTTGATCCAACCCTTATTAGTTTGCAAAAAGAGTACGCGCGCCAGCTTTTAACACATGAAAACAAATTTACAAAATTAAAATATACAGATGATCCGGCTGTCGCCCTCATTGAAATCACCAATGAAAATTCTGTTATCGCCGCCTGGTACCGCGGCAAACTCTCTGCTTTGCCGGAGTATTATTTGAAGGAATTGCAGGATGCCTGGAATACCTGGCTTAAATATAAATATGAAAAAATCGCTAATCTTAAAACAGCCTGGCTCAAAGATCAGCCCCAAAAGAAAAAAGATTTTAAGGAGCTGCTTAATAATCCTGCCAATTGTAATAGTTGGATCAAGGAAGAACATGGCCGCGCGCGGTTTAAAGCCGCGAATAATGAAGATGGGCAGATCACGCTTGATGTGGCTTCTATTGATCAGAGAAACTGGGATTTGCAATTTAAGCAGAACGAGATTTATCTAAAAAAAGACGCTATTTATACCGTTACATTTAAAGCCAAGGCGGATAAAGACCGCGTTATCCATGTTTCGGTCATGCAGGATAAAAGCCCCTGGGCTAATTTGGGCCTGGACCAGACGGTCAATATTACTAAAAATTTAACTCCTTACAGGCTGTGTTTTAGTGCTAATGAGGAATATCCTAATGCCCGCCTGACATTTCAGGTGGCGCAGGAAAAAGGAGGCATTGTTTTAGAAGATATCTCCTTAAAAGAAACGACTTCAGCTTTTGATGAAAAAACTCTTCCGCAGGATTTTACATTTGACCTGATCCTCTACGCGCAGAGGTATTTTTATCCCAAGCAAGCCGCCGATGACATGGTTGATTATTTAATTGACCTTGAGAAAAGCTATTTTAAAGAAATGATAGATTACTTAAGAAATGATCTCGGCGTAAAAGTGCCGGTCACCGGTATCGGTGGGTACAATCAATCTAAGGATCTTTTGGCGCAGGAGCCGTGTGATTTTATTGACGCGCACAGCTATTGGGATCATCCGCGGTTTCCTAATAAAGGCTGGGACATGAATGATTTTAGGATAGATAACAGGCCTTTGGTGGATAATGAAAAACTGGGCATTATTAGCTCCTTATCTAATCGCGCTCCTTTCAAAAATCTAAAGCCTTATACCGTTACCGAATGGAATCATTGTTATCCTAATCAATACGCTTATGAGACGCCTATGCTTTTGGCGGCAGAAGCCAATAAAGCGCAATGGGACGGGTTATTTTTATTTGCTTACAGCCACGGCTGGGGATTTAAGCCTGACTATAATAATATCCACAGTTATTTTGACGCGATCGCCAATCCGCAAAAACTTTTGCTTTGTGCTGTTTCAAGTTTTATCTTTCAAAAGACAGTAAATCCTGAGATCACTGTTTTAAACGGATACTATGAAATAAATTCCAAAAAGGTTAAAGGGGCCGCTGGTGCTATCAAAAACAAAACATTCACATTTGCCCCGTTTACGATAGAGCCGCAGGATAACGGCGCGGTTTTTGTTTTTTCACCGCAGGATAAGCCGATTGAGGATTCCAACAGGATTATTCTCGTAGCTATAGGTGATGTTAAAAACACCGGTAGTTATTGGGGTGATGATGGGAAGTTTCAGTGGGGCCATGGCCCTGTGCTTTTAAAGCAGATGAATTTAACGATCAAGGTTGTTTCAGGGGTAACGCCAAAACTTTACGAATTAGATAATAAAGGTAACCGCGGTGATGAAATTACAGGTATTGTTAATGGTGATACGGCTTTCTTTTTTATGAGCAAACGTAATACGCCCTGGTTTGAAATTGTGTGGCAAGATGTAAAAAGTACCTGATTTCTTTTGAATTGTTGTGGATTATCTTTTTTCGTCGAGTATTTTTTAGAGAAAATTGCGAAAAAAGCGAAGAAAAGCTCTTTTTTAGATAAAAAAGATAATTATTGACCTTTTTTTGTGTTCAGAGGTATAATTAATAATTGTTAGAATAATTAGAAGATATGTTAATAGTTGCTAATACAAAAAAAGAATAAAATGAAAAAGTATTTTAATTTGTTGGTTCTTGCTGTTGTTTTGTGTTTAGCCGTTCCTGTTTTGGCCTTTGCCGATTCTGCATATGAGAGAATTTATACGGTTGCATCTAATGGCAGCCAGGCGCAGAAAACAGAATTTAACTTGGGGCAAAAACCCTGGCTTTTTTTGGAATTGCCTGATGGTTTAGAATATGATCTGATAAGGACGGTTGTAGTGTGGGGAGAGGATGGTAGTGCGTATACGGCTAGACCGAATACGGATCCTTTTTTCGGCCCTACCGATAGGAAGATTTGGACAACGATAAATGATACCACATGGGCTAGTATTCAAGCGGGTGGCTCATGGTCAGCGAGCCCGATTACTATTTTAGTTAAGGATTGTGATTTGAATCTTGTAACAGGTTCAACGAATTTTACGGTTAATAGCACAGTTGTGCCAGAACCGATCAGCACATCTTTATTTTTATTAGGCGCAGGTGTAATAGGTTTAAGAAGGCGCCGCAAAACCTCCAAATGACACATTACCAGCCAGGCTGGTAATGTGTCATTTGATGTGTTCAGTAATATTTATGGGGCGAGCAGAAATGCTTGCTCCTTTTTTTTGTTTGACGATGATGTGTATGAGCGGTAAAATGGTTAAAATTTAGCTATCTTGCTAAAATGCGGTTTTGCTTATTGGCGAGGCCGATGAAAGCCACGGGCGGATAGGGTTTGAAAGTCTCGACTAACTTCTAAGGAAAGAGAGGAAGTATGAGAAGGCTGCTTGTGGCAAAAGTATTAGTATTGGGGTTTTTGTTGATGCCGGCTGTAGCTTACGCCGGTTTTTTTGATGATGGGCGCTGGTATATGGCTTCTGATCAGTGGATGCCTTATGAAGAGAATGCTTCAGGGACATCTTTGACGGATGGAAGCGATCGGCTAAATTGGCAATCAGATGGATGGGGCGATGGTCACGAGGCATTTCGTTGTTATGGTTCCAATTGGCAATTTGATCTGAGTGAAGATTTTGAATTTCAGGTTGGCTATCATCATGGGCATGTTGGCACTTTTGAAGGGGATGACGCAGATATTCAGGTAGGTTTGATTAGTTTTTATCCGGAGCTCGGGCAGACGGAGCCTGTTTACGCGTTTTCTTTAGACGCGTCAAATAACTTTAGGGCCGATTCATCTTATTCAAAAAATCTATATACATTTTATGAGTATGGGCCGGGTGGGTTTGAGGAATTGGACGCGGATCGTTTTGCTGATGATGGGATTTTTTATGCTGTTTATAATGCCGAGTCTGATACTCTTCAATTGCAGGCTATAGAAGGTGGCGCGGTAGTTGCTGGTGAGGATTTTGGCGGACTGAAGAGTTCTTTTGGATTGGATGAATTAAGGGTTTTTTTAGGGGGATCAACGACGGGTGCGGCTCTTGGTTCAGGGGATGCTTATTTGCAGAATTTTCAGATGAATGTGGGTAGTGGTGTTGTGCCCGAACCGGTCAGCACATCTTTATTTTTGTTAGGCGCAGGTGTAATAGGTTTAAGAAGGCGCCGCAAAACCTCCAAATGACACATTACCAGCCAGGCTGGTAATGTGTCATTTGGAGGTGTTCAGTAATATTTATGGGGCGAGCAGAAATGCTTGCCCCTTTTTTTGATGTCAGAGGCATTGACTTGTGGTGGAATATCCGATACAATTGAATCTTCAAAAATGATATCGGTTTTAATCGGAGGATATATATGAAAAAGTTAGGATTTGTCGCATTTTTATGGGTGGGATTATTTTTATTGTCCGGCGCTTCTGTTTACGCGCAGAATGTTTCAGATGATTTTAATGATGGCGTGATGAATAGTTCGCTGTGGCAGGAGCTTTCTGAAGGGGCGCATGCCGCGGATGTAACGATGGCTGAAACCGGACAACATCTGCAATGGACATCTTCTTCGTTTTCAGATGGTGAGTTTGGAGATAAAGGTTATATTTCTAAATGGTCGTTTGATTTGGATTATGATTTTGAGACATCTGTGGATTTTCATTATTCACATGAAGGCACAAGTCTTTATGACTATGGAGCTGTCCAGGTGTCATTATTTAATATGGGTTCAGGCGTTGAAGAACCGGACTATACGTTTTCTATGGCGGCTGGCAATATTTATGAAGGTGGTTCCAATTATGATCTTTTTGTGAAGTATATCTCGGCACCCGGGTGGACAGAGGAACCTTCTGTAGTACCTAGAACTGTTGATTCCGGAAAATTTGTGGCTTATTATTCTGCTCAGGAAGATACGCTTTATGCCAGGATTCTTGATTCCGATGGTGGTTTAATTGGGGAAGATGGTTTTGAGAATTTTCGTGCCACGTTTGGTTTAGATAGTTTGGGTGTGGCTATTATTGGTGGCTCAGGCGGAGCGGCGCTGGCCAGTGGCGAAGCTTATATGGATAATTTTAACGCAACGGCTGCACCGGAACCAGTCAGCACATCTTTATTTTTATTGGGCGCAGG
>JBDREX010000032.1:0-2066 GCA_043819345.1 Candidatus Omnitrophota bacterium
CTTCAGGAGTTGAAAGACGCTGGCGAGAAGATCAAGAAGCTTTTGATGGCCTTGATGCAACAAATAAAAGTTCGAACATGATTGATTACGCTACTGGTGAAGCCTATTTAAGTGCCGACAAGGGACCCAAGCGGTCTTCGGTTATTGTTAATATAATCAGAGGCAAGTGCGAGGTAGCAGAAGGAAGATTTTCAGATATTCAGCTCCCTATTGATGATAGAAATTGGGGATTACAGATTACGCCTGTGCCTGAGTTAGTTAAAGGAATGACGGATGAAAATCCGGCTGTAGATGAAAATAGGCAGGAAATACAAAAGCCTGATGGCTCAAAGGTTACAATCTCAGATGTTGCTAAACGAGAAATCGAAGAAGCAAAGAAAAAAATGACAGATATGGAGACTGAGATTGATGACCAATTAACAGAGTGCGGGTTTAATGGGGAAAATAGAAAGTGTGTTAAAAATGCAGTCAGGTTGGGAACTGGAATATTAAAGGGGCCAAATGTTGTCAAGCAAGTCAGAAAGTCATGGATGCCACAAACCGAAGGCGACACAACAGTTCATGTTCTAGAATCAATTGAGGAACACAAGCCAGCGTCAAAAAGCGTTGATCCGGAAAATGTTTATCCTGATCCGAATTGTGGTGATGATATTAAAAAAGCTGCATATATTTGGGAGCATGATCGTATTCTTCCAAGAGAATTGCGTAGTTTGATAGGTGTTGATGGATATTTAACAGATCAAATATTTAAAGTTTTACAAGAAGATCCCATACGAACAAAGATGGTCGAAAGCAAAAAAGGTTTAAAAATACAGCAAGACACAGCAGCCAGGGGAGCAACATATGAAAGATGGGAATATCATGGAGACATAAACAAAGAAGACCTTGAGGCGTTAGGTTGTGATTGTGAAGAAAAAACAGGCGATTCATTATCAGCATGCGTTGTATTTGTCAATGATCGACCTATTAAAGTTATCTTAAACACTCTTGACACCGGTGATATGCCATATGATTTCTTTCAATGGACAGCAGTTGCAGGAAGTCCTTGGGGAATAGGTATTCCAAGGATGATGATTTGGCAACAGAGAATAATAACAGCAGCTTGGCGGGCGATGATGGATAATGCCGGCGACTCATCTGGCGCAAATGTAGTTCTTGGGTTTGGGATTGAGCCTGACGATGGTAAGTGGGAATTAACCGGCAAGAAAATCTGGAGAGCGATTGGAGATATAGAAGATGTAAGAAACGCTTTTGCACAATTTCAAGTAGCTAACAATCAAGTAGAGCTTCAGAATATAATAGAACTTGCATTAAGGTTTGTTGATATGGAAACCTCTTTACCAATGTTGTTCCAGGGCGAAAAAGGCGAACTGCCTGAAACTCTTGGTGCAACAAATATCATGGTTGACTCAAATAACGTAGCCCTAAGATCAAGAGTTAAGTGTTGGGACGACCAAATCACAAAACCGCACATTACAAGATATTACCATTGGAACATGCAGTATAATGAAAAAGCTGAAATTAAAGGTGATTATAACGTGGATGCCAGGGGGACGTCTGTGTTATTGGCTAAAGATCAGCAAGCAAAAGCACTAACCGAGGTTCTTCAATTACGCAATGACCCAATGATAAGCGACATAGTTGACTGGAAGAAAGCAATTAAACAGCTATTCTCAGCCCGCAGGTTAGATGTGGTTCTATCCGATGGCGAGATCGCAAAGAATGAAAAGAAACGAGCCGAACAGCCGGCAGTTGACCCGCGAATTCAGGGAGATATTGATGTTTCGACCATTAGAGCGGAGGCAGAACTACAAAAGGTCGAAATGATACAGAAGTTTGAATCGGAAAAACTTCAAGCGCAAATGCAAAATGAGGAGATTAACCGAGAGCATGAATCGGCGATGAAACAACTTGACTATAATATGAAAATAATGGAAATGTCGGAAAAGACAGGAATTTCCCTTGAGAAAATTAAAGCCGATTTGGCACGTGATGCAGCGAAATTGTCGTTACAACGTGAAGTATCAATGCGAAAAGAGGGTGGGCAGCAAGTGGTTAATCCCGTG
>JBDREX010000033.1:0-36982 GCA_043819345.1 Candidatus Omnitrophota bacterium
GCATTTGGAAACCAAAGGCGAGGCCAATGGTCGGAACATTTTTTGGCAGCTGACTTAAAAACCGGTCATAATACCCCATTCCGCGCCCTAAGCGATTACCGGCCTCATCAAAAGCTAAGCCGGGCACAATAACAAGATCCAAGCGCTCTGCGGTAATAGGCCTAATATGCTCATCTTTTGGGTGACGCACCCCATATGGCCCTATTTTAAGTTCACTATCCAACTCCTCCACAAGGGAAGGAATAATCTTTTTATGTTCTTTTTGGATCACCGGCACGGCAACCCTTTTTCCCTGCTTCATAGAATCCTTGATCATCCTCAATGTATCAACTTCTCCGTCAAACGACAAATAAAACAAAATTGTTTTTGCTTTGACAAAATCTTTTAACGCAAATAGCTTCTCACTAATCTCAAAGCTTTTCCTAAGCCTTTGGTCCTCCTTATGGCTTCTGAGCTTTTTAATTAACGCCTCTCTTATTTTCTTCTTTTTTTCCTGTATCATTGAACACCATTAACTCGTCCGTCCTATTTTAATCGACGGACACCTACACAAAAAATCTGATTGCCAAAAAACTAAGCTGGTTTATGTTTTTTGTGATAATCATCAATAGCGGCTCTCAAGGCCTCTTCAGCCAAAACAGAACAATGCATCTTTATTTTTGGTAAACCACCTAACGCCTCTGCAACGGCCTTATTGGAGATCTGCAAAGCCTCTTCAACGGTTTTCCCCTTCACTAAATCCGTTACCATGCTGCTTGTGGCAATAGCCGCCCCACAACCAAAAGTCTTAAATTTTGCGTCAACAATCTTTCCCTCCTCTACTTTTATATAGAGTCTCATGATATCTCCGCAAACAGGATTGCCCACATTCCCAACTCCATCAGCATCAACAATCTCTCCCACGTTGTGCGGATTCAAAAAATGTTCCATTACTTTTTCGCCATATTGTACATTTTCCATATCTACTCGCTATTCTCCTACCCTATCCACCTAATCAAACGGCACGATCTATGCTATAAAATTAGCATAGATACATAACTCTGTCAATCCCAAGAACTTAACTCCCGGGTTTTTCTCGAATCACAGCCTAACTTGTCTCGGTTTGGCAGCCTTGCTATGATCTTTTGCCGGCTGGCTTACACGCAATAGATCGACTTGCCCCTTTTCAACCAATCTATTATAGATTAAAATCCAAGCGCAATCCCTGTCCTTATCCACTTCACATTTACCTTTATTCTGGCCTCCGCAAGGGCCGTTCAAAAGCCCTTTGGCACAGCGCGTCACAGGACAAATCCCTTGCGTTAATTCCAAAACACACTCGCCGCACGTACTGCACACTTCTTTAAACACTCCTTTATCATCCACCAAAGCGGCAAATAAGCTGTCACATCCTGGATAATACTCTATGTTATAGCGGTCGCTCTCTTTAGCGCATTGCACACCAGAACCACACGCTAAAACCAAACAACAATCAGATTCTGTCAAAGCCTTTCTATGCTTAGCCAAGGCTGATTTTAACTTTGCCGTTACACAGGTAGTTTCAGGGACAACATATCCGGTCACTTGTTTGCCCCGGGCACTCAAAAAATCAGCCATCTTCTTAACTTCTTCTTCGCCGCCTGTTTTGCAAGCCGTAGCACAATCACCGCATCCGACGATAAAAACCTTTTGTTTGGATTCTAATATCTTTAAAATAGCTTCCAAGCTTTTTTGTTTTGTTATAATCATAGCGATCGCCCCTGTTTTTCAGCCCCGTCCATGTGTAATGATTTTTTCTTCCAACAAAAACCCATCAAATTATAATTTATTTTGAGCATCTAAGCGCTCTTTTATTTTTTTCTCGTAACCACTTGACTGGGGTTCATAAAAACGCTGCTTTTCTTGCATGTATTCCTGCTTTCCAGCAGGACCTTTAAAGTCATGAGGATACTTATAGCCCTTTCCTCTTTCCAGTCTTTGAGCCCCCTTATAATGACTGTCTTTTAAATGAAGCGGAACATCCTGGAGACAGCCATTTCTGACACTTTCCATCGCTTTTTCAATTCCTAAATAAACCGCGTTAGACTTTGGCGCACAGGCAATATAAACCGCTGCCTGCGCTAACGGAATCCTTGCTTCGGGAAGCCCTAAAAACTCTAATGCACCCAAAGCAGCCTGAGCCAATACAAGCGCCTGAGGATCGGCATTGCCAACATCTTCAGCCGCACAAACAAGAATCCGACGGGCAATAAACCTGGGGTCCTCCCCAGCGCTGAGCATTTTTGCCATCCAATACAACGTCGCATCGGGGTCCGAACCCCGCATGGATTTTATAAAAACCGAGGCTGTATCATAATGCCCATCGCCATCCTTATCGTAAACCACAGCTGTTTTTTGAATAGAAGCCTGCGCGTCTTCAAGCGTAAAACGTATAGGAAAAACTTCAGCTTGTCCAGCAATAGCAACTTCTAAAGCATTGAGCGCGCGGCGTGCATCACCTGAACTAGCCTGAGCCAAAAACCTAAGCGCCTCTGGTTCTGCATCTATAAGCACATCACCAAAGCCCCGCTCAACATCTTTAATGGCCCTCTCCAAAACCTCAACAATGTCGCTAACTTCAAGAGGGCGGAATTCGAAAATCAATGACCGAGATAACAGCGCTGGCGTCAAAGCAAAACAAGGATTATATATGGTCGCGCCAATTAATGTTAAATTCCCGTTTTCGATATCCGGCATCAAAACATCCTGCTGCGCCCTGCTAAAACGATGAATCTCATCAACAAACAAAATCGTCTTTTGCCCAGATGACTTACGTCTCAAAACAGCCCGCTGCATAACACGGCGAAGCTCAGCTACGTTTGAAGCAACGGCATTAACCTGTTCAAAGCACGAATGCGTCATTGAACTGACACAATGCGCTAACGTTGTCTTCCCTGTTCCAGGCGGCCCAAAGACAATCAAACTAACAAGACGGTCCGCTTCAAGTGTGCGGCGTAAAAGAGACCCCTTGCTAAGAATATGCCGCTGGCCAACAAACTCATTAAAATGCCTTGGCCGCATACGATTCGCTAATGGCTCCGGGATTCCCAAATGAGGATTTTGACGGGTTTTGTTCTCTGAGGCGAAAAAATCTGCTGTTTGCCTAACGTCTGAATTCTCCACAACAATAAGCTCTCTTTTATGCATAACAGCCAAAAAAATGTTCACAAAACATGAACAATTCCAACCGCTTTACATTGCATCCCAACATTTGCCCGCACAATTCTCAGGCAAATGACAAAATTTTATACCTTCTCGCGCGCATTCCATAAAACACATAAAAAATCCCCGCGTTTGCCGTCAGCAAGGTGTTTTTGAACCCCGATCTAATAGATGGGCTTCCTCTCAAGCTGCCCTCAGGCAAGCTGAATACAGAGGCCCTTGTGATTGGTGTTGATTCAACAATCATCGATCACCGACGAACATCGCAGGGATTTCATATTTCCAACGAGAAAAGTATAACACAATAAGAAACCAAAAACAAGGCACGTAATCTGAAGCCCTTGCAACTCTCAGCGATCAAAACAAGAATCAACGCAACGTAATTGAAAAATCCTGTTTCAGGCGCTCAACAATCTGTGTGTGTACAGGATTAATTTCAGCATCTGTTAAAGTCTTCTCAAAACAACGATACTCAACCGAAATTGTCAACCCGCGTCCTCCAGCTGGTATTTCTTTGCCCTGGTATATTTCTACCATAACAACATCATAGACATAACCGCGCCCGCTAGAACGAATCAGCTGTGCTATCTGCTCAAAACTAACCTCATCCCCCGGAACAATCAAACTCAAATCCCTGATGATAGACGGCATGATTGTAAAAGGTTTAAAAACTTTTTTTATCTTTGCTAAAACAGCCAGGGCTTCAATATCAAGCTCTCCGGCAAAAACATCATCTTTTATCTTTATCTCCCAAGCTTTTTTTACGTAACGGGCGACCTTGCCAAAACAAGCGATAACCTTGCCTTGCGCTTTCATTTGAAAACTCATTCCGTTTTCAAAAATCATCATGTCATTATTCGGCTCAATAGCAATGCCCTCAAGACAAAATTCAGACGCTATCGTTTCAAGCGCGCCTTTAAGATCAAACAAGCTATAGGCCGCGGACTCTGCCCTCCAACTTTTACGCCGTGCGCCCGACAACACAAGGCCTAATGATAAACACTCTTTGTTTCCGCAAAAAACTCTAGCTGCTTCAAAAATCTCTAAATTTTTATTGCCATAATTCACATTGTAAGCGGCACACTTTAACAACCCGGGGAAAAGAGTCGTTCGTAAGATGGAATTGTCCTGTGATAGAGCGTTCTTGAGCGACAACGTATCCTCTGCAACTTTTACCGCGCTTTTCCTATAATCATCCTGCCCTAATAGGCCATATGTCACAACTTCTTTAAACCCCATCTGCATCATCACTTGCTCAAGATGCTTTTTTACACATAATTCTTTAGGAACAGGCACAAAACAAGGCTCAATCGGCAACTGTGTGGTTGGAATCCGGTCGTATCCATATACCCGCGCAATCTCCTCGGCAATATCTTCAGAAATCGCCACATCCCGACGAAAAGAAGGAACGCCAACCTCAAAGATATCCTTGCTTTTAGCCTTCATGCTAAACCCCAAATCCTTTAAGATGCGGCTGGATTCTTTAGCCGATACATTGATGCCTAAAATATCCATAGCTTTTTTTAAAGAAAATTTTACGCGTTTTACGCCTGTGCCCGATTTTTTTGCCAAAGACAATCCCTTGGTTTTCACAGCAGGCGCTTCGCCTTTGCATATCTGAACCGTCATATTACAAGCACGCAACAATGCCGCGTACACATCCTGCCTATCTGCACCCCGCTCAAAACGATATGACGAATCAGAAGCGACCCCCAATAACCGGCTTCCCGCACGTACACAACAAGGGTCAAAATAAGCACTCTCAATAAGAACATTCGTTGTCTCGGCCGTTACCTGAGAATCACGCCCGCCCATAATGCCCGCAACCGCAAGAGGAGTTTTAAGATCAGCGATCACTAAAACATCCGGGCACAATTTTTTACACGAACCATCTAAAAGATCAATCTGTTCATCCGGCTTAGCCCGACGAATAATGATGTTTGAACCTTTAATCTTATCAAAATCAAATGCGTGTAAAGGCTGTCCGTATTCAAGCATTAGATAGTTCGTGATATCAACAACATTGTTGACCGGCCTCAATCCCACACTTTCAAGCCGGCGTTTTAACCAATCCGGAGAATTGCCAACTAACACATTTTTCAAAAGGCCAGCGCCATAAAAAGAGCATCCTTTTTTATCTTCGATCATGACATCAAACAAGCCTTTAGCATTTCCCGGAATGTATTTTTCAGGCTTTTCAAAAAAACGCGGTTTAAATTTAGCCCCCGTAACAGCCGCAACTTCGCGCACAATTCCGCGCACACTTAACCAATCAGGCCTATTGGAAGTAACCTCAATATCATAAACCCAATCATCTCTAAAAGCCTCTAGAGCCGCCACACTTAAACCAGCCATGGAAAGCCGATCTGCTAAAACCTGCGGCGTCGTTTTAATATGCAAATACTCTTTTATCCAGGAATACGTAATTTTCATATTAACATTACCTATAGTAAAGTAGCCCTTCTTTAAAACTGTTCTAAAAATCTTATGTCGTTTTCAAAAAACATCCGGATATCATTAATCCCAAATTTGAGCATGGCAATACGTTCAACACCCATGCCAAAAGCAAAGCCCCGCCAACGATTAACATCGTAACCGACGGATTTAAACACATGCGGATGAATCATTCCGCAGCCCAAAATCTCAAGCCAGCCGCTTTTCTTACACACCGAACAACCTTTTCCGTCGCAAATAATACACGACACATCAACCTCAGCCGATGGCTCTGTAAAAGGAAAAAAGCTCGGACGAAACCGTGTTTTTGTTTTTGTGCCAAACATCTGGCGCGCAAACACAGCCAAGATTCCTTTTAGATCGCTAAAACGCACATTTTCGCTAACCGCGAACCCTTCAACCTGATGAAACATAAACGAATGCGACGCATCAACCGCATCTGGCCTATAAACTCGTCCCGGCACAATCACCGCCAAAGGCGGCTTATGCGCCTTCATCGCCCGTATCTGAGCAGGAGACGTGTGGCTGCGCAACAACAACTTTTCTTTAAATGCGGCTTCAAGATAAAATGTGTCAAATGCGTCCCTGGAAGGATGATCCAAGGGTATATTTAAAGCCTGGAAATTATTATACTCCGTTTCAATCTCAGGCCCGTCAAATACCTGAAACCCGAGATTTTTAAAAATTTCACAAATCTCATTCTGAACCTGAATAATGGGATGACGCCTGCCCAGCACAACCTGTTTTCCAGGCAATGTCGCATCCATAAAGCTTGATTCTTTATTACTCCAACATCCGGTTGAATGCAATTCCCTTTGTCTCTCTGCATCTAAAAAACACTCCAATATCTCTGCTTTGAGGGCGTTTACCTGCGCTCCATAAACCTTACGTTCTTGTTGAGGCAACGTCGGTATTTTGCTCATAAGCTCCTGCAAAACACCCTTGCGCCCTAAATACCTGATCCGCAGATTTTCAAATGCCTGCTGATCAGAACAAGCTATCAGCTCTTTCTGAAATGTTTCAACAATATGTGTGCGGTCAAAAGACATATTAAAACTCCCAATAAACCCAACAAAGCGATAATTTTATATTGTTCTATAGGATGCGTAACAGCGGTTCCCAGCTCAATAACCGTTAATTCCTGCGCATGTATATCCAGAGCGCCTCCATGCTCAGCGCAACTACGATGAAAAATACCCTTAACCTTAACAATATCGCCACGATGCGTATAACTTCCGGCGACAGCAACAGAAGGAGATAAATCACGACTAGCCCAAATACCAATCACATTCTTTTCATCACTTAAATTCAACCAGACAAAGGAACCGCGCTTTAAAACAGCCCCTATCAGCTCTCCGACGTAAACCACCTCTTTGCCGTCATATTCTAAAGCACAGTTAATAAGCTCTTGAGAAGAAACCTCCTGGGCACACACTACGCGCGGGCAAAACAATGCTAAAAAAGCCAAAAATAACGCGCTTAAAATAATCTTGCTTCGCATAACTATTTCCCCCTGAAGAACGAAACAACAAAACCACACAGTACAAAAATAGAAATAAATTCTAATCTTCCTGCCCACATCTGTAAAATATAAATAACTTTTAGAGCAGCCGGCATCGTAGTCTGCGTAATACCACAGGACAGCCCCACATTAGCCGCCGCCGACGTAGACTCAAACAAAGAATACAAGAACGGATGCCCATAAAAACAACCGGCAATAGCACCTAAAAAATACAGCATCAAATAGGCCAAAGCGATCAAAGCCGCCGAACGAACTTGTTTGTCATCTAAAAAAAGATCTCTCAAGTGCCTAAATTTCACTTTAACAACAGAGGCTTCTGATGATAAAAACCGCTTAATATCTTCTTTAAACCCTCGTCCAATCAAACCCACACGCAACATTTTAATGCCACCTGTCGTAGAACACACGCTGCCGCCCAATGCCATAGCTATCAAAAGGCCCAAGATTGCAAACGGCCCCCACTCCGAAAGAAACTGATTGGCATAGATCGTTTGAAACCCTGTCCCCGTGTGGCCAGAAATAACCTGAAAAAATCCCCTCCTCATCATACTCAAAGGCTGAGCGTAAACATGCCCTTTAGCCAATCCCAACAACGTTAAAACAATAGCAATAGTTACCGTAATAGCAAAAGTCCTGATTTCTATATCACGGAAAAGTTCCCTGCGACGCCCTGTCCAAATAGCATAATGAAGATTAAAATTAATACAGCCCCATACCATAATAATAATACAGGCCAACTCATAAATAGCACTTTGATAAAAAATAATGTTCTGAGATTGAGGAGCAAAACCACCCGTGTCAAAAGCCGCCATAAAACCACACGCCCCATGAAAAATAGCCAAAGGCACCGGCATACCTACTGCCCAAATACAACAAACAGACAAAAGAGTAGTGCCTAACACAAAATAACAAAGGCTCACAAACCAAATAAACTTAGCTGTTTCAATAATGTTTGGCAGGATCTTTTCGTCACGCGCTTCTCCAACATAAAGTGTAAATGCGCCAGAAGCCCCCTTTACCAAAAAAGACAAAGCGACAACAATAATTCCTTGGCCGCCAAGAAACATCAATAAATGACGCCATAAATTAGCCGCTTTGGATAAATGGTCTAAATCCTGAACCAATACTAGTCCAGTTGTAGCAATCCCCGACATAGACTCAAAACATGCATCCAGAAAACATGTCCAATGCCCGCTCAAATAGAAAGGCACAGCCCCTAAAACCATACACAAGAGCCAGGCAAGAGCGACAACAACCATACCATGTACCCACCGCATTTCCGCACCATTCGGCAAATGGGCGATTTCAATCAAGAGCAACCCCACACAAACAGATAATAAAAGGCCTATAGAAAAATCAAAGATGGGCACCCTCTCACCAAATACAACTGCCACAAGGATTGGCAAAGCCATCACCATGGCAAAACCCAAAACGATTTTTCCTAAAAAATACAGGATAACGCGTAAATCATATGTTTGAGGTTTTAGAATCATAGGCATGCAAAAAAGATGAGGAAACAAATTAACAGCGCCCAACCCACAATAACAAAGGCAAAAAATATTTCACAAGATATCCCTAAGATGATATCTACAACATTTTTAACGGTTGTCATTTAAGATCTCCGATGAGGCAGCGTAACAGCTCCTGCTCATTCTCCACCAAAGTCAGCGCGATAATATCATCACCCGGCTCAAGGACCGTATTGCCCTTCGGCACAATAACCTCGTCTTTCCTGATAATAGACACAAGAACAGAATCCGTCGGCAAAACAATTGCATTAAGATTCTTATGAATGACGGGCGAATCGTTCGTCAAATCAACCCTGACAATAGCGAGCTTACCCCTCTTAAAACTCATGAGGTTCACAAAATCCGTAAAAGAAACTTCTTCTTCAATAATTTTAGCAATAATCTTTGTCGCGTCAATAGGGACATCGACACCAAGTTCATTAAAAGTATGCTCGTTTTTCGGATCATTAATGCGGCCAACAGTCCGTTTAATATGAAATTTTTCTTTGGCCAATTGGCATATAACCAGATTATCTTCATCTTCACCTGTTACAGCAGCCAAAACATCCGCTCGCTCTATATGCGCTTCTTCTAAATAATGAGGGTCGCAAGCATCCCCATTAACAATCATCATATTAAGCGTTTCAGCCAACTCCCGACACACTTTTTCATCTTTTTCTATAACAACAACGGTGTGCTTGTCGTCTAAAAGGCGCTGTGCTAAAAAATGGCCGACTTTTCCAGCTCCGGCAATAAGAATATACATAACACCCCTCTGATTGGCTTACTATTTAGTTCGTGCTGAATATCCAACATGAACTTGATTGCAGCGATTTTTCATCACCAAAATTATCAAAAGACATTTTTTTCAGGGCCACTATTTGGGCTCCACTCCAAAAATTTTTTTTGCTTTTTTAATGCTCTCTGTCCTGACAATGCCATAGACCCTGTCGCCCTGCTCCAAATGTGTGTCCGGCAATGGAATAATAATGTCCTGCCCATGCGCGTCTCGGCTTTTCAAAACAGATACAATCATAAACTCGTTCGGAATAACAACATCAGCAACTATTTTCCCAGCCACGTGTTCATTAACGTCAAACTCAATAATACCCAGGTCTCCTGTTTCAATCAAAAAACTGGAAAGCCTGCGGTCAACTAATTTATCCCTGATCATGGAAGCAAACAGGACAGTTCCGCTGATAACTTCTAATCCAAGCGTTTTATAGATCTGCGCCCTTGCTGAATCATATACCCTGGCAATAACACGCGGAACCTTAAAAATCTTCTGGGCCACTTGTGCCGCCATAATATTTGTATTGTCCCCGTTAGTCAGGCTGCAAAAAGCATTAGCTTTTTCAATGCCAGCCTCTTTCAGAACATCCAGCTCAAAACCATTGCCAACAATTGTTGCTCCATTAAAATTATGAGAAAGCCTCTTAAAAGCTTCCTCATGTTTATCAACAATAACAACATTGTGGCCTTCTTCAGATAAAAGCATAGCCACATGCGCCCCTACCCGCCCACACCCAACAATTACGATATACATTTAATGTCCTTTTTCAGGGTGTAGAGTACAAGGTTTTGGATTCAGAAAAAAACTCTACCTCGCTCTCTGCACCATAATCTCTGAAATTAACTACCGCAGCTAAAAAACTCATATTGCTTTCTTATTAAGCTTGTGCGATTTCAACAAGCTTAGCAAAAGCGGCTGCATCGTTAACTGCAAGCTCTGCCATTATTTTTCTATCGATAAGAACGTCTGCTTTTTTAAGCCCTGTAATCAGCTTCGAATAGGTAGTGCCCAACTCTCTGCAGGCCGCATTAATCCGAACCGTCCAAAGAGCACGAAACTCTCTCTTTTTGACTCGGCGATCACGCGTCGCGTAAACAAGCCCTCGCGCTACGCTTTCTTTAGCCATACGGTATCGCCTTGAGCGATCACCATATTGCCCCTTGGCCGCTTTCATCACCTTCTTTTTACGCTGCCGCGTTGATATGCTATGTTTAACTCTTGCCATATGGCAACATCCTCCTCACTCTTTTGAAATCAGCCGGACTCACTAACTCGGCCTTTCTTAAACCTCTTTTTCTTTTACGTGTTTTTTTGGTTAAAATGTGCCCTTTATTTGCCCGCGAGCGTTTTATTTTGCCCTTACCGGTAAACTGGACACGTTTAGCCATTGACTTATTTGTTTTCTGCATCTATACCCCCTTAAATGAGGCCTTAACTTATGGAACAAAGTGAACATAAGTTAATAGGCCGAATTTACTCTCACAGCATACTGAGGAAGATTCTTTGAATCTTCCCAGTGGTTATGCCAGGAGTCAAGTTTATTCCTAAATGAGGCCTTAACTTATTGCTCAAATATTCTTAACGAGCACATATAAGTTATTGAGCCGAATTTGCCCTAAGCAATCAAGGAAAATCTCAAAAAATCTTCCTTCGGATCATGCAAAGAGTCAAATACATTTCTTGAAACTATTATTTTGGTGCTACAACCATAATAATCATGCGGCCCTCAAAAGAAGGCCCATGTTCTATAATTCCGGAATCTTTAACATCCGAGGCAAAACGGTCTATAACGCGCCTACCAATCTCTCGATGAGCCATCTCTCTTCCGCGAAATATAAGAGAGACCTTAACTTTATTGCCTTCTTTTAAAAACTCCAGCAAATGTTTCAGCTTTATATTATAATCGTGTTCTTCAATATTTGGCTTTACACGAATCTCTTTCACCTGAAACTGTTTTTGATGCTTCTTGGCCTCTCTCTCCCGCTTTTCCTGCTCATACTTATACTTACTAAAATCCATAATGCGACAGACAGGCGGCTTCACTTGCGAAGCAACCTCAACGAGATCTAGCTCATATTTACTGGCTAAGTCCAGGCCATTTTTAACAGTCACAATACCTAATTGCTCCCCATTAGGGCCGATCACCCGTACTTCAGGAGCTCTGATTCTTTCGTTAACTCTAACTAACTTTCTAATACTCCCACCTCCTTTAAATGAGGCCTTAACTTATGGAACAAAGTGAACATAAGTTAACAGGCCGAATTTACTCCGCAGCATACTGAGGAAGATTCTTTGAATCTTCCCAGTGGTTATGCCAGGAGTCACGTTTATTCCTCAATGAGGCCTTAACTTATGGAACAAAGTGAACATAAGTTAACAGGCCGAATTTACTCTCACAGCATACTGAGGAAGATTCTTTGAATCTTCCCAGTGGTTATGCCAGGAGTCAAGTTAATTTCTAAATGAGCGCATAACTTACAAATCTTGCCAAAAACGAATATTCTTCCTAAAAATAACTGTTCGACAAAACCCTTACCTATTATAGCGTCTTTCCTGCAATCTCGCTAGCAACAAGCGCAATAAAATCCGCGATCTTCATTTTCCCTAAATCACCTTTTGATTTACTTCTCACTGAAACACTCTCCGCTTCCACTTCCTTAGGGCCAATCACCAACATATAAGGTATTTTGCGTAATTCAGCCGAGCGGATTTTTTTATTGAGCGTCTCTGAAGAAACATCTACAACACAACGCACCCCTAGTTCTTTTAATTGTGCTTCAAGTTTCCTAACAAACGGCTCAACCTCTTGCTTTAACCCCACAAGAACGACCTGTTCTGGGGCAAGCCATAATGGAAAATTCCCCGCGTAATGCTCTATTAATGTCCCAATAAAGCGTTCCAAACTACCGAAGATAACCCGATGCAACATAACAGGCCGATAATTTTTCCCATCCGTATCAACATAAGTTAAATCAAATTTTTCCGGCAACGCAAAATCACATTGTATTGTTGCACATTGCCAATAGCGGCCAATGGCATCGCGCAACTTGATATCAATTTTTGGCCCATAAAAAGCTCCATCGCCCTCATTGATATCATACTCCAGCCCTTTTTCGTCTAAAGACGCCCTAAGAGCGTCTGTCGCCATTTGCCAATCCTGATCTGTTCCGATTGATTTCTCAGGACGAGTGCTCAGTTCTATATTAAAACTTTCAAAACCAAAAAGCTTCATCACATCAAAAACAAAATCTAAAACTCCTTTGATTTCCGTTTTTACTTGGCTCGGCAAACAAAAAATATGTGCATCATCCTGCGTAAAGCTTCGCACCCGCAAAAGGCCATGTAAAACACCACTTTTTTCATGCCGGCACACCGTACCCAATTCAAAAAATCGCACGGGCATCTCTTTATAACTTCTTAAGCAAGACTTATAAATCAAAATATGCCCTGGGCAATTCATAGGCTTTACGGCATATTCAGCATCATCCACTTTAAACATGTACATGTTTTCCCGATAATAATCGGCATGTCCGGATGTTTTCCACAAATCGCCTTTTAAAACATACGGCGTTGATACTAATTCATAACCCCGCTTCTGATGCTCACGCTTTTCATAGCTCTCCAAAATATCTTTTAAAATAGCGCCTTTGGGATGATAAAACACAAGCCCCGACCCTGCTTCATCATGATAAATATCAAAGAGCTCTAATTCTTTTCCAAGTTTTCTGTGGTCGCGTTTCTTCGCTTCTTCAAGAAGCTGCAGATAATGGTCCAGGTCTTGTCTTGTTTCGAAAGCCGTACCATAAATACGTGTAAGCATTGGATTTGTTTCAATGCCATGCCAGTAAGCACCTGCAAGCGACAACAATTTAAACGCCCTGAGCTGCCCTGTTGAAGCCAAATGAGGGCCACGGCACAAATCAAAAAACTTATCGCCCGTCCAGTAGATTGTAACGGTATCTTCGGGAATACGCTCTATTAATTCGAGCTTATACCTCTGCCCCGCACAAAGTTCTCTTGCGCGCTCCTTTGCTATCTCCTCTTTTCTAAAAGGCAAATCGCTTTTTATGATTTCCTGCATACGCTCTTCGATGCGCGCTAGATCCTCCGGGACAAAAGAAGCCTGCTTTTCAAAATCATAATAAAACCCATCTTCAATAGAAGGACCAATGCCCAACAACGTATCCGGCCATAAATCTCGTACCGCATGCGCCATCACATGAGAACAACTATGTCGTAATATAGATAAATCCATAGGATTATAAAATCAGTTGAAACTTGTTACCGAGTTAACGCGTTTGCGAGTGCGCGAGTTTAACGCGTAAACCCGCTAACCCGCAAACATTGTTTATTTCTTTACTACATTTTGTAATAAATGGTGGGCGCGACAGGACTTGAACCTGTGACCCCTTCCATGTCAAGGAAGTACTCTAACCAGCTGAGCTACGCGCCCTACAATTGTATTTCGTTCTAAAAACATGCCGGGAGAGGGACTTGAACCCTCAAGGCCTTGCGGCCGACGGATTTTAAGTCCGTTATGTTTGCCATTTCATCATCCCGGCAATTTTCAACTCTTTTCACTACAGACCAACTAAAATTTTGGAGGCGTGGGCCGGATTTGAACCGGCGAATAGCGGTTTTGCAGACCGCGGCCTTGCCACTTGGCTACCACGCCATCAATCCTATGCGATATATCGTTTAACAGCCTCAACAAGATCGCCCACGTCGGCTAAACAACCCATGGCTTGCTTACCGCACGCAAGCCGGCCTAGCTTAGGCCCAACAAATTTATACCCAAGTTTTTTCAAACCTGCTATATTCGCCTGCGTTATCTTATGCTCATACATGTTGTTATTCATCGCAGGAGCTACAACAACCGGAGCTTTTGTTGCTGCCACAATACATGTCAGCACGTCATCGCACAACCCCATTGTAAGCTTAGCAATCACATTCGCTGTAGCTGGAGCAATCAAAATCAAGTCCGCCTGATCCGCCAAAGATACATGTTCAACATCCCAAACCTGTGGAGTCTCAAACATATCAGTATATGTTTTATTTCCACTGAGGACACTCAAAGTCAAAGGCGTAATAAAGGCTTGGGCCTCTTTCGTCATCACAACCAACACTTCTAATCCCTGATTAATCAGCTGGCTGACAATATCTGCGGATTTATATGCGGCGATGCTGCCTGTCACTCCTAAAACAACTTTTTTTCTTTTGTTCATTTCTCAGCGGTTTTTGGATCTAACACCATGGCAACCTTACCCTCTGCCACCTCTATCATTGCCAATGTCGTCACCTTTGTATCTTTAGGCACAGCAACCAGCTGCCTGGCGCCTTCTGCTAATTCTAACGCACGACGCGCCAAAAACAATACCAGCTTAAACATGCTGCCTGAACTTTTATCGATCAATCTTTCCAATGGAATATAAGACATGTTCCCCCTCGCACCTCTTGGCTGTTAAAACCGCTTTTATTTTATTCAATGCCTCTCTAAAATTATCATTAACAATAATGTAGTCATAATCAGACGCGTAAGAAAGCTCCATTTTAACACGGCTAACTCTTTTTTCTATATCTTTTTTATTTTCTGTTGAACGTTTCTGTAAACGCTCCACCAGCGCGTTAAGAGCCGGTGCCACCACAAAAACAGAAACAGTATTCTTTTTAAGAGTTTTTTTTACCTCACGAGCGCCTTTAACATCAATACACAATAGCACATCCTTGCCTAAACGCTTTGCATCTATAACGGCCTTTTTTGGCGTGCCATAATAAAAATCAAATATTTTTTCCTGCTCCAAAAAGGCATTCTTCTTTTTAAGCGCCAAAAATTTTTTCTCACTGATAAAGTGATAATCTTTACCGTCCTGCTCACCCGGCCTAGCAGGCCTCGTTGTATAGGAAATAGAGCGCTGAAGCCTTTTTGACCAAAAATCCTCTTTTAATAAAGCCTCGCAAAGCGTTGTCTTCCCGGATCCCGACGGACCGGAGACAATCCATACCAGCTGCAATCTCGATGCCTTATTCGACATTCTGAACCTGTTCACGAATCTTTTCTATAAAGTTTTTAACCAAAACCACTTCGTAAGCAACGTGTTTTTCCTGTACCTTGGCACCAAGCGTATTAATTTCTCGCTGCATTTCCTGTCCGATAAAATCCAACACTTTTCCTTTGGGTTCTTTGCTCTTAACATGCTTTAAAAAGCTTTTCAGGTGAAAATTAATGCGTGTTACCTCTTCGCTAACATCTGTAGAACGAAGAAAACTTTCCAGCATTTCACAAGAAAGCTCCTGCTTTTTCATTTTTATCACATTCGTAACAATTGCTTTTATAACCGCCATATGGCGCGTAATACGCGCAATGTTTGCTTTTAAATCTGCTTCCAAGGCTTTTCCTTCGCGATGCCTCATTTCAACGAGCTCTTTTAAAGCCTTCGCTAAAGCAAGCTTGATAAGTTTTTCTTTCTCTGTTGATTTCAATTCATTTTTGCTCAGCCCCAAAACACCTGGCAATGTAACAAGTTGAGACACTTCAACTTGTCCGGATAAACGCAACTGCAAGCGAAGTTTTTCAAGCGCACTATAGTAATTTTTAACAAGATCTTCGTTTAAAACAACCGTTTGAGACGATTCATTAACATGACTGATCGCAATGGTCAAGCGGCCACGCTTTATTTTTTCCTGAATTTTGTTCCGAATAAATGTTTCCAAAGAATCCAGTGTAACGGGCAAATGAAAAGATGTCTCAAAATAACGATGATTAACGCTTTTTAATGTTATTGTAAACCGTTCTCCATTTTTTTCCATATGAGCCTGGCCAAACCCCGTCATGCTACAAATCATGCCCACACCCTCTTTTCTTTTGTTTCAACACTCATCGTCGTCGGATAAGAGTCCACTATCACTTCATCCGGATCAAACCATAGCTTTATTTCCCGCTCTGCGTCACCAGCATTAGCCGATACATGAATAACGTTCTCATATACCCCGCGCGTTGTAATACGGCCGTATGATCCGCGGATAGATGTTGAATCGGCTTCTTCAGGATTAGTAACGCCTGCCAATTGACGGCATTTTTTAATGGAGTCCTCGCCGTGATATACAAGTGCCATCACTTTTTTGCGATCATGAAATTCTCCCATCAAATACCTCAATACATCCTCAAAAAATGGCTTATCTTTCAGATGTTCATAATGCTCCGCCGCAAGCTCTCTTGAAACACGAACCATTTTAGCCGCAACAATCTCAAATTTGGTTTCAGATAATCGCGTTAAAATATTACCTGTTAAAGATTTTTTTAATCCGTCCGGTTTAATCAAAATTAACGTCAATTCCCCAGTCATCTTTTCTCCTCAAATTTTTAATAGCCATTTTTTAGGGTAAACAAAACACGAATTGCTCACCCTTTCACACTACACAATATCTCAATAATACGCTCTCTGTCCGTATTGGAAAAATATTCAATCTGAATTTTCCCGCGTTTTTTATAAGGAAAAATGCGTATCTTCGTTCCTAAAATTCCCTGCAGTTTGTTTTCTAAATCCACAATATAAGGGTCCTTATCTTTTGCAACCCGTTTATTCTTTATTGATTTTAGTCTTATATTAGAGATATAATTCTCTAACTCTCTGACGGACAATGAGTTAGATAAAACCAACTTTGTCATCTTGATCTGCTGCGGAACACTATCAAGGCCTAGCAAAGCTTTCCCGTGCCCAAAAGAAAGAGTCCCTTGGCCTATAGCTTTTTGCACCTCACCAGGCAAATTAAGTAATCTTAGCATATTCGCTACCGTCGAACGATCCTTACTAACCGCCTGCGCGACTTCTTCCTGTGTAAAAGAAAACTCTTTCATCAGCCTCGAAAATGCCTGCGCTTCTTCCAAGGGATTCAATTCCTGGCGTTGAACATTTTCTACGATAGACAAAACAAGCGCTTCTTTGTCATCTACCGCCTTAATAACAACAGGAACTTTTTTTAGTTTTACGGCTTTCGCCGCTCTAAACCTTCTTTCTCCGGCGATAATCTCATAGTGGTCTCCTGCCGGCCTTACAAGTATCGGAGCCAAAACCCCTTTCTCCTTTATGGAATCAATAAGTTCCTGCAAATGCTCCGTATTAAAATCAACGCGCGGCTGAAAACGATTTGGAACAAGTTTAGTAATATCCAAGAAAGAGACATCTTTCTCGTCGGACTTTGCAGTTTCGTAAGAAATTTCTTTTTTTAAAACATCCGCTACTGTCCGCTGAGAAGAAATCAAAGCCGATAATCCCTTGCCTAACGCCCGTTTCTCCATATACACACCTCATTCCTTTTGAATTCTTCAAACACATAAAAAAGAAAGCTCCCGCTAATATAATTTTCACAAATTAACGGGTGCTCATACCTGAAAAAGCCACGTTGTGCCGCTTAGCACTAATCAATTGCTGTCCTGCGCATGATCTGCTTCGGAAGCAGGCTCCTCTTGCTGACTTAAAAGCTGTGCTTCTTCCAAAAGCAATTTTTTTTCATTTTCTTCTTTATTTGTGTGTGCCAAAACTTCTTTAGCTAAAGCACTATATTTCTGAGCACCGATCGAATTCTTGTCATAGCAAAATATTGGTTTACCAAACCCTGGGGCCTCAGAAAGCCTAATACTGCGTGGAATAATCGTTTCAAAAACCTTGTCATTAAAAAAATTGCGCGTTTCGCTAATAACCTCTGTAGTTAAATTCGTTCTAAAATCCGCCATGGTTAACAAAACACCCTCTACTTTAAGGGAAGGATTCAACTGTTCTTGAATCAAATTAATCGTTTTTGAAAGCTGGCCCAATCCCTCAAGAGCATAATACTCACATTGTACAGGAATTAATACAGAAGTTGCTGAAACTAAAGCATTTAGAGTAAGTAATCCGAGTGATGGAGGAGAGTCAATGATAACAAAATCGTACTCCTGAGATACCTTCTCAAGCGCTTTTTTTAATCTATTTTCTCTGTCATCCTCTTCGATGAGCTCAACTTCAGCACCAATCAAATCAATATTTGACGCTATAAGGCTTAGATTATTAATTTCTGTTTTTAGGATTGTTTCTTCTATCGTGGCCGCGTTAAGGAGCAAGTGATATAGCGATTTGTCTATGTTGTTCTTATCTACGCCTAATCCACTCGTTGAGTTCCCTTGCGGATCTGCATCAATCAAAAGAACTCTTGAGTTTTCAAGAGCTAGATAAACCGCTAGATTTATTGCGGTTGTGGTTTTCCCTGTTCCGCCTTTTTGATTACAAATTGCAATTATTTTTGCCATATCAATCGCGGTCAATGCAAATTGTTCCACGTGGAACAATTTCTTTTGTTGTTATTTCCTCTCAAATGTTCCACGTGGAACATTTGAGAATACTTGCCTTCCGCTCTATCCTTCTCAAATTACACTGAGCAATTAAACAGCAAGCATTCCAATCTTCAATATCAAAGGCTGCCCAACTCGACTTATTGAGCTTCCCGTAGTAGAGCGTCGCTCTTTCCGCATATAAAACGAGAACATCTTTATTTGCAACAACGGCCACTTCTAATACAACCAGTTGTTAAAATGTTCCACGTGGAACATTTTAACAAAAAACCATAAAAGATCAAGCGCTTTTCCTGGATCCGCCTACTCGACGCTCAACACTTACAATGATCTTGGCCGGCTTACTTCCCTCCATGCCAAAAAGTCCCTTTTTTTCCTCTGAAAGGACTCTTACTCTAAGATCTTTTTTGTTTACTTTTAAGAGATTAACGGCCTTTTCAACAGCTTCTTCCACCGTCTTGCCCTCAATTTCAAACTCAGTAGGCTTTATGCGTTTTTTCTTAGAATTTTCCATTGAAAAATGAACATTAGCATGCTGTTTACAAACCAATACAGCACTAGTCCCGACGGTAATTTGTAGAACAAGAAGCAAAACACAACCGGCATAACAAAAGTTAACATTTTCTGCTGTTCGGTTGCCACTGCATCGGAATTCACTGCAGACATTTTCTGCTGCAAAAACATTCCTCCAGCCATCATAAGAGGCAATAGATTAAAATCATTTCCTATAATAGGCAAGCTATTTTTGAAAACAAAAAGCTTGTCAGGCTCAGACAGGTCTTTAATCCATAAAAAGTGAGCACCTTTCAAATTAATTAGGCGCATTAAAAGCTGATAAAGCGCAAAAAAGACAGGAATCTGTAAAATCATGGGCAAACATCCGCCCAACGGATTTACTTTTTCTCGACGATAAAGCTCCATTATCTCAATATTCAGTTTCTGGGGATTATCTTTATTCTTAAGCTTAAGCTGCTCAATCTTTGGCTGCAAGGACTGCATTTTTTTCATAGACATCATGCTTTTTATAGACAGGGGAGACAAAGCCACGTAAATTAAAATCGTAACAAGTATGATGGCTACGCCCCAATTATTCGTCATCCTAAAAAAAGCGTTCAACAAGAACAAAATGGCTCGAGAAATACTGTCAAAAACACCAAAATTAACAATTTTTTCAGCTCCCGCGCCAACTTCTTTCAACGAAGTCAAATCTTGCGGCCCTACATATATGACAAAGTGGTCTTCAATTCCAACGCTTTCCTTAGAAACCCTTCTTTCCGGAATAGCCAACGCCAAACAGGCGCCATTCTCAACAGGTTCCACAACTGCTTTTTTTACAATGGTTTGCGACAAAACAACAACACAGCTATACCGATCCCGCAGGCCAACCCACTCAACATTCCCCGCATAATCCTGCGTTTTATTCACCTTATATACGGACTTCCTAACAACTCGCTCGTCCAAGGAAACACAGCTCTCAAAATACCGCTTTGCCAAGGGATCTTTTACGGCGGAAGCGTCAAAATAAGCTACATATAGATCATAAATGCTGCTATTAGAAACAACTTTGTTGTCAATGGTAATGCTAAGCTCTACCTCATTGCCACCTTTTATACGAAAACACTTTTTTATCTTTGTGCCATTTTTTGTAACACATTCAAACACAACACCTTTCGGCAATTCAGCAACTGAAAATGTGTACGTGCCCCATTTGGGCACATAACCAATTTTTGTAAAAGGAAGTTTGGCGCTAAGCTTTTTATCAAAAACATCCAATAAAAACCCGCCTTGCTTTGAAAAAGTCAATGTCTTTGCGTCCGTCTCAATAACATGTAAATTGTTTTCCAGCAAAAGGTTAGGCTCCTCAACGGAAACTTCGTCCTTAGCAAAATGCTGAAAATTCTCTCGCCCCTTCTCAACAACATCGCCGATCAAATTCTCTTTAACATCTTTATTGACAGTAGGTTGTGGCTTTTTTAGCCAAGTAGAACTGACCATCAATATCATCAAAGAAAGCGCACAAGCAATTAAAAATCGTTTTTCCATTTTTCCTCTTTTTTAGTTCTTGGATCTACTGGATCATACCCACCAGCATGAAAAGGATGACAACGACAAATTCTCTTCATGCCGTGAAAGGTGCCTTTAATGGGGCCATAACTCAAAACACTTTGCAGAAAATAATGCGAGCAAGTAGGTGTAAACCTGCATCTATGCGGTATAAAAGGAGATAGCGCTCTCTGATAAAATTTTATGGCAAAAACAATAACACATTCCATAATTTTAAATAGAAAGCTTGTGTCTACCTTTTTGACGCCTGGCTTTTAAAACCTGTCGGCCTTTTTTGGTCTTCATCCGACGAAGAAAACCATGTTTGCGTTTGCCTACTCTATTGGATGGTGTCTTTATATTTTTCTTCATAATTGAAGAATTATAACACAAGGGATTCTTTAGTCAAGAAGATTCAAACAAAACCTTTAAAAAATTTTTCCGTTGAGCAATAAGTCTTTCAAAATACGAAAGAAAAGTATTTTCTTTTTTTCCTGAATAAATATTTTCTTGCATTATCACAAGCCGATCATTATAATATCTTCACAGTTTGTCTTATGAAGGGATGTTAATGGGCGCTATGTGGCCACGGATCTTTCAGGCTGTGGATAACTTGTGGAGACTGTGAATAAACAAGCCTCAAACGCCCCCTGGGAAAACTAATTCGCATGTTTGTTCCCGCATAAGGTAAAAACTCCATATTTATTTTAGGAAACCCATAATTTTGGCAAACTACGAAAAGCGAGCCCTTATGAACCAGGCAACCACAGTTTGGACTAAAGTTTGCGACACCATTAAAACACGCATTGGAGAAACGGCATTTGAGGCCTGGCTAAAACCTATCAAGCCAGCCTTGGATGACTGTGAAAAAGAACTACAACTGCAAGTCCCCAATGAGTTTTTTAAAGACTGGGTAATTCAACATTACGATCTTATCATCAAGGATCTGCTAAAACACATTGATGTTGACCTTAAAATTTCTTATCTCGTTAATAAAGAAATGGGCGCCCAGATCAGTAAACAAAAGAAAAAGATTTTTGAAAAAGCTGTCAGCGCTGACACTCCGAAAGGGGGCCAATTCTTAAATCCAAGATATACCTTTGAAAACTTTATCGTTGGCCCATCAAACAGATTTACGCACGCAGCTTGTGTAGCCATCGCTGCTTCTCCAGCAAAAGCTTATAACCCGTTATTTATTTACGGAAAAGTCGGCCTAGGAAAAACACATCTTATGCAGGCCATTTGTCATCGCATCAAACAAAAAAATCCTTCCGCCAGATTTTATTTTACCCCGTCGGAGAAATTTACCAATGAGCTCATCAACGCTATTCAAAACAGGTCAACCCAAAAATTCCGTGAAAAATTTCGCAATGTTGATGTTTTACTTATTGACGATATCCATTTTATCGCAAATAAAGAGGCAACGCAGGAGGAATTTTTTCATACATTCAACGCTCTTTATGACAACCACAAGCAGATCATTATTTCTTCTGACCGGCCGCCTAAAGAAATCCAAAAATTGGAAGAACGGCTCGTGTCACGCTTTGGATGGGGGCTTGTTGCAGACATCCAATTTCCGGACCTTGAAACAAGGATTGCCATTTTAAAGAAAAAAATTGAAAACGAAGCCATAAAAATTTCTGATAATATTATTTATTTTATAGCAGATGCCATTAAAACAAATATTCGAGAATTAGAGGGGGCTTTGGTGCGGGTTATCGCTTACGCCTTATTACAAGAAGAAGAACTCACGCTTGAAATGACAAAAACCGTTTTAAAAGACCTGCTTCATGAGAACTCCAAACAAATCACAGCCGAAGAGATCCAGCGAACTGTTGCAAAACATTTTGGAATCAACCCCTTGGACTTAAAAACAAAAAAGCGTGTAAAAAACATCGTTTTACCGCGGCAGGTTGCTATGTACATCATAAGAGAGCTTACAAATCTTTCTCTGCCAGAAATCGGGCAATTTTTTGGGGGAAAAGACCATACAACTGTGTTATATGCCCATAAAAAAATTAAGCAGGATTTACAAATTAATTCAGAGCTGAAAGTCGTTGTAGAAAAGCTATTTACAGAAATTAAAGGCTAGCTCCAAGCTTATTCATAGCTTATTCAGGATTTTTTTTGTTTTTACTCTTTAATAACTCAGAGGTTATGGAGTTTTCAACAGAATCCAAAGCCCTTAGTATTACTATTACTTACGTTTTAAATAACTTTATTAGTAGAGAGGATCTTTTATGAAAATTAAAATTGATAAGAACGAACTTTTACGGGGTATACAAATAGCGGGAAATATTATTACCCCGAAGAACATGTTACCTATTTTATCTAACATTTTATTTGAAACAGGGAAGAATAGAATTAAAATAACAACAACGGATTTGGATATTGGGATCTCTATTAATTTAGATACGGAAATTCTTGAACCTGGAGCTATAACCATTCCAACTAAAAGACTTAGCGATGTAATAAAAGAGCTTCCAAATGGCGAAATTCTCATTACAACGAAAAAAAACAATGTTGTGGATATCCAAATGAATTCCTGTGAATTCAAGTTAATAGGATTACCGAAAGAAGAGTTCCCTAAATTACCAGAATTAAAAGAAAAAGAGGTTTTTGAGGTTGAACAGTCTGTTTTAAAGCAAATGCTCTATCTGACCTCTTTTGCGGTTTCTCATGAGGAAACCCGCTATGTTTTAAACGGATTGCTTTTAGAGGTAAAAAGAAAAACAGGGTCCTCTTCTGTGGTTATGCGCCTTGTAGGAACAGATGGCCGCCGTTTGGCTGTTGTTGAAAAAGAACTCATGATTGAAGCAAAAAGTGATTTCAAAATCATTGTTCCATATAAAACTGTACAAGAATTATTAAGAAACCTTAAAGAAGAAGGAGTTGTGAAGATTCTCGTCGGACATAACCAGGTTTTTTTTGAAATCGATGGAACTGTGATTATTTCTCGGCTCATAGAAGGTGATTTTCCTGATTATCAGAAAGTGATTCCTGAAACATCGCACATTAAAATTAAACTTCAGAAAGAAATGTTTATGCTGGTTTTAAGAAGGGCCAATTTGTTAACTACGCCAGACTTTCAGGCTGTAAAATTTGAACTATTTAAAAACAAACTTGTTGTTTCAAAGTCAACTCCGGATGTTGGCGAGTTTAAAGAAGAGATCCCTGTTGAATACACAGGCAAAGAATTTGTTATTGGCTTTAATCCTATATACCTTCTGGATATGCTGAAACATTGGAAAGAAGAAGAATTTTGTTTTGAGTTTTTTGATATAGAGAAACCCGGTGTAATTCGGTCTACTTGCTATGTTTATATTGTCCAGCCTATGCGGCTTGGGTAATCATGAAGGAGATTAAACAGGTTTTACAGGCCGTTTTTAAAGAATTAACAGATAAGCAAAGCCAGACGCATTTTGATAAGGCAGTTAAGGAGCTAGAAAGAGTTGTTGGTAAACGCGCTGGACAACATTGTAAAATAGTTTATTTGACAAAAGACAAAATCCAAGTTAATGTAGATAGTTCAGTTTGGCTGCACGAATTAAATATAAAAAAAAGGCATCTTGAGAAACAGTTAAGAGAGTCTTTAAGTATAAAAACAGTTGTTTTGAGACTCGGGGAAGTATGACCTTAATAAACAATGTTGTTATGACCAGAAAGATATGTGTTGAGAGGTAGAAAGAATGGCAGATACAAAAAGTTATGATGCAAGGACGATCCAGGTTTTAGAAGGTACGGAAGCTGTACGTATGCGCCCGGCTATGTACATTGGCGATACAACAAGCCGTGGTTTACATCACCTTGTTTATGAGGTCGTTGATAACTCTATTGACGAAGCATTGGCCGGGATTTGTAAAAAGATTTCGGTGGTTATTCATCAAAACCAAAGTGTAAGCGTTAGCGATGATGGGCGTGGTATCCCTGTTGATATTCATGCGACCGAAAAGAAACCAGCTGTTGAAGTGGTTTTGACGACACTTCATGCAGGAGGAAAGTTTGATCATAGAGTTTATAAAGTGTCTGGTGGGTTACACGGTGTTGGTGTAAGCGTTGTTAATGCCCTTTCCGAGTGGCTTGAGGTGGAGATTAAACGCGACGGAAAAGTGTACCATCAGCGGTATGAAAAAGGCAAAACAGTTTCAAAATTAGTTGTTATCGGGAAAGCGAAGACAACGGGCACAAAAGTAACATTTAAGCCAGACAAGAGTATTTTTAGTGCTATTGACATGTCTTATGATGTTTTAGCGAATCGTTTGAGAGAGCTTGCTTTTTTGAATAAGGGCTTGTTGATCACATTAGCAGATGAACGCACAGATAAAACAGCTGAATTTTGTTTTAAAGGCGGCGTTGTCTCTTTTGTGGAATATCTCAATCGAAATAAAAATGTTTTGCATAATAAGGTGTTGTATTTAGAAAAATCCAGCGACAATATGCTCCTGGAAGTTGGGATGCAATATAATGATGGGTATGCAGAGAACGTTTTTTCCTATGCCAACAATATTAACACGATAGAAGGCGGAACGCATTTAAGTGGTTTTAAGTCGGCGCTAACGCGTGCCATTAATCAGTATGTAAAGAATAAAAATCTTTTAAAAGATTCTTCTGCTAGTATTTCCGGTGATGATGCTCGCGAAGGATTGACAGCGGTTATCAGTTTAAAATTGCCTGGCCCTCAATTTGAAGGGCAGACAAAAACAAAACTTGGTAATTCAGAAGCGGATGGTTTTGTTGCTTCTTTGACATTTGAATTTCTTTCTTCGTTTTTTGAAGAGCATCCGGCCGTGGCCAATAAAATCGTTGAAAAGGCTGTTTTGGCAGCGCGTGCCAGGGATGCGGCGCGAAAAGCGAGAGAGCTGACGCGTAGAAAAGGCGCGCTTGAAGGTTTGGCTTTGCCGGGCAAACTTGCTGATTGTTCTGAACGCGATGCTTCGGTGTCTGAATTATTTGTCGTGGAAGGGGATTCTGCGGGAGGTTCTGCAAAGCAGGGGCGGGATAGACGGTTTCAGGCTATTTTACCGATCAAGGGTAAGATATTGAATGTGGAGAAATCCAGGCTGGATAAAATCCTGACCAACGAAGAAATTAGAACGATTATTACAGCTCTGGGCACAGGGATTGGAGAAGATTTTTCTTTGGAAAAACTACGTTATCATAAGGTGATTATTATGTGCGACGCCGATGTTGATGGTTCACACATTCGAACACTTATTTTAACGTTGTTTTTACGGCATTTTCCGAAGTTGATTGAAGGAGGATATGTTTACATTGCGCAGCCGCCTCTTTATAAGATTAAACGTGGAAATCGAGAAGAGTACATTCAAACAGAAGAGCAGATGAATCAATTGATGTTGGATTTAGGGCGCGAGGGATTAAAATTTACGATTCTGGAGTCCAAAAAAACCCTGAACGACCCTCAATTTAATGAACTATTGGAAAATCTGGTTCAATTGGATCGATACCAGGCCATATTAGATAAAAATGGAGTGAGTTTAAAAGAACTAACGGAAAAAAGAAATAAGAAGACCAATAAAATACCTGTTTATATAGCAAAAGTGGAGGGAGTTGCCCACTTTTTGTTTTCTGATAAAGAGCTTTCAGAGCTATCTGCAGCCACGAAAGACGAAAAAGGGGAGTTTGACTACAAAGAAATTTTTGAAGCCGAAGAGATAGAGGCCGTTCTTGCTAAAATTGAGAAATTAGGAATTGAGCTACAGACCTATTTTTCAGAAAAAAGAGAAAAGCAGGAACAAGGGGAGTCCGCTAAAACAAAGAAGAAAAAAGCAAATTTTAGCCTTGTTAATGATGAAGAACATGAATTTCTTGCCTTGCAAGAGGTGCTCTATTACGTTAAGGAGCAGGCGCGTAAAGGAATGCACATTCAGCGATATAAAGGTTTGGGTGAAATGAACCCTCATCAACTTTGGGGTACGACCATGGACCCCGAAAGACGGACCATGTTAAAAGTTGTTCTTGAAGATGCGGTTGAAGCGGACGAGATTTTTACTGTTCTTATGGGGGATCAGGTTGCGCCGCGCAGAGCATTTATTGAAAAAAACGCGCACCTCGTTCGCAATTTGGATATTTAAGGGTTAGATCCGGGGGTCATAATGCAGAAAAAAGTGACATTTTCTCCTTTGGCTGTTTTTAAGCACGCGCTTCAGATATGGTGGAAAAATGTAGCTGCTTTAATTGCGATTTACAGCCTGACGCTTCTTTTGACGCACGCACTTAAATTTTATAGCGTCATATCTCGAGAATTTTATGTTCGCATAGGAGAATGGGCCGGTACAGTTTTTACGACGGTTATGTATGCAGCAGTTTTTTTTCTGAATTCTTTTTTTGTGCTGATTATCGTCTACTACTTTATGGGCACGTATAAAAATCGCTTAACTTTTGATGCGGCATTTAAAGGTGCGCGCGAAACGAGCATTTACTATTTTAAAGCCTTGTTGCTATATGTGGGCATTGTATTTACCCTGATCGGATTTGCTATTTTCTTTTTTGTGGTCGGGAGGGCTTATTTTGGTCCTCAATCGGTTGCGGGTGTCAACATGCCCGCTTTATTGATGACGAGTACAGTAACGGTTGTTCTTTTAATAACGTCTTTCTGGTATGGTTTCTTTTTTTCTCTGGCCCCTCTGATAGCTGCCTTTGAAAGTCAGGGCGCACGCGTTTCTCTGGGGATCAGCAAGAGCAGGATTAAACATGCACCGTGGCGTTATTTATTTGTTTTTTTGATTTTTTTAGGTTTGTATTTTTTTGTTGGCGTCATTGTCTATTCTGTTGCGGCCATTTTTATTGGCGAAAAAAGTGTCCTGGGCTGGATAGATCCCGTGATGATGGCGGTATGGACGCCTTTGTGGTTGGGTATTTGGGCTTTAAGTTACCAGAAGTTGACAGACGGCAAATCTAAGGCATGATTGCAATTTAATTAAAAGACATGATAGTCTTATTGTTAGGAGAAAGCAGAACGTGTATGCACAAAATGAAAAATTAGTTCCGGTTTGTATCGAAGAAGAGATGAAAAGCTCGTATTTGTCTTATGCGATGAGCGTTATTGTCGGCAGAGCTTTGCCTGACGTCAAAGACGGCCTTAAGCCTGTTCATCGCCGTATTCTTTATGCGATGCACGAACTTCATTTGGACCACTCAAAACCTTATAAAAAATGTGCTCGTATTGTCGGTGAAGTTTTGGGAAAATACCATCCTCATGGGGATGTGGCCGTTTATGACACGCTCGTGAGAATGGTGCAAGATTTTTCATTGCGCTATCCTCTCGTAGACGGCCAGGGTAACTTTGGTTCTGTTGATGGCGATGCAGCAGCAGCCATGCGTTATACAGAAGCCCGTTTGGCAGCGATTTCGAACGAGATGCTAACGGATATTGAAAAGGAGACAGTTGATTTTGTCCCTAATTTTGACGCCTCTTTGAAAGAGCCATCTCTATTGCCCTCTGTTTTGCCCAATCTCTTGGTTAATGGTTCCAGCGGAATTGCTGTCGGCATGGCAACAAATATTCCACCTCATAATCTTTCAGAGGTGGCCGACGCGATTGTTTATTTAATAGATCATCCAGATGCTGAGGTTAAACATTTGATGCGGTATGTGAAGGGGCCAGATTTTCCAACGGCAGGTATTATTTGTGGTCGAGAAGGCATAAAGTCTGCTTTTGAAACAGGGCGAGGAAAAATTACGATCCGAGCCAAAGTTGCGATTGAGCGGCAGAAGAACGGCCGAGACAACATTGTCATTACGGAAATTCCTTACCAGGTTAATAAAACGACATTAATAGAAACGATTGCTGAGCTTGTTCAGGAGAAAAAGGTTGAAGGGGTCAGTGATATTCGCGATGAGTCCGATAAGGATGGAATGCGCATTGTCATTGAACTCAAAAGAGATGCCGAACCGCAAATCATACTGAATTATTTCTATAAGCATTCGCAGCTGGAAACAACGTTCGGCATTATTAACCTTGCTTTAGTGGATGGCAGGCCGCGTGTGTTGAACCTTAAGCAGGTGATGCATTGTTACATTGAACATAGAAAAGTTGTTATACGCCGCAGGACCCAGTTTGACTTAACTCGTGCTTTGAGAAGGGCGCATATATTAGAAGGGTTGAAAATCGCTTTAAAATTCCTGGACAAGATTATTAAGACAATTCGGGAGTCAAAAAGCGTGGATGTGGCAAAAAAAGCCCTCATGAAGAATTTTGACCTTTCTGATTTACAGGCACAGGCAATTTTAGAAATGCAGCTACAGCGTTTAACGGCACTGGAGCGGGACAAAATTGAAAAAGAATACCTGGCGCTCTTAAAAGAAATTGAAAGGCTTCGTGCTATTTTGGCTTCTGAGAAACTCGTTGAAGATCTTATCAAAGAGGATTTGGCGATATTAAAGAAAAAGTATGGAGATGAACGAAGGACGGAAATTATTGGTGAAATTGAAGAGCTGGAGGTGGAAGATCTGATTGCCGAGGAAGACATGGTGATTACGGTGTCTCACGCCGGTTACATTAAAAGATTGCCGATGAGCGTGTATCGCAAGCAGAAAAGGGGAGGGCGCGGCGTCACTGCTATGGAGACGCGCGATGAAGATTTTGTAGAACATCTTTTTGTCGCCTCCACGAAAGACTTTTTGCTGGTGTTTACGGATCAGGGCCGTCTTCATTGGATTAAGGTGTATGAAATTCCACAGGCTAGCCGTCAGTCAAAGGGCAAGGCCATTATTAATCTTTTGCAGGTTAGTGCTCAGGAAAAAGTTGCGGCTGTTTTACCGGTAAAAGAATTTTTAGAGAATAGGTTTATTGTGCTTTGCACGCGCAAAGGAGTTATCAAGAAGACATCTCTTTCTGCATTTGCTAACCCGCGCAAAGGAGGAATTGCAGCGATGGGGCTAGATAAGGATGATGCGGTGATGAATGCTAAATTAACAGATGGTGCGCAGGATATTTTGCTCGCGACACGCGAGGGCAAGGCAATTCGATTTAAAGAAAAACAGATCCGCCAAATGGGTCGTCAGGCCAAAGGAGTGCGCGGCGTGTCTTTGTCTAAAAAAGATGAAGTTGTTGGCATTGAAATCGTGAGCCCCGATTTTTCGAAAACAGGGGCAACAATTTTAACGGTGACCTCTGAAGGATTTGCGAAGAGGACTTCTTTGGATGAGTATCGTTCTCAATCACGAGGAGGAAAAGGCATTATTAACGTTAAAGTTACTGCCAAAAACGGTGAAGCTATCGGTTTAAATTGCGTTTTGGTTGACGACGAGATTATGACGATTACACATCATGGCATGATTGTTCGATGCCCTGTTAAGGACATTCGGGAAACGGGAAGGAATTCTCAAGGGGTAAGATTGATGGCCTTGGAAAAAGGAGATCGCATTACCTCTATCGCCAAAATTGCCATTAAAGAAGAAGCATGAAGAGTGCCAAAGATTCAAAGAGTCAGAGAGACATAGAAAAAGTAATAAACGTAAATATGGTGCGAAAGAAGTAAAATGATTAAAATTGGCCCCATCGTCTAGCCTGGTCTAGGACGTGTGGTTCTCAGCCATAAGACACCGGTTCAAATCCGGTTGGGGCTATTAAACTATAAGGGGGATCCGGATTTTCGGATCCCCCTTATAATTTAACCGTGTTTCGGATTTGAACCGCAGGATTTTACGGTTCTAACCGGCTCCGACGGGTAGGCGGGTTTTTGCAAGATGCGTCAAGTTTTGGCTCTTTGAGCTATTTGAGAAATTGGAGGAGCGGGATCCGCGAGCGCAAGCGAGCGAAATCGGTTGGGGCCATATCAGATCCGGATTTTCGGATCCCCCTTATAATTTAACCGTGTTTCGGATTTGAACCGACATGGTTAATGGGTTGGCGAGTTAACGGGTTGGCGGGTTTGCGGGTTAACGGGTTGGCGGGTTAACGAGTTAACGGGTTGGCGGGTTAACGGGTTCTGTATCAGTGAGATTGTCATCCAAATACATCTTGTGTATCGTTAAAAACAGCAAACTTTCCTTTCTAAATATATTGATTTAAAAAAACTAATGTGTTATAAATAGTTGACTAGAATAAAAGTTTTTGTATGAGCTGTCTGAGCAGCTGATGGCCATGAAGCATCTATAGTGTTTGGGATTCCGCCTTTGCGTAAGTCTTCTTGAATCAAAGAGGATGGACATTTTTCGTTGTGGAACAGTGTTTGGTTTTGAGGCTGTGCCACCAGAAATCATTGGCGGTCTTTTAAAATAAGGGCTCATCAGGCAATTTGAACAACAATATTAAGCAATCCTTGACGCAGTGTAAGAAAGTTTTGCGTAGATACGATAAAAGAAGGGGGCGTATGAAAATTTCCTTTAAACCGATTGTAGGGATAATATGTTTTGGGTTGATGATCGCGGTTTCAGGCTGTGATCAGGTTCAGAATATTTTGCAGTCTTTGCAGCCGGTGTCAACAACTCCTACGGTAGCCCCATCCTCTTCGCAAACTCAGGAGCCGCAGGTATATGGCACTGTGTTGGCCAGGGTGAATGACGATGTTATAACATTGGAAGATTTTACTGCAAAAATCAAAAACCTTGAATCTTTGTCTCCTGAGATTAAGATTCGCTCCCTGAGTGATAAAAAGACGTATCTGAACGATTTGATTACGCAAACATTAATTTATCAGGAAGCTGTTTCTCGGGGTATTGACAAAAAACAGGATATCAAAGATGCCATAGAAGAGTTTAGAAAAGGGATCATGGCTCGGCAGTTGATTCTTGATGAAACAAAAGGCATTGTGATTGAACCGTCAGAGGTTGAAGATTTTTATGCTAAGTATAAAAAAGAATTTGCAGCACCTGTTGAATTAAGATGTAGGGAGATTGTTGTTTCCTCAGAAGATACGGCTAAGGAGATTTTAATAGCCTTATTGCAAGGGGAAGATTTTGCGAAAGTTGCCCGAGAGCGTTCCATATCGCCAAGTGCATCTAAAGGGGGAGACATAGGATTTTTAAAGCCGGAGGACAAATTTGAAAAATTTCGTGAGGTTGCCGCGTCGTTAGATGTTGGCAAGCCCAGCCAGATTTTTCAGGGGCCAGATGGATTTTATATTGTGAAGGTAGAAGAGCGTAAAGGCGGCATGACACCACCGCTGGAGCAGGTTTATGAACAGATCAAAGAAGGTTTGATGCAGCAAAAACAAGGGCAACGTGTTCAAGCATTAACGGATCGCATTAAACGAGATGCAAAAATAGTTATTAACGAAAATTTGTTGTAATTTCAAAATTGATTCGTGTGTGTTGAAAAAATTCAACATGAACCTGGTTGCAGCATTCAAAAAGCTTCAGAGAAAAATACGACGTTGTTTTTGATTGTCGGAATCATCAAACGATATTTTCTTAGTGCCAACTAACTAAAGGCGGATAAACGTGGACAAAAAAAAGCTGAGTATTGTTTTGGCGTTCGTGTTAGCTTTAATGGCTGTTGCTATGATCCGCAACTACATCAGCCAAACGGAAAAGAAATTTGTAAAGTCAGAAAAGAAAGCCTATGTTCTTGTAGCAACAACAAATATTCCCGCCGGAACGACCATTGATGAAACTATGATGAAGTTTGATGCTGTTCCCGAAAAATATGTCCAGCCGAAAGCAACGTCTTCTCAGAGCCTTGTTGTCGGTAAGCGTGCTATTGCGGATATTTTTCCCGGAGAGCAGATTATGTCTACAAAGTTAACAATCGCTGTTAAAAATACGAGCTTGGCCATGAGGACGCCTCAGGGGAAGCGCGCAATGGCTTTTACGATTCCTTATTTGGCTGCAGTTGGAGGGAAGGTCAGGCCAGGGGATTACATTGACGTCATGGGAACATTTCCATACAATTCTCAGGTGGATGGTAAAACGGTTACAGAGCTTGTTAGTGTGACATTGTTTCAGAATATTTTAGTTCTTGGAGTTGAAGGGGGAGGCGGAGCAGGTGCCGCCGCACGCGGAAAAGCCGCGCCTTCTCCAACGGATCTTGTTGTTACATTAGCCTTGTCTCCTCGTGAAATCGCACTTATGACATATGCTTTGGACCAGGGTAGATTAAGACTGGTTTTGCGGCCTCCTCTTGAAACAGTTGTTGAGCCTGTTCCTCCGGTTGAAGTCAATACGATGTGGCAGTATGTTTTTAGTAATTTAGGGCAAGAATTTTTGGCTCCAAAAGAAGAAAAAGTTCCTATTATGCAGCCACAGCAGGAAAAAAAGAGCGAAGCTCCACCACCACCTCCCAGTATTGAGATATATCGTGGCACAGAAAAATCAGATATGGTCATGAAATAGGCTCATACAACATAAAAGAGGGCTGAATGAATAAAAGAATAAGAGGATTTGTTTTAGCGGCACTGGTGATGTCTTTGAGTGCTATTGTGGTTTTTCCACAAACAGGCTGTCCTGAATTTTTTTCTGACGATTACGCCATTGCCAAACAGATGGATATCGTATTAGGAGAGTCCAAAGTGATTCCTGTCTCTAATCCAAAAAGGATTGCAATAGGAGATCCTGCAATCGCTGATGTCGTCGGGGCTGGAAACAAAGAATTGCTTGTTTCTGCGCAAGGGGCCGGTGAAACAAATTTACAGATATGGGATGATTTGGGGCAAAGAGAGATTCTTGTCCGCGTTTTTGCCGAAGACCTTAAAAAGTTGCAGAAACGGCTTCAGGATTTATTTGCAACGGCTGGAGTGCGGGGTGTTAAGTTTCAGGCAGGAGAACAGGAGCGCAAAATTTTTGTTTTAGGAGATGTGCCTCTTCGGAAAAAAGAAGTTGTGGAACAGTTGTTGGATAAGTTCAAAGACAAGATTATTGATCTTGTCACCTATTCTGAAGATAACCCTCTTGTGGAGGTTGATGTGCAAATTTTGGAAATTTCCAAGGTGGCCGTTGACAAACTGGGGTTTAATTGGTCGACATCGCTAACGTTTAATGAAATGCCGACACCGGGCATACACACATTAAATCGGCAATTGGGTGATGTTATTAAATCTGTTTGGCAGTCACAATTTGACAGGACGGCTTTGGTTGCGACATTGAATATTTTAGAGCAGGATAACTTGGCACGAACGCTTGCCAGGCCAAAGCTGGTTGCTTTAAGCGGAAAAGAAGCGCGGTTTTTAGTGGGCGGAGAAATTCCGATCCTTTCTAATGTGAGTGTTTCCAGCGGAACAACCACAACGTCTGTAGAGTATGTGGATTACGGCGTGAAGTTGAATATTTGTCCTGAGGTTAAGACAACAGGGGATATCCTTTGCAAGTTAGAGATAGAGATTAAGTCGGTTGATACGTCAACGCAGCTGACCGTGCAAACAGGAACAAGTGTTTCTACGTCGACTCCTGGGTTTAAGACGAGAAGTGCTGCGACCGAATTATATTTGAAAAATAATCAGACGATATTTTTGGCCGGGTTAATTAATAACGACGAGGCTAATAATTTGCAGCAGGTTCCTGGATTAGGCAGTATTCCTATTCTCGGCGCTCTTTTCAGGTCTAAGGATTTTAGGTTAGGGGATACGGAACTCGTCATCTCTATTACTCCAAAAATTTTAAAATACGGCGATATGCGCCAAGATATGGAAGAAGAGGCTGTGGCCGAATACGGTGACGACCCCGCTGAGGCATATGTGCGCATGGTGCAGCAGATTATTTTGAAAAATGTGGCTTATCCGATGGAGGCGCAAAGAGCAAATATTAGCGGAGAGGTTGTGCTGAGCCTGCATCTTTTATCAACAGGGCAGCTGGTTAATGTTGATATCAGTGAGTCTTCCGGGCACAAGCTTCTGGATAACGTCGCTGTCTATACGGTAAAACGCCTCGCTCCTTACCCCGCTTTTCCGGGTGGTTTGACATTGAAAGAGATCTGGGTTGAGATCCCTATTACCTATCAGCTAAATTAGAGGAACATAGGTTTTATGGCAGACGAGAAAAGTGCAAATCATTTAATATCTATATTTAGTACAAAAGGTGGCGTCGGCAAGACACTTATTGCGGTCAATCTGGCTATTGCTTTGGCCCAAGAGGGTAAAAAGGTTGCCTTGATTGATCTGGACCTGCAGGCTATCCAGGATATGGCAAGAATGATAGATGCTACGCCTCAGTATTCTATTTTTGATATCGTATCTATTTTAGAAAAAGTCGAACAGGCGGGGAATATAAAAAATTATATGACGCTTGCGCCTGTCGGCATAGATTTTTTACCCGCCATTACCCGGCCTAAGCAATCGCCTCATATTACCGGAGAGCGCATCAAACGTGTTTTAAACATGTTGATGTCTTTTTATGATTTTATTATTGTCGACGGAGGAAGAGGTTTTACGGATAGCTTGATTCAAGTCTTTAACCGTTCTAATCTGATTCTTTTTATTGCTACCCCGGATATATTGTCTGTATATGAAACACGATGGGGCCTGGATGTTCTTCAATCGCTTCACTTTCCATTGAATATGATTAAGCTTCTTTTGAACCGCGCAGAAAGTAAATCTGGCCTTTCCTGGCAAGAAGTAAAGCTTGCTTTGCCTTGCGAGATTATAGCCAGTGTTCCCAGCGACGGACGTGTTGTTGGTCTCGCCCTTAACAGAGGTGTGCCTGTTGTAGTAGATAGCCCTTCTAGCCGCGTTTCAACCGCGATAAAAAAATTTGCGCAAGAAATTATCAATAATAAAACTCTTTACATTGCTCATCAGGATGTAGAGGATTTAAGATCATTAAAATCTGACGATGTTGCTGTGGCAGGGTCTTTTTGGGAAGCGATGGGCCTGACAGATAAATTAAAAATGGTTAAGCCTATTGAAGAAGAAGACGAGGTGATTAAGCTAAAGCGCCGTATTCATGCCCGCTTAATTGAAGAGCTTGATTTGAAGAGGCTGGACATGGAGCTTGTTAATAATCCTAAAAAAGTTAAAGAGCTGCGCGAAAAAGCGGAAAAAATTATATCAAATTTGCTCACAGAAGAAACTGGCGCCTTTCTGTCATCCTTTGAAGTAAGAGAACGCATCGTAAAGGAAATTGCCGACGAAGCGCTTGGCCTGGGCCCACTAGAAGAACTTTTGCGTTCTAATACGATCACGGACATCATGGTCAACAACAAGGATCAGGTGTATGTAGAACAGCAGGGTCGCATTGAACTGACTAGTAAAAAATTTATTTCTGATGATCAGGTTCGTGTCGTTATAGAAAGAATTATAGCGCCTCTAGGAAGGCGTATTGATGAATCCGTTCCGATGGTAGATGCAAGGTTGCCAGATGGGTCGCGTGTGAACGCGATTATTCCACCGCTTTCGTTGACAGGGCCGACACTTACAATTAGAAAATTTTCCAGGGATCATTATACGGTTGATGATTTGATTGCGCGTTTTGAAAGCTTAGATAGAAAAATGGCTGATTTTTTATGTGCGTGTGTTACAGCACGAAAAAATATGATTGTTTCCGGGGGAACAGGCTCAGGAAAAACAACATTTTTAAATATTTTGTCGGATTTCATACCCAACACAGACAGGATTATTACGATTGAAGATGCTGCTGAGTTGCGGTTAAACCAGGAGCATTGGGTTAGGCTGGAATCAAGGCCTCCTAACATTGAAGGCAAAGGGGCTATCGCCACAAGAGATTTATTTAGAAATTGCTTGAGAATGAGGCCAGACAGAATAATCATCGGTGAGTGCCGAGGTGGTGAGGTTTTAGACATGCTTCAGGCCATGAATACGGGCCATGATGGCTCCATGACAACCATTCACGCGAACTCCACGCGTGATGTTTTAACGCGCCTTGATTCTATGATTTTAATGAGCGGCGTGGAATTGCCGATTCGTGCTATTAGAGAAATGACCGCCTCTGCCATTCATGTTGTTGTGCAGACAGCAAGGCTTTCCGATGGTGCCAGGAAAATTATTCAGATTACTGAGATTTCGGGCATGGATGATGATACGCATATTAAGTTTACAGACATTTTTCGTTTTAAACAGATCGCGATCGACAAAGAGCATAACAATAAGGTTATTGGAAAATTTATTGCAACGGGGTATGTCCCTGTTTTTTACGACGAGTTAATTACGCGCGGTATCAACCTATCAAAAGACATCTTTACGGCCACAGAATAAAAAAATTTTTTTCAGAGTATTGAGCCAGCAAAATATTTTGCTGGCTTTTTGTTT
>JBDREX010000034.1:0-6865 GCA_043819345.1 Candidatus Omnitrophota bacterium
TCCTGCGTGGTCAAAGAGGCTAATTCAGGAATAGCTACCCTGGACACATGAACAGGAGCATTCTCCGGATAAGCGATGACATGCACCGGTATGGAAGCTCCGGCCGCCACCCTCTTCTGCCAGTCAGAGATGGAGGTGAAGGTGTTGAGAGAGGAAGAAGCCTTTTCATCAAAAGACATATCAATCACTTTAACAGCCATATTGATATTCCGTCCGGCAACATCATTTTTCTCCCTATCAAACGCAGAAATGTTATCAAATTGCGTCCGATGCGGATGATACTGCATCATCCATTCATTCCTAACACGGCGCGCCTCTGTCAAAGAATCGCCTTTAGAAAGGCCTAAAATATCATAAGCATCCTTAACGCTCATAGCACCTTCCCATGAACGATAACGTTTTTCTTGATCAAATCTTGTAGATGGACGCACTGTTGAAACGCGAGGGCCTTGATTAACAGACTCCCCTTGTGCGCTAGATGTTCTCTGTTTCCGATAATCCTCAGTAGCCCTTCTCTCGGCCTCTTGCGCTGCCTGTCTCCGTGCTTCTTCCTGTCTTCTACACTGAGCTCCCGCTTCTTCTCTATAACGAGCGTCTCTTTTCTGTCGGAGTCTTTCTTCCGCCATACGTGATTGCTCCATCCGCTGTTTTCTCAGTTCTTCTTGCTGCTGCTGCCATTCGCGCTCTTTCTGTAATAATCTGTTCAAGCTCGCGATAAATAAACTCATATTATTTTTGCCTTCTTGTGCTGCCGTTGAAAAGCTGGAAATCAACATATTGTCCCAATGCAGCGTTAAGAGCTTCAAGTCACGCGCGAAAATCAAAGCCTGATCCACGCCTATCGCAACTTCCCCTCTTTTTGTGGAAGCTTCAAAAACAGCATTTAAAACATGGTAATATTTATAATTTTCTAATTCAGAGAAAAAGCGCATCTTTTCATTGATAGAACGCAAAATTTCTTCTAAGACCGGCAATCTGTCTATTGGGAGAATCTTTCCATAAACAAAATCTCGGCTGATATGCGCCGCGTTATGCCGAGAGGTAGCTTTTTCAATCTGCTTTAACGTTCTATTTATTTTCATATCCTCCAAAAGCTGCCCGCTAAAAATCTGCGTGAAAGCCCCTTGAATCAAAGATGAAGAAGCAATCTGACCCACTGATACACCCATTAACTGACACACAGGGCTACTATGTAAATTATCTATCTTCTTCAATTCTTTATTTTGCTCAACCACTTTCTGCATCTTTCTTATCCAATAAACCTCATTTCCTTCTCCTCCAATACTCCTCACAACTAAGCCAACTTCTTTTATGGCATGTAATAATTGCGTATTTTCTTCATAACAACCAGCAGCGATAATCATTTCTCCATTAACAGGCATAACATCCGCCATAGCCTGCATCATCTCAAGATAAGTTCCCGGACCCTGAAGAAAAGGCATGAATTCCATAGCAAACAACCCCGAGCTAAAAGAAAAATCAGGTGGATTAATGTGATACTGCATGATATTTTGCACAACATCCTGAATAAAATGAATTTTGCCTTGAATTTCTTCACGGACACCTTCCTTCATAAAACGAAAATCGGGATTAACAACATATATTTTTTCTAAATGCGGGAGGGTTTTTTCAAGTTGCTTTGGCAATACCTTTGTTTCCGCCCCTACAAGCAGTATAGTCTTATATTCACCATCTCTTATTTCTTCGCCAAGAGCTTTTTTCCTGATCGCCAACAGCTTCACCATCGGAAAATACAAGTCAGGAGCGCTATCAAAACTCAAACGGTTCCGGCACCGAAAAGACAAATCTTGAATAAATTCTATGCGAGGATACGTCTCCTTACAAACATAGGAAGAATTTCTGGCTAAATTTTTAATCTTTTCTCTATCTATCGGGCTGGAAACCATCAACGGTTTCGCGCCAAAATGCAGATCATTTTGACCTAACGACTTAAGAGACTGCGCAGTTAACTCAACTCGCGTTTCGCTTGCCAAAGACGAAGAAACAAAATGATATGGATAAACACTAATATATTTTGTAATTCTTCCATAAAATAATGGCCAAACCGCTTTTAATTTAGGAATAATAATCTGAGGAGTTTTCGCAAATGTTATGTTTGGCAGAATCAAATCGGCTGGAGCAGGCATTGAAACAACCGATAGAATTTTTGCGGTATCATGGCCGCCCAAGTTGACATTAACAGACAATGTGTGCGTCAAAGGATATTGCGTAATATTAGAGGCTTGTAGATCCTTTACTCCCCCAAAAATAACCGGGCCAAAATCTGCCACAAAAGCCTTGCCGTTACGGCGAAGCACACGCTGTATTTCCGGCAGCAACGCAAGCTTATCTTTTACATAGGGAACAACCATTGTACCAACAACCACCACATCAAATTTATGATAGCCGACACGTAAACCCTGATTGATATCCTGAATTATCAAACCCTTTCTCAGTGTCTCAGCCCATGATAAAGCCATATCCTGAGGAACACCAAGTTCGCTAAACTGGAACAGATCATGCAAAGCTGTAGAAGTTAAACTAACGCGTTCCTTAAACTGAGCCTTCATCTGCAGTTCCGTATTTCTGCCGCCACCAATCACATGAACCTTAACCGGTTTACGATACTGATCAAAAACAGACATAATCTCTTGTGTGATACCACCCTTGAATAACTCATCCAATTCTTCATAATCAGTATTAATGTCTTCTTCTTTATACGGCATTGATGACAAAGCAGATGAGGAAATTTTTTCAAACACAGAGTCAAGTTTCGCAGAAACAAGATGGTTACGCCCTATCACCTTCTCAATACGTCCCCAATCTGCCACATACAAAACTTTATTATCAGAAGATAAGTTTTTCTCTAGTGTGCTAACCGCAACTCCAGCTAGCGTTGCAACGATATCACAAGAATGTTGCTGCACGGTATCTCTTTCAATAAAAAGAATTTTAAACGATGAAGTATCAGATTTAAGCTTCCGTTTAACACCATTAATTAAGTCGCTAACAGCCGTTTGATGAGCAACAACCAATACCCCAGATTCCTTAAGCTCTTTTGCCAGAGAAGTAATTTCAGCGGCTTTTCTGGTAATATAGAAATCCTCATCAACCAATGAATACTCCTGATGGAAAACAGCGCCATTCGTCTGACCTGGTTGCCCCAGAGCTCTACCAACAACGCCAGCACAATTAAAACATCCGTTCGTTCCAAAAATAATACCAGCCGGCTCAAAAGGCTTAACCGCGGTATTTTCGCCACCAAAATATGTAACATTAACAATCTGGCGGCCTTCAAATTCTTTTTCCATGCGAAAGATTCCTGTATCCGGCGTCATAATAAGAAATCTTTGATAAAGCCTCATCGCCTCAACCAGATCTCTCTTTGAATTTCCTTCCGCAACCTTATTGACTGACGAAGAAACAACAAGTCTCTCTATTGCATCTTTACCAAAATCATTCTCCCGAACAGCTGAAGACGCTCTATTATTAAACCTGCGCTGCGATTTACCAAAAATCTTTTTATTGAAAGCAACAAATCCCACAAATCCCGCCGAATAACGCGCAATATCCCACAGGTCATACGTCAATCTCCTTGTATTTCCAGGACAAAGAATATTGTGTTTATAATAAATCTGGCTAATCAAAGCGTTAGTAACAGGAAATTTTGATAAGAGTTCCTGCGCGGTCAAGGCTGCTAATACGCCAACCGCTATTCTATTGACCTTTTTATAATCAAGAGGCTGAATCGGCGCTTCAAAATCATCTATTTTTGTTTTTGCCAGTTTATAAAATTCATAAACACCTGCGACAACACTTGTATAGAAAGCTACATCTAAATAAGGGCCAATATGAGAGGAATTCAAACACATAAAAATGTTAGAGCCCAAAAGAAGCGTAGAAGCAAGAGCCGAATAATTCATCTTTTTACTCGCAAACTCAGATGCCAATAATCCGGTTACAACGGTCGCGCCAACTTTTAAACCAATCTCAAACAAACCGACAGAAGATGAAACAGATAGCGGCTTTATCATTTGAGGCATGCTGGATCTTACAGTTAAACACTTTTTGTAATGGTTCTTTGGTGTCAACGCCAATACTTCCGGCAAGCCGGCTTTAAGCGCACCAGCTTCTACCCAGTTGTTTCCCACAGCAACGGCTGTCTGACCAAACATCTTTTGATGGATATTTAATATCGCCGGATTTACAACATCTCTAGTAATAATCCAATTCATTTGAGGATACTGAGCCATGACCATTTTCGGAATCTCAGCATAAACCAATGACCCAAATCCCATGCCTCTGTAGTTCTTAAAAAGTCCAAAATTATACACAGAAACCGTCTTTTCACGCCTATTCTCAACCAATCCAAAACTACCGGCATTCTTACCGTCAATTATAATATTCATCTGATTGCCGGAAAACGCATCAGGTGCAAACTCTAATTTCCCTAAAGCTGGAATATTATTTACTACATAAACCGGTTTGACAAGCGGTGAAGAAAAACAGCCTTTTATTAATTTTTTAACGAAAGAAGCATCTTGACGATCCCGGTAACCCTCTATAATTAAACCATTCTCTAGTTCCCAACAAAGCTTAAACCGTGTAAAACCAGCCCGGTTCAACATAACACCGCAAGACGTCAAAGACACGCTTCGATGAAATGACAAAGATGATTGCTCTGAGAGAGAATGCACAAGATAGCTCTTTAATACATCTGTATCAGCCTGGTAGAATCCAAGCCAATCAAACACACCAAGATCATCCTGCCTTAGGCCGGCATTCTCTAAAATCTTACTCCATAAAGTCCAATCAACCTTAAAACCATTTTTTTCCTTAGCAGAATAAGTTTCATAAATACTACGCAATCCCCTTCCAACCAAATGCTGAAGCTGTTGGTTGAATTTCCAAGCGTCTGTTCCAGAAACTAACACACATAACGCCTGAGGATTATTAAGACCGGTCATTCTAAACGCTTTATTGTTTTTAACAAAACCTCCTAGTATCTTAACAATTCGCGAACCCAAGCCATGATAATGTAAATCTCTATAGCGACCATCTCCTGGATAAAGTTCGCTGTCAATAAAAGGAACACCTCGCAACCAAAGATAGTCAAGAACAACATTATCCCTCCTGTCAAAATCAAAAACAGCCACAGGAGATAAAGAATCTGCTGTATGCTGATCTATCAACCTTAAACCAAACCCCTTACCCTTAAACCAAGAAGATCTCTCAAGCTCCACAATAAAAGAATAATGCATATCCATAACAGGATCATGCCAATCCGACTTAAAAGCCTTTTGAAATGCTAAAAGCCTCTTGGTTTCTAAAGGCTTAAAGGTTTCAAGGAAGGAACTCAAACCCGAACCCACCATTTGCATCGGTGAAGAAAAAACGGAAACCGTTGCGGCAACCGGCGTATTTTCAGACAAGTTTAAAATATCTTCATACTCTTTAATTCCCGTAAAACGTCTCCTGGCATACACATTCATCTCTTGCTTAACTTCCGTAATAGGCGCTTTCAAAGACTGAACCGTTTTCAATCCAGGAACATATGTTGTCCTATTTTTCAAATCTCTCTTTACAGTCTCCATGGCCGCAATCGGCATAACCCTATTTGAAATATCGCCCAACTTGTTAACTGGGCTAGAGAATGTATTAATAGCTTCACTGACTCTCTGTCGTATGACTTCAGATGATAAAACTGGATTTTCTCTCCAACCCAACAACATGCGATCATCATGAAAAACTATTAGATCCTCAGAATCTCTGCGTGGAATAAGCTGTATAGCAATATATGGCACGACTGGCTCAAGTAAATCTAAATAGACAGGGAGCTGGCTCCTAAGGTTCTCTACGAATCCAAACAACGTCCTGTTCAACGGATTATATGCACGGTCAATAAATGCTGTGCCTTGCTTCCAAGAAAAATCCGGCCCAAGCAAAACATTATCCCATTCACTTGAAACCTCTAAAAATAAATCAATATCACTTTCATGCCTTATCCCCTCTGCCGCATCCACCACTTTAAATGGCTTTCCTTTAACTCTGCCGCCCACCATCCAAAGTCTTGTAAACTTAAATTGCAGGCCTTGTTTCAACGAAGCATCTTGAAAGACAGATAAAATAGAATCAGCCATCCTTGGTAATTGCCCATATGTCTCAACAAATCGTCCTGCCAAATCTTGAAGATCCTTGCTCGCTTTAACATCTTTATTAACGGCACATGCTTGCTCTAACATAGCCTGCATTCTACTTTTGATCTCCTGCTCAAAAACACCCTCCATGCTCCTATGCTTCCACCTTAACAAGTCACGAGAATCTATTGTGCTGGAAACTCCAAAACCCAAACCGTTGCTATCAATCAGACCATATGTCAGCGGAGAGGAGGAATCGGTATCTGAATCTAACTCAAAATCAGCAGCGCAAAGTCTAATCGCTGAACCAATCTTTCCAATCGTTTCTGTAATCATTGGATGAGAAGCAGTCCTTATCAGCACATCAAGAGGCATCTCAGCCCCCTTCAATTCTTCTCCCGCAGGATGCCTTTCAGGAGAAATATCTACAGCCCCCCACGTCTCTGTATGGACATAATAATGATATGGCTCAGTCTCTCCTTCATGCATCATGCCCATAAGCTGAGCCCGTTCTTTCAACTGCGCCAATGTCCAAATCAAAGTCACCGAGCAAGCCAGGCAATTGCTTAGAGAAGACGTTTCTCTTACAAGAGTTTTAACTTTTTCTATGTCTATTGGGCTGGAAGAACCAGTTGGGATATTAGGGCTAATTTCACTCTTGTTCAGCACGGAATCCAGAAATTGCCTGGATTGTTTGGCCTGGCTAAACAATGACAATTGAACCATAG
>JBDREX010000035.1:0-54771 GCA_043819345.1 Candidatus Omnitrophota bacterium
TATGGCGGAAAAACGTCAATAATTCTTTCCACTGTCTGAGGGGCATCCGGCGTATGCAAAGTCGCCAAAACCAAATGGCCCGTTTCCGCAGCTGTCAAAGCTGTTGAGATTGTTTCCAAGTCTCTCATCTCACCGACAAAAATAACATCTGGATCCTGTCTTAAAGCATGCCTGAGCGCTTCAGCAAAAGACTTTGTATCAGAGAAAACCTCTCTCTGTTTGATGATACTGTTTTTATTTAAATGAATAAACTCTATCGGATCCTCAATAGAGATAATCATTTCATTTCTCTCGGCATTTATCAAATCAATCATAGCCGCCATAGTTGTTGTTTTACCAACACCTGTCGGCCCTGTAACAAGAACTAAGCCATTTGGCTTTCTGGCCAATTCACCAACAATCAGAGGCAAATTCAAACTTTCTAATTTTGGAATCTGCAACGGTATTCTTCTAAAAGCCGCCTCAACAGAACCTCTCTGAATATGGACATTAACTCTGAATCTATCCATGCCAACCATCGCCACAGACAAATCAAGCTCCCATTTTTCTTCAAAAACCTCTTTTTGCTCATTTGTCAGAATAGAATAAATCAGGCTTTTGGCATCATCCCTGGAAAGCTTAGGTAAATCAGTAACCAAAAGACGGCCATCAATCCTCAAAATCGGAGGTGTATTCTCAGTCAAATGAAGATCTGATGCTTTCTTTTCAATTGCTAACAGCAATAAATCTTTTAGGTCCATTATTCCCCCGCTTTTAGAAACCTGTGAGAAAAACCACTTATGCCTTAAAACCTGTTAAGGTTATATTCTACAAGTATTTCCTTGGATCCGCAATCTTTCCTTCAAGCGCACTTACCGTAACAGTTGCAGGTGAAGCTAAATATATAGAAGCATCCGGATTACCCATACGCCCCTTAAAATTTCTGTTGGCGGTTGAAACAACGACTTCTCCTTTAGATGGAACACCATTATGCGTGCCTACACAAGGGCCGCAGCCCGGCGTCACAACACACGCACCCGCTTGAACAAAAATACTAATATACCCTTTTTCAATAGCTTCCAAATAAATTTCTCTTGAAGCCGGCGCCACGATAAACCTGACATCTTTATGAATTTTCTTTCCTTTTAGAATCCCAGCCGCAATTCCTAAATCTTCCAAGCGGCCATTCGTACACGTCCCCAAACATGCTTCATCAATATGGAGCCCGGCTAATTCATCAACAGTAGCTTTATTATCAACCGTATGCGGTTTAGCCAACTGTGGCACAAAAGTGGCGGCGTCATACTTTAAAATCTTCACATACACAGCATCTGGATCCGCTTTATAAAAAACAGGTTTTCTCTGCGTGGGCCTGCCTTTTATCCATTTTTCTGTTACCTTATCGGCAGGAATAATACAAAACTTAGCGCCCATTTCAACGCCCATGTTAGATATAGTAAACCTTGCATCCATACTTAGCGCGTCTATTGTATCTCCATAAAATTCAACAGAATTATAAGTCGCTCCATCAGCACCTAAATCACCAATTACTTTTAAAACAATGTCCTTAGAATACACACCTTTTGGCAGCTTTCCATTAATAATAATCTTAATAGAATCCGGAACCTTAAACCAGCTTTTTCCAGCGGCCAAAGCAATAGCTAAATCAGTAGACCCAACTCCGGTTGATAACGCACCCAAAGCTCCATATGTACAAGTGTGCGAATCCGCCCCCAATACAAGGTCTCCCGGTAAAACATGCCCTCCTTCAGGAATAACCTGGTGGCAAACTCCACAGCCAACATCATAAAGCAATAAATCCTTTTCTTTCGCGTAATCTCTTAGCTTTTTATGCACCGCCGAAACACCCATGCTCGGAGAAGGCGCGCTATGATCTAAAACAATAGCAAATCTATCACGATGAACGACATCCTTGATGTCCATTTTCTGCAGGCGGTCCACAATAATACCACTCGTACCATCCTGCCCGAAACAAAAATCAATAGGACAAACAGCAAAATCGCCGGCTTTTAAATCTCGCCCTGCATGTGCGCTTAATATTTTTTCAGCAATTGTTTTTCCCATAATATGCATTTAACCTTTAAACAAGCTTTTTAACCCAGTTTTCAATCCGATCAAAACCTTTTTTAATTTTTTCCATGCTCGTCGCAAAACTCAACCTAATATAATTATCACAACCAAATGGCTCCCCAGGAATAAGCGCCACATGCTCTTCTTCCAAAAGCCTGTTAGCAAAAGTAAAAGAATCCATACCGGTACGTGATATATCGCAAAATATATAAAAGGCACCCTCGGGTTTTTTATAACCAACTATTCCACCCATGCCATCCAACCTTGAAACAATATAATCTCTTCTTTCTTGAAATTTTTTCTTTATATCCTCAAAAAAATCGTCCCCTAACGCAAAAGCCGCTAAAGCTGCTTTTTGTGATATAGAACACGGATTGGATGTTGAATGATCCTGCAGCCTTGAAATAGCCTGGACAATTTCAGGCTCAGCCGCTAAATAGCCCACTCTCCACCCCGTCATAGAATACGACTTCGAGAGCCCATTAACTGTCAAAATCATTTTTTTTACATCCCGGGAAAAAGAAGCCATTGAAACATGTTTTAAATCATCAAAGATAATCTTCTCATAGATTTCATCACTAATACAATAAATGTTGTTCTCCACACAAAAAGCAGCGATGTCTCGCAATTCCTTTTCGCTATAAACAACACCACATGGATTAGAAGGGCTGTTAATAATGAGAACTTTTGTTTTTTTTGTTAAAGCATTTTTTAAAATTTGAGGGTTAATTTTGAAATCTTCGCTCAATGAGGTCTGTAAAAAAACCGGCTTACCCAAAGCGAGTTTCACCATTTCAGGATAACTCACCCAAAAAGGGACAGGGATAAGGACCTCATCTCCCTCATCAACTAAAACCTGTAGCGCATTATACAAAGAATGCTTTGCCCCACATGAAACAACTATGGAAGAAGCATCATATTCCAATTGATTATCATTTTTTAATTTTTTTGAAATGGCTTCTTTGAGTTCGGGAATTCCCGCGGTAGGAGTATATTTTGTAAATCCGGATTGAATCGCTTTTATTGCTGCATTCTTTATCGCTTCGGGCGTATCAAAATCAGGCTCACCAGCCCCAAAAGCAATGACGTCTTTTCCTTCTTTTATCATGCTTTTTGCTTTTGCGGTAATCTGAAGCGTAGCTGATGGATTTACTTCTTGAATTCTTTTTGAAAGCGGCATGCTATTAAAATTTTGTATGGAATTCTACCAAGCTCGCCCATAGACGAGCAAGCTATCCAGTAAGATAACATCTAAGATTAAAAAAGTACGTAGAACATCTCAGCTCTCCGCTCATATTAACAATCAATAAAAGCTTCAAACGTCCACTTACTTCCCTGCAAAAAGAAATTCTTATCCTATGGAATCTCTTTCCTGTTTAAACAGCTTCCCTAAACCGCCGGACTTTTTAGTTGAAGGCTTTTTCGAATCTTTCTTACGCTTTGCCTTCGCAGGAGGAGCAGAATGTGCTACCCTGCCTTTTGCCGTCCTAATTGCCGCTTCTGAAGCTTTTTTTACACGCTCATCATCCTTTGATGCCTTCTCAGCAACAGCAGGCGCTTTAGGCTCTTTCTTTAAAGAAAGCTCTAAAACAACCATTTCTGCATTGTCGCCTCTTCGCCTCTTATAAGGAATAATCCGCGTATAACCACCGGTCTTGCCGGCAAAAACAGGAGCAATATCTGTAAATAGTTTCTTAACCAAAGCATGATCGCTTAAAATTGAAAATGCCCTTCTGCGAGCTGCTAACGAATCTATCTGCTTGCCCAATGTAATCAATTTTTCAACCAAACGCCTGCTGATTTTAGCTTTTAATTTGGTCGTAACAATCTTTTGATTAATAAGCACAGCACGTGCCAACGAAATAATTGTCGCCTTATAATATGAACTAAACCTTGAAAGGTTCTGTGTATTTTGTTTATGTCTCATCTTATTTTTCTTTCTTTAATTTTTTTTCATCCATTGGCATCCCTAGAGTTAATCCCATACCGACAATAAGCTCTTTGACCTCCGTCAATGACTTCTTGCCGAAATTACGTAATCCCAAAAGCTCGCTTTCAGACCTTCTAACCAAATCAGCGATCATCTTAATATTCGTTTCTCTAAGACAATTAGAACTACGCACAGACAGCTCAAGTTCAGAAATAGGCAGTCTGAGTTTCTCATACATATTCGCTTCTTCCGGCGACATGGCCTCATCTTCATCCATTTCCTCCGGAAGCTGGCCCAGATTCATAAAAACATCCAAATGTCCGCGCAAAATATTTGCGGCATAAAGCATGGCCTCTTTTGGGTCTATGCTGCCATTTGTTGACACTTCAATAATCAGACGGTCATAATCTGTCTTCTGGCCAACACGCGTATTTTCAACACGGTATGAAACTTTGCTAACCGGCGTAAAAATAGAATCCACAGCCACCATGCCGATAGTTTGTTCATCTTTCTTATTAATCTCAGCTGGCACATAGCCACGGCCCCGGCCTACTTCCATCTCCACATGAAACTTAACATCCTTTGTCAATGTGGCAATATGAATATCAGGATTTAAAACTTCAACTGTTCCATCAGTAATAACATCCTTACCTGTCACATCTCCCACTTTATCTTTCTTTATATATATCGTCTTTACAGCACGTGAATGCGAACGTAAGACAAGATTCTTTATGTTCAGAATAATGTCTGTCACATCTTCTAAAACACCCTCGACACTGCTAAATTCATGTAAAACATTATCTATCTTAACCGCGGTTACAGCGCTACCTTCAATAGAAGACAAAAGCACTCGCCTTAATGAATTACCTAACGTAACACCAAAGCCGCGCTCAAATGGCTCTGCTATAAATCTGCCATATGTCGAAGTATGAGTCGCCTCATCTATTTCCAAAAATTTCGGCAGCTGAAAATCTTTCCATTTAATACCCATCTTTTATCCTCCTAATAAAATAACTACCCAAGAATAAACTACTTTGAGTACAACTCGACGATTAACTGCTCCTGAATAGGCATTGTGACATCTTCTCTTTCAGGAAGCCTCAAAACAGTTCCTTTTAAATTCTCGAAATCTGATTCCAGCCAAGCAGCAACACCGCGATCCTTGCTCGTCTCAATATTTGCCTTAATCGCCTTTCTAACACCATCCCTGCTTCTGACCTCAATCACATCATTCGCCTTTACAGAATATGAAGGGATGTTGACTCTTTTTCCATTTACATAAACAGCATTGTGACGAACAATCTGTCGCGCCTGTGTATGTGAAACGGCAAAACAAAGCCTGAATATAACATTATCTAATCTTCTCTCTAATATCTGAAGGAGCACTTTACCTGTTACACCCTTGGTCTTGGCAGCCATATGAAAATATCTTCTAAACTGGCGTTCAAGTATACCATAAATCCTTTTTACTTTTTGCTTCTCTCTTAACTGCAGCCCATAGTTAGACAACTTCGTACCGCGTCCCTGACCATGCTGCCCGGGCGCAAAAGCCCTGCGTGCCAAACCACATTTTTCTGTATGACATCTTGAACCCTTGAGAAACAATTTCAACATTTCTCTACGGCACAACCTACAACTTGGACCTGTATACTTCGCCATTGAACCTCCTAAACTCTTCTTCTTTTTGGTGCTCGGCAGCCATTGTGAGGCACGGGAGTCACATCTTTTATCATTCTTATCATCAAACCTGCGGCTGCAATAGCTCTGATAGCAGATTCTCTGCCAGATCCAGGGCCATTTACAAAAACATCTACTTCAGCCAAACCACAATCCTTTGCCTTCTTGGCCGCATCACCTGCTGCCACCTGAGCCGCAAAAGGAGTAGATTTTTTAGACCCCTTAAAACCAACAACCCCAGGAGTAGACCACGATATAACATTGCCATCTTTATCAGCAATAGTCACAATCGTATTATTAAAACTCGCCTGTATGTGAGCAACACCGCTTGTCGATGCCAAAACCTTCTTGCTCTTTCTTTTTCCCTTACGAGCCATACTTCATCTCCTTAATATTGCCTTAATTAGGTTTATTCTTAACAAGGCCCTTCACCTAAGGCCTGCTTTTAAAACTACTTCGCCGCTGGCGCCCTCATAATATTCGAATTCTTACGCGGCCCTTTTCTTGTCCTAGCATTCGTTTTTGTGCGCTGTCCTCGCACAGGTAATGATTTTTTATGACGATACCCTCTATAAGAACCAATATCCATCAGTCTCTTAATATTCTGAGATAGCTCTCTTCTTAAATCACCTTCAACTGTAAAACCCTTTTGAATAACAGCTGTTATCCTTGAAATCTCATCTTCATTTAAATCTTTTGCTCTTTTAGACGCTTCAATACCGGCTTCTTTTAAAATACGAGCTGAAATCACCGGGCCAACTCCATAAAGATAGCGCAAGGAAACATCAATTCTTTTTTCTTTTGGAATATCTACACCTATAATTCTTGGCATATCTTTTTTTCTCCTATCCTATATTTTAAGTCTTTAACTCTATAACGCTTTATACTCAATGCAATTTAAACAAGACAGTGGCTTCCTACTAATAAAACAAAAACCATTACCCCTGTTTCTGTTTGTGTTTTGGATTTGTACAAATGACCCGTAACACCCTATTTCTCTTAATAATCTTGCAGTTATTACACAATTTTCTAATGGACGATTTAACCTTCACTTTACAACTCCTTAATTTTATCTATCACTTACATCTATAGGTGATTCTACCTCGTGTTAAATCATAGGGAGATAGCTCCATCTTAACTTTATCCCCCGGTAAAATCCGAATAAAGTGCATACGAATTTTTCCCGATACATGAGCCAAAATCACATGGCCATCTTCCAGTTCCACACGAAACATGGCATTTGGCAGAGACTCAGTAACAACACCTTCAACTTCTATCGCATCTTCTTTAGCCATATATCCTATCGTGTTAATATTTGCGCCTTACTATCCCACATGGCGATAGTATGCTCAAAATGTGCGGATGGCTTTCTATCGCTCGTCACCGCTGTCCAACCATCTTCAAGGACATCAACGCGCCATCCTCCAGCATTAATCATAGGCTCAATACAAATCACCATTCCATTTTCAACGATTGTCTTATTGCTCGCTGTTTTAAAATTCGGAATCTGCGGCTCTTCGTGCAGCTGCCTACCAATACCATGCCCAACAAAATCCCTGACAACAGAAAAACCATGAGATTCCACATACTTCTGCAACGCTTCACAGGCTTCAGAAAGAAAATGTTGAGGCTTCAAAAACTTTATTGCTTCATCAAGCGAGGCTTCAACAACATCAATCAGTTTTTGCTTTTCGGCATCAATCTTTCCGACAGGAAAAGTCTTTGCCATATCCACAAAGAAACCATCTTTTTCTATGCCTAAATCAAGCCCGATGATATCGCCTTCAACAAGCTTCCTCTTTCCAGGAATTCCATGCACCACTTCTTCATTTACCGAAGCGCATACACAAGCTGGATATCCACGATAACCCTTAAAAGCCGCTGCAACTCCAAATTCAGCTATCGCTTTTTCTGCAGCTTTATCCAAATCCTTCGTAGAAATACCCGGCTCTACCATCTTTGCGAGCCTATCCATAATCTGAGCCAGGATATGTCCCGCATCCCTCATTAGCACAAGCTCTTGAGTGGTTTTAAGCGAAATCATCTATTAAAATACCTTTTTTAAAGAGCTAAAATAATTTTTGAAATAATATCAAACACTTCTTTTGAATCAAGATCACCGGAAATATTTTCAAGCTTTGACTGTTCTTTATAGTATCCCAAAACAGGGCTGGCTTCTTTCAAGTAAACATTCAATCTATTTCTGACAGTTTCCTCATTATCATCCGGCCTCTGAAATAATTCAACGCGGCATGTATCACACAACATATCCTCTTTTGGCGGCATATTTTTTAAATGATAATTTGTACCGCATTTTGGACACACCCTTCGTCCCGTCAAACGCTGAATAACAACTTCTTCTGTTGTATGCATATAAATAGCTTTATCGATATTTTTCCCTAATATCTCATCTAACGATTCTGCTTGCGCCTTGGTCCTCGGATAGCCATCCAAAATGTAACCATCCTTTACATCATCCTGTGACATGCGTTTTTTTACCATTTCCGTTACAAGCGAATCAGGGACAAGCTTGCCTGAATTCATATATTCTTTGGCCTTTTGCCCGAGTTCTGTGTTATTTTTTACTTCCTGCCGCAAAATATCGCCTGTAGAAATATGTGGCAATGAAAACTTCTCGCTCAGCAATTTTGCCTGTGTCCCTTTTCCAGCTCCAGGAGGGCCAAATAAAATTATTTTTGCGCTCATCGTCTCCCCTTCATCTTCGCTGACTTCAAAAACCCTTCATAATTTCTCATTAAAAGCTGGCCTTCTATCTGCTTAACCGTATCTAACATAACACCCACTGTAATCAAAAGCCCTGTGCCGCCAAAAAACGACGCAACAAGATACGGAATCTTAAGCCATGCCATAATGAAATCAGGAAATATGGCGATAAAAGCCATAAATAAAGCTCCCGCTAATGTTAAGCGTGTCATTACATAATCCAGATATTCTGCCGTCGGACGCCCTGGCCTGATCCCCGGAACAAAACCGCCATACTTCTTCATATTCTCAGAAATATCAACGGGATTAAAAACAATCGCCGTATAAAAATAACAAAAGAAAACAATTAACAACGAATATACACCCGTATAAAGCCAATGCCCACGCACTAAATTTCTAGCAAACGCCTGAAACCCCGCATGAGGGATAAAAGATGCTATTGTTGCCGGAAACAAAATGATAGATTGGGCAAAGATAATAGCGATAATACCGGATTGATCAATCTTTAGAGGAATATAAGTACTCTGTCCCCCATAAACTTTTCGTCCAACCACTCTTCTGGCATATTGGACAGGAATTCTACGCTGAGATTGTATCACCATTGTTACTGCCAATATCACCGCAACCAAAATAACAGCCATAATCAAAAATACATACGGCTCAAGAATCCTTTTGGAAGGTGAATTTGGCGAGAACAAAACCCACAACTGATGGCCTGCTGAAGGTATCCTTGAAACGATACCCGCTGTGATGACAAGCGAAATCCCGTTTCCAATACCTCTCTCCTGGATTTGCTCCCCCAGCCACATAATAAAAATTGTCCCGGTTGTCAATGTTAAAATTGTTATTAACCTAAATCCCCAACCGGGAAGCATGATAATATCCAGCTCCTGAGAACGGCCTAAACCTTCAACCCATAATGCCACAAAATATGACTGCACCATAGCCAAAACAACTGTTCCATAGCGCGTATACTGCGTAATTTTCTGATGGCCGCTTTTTCCTTCTTTCGCTAACTTTTCAAGCGCGGGAACAATAGCCGTCAAAAGCTGCATGATAATAGAACATGATATATAGGGCATAATACCCAGAGCAAATATCGTCATCCTGCTCATAGCACCACCGGAAAACATGTTCATAATTCCAAAGAGCGCCCCACCTTCACCAGCTGAAATTCGTCGAAACAACTCAGCCAAAGCGGACCCGTTGATTCCTGGGGTAGGAATGTAACAACCCACACGATATACCGCTAAAAGCGCGAGTGCTACTAAAATCCTTTTCTTAAGTTCTGGTATTTTAAATGAATTTAATAAGGCTGAAATCATCTTTTGCTTTGAACGGTTATTATTTCACAAGTACCAGAGGCCTCCTGAATCTTCTTTATCGCAGAATCTGTTGCTCTATGCACCTTCACATTAAGAGCCTTCTTAATATTTCCGTCTCCTAATAGCTTAACCATGCCATCCTTATTTCTAATCAATCCCTCTTCAAACAAGATATCCGCATTCACAAGACTACCTTTTGTAAATTTATCTAAATCCCCAACATTAACAATTTGATAAGGATTCTTTGATCTGCTCGTAAAACCTCTTTTTGGTAAACGGCGGAATAACATCATCTGTCCGCCTTCATAGCCAGGCCTAAAATCCCTGCCTGCCCTGGATCCCTGCCCCTTGTTTCCACGGCCCGACGTCTTACCGCAGCCTGACCCAGAACCTCGGCCAACAACTCTTCTTTTTTTTCTTGCACCTTTAGGCGCTTTAATATCAGTTATGTGCATTATCTTCACCTTCTTTTTGTACCACCGCCTGATGCCGTAACGCGAAAGTTTCTAAATGATAGTTTAGTTGCTTTAAACCATCTATGGTAGCCATAATAACATTCATCGGATTATTAGTCGTCAGACACTTTGTTAAAATATCTTTTATGCCGGCTGCTTCACAAACCGCTCTCACGGGGCCTGAAGCAATAATACCTGTACCTTCAACCGCACGTTTTAAAAGCACACGGCCAGAACCAAATTCTCCTAAAACATCATGAGGAATAGTCGTTCCATGCAACGGAATATCAATCATTTCTTTTTTAGCCTGCGAAATTCCTTTTCTTATCGCGTCAGCAACTTCGTTGGCTTTTCCTAAAGAAACTCCAATTTTACCGTTCGCATTACCAACAACAACCAAAGCGCTAAAAGACATTTTTTTACCGCCTTTTGTAACCTTGGTTACCCTGCTAATCCTAACAACTTTTTCTATGATTTCTTTTGTTTCTCTAGCTGCAATAGGTTCAACCATTCTTAAAACTCCAATCCGCCTTTTCTAGCTGCTTCTGCGAAAGCCTTTATTCTACCATGAAAATCATACCCACCTCTATCAAAAACGACACAGGAGATATTCTTTTCTTTTGCCTTTTTAGCAACAACCTCTCCAAGCATGCCCGCAGATTTTACATTGCCACCATATGCACAGCTGGATCTAAAATCTTTGTCTGCTGTAGAAGCGCTCATCAAAGTTGAATGTTTCGAGTCATCAACTATCTGAACAAATAAATTCTTCAGGCTCCTGCGTACATTTAGACGTGGTTTTTCCGCAGTGCCAACAATTTTTTTTCTAATCCTAATGTGTCTTCTTTTTCTTAATGAAATTTTCTTTTTCATATCACCACTCTATTTTGTAACGGCTTTACCAACTTTTCTTCGGACTTTTTCGTCTTTATACCTTATCCCTTTTCCTTTATAAGGTTCAACAGGAAAAATCCTCCTGATCTCCGCCGCAACCTGCCCGACCTTTATCTTATCAATACCACTGACGACAATTTCTACCTGCTTGCTAGCATCAATTTTAATACCTTCAGGGACGGCATACTCAACAGGATGGCTAAATCCAAGATTCATCTTTAACAATTTTCCCTGCAGCTGAGCCTTATAACCAACTCCATTAATCAACAGAGTCTTGGCATAACCCGCCGTTACACCAATAATCATATTGGCCACCAGCGCTCTAGATGTTCCAAATAAAGCCCTTGTCTTTTTCAGCATATTACCAGCAGACAATAAAAGCTGACTATCCTTCTGTTGGCAACTAATCTGGTCCGGCAAAGCAAATTCAAGCTTGCCTTTAGGGCCTTCTACGGTCACTAGGCCGTCCTTCAAACCTACCTTCACATCCTTTGGAACCTCAATTGGTTTTTTTCCTATTCTTGACATAATATAATTCCTCTTAACGCTTTTTAGCAAAATACTCTTGCGGTCATAAAACCACAAAAGTATATATTACCATATATGACAGAGGATTTCTCCGCCAACTTTTTGTTCTCTAGCCTGCTCATCCGTCATAAGGCCTTTTGATGTTGTCAAAATTGCCACACCCTTGCCACGCAAAACTCTTGGAATACTTTTTGTACCCCTATAAATGCGCAGCCCAGGCCTAGAGACTCTTTTTAAATTTACAATAACTGATCTTTTGTTTACATAGCGCAAATAAACTCTCAAGATTCCCTGCTTCGTATCCTTAATAACCCTATAGTTATCAATGAAACCTTCCTTCTTCATAATATCAGCAATAACCACGAGCATTTTTGAATGAGGAATATCCACGGCTTCTTTTTTTGCCCTAGCGCCATTCCTAACTAACGTTAACATATTTGCTATTGGATCATTAAAAGACATCTGCTCTCCTTAACAATGCCTATTTTTAGGCATTTACCTTATTAAAAATATGAAACAATCCCTGATCTTGAGATTGTTCCTTACTGAAAATTCCTACCAACTCGCCTTCCTTACGCCAGGAATCTCACCTTTCCACGCCAGTTCTCTAAAACAAATACGGCAAATTTGAAATCTCCGGTAATACCCCTTAGAACGGCCGCATAATCGGCATCTATTATATTTCCTTGTCGAAAATTTTGGTGTCCTCTTCCAGCGATTAATTTGCGAACATTTTGCCACAGCTATCCTTTCGTGAATTCAAAAATCAAATTCTTTTAATTTTCAGAAGTTTCAGCGGTATTTTTATTCTTAAACGGCATGCCAAGAGCCTTCAACAACTCATAAGCATCCTTCTTGGAACGCGAATTCATAACAATCGTAATATCCATCCCCTGCACTCGCGTAACTCTATCAAATTCAATTTCAGGAAAAATAGCCTGTTCTGTAATACCAAAACTATAATTGCCAGCATCATCAAAAGATTTCACAGACAAACCACGAAAATCACGGATACGCGGAAGCGCGACACTAATAAGCCTATCAAGAAACTCATACATCTTCTGCCTACGAAGTGTAACTTTACACCCAATAGGTAAATCCTGTCTTATTTTAAAATTGGCGATAGCCTTTTTTGTGCGCGTTACAATCGGTTTTTGACCGGTAATCATACCAAGTTCTTCAACAGATTTATCGAGCATCTTAATATCCTGTAATGCTTCGCCAACCCCCATATTAATGACAATCTTCTCTAAACGAGGAGCTTGCATAACACTTTTATAGCCCAGCGTTTTCATCAGCTCAGGAACAACTTCTTTTCTATATTTTTCAAGTAATCGCGGTGTCATTTTCTTCCTTTATTGAAATAAATTCTTATTTCTTTTTTATATTACTTCACTACACTTTTTGCAAATTCTAACTTTACTCTTATCCTTAAGGACTGAGAAGCTGACTTTTGCGGCAGCATCACAGTTTTTACAAATCACCATAATATTTGATAAACTGATCGGAGATTCAACGGACATCACACCCGTATGCTGCTGCTGATCCTGCTGTGTACGCCTCTTATGCTTCTTAACAAAATTTATCCCCTCTACAATGGCGCGGCTTGACTGATGATTAACAGAAATCACCTTGCCTTTTTTACCTTTGTCCTTACCTGATAGGACCATTACCATATCGCTTTTTTTTACTTTCAACATTGCTTTCTCTCTATCTTTATATGTTTCTTAAACTACTTCCGGAGCTAAAGAAACGATTTTCATAAAATTTTTATCTCTTAACTCTCTAGCCACTGGTCCAAATACACGCGTACCACGAGGATTCATCTGTGCATCAATCATAACAACCGCATTTGAATCAAATTTAACATAGGTCCCATCTAGCCTTCTTAATGAATTCTTCATGCGAACAATAACAGCCTTAGCTACCTCACCTTTTTTTACAGCCGCACCTGGCGAAGATGATTTAATATTTACTGTTATAATATCGCCTATAGTAGCATCCAACTTTCCTCTTCTCCCAACAACGCCTATACATGAAGCAAGCTTAGCACCCGTATTATCCGCTACCGTTAAAATTGTACGTTTATAAATCATTCTGCTTCTCCACCGATCTGGCCTTGCGAACGATTTCAACCATGCGCCATCGTTTATCCCTTGAATAAGGCCTCGTTTCATTAATTCTCACCATATCACCAATGTTGGCTTCATTTTTTTCATCGTGAGCTTTAACCTTGAGCTTTCTCTTAATCGTTTTTCCATACTCGGCATGCTTTACCAGTCTTGACACCTCAACAACGATCGTCTTGTTCATCTTGTTGCTCGTGACAACCCCTTCAAACTCTTTTCTTAAACTTTCTCTTACATCTTGATGTTCGCTCATAACCTATTCTTTCTCTACTGAAGACATCTCTTTTTCATTTAGAAGTGTCTTAATCCTGGCAATGGTTTTTTTAAGCATTTTAAATTGATGGGGCTTCTCAATTTGACCGATAACCTTTTGATAATTTAATTTCCCCAGCTCCTCTTTAATTGAAGCAAGCTTCACTAATAAATCATCTTTACTCATATTTCTTAAATCATCTATCTTCATAAAACTCCTAAATCGTTGCCGTTCTTGTTACAAACTTAGTCCGCACCGGCAATTTAAAAGCTGCCAACCTTAAAGCCCTGCGCGCCAATGCCTCAGGAATGCCCCCTAATTCAAAAAGAACAGCACCACGCTTCACGCGAGCAACCCAATATGCTAAATCGCCTTTTCCCTTACCCTGCCGTGTTTCTGCGGGCTTCTTCGTCACAGATTTATGAGGGAAAATCCTAATCCATACTTTGCCAGACCCTCTCAACTGTCTAGCCAACAAAACCCTCACAGCTTCTATCTGGTTATTTTTAATAATCGCGTTATCCAGAGCTTTTAATCCAAACTCTCCAAAACTAAGCTCCGCACCTTTAACGGCTATCCCGCGATTTTTACCTCGCTGAAATTTTCTAAATTTTACTCTCTTAGGCATTAAAGGCATCTACTACGCTCCTTGCTCTTGTTTCTGTTCCTGTTGCTTCTTAAGCTTCTCTTGCTTTAATCTTTCCAACAGGGCATCACCCTTATAAATCCAAACCTTAACTCCAATCAGCCCATATCTGGTATATGCCTCTGTAAAACCATAATCTATATCCGCTCTGAAAGTCTGTAATGGGACACTCCCCCACTTATAAGCCTGAGTTCTCGCAATTTCAGCACCACCAAGCCTTCCAGCAACACTCACTTTAATCCCTTTTGCTCCACCCTGGACCGCCTGATCCATGGCCCTTTTGATCGCCCTTCTAAAAGCAACACGTTTTTCAAGCTGTAAAGCAATATTTGAAGCAACAAGCTGGCTATCGATTGAAGGATTTTTTATCTCTTCGATATCAACAACAACTTCCTTGTTTTTTACTATGCTTCTCAATTCACCTGTCAGGCGTTCAATATCCGCACCATGCCTGCCAATAATGACACCAGGCCTAGCCGAATGAATCCTGATCTTTACCTTGTCAGCAAGTCGGTTAATCGCCACAAAAGAAACCGCGGCCTGCTTTAACTGACGCGTAATATGCTTTCTGATTTTGTAATCTTCTTCTAAATAGACCCCAAAATCTCCATGACGCGCAAACCATTTTGATTTCGATTCTTTTATGAAGCCTAACCGGACCGCTAATGGGTGAACCTTTTGCCCCACAACTTCCTCCTTTAAATGAGCGCATGACTTACGAATATCTCTAGATATGAGTAAGTTAACTGCGCGAAACCCCGCCAAATGCGGGCCCGCCTTCTGCGGATACTCTTCCTATAGCGTATGAGGAAAATTCAAAAAATTTTTCTCATGGTTATGCAAGGAGATGTTCCTCACTTAACCTTCTTAAAATCCAATTCTATTTTTATATGACTTGTCTTTTTCAAAATCTCTGTCGCTCTTCCAAAAGCCGCCGCTTTAAATCTTTTCCACCTTGGACCATCATCTGCAGTAATCTTAGAAATAACAAGGTCATTCGTATCTAAGCCCTTCACCTTCGCGTTAGCAATAGCCGAATGCAAAACTTTACGCACATAATAAGTCGGACGCTTGTTAATGAATCCCAGGTAATCGTACGCCTTTTCAGCATTCATCCCGCGTATGAGATCAGCTACCTGTCTTACCTTCTTACCAGAACCTCTAATGAATTTTCCTTCAGCACGAACTATCATAATATCTTAAGTTAAATCCGGCCCTTTCTTAGCCTTAACACCACCGTGTTTCCTGAATAATCTTGTTGGCGCAAATTCACCAAGCTTATGCCCAACCATATTTTCTGTAATAAAAACAGGGATATGTTTTCTGCCGTCATGAACAGCGATTGTAAAACCAACAAAATCAGGAGTAATCACGGAACTTCTTGACCAGGTTTTAATCGGCTGACGAGACCCAGACTTACGCGCTCTATCAACTCTTATTACCAGCTTTTCCTCAACAAAAGGTCCTTTTTTCAACGATCTTGGCATTATGCTTTCCTTCGCTTAACAATAAATTTACTTGAATATCTTTTGCCTCTCCTGGTTCTGAGCCCTTTACACTTCTGTCCCCAAGGCGATACCGGGTGAGGATTTCCTTGTCCAGCTTTACCTTCACCGCCACCATGAGGATGGTCTACCGGATTCATCGCAACACCTCTAACAGTAGGCCTCACTCCCAACCAGCGCTTTCTACCAGCTTTTCCGTACATCAAAGCTTCGTGATCTGCGTTGCCAACTTGCCCAATTGTTGCTAAACAATCCAACTTAAACAGCCTCACTTCTCCAGAAGGCATTTTAATATGTGCAAACTCACCCTCTTTGGCAGTAATTTGAGCAGCATTTCCAGCACTACGCGCTATCTGCCCACCGTAACCACGGTTCAGCTCTACATTATGAACAAATGTCCCCAACGGAATAAAACGCAGGCACATTGTATTTCCTGTTTTAATTTCGGCATCCGCTCCGAGTGTGCTCATTACCTCTTCGCCAATCTTTAAGCCCAGCGGTGCCAACATATATCTTTTTTCTCCGTCTTCATACCTGACCAAAGCAATATTGCATGTACGATTAGGATCATATTCTATAGCCTCTACCTTTGCCATCTTGTCAAATTTGTTACGCTTAAAATCAATGATACGATATAAACGCTTGTGACCCCCACCAATATGACGGGTTGTTATGCGGCCATTATTATTTCTGCCACCAGTCTTTTTCAAAGGCTCGCATAATGATTTTTCAGGCCTGCTTTTTGTAATCTCCTGAAAATCTGAAATACTGGCCCAACGTACCCCTGATGATGTTGGTTTTAACTTTCTAATTCCCATTGAATTAAAAACCTTTCTTTAAAATGAAACTCTCTTACTTTATTTCAATCTTCTGGCCGCTTGCTAATTGAACGAAGGCTTTTTTCCAGTCAGGCATTTTACCAATTTGCTGACGGACTCTTTTCATCTTGCCATGAACGATGATGGTATTAACAGCATCGACTTTTACTTTGTAAATCTTTTCAATGGCATTCTTGATGTCAATTTTGGTTGCCTTTTTTGAGACGTAAAACTGGTAACAACCATTGCCTTCTAAGCGCGCACCTTTTTCCGAATGAATCAAAGTTTTTATTATATCGTATGGACTATGCATTTTTCAAGCGTTTTGTTAAATTTTTTAATGAATCTCTTGTTATTATAATTTTTTTTGCATTGACAACTTCAAAAGCATTGAGTGAAGCAGAATCTATTAAACTCAAATAACTAATGTTAGAGCAAGCTCGTTTAATATTTTCATTTACAGCGTCGACAACACACAGTACTTTTTCTTTTCCTGTTTTTAACGCATCTAAAAACTTGAGAAACTCTTTTGTCTTGGGCTGCATAATATGGATCTTCTCAACAAGAATAAAATTTCCAGTTTGAACCTTTGCGTTTAAACTTGACCTCAGTGCCTCTCGTTTAATCTTCTGTGGTAACGCATAACCAAAGTCTCTTGGATGTGGGCCGAATACAACTCCACCATGCCTCCATAAAGGATTACGGCTAGATCCAACTCTGGCCCTACCTGTACCCTTCTGACGCCATGGTTTTTTTCCGCCGCCAGAAACCTCTTTCCTTGTTTTCGTCTGCGCTGTTCCAGCCCTCATGCCTGCCCTATAAGCAACAATGGCTTGATACAGTGTTTTTTTACGAACAAAACCATCGAAAGACTGAGCATCTAGTTCTATCTTCTCAATAGCCTTGCCATCCATATCATACACATCTACTACAGTTCTATTTTTCTTCTCCATCTTTAAGCCTTTTTCTGTTTCTTAATTGATTTTCTAATTTCAATAAACGCATTTCTATGGCCAGGCACAGCGCCCTCCACAATAACCAGATTATTAGCCAAATCAACTTTGACAACCTTCAAATTTTGCACTGTTGTCTTTTTAGCCCCCAAATGTCCGGGCATTGTTTTGCCTTTTAAAATACGAGAAGGATCTGAACTGGCACCTACAGAACCAATTCTGCGTTTTGATGTCGAACCATGAGTCATAGGTGTTCCATACCAACCCCACCTTTTCATTCCACCAGCAAAACCCTTTCCAATGGACACACCTGTAACATCTACAAAATCACCTTCTTTAAAGACATCGACATTTATAATGTCCCCAATTTTATAGTTATCTTTTTCAGCAATTCTCAGCTCACGAATATACTTCATCGGCGATAAATTCAATTTCTTAAATTCACCTAACTGAGGTTTCTTAGCCTTGTTTTCCTTTACCGGCTGATAACCAACTTTCACATTCTTTTCATTGACACCCATGACAACACAAGGCCCAGCTTCTATAACTGTTACGCCCACAATCTTGCCATCTTCGCCAAAAATCTGCGTCATGCCAATTTTCTTTCCCAACAATTTAATTGTATTGTTCAATATACCCATGATCTCTCTTTATGTAGCGCTGATACCATCTTCTTTTGATTATCGGATTTCTACATCAACTCCGGCAGGAAGATTTAACTTACGTAACGCGTCAATCGTCTTGGCGGTCGGTTCATGCAGCTCCAGCAACCTTTTATGCGTTGCCAACATGAACTGCTCACGCGACTTCTTGTCAATGACAACTGAACGATTAACAGTATAAATCTCCTTCTTGGTCGGCAATGGGATGGGCCCTGAAACAATTGCTCCGCTCCTTTTAGCCGTCTCCACGATTTCCCGCGTCGACTGATCTAACAAACGATGGTCATATGCTTTCAATCTTATTCTGATTTTCTGTGACATATTCTTACTTTACGGCTTTCTTTTTAATTAGTGGTAGCAGGAACATCTGCTCCCGCTACCACAAACCTTTTAATTTATGCGATTATTTCTGAAACGACTCCTGCACCAACTGTATGTCCACCTTCACGGATAGCAAAACGTAATTCCTTCTCCATGGCGATAGGCATAATCAATTCAGCCTCTACGGTAATATTGTCACCAGGCATAATCATTTCTGTGCCTTCTGGCAATTTTATAGACCCTGTAACGTCGGTCGTCCTAAAATAAAACTGTGGCCTATACCCTGAAAAGAACGGTGTATGACGCCCGCCTTCTTCTTTTGTTAAAATATAAACCTGAGCCTTAAACTTCTTGTGAGGCGTAATAGAACCCGGAGCAGCCAAAACCTGTCCACGCTCTAATGTATCCTTATCAACACCTCTCAACAAAAGCCCAACGTTATCTCCCGCTTGGCCTTCGTCCAAAAGTTTCCTGAACATTTCAATACCGGTAACAACAGTCTTTCCTGTCTCTTCTTTCATTCCGACAATATCTACGTTATCATTGAGATGAATCTTGCCGCGCTCAATTCTTCCTGTACCAACCGTACCACGGCCGGAAATTGTAAACACGTCTTCGATCGCCATCAAGAAAGGCTTATCCAAATCCCTTTTTGGCAACGGAATAAACTCATCGACAGCTTTCATTAATTCGAATATCGGGCCACACTTCGGACAATCTTCCTTGGCACATCCACAGTTCAATGCCTCTACCGCGCTTCCTTTAACAATCGGTATTTTGTCGCCAGGAAAATTATACTTTGTCAAAAGATCTCTGACTTCCATCTCAACCAGCTCAATAAGTTCTTTATCCTGAACCATATCAATCTTGTTCAAAAAGACCACAACTGCCGGAACGTTAACCTGTCTGGCCAACAGAATATGTTCTCTGGTCTGAGGCATAGGGCCATCCGCAGCCGACACAACCAAAATGGCGCCATCCATCTGTGCGGCTCCTGTAATCATATTCTTAATGTAGTCAGCATGGCCTGGACAATCAATATGCGCATAATGACGATTTTCTGTTTGGTATTCAACGTGAGCAATATTTATCGTAACGCCTCTTTCTCTTTCTTCCGGCGCGTTATCAATAGATGCATAGCTCCTGGCTTCCGCCCAACCCTTTTTCGCCAAGGTCGTTGTGATCGCTGACGTTAAACTGGTCTTTCCATGATCAACGTGACCTATCGTTCCAATGTTAATATGCGGTTTAGTTCTTACGAACTTCTCTTTTGACATTATTCACCTCCGTTTATTTTAAACCTAAAATTTTATTCGATATATCTCTAGGCACCTCTTGATAACAAAAGGGCTCCATTGAAAAAGATGCTCTTCCTTGCGTTAAAGATCGTATTATATTAGCATAATCAAAAACTTCTGCAAGCGGAACATTTCCTCTTAACACTCTTACATTACCTCGCTGCCCCATCGATATCAGCTTCCCCCGACGAGAATTGAAATCTCCGATAACAGTTCCCATGAACTCTTCTGGCACAACTATTTCTATATCCATGATCGGCTCAAGCAAAAAAGATCCACCTTGTTTTAATGCATCTGCAAAACCAATCGAAGCAGCCATCTGAAAAGCAATTTCTGATGAGTCAACTTCATGATAAGATCCATCAACAAGTGTAACCGCAATATCCGTAACCGGATAACCTCCAAGAATTCCACTCTTAGCCGCCATCATAATACCGTTTCTCACAGCAGGAATATATTCTCTTGGAATCGCGCCTCCTTTAAGAGTATCCTCAAACGTAACACCCGCGCCAGGAGCTTCCTGAGGGCCAACCGTCATAACAACATGGCCATATTGGCCGCGCCCGCCTGACTGCTGAATAAACTTTCCTGTCACATTTACTTTCTTGCGAATAGATTCTTTGTAAGCAACCTGCGGCCGTCCCACAGCAGCTTCAACCTTAAACTCTCTTAAAATACGATCCACCGCAATTTCTAAATGCAATTGGCCCATACCAGAAATAATCGTTTGCGCTGTCTCTGTATTGTAAGTCACTCTAAAGGACGGATCTTCTTCCTGTAGTTTCCGCAACGCAAAAGCAAGTTTTTCCTGGTCAGATTTTGTTTTTGTTTCAATAGCCAAATCGACAACCGGCTCAGGAAACTTAATCGCCTCTAAAACGATCGGCTGTTCTTCCTTGCATAATGTATCGCCGGTATTTGATTCCTTCAAACCCACAAAAGCCACAATATCCCCACAAAATGCTTCTGTAATCATTTCCTGTTTATTGGCATGCATGCGCACAAGCTTTGAAACACGTTCAGACTCTCTTTTAGTAGAATTATATATGGTTTCTCCAGCTGCTACCTTACCCGTATAAATCCTCACAAAATTCAGCCTTCCAACATAGGGATCACTCATCACTTTAAAACAAAAACCACAAAAAGGAGAATCAGATGAAATCTTGCGTTCTTCATATTCGCCTGTATCCGGTTCAAATCCTTTTATTGAAGTCATATCCGTTGGACAAGGCAAATAATCACAAACAGCATCTAACACACGTTGAATCCCTTTATTTTTCAAAGAAGTACCACATAAAACAGGTACAAATTTATTCGCTAAAACTGTCTCGCGAATCGCCTTCTTCAAATCTTCATTTGTATAAGGAGTTCCCTGAATATAATGCTCCATCAGTTGATCATGAACTTCCGCGACACGTTCAAATAAGATATGACGATATTCCTCAACCTCAGCTTTTCGATCTTCAGGAACAGGCAATTTCTCAATATCGTTTCCTTTGTCATCTTTATAAAGATAAAAAACCTCATCTATAATATCAATAATCCCTGTAAAATTCTCTTCACTACCAACTGGCAACTGAATTGCCGCAACATTAGCACCAAGCTTTTTATGCATATCATCGAGCACATTTTTAAAATCCGCACCGACTCTATCCATTTTATTAACAAACGCCAGGCGTGGCACATGATATTTGTCTGCTTGACGCCACACCGTTTCAGATTGAGGCTGCACCGCGGCTACCGCGCAAAAAACTACAACAGCGCCATCTAAAACTTTTAAGGAACGCTCAACCTCAACCGTAAAATCTACATGCCCCGGAGTATCAATAATATTAATCTGAATGTCTTTCCAAAAACAAGTCGTACTGGCAGAAGTAATCGTAATGCCTCTCTCCTGTTCCTGCACCATCCAATCCATCGTTGCGGCCCCGTCATGGACCTCGCCAATCTTATGGATTTTTTTTGTATAAAAGAGAATGCGCTCTGTTGTCGTCGTCTTACCAGCATCTATATGAGCGATAATCCCAATATTTCTTATGTTTTCTAAACTCATTCGATCAGTCATTATTGTTATGTCCTAACTTTTAATAAACCTATGTTAATTTTTTACCATCTGAAGTGCGCAAAAGCTTTATTGGCTTCAGCCATCTTATGCGTATCGTCTCTTTTCTTTATCGCAGCACCCTCTCCCTTAAAACCTGATAAAATTTCATCAGCCAGACGATCCATCATAGGTTTTCCTTTTTTGGCCCTTGAAAAATCTTTAACCCAGCGAAGCGCCAATGATATACCCCTCTCCTGACTGACCTCCACAGGAACCTGGTATGTCGCACCACCAACCCTACGAGGCTTTACCTCAAGACGCGGCCTTATATTCTCAAGCGCCTTATAAAAAACCTTCAAAGGATCTTCTTCTCCAGTTTTCTTCTTAATAATCTCCAAGGCTCCATACATAATACTTTCTGCTGTGGATTTTTTTCCCTTAGACATTAGGATGTTAACAAACTTTCCAACAACCTTGCTGTTATATTTTGGGTCTGCTACAACTTTTCTTTTTATCGCTTGTCTTCGTCTCATCGTTTTTCACCCGGTTTCTTTTATTTCTTGCCTGCTTTTGGTTTCTTGGCACCATATTTTGAACGAGATCTTTTCCTATTGGCAACACCTGCTGTATCTAAACTTCCTCTTACAATATGATATCTGACTCCTGGCAAATCTTTGACCCTGCCACCCCTTGTCAATACGATGGAATGTTCTTGAAGGTTATGGCCTTCTCCAGGGATATATGAAGTCACCTCTATGCCGCTGGTCAATCTAACTCTGGCAATTTTACGCAGTGCTGAATTCGGTTTTTTTGGCGTCATCGTTTTAACCTGAAGACAAACACCCCGGCGCTGTGGACAGCTTTTTAAAGCCGGTGACTTAGATTTTTGCATTTTCTGAATGCGCCCTTTACGAATGAGCTGTTGAATCGTCGGCATGAACAATCTCCTTTTGCAAATCTTCTGTTTCTTCTTTTTTCAAAGTAAATTCCTGATGAATCTTTAATCCTGTACCAGCTGGAATTAAATGCCCAACTATAACATTTTCTTTTAAACCAAAAAGCTCATCACGCTTACCAGAAGCCGCCGCATCTGTCAAAACTTTAGTCGTCTCCTGAAAACTTGCCGCTGAAATAAAGCTTTCCGTTGTAATTGATGCCTTGGTAATCCCTAATAAAAGAGGCGTTGCTGAAGCCGGCTTGCCGCCTTTTTTAATGACTCTTTGATTTTCTTTCTGAAATCTCCAACGATCAACCTGCTGGCCTGAAAGAAAATCTGTATCACCAGAATCCTCTATTTTAACCTTCTTCAACATCTGGCGAATAATAACCTCAATGTGCTTATCATTGATTCTCACACCCTGAAGCCTATACACTTCTTGTACCTCATTCACCAGATACTCTTGTAAAATTTTATCTCCACAAACTCTTAAAATATCCTGCAGAACGACCGGGCCATCTGTCAACTGCTGACCAGCTGTCACGCGATCACCACGGTAAACATTAGGATGTTTTCCATGAGGAATAGTATATTCACGCCTCATGCCAGTTGAAGACGTAACAATAATCTGCCTCTGGCCCTTCTTATTTTCTGCGAATTCCACAAAACCATCAATTTCGGAAACAATCGCTGGATCCTTTGGACGACGTGCTTCAAATAATTCTGCAACACGCGGCAAACCACCTGTAATGTCTCTGGTCTTTCCAGACACACGCGGGATCTTAGCCAAAAGTTCACCCGCAGCAACCTTTTGCCCATCCTTAACAACGATATGCGCTCCAATAGGAACAGGATAAATCCCAACAACCTGCCCTGCTGCATCAAGAACAATAACCTGAGGATGGAACTCCATCTTGTGCTCAACAATAACCCTCTCGGCTATACCTGTAGCCGGATTCAGCTCTTCACGCATCGTAATATTTTCTTTAATATCTTCATATCGCACAAGACCTTCAACTTCCGTTAAAATAGGAGAAGTATAGGGATCCCATCTGACGAAGATAAGGCCTTTTTGCACATCTCCACCATCGGCAATACCAATAACACTGCCCTGTGGAATTGTATAACGCTCAAGTTCTCTTCCCTGAGGATCATTTACACTCAAAGAGCCATTTCTATTTAAGACAATAAAATCCTCACCCTTGTTAACAACTCTTAAAGAGTGATATTTTAAGATACCTTTATTTTTAGACTTAACAAATGACTGCGCGACAATACGAGAAGCGGTACCGCCGATATGAAATGTTCTCATTGTCAACTGCGTACCAGGCTCACCAATACTCTGAGCGGCAATAACACCAACAGCCGTACCCAATTCAACCAGCCCGTCACGAGCCAAATCTTTTCCATAGCATTTCGCACATATTCCACGGTCAGATTCACAGGTTAAAACACTACGAATACGCATCTTTTCAATGCCCATGCGCTCTAAAACTTCCGCTTTTTCTTCTGTAATCAACTCACCAATCTCAACAACCGTTTCATCCGTAATAACATCAACAATGTTATCCAATGCGACACGGCCGGCGATCCTTTCCTTTAACGGGACCACAACCTCATCGCCCTCAATGATAGATGCCAGAGAGATCCCGTTTAATGTACCGCAATCCATCTCTGTAATAATAACTTCCTGCGCCACGTCCACAAGACGACGCGTTAAATAACCCGCGTCAGCTGTTTTCAACGCTGTATCCGCTAGACCCTTTCTGGCACCATGTGTTGAAATAAAATATTCCAGAACGGTTAAACCTTCTCTGAAGCTGGCCGTAATCGGATTTTCAATAATCTCACCGGAAGGCTTAGCCATCAAACCTCTCATACCAGCTAACTGTCTAACCTGCAATCTTGATCCTCGGGCACCGGAGTCAGCCATCATAAAGATAGGATTAAAAGCATCCATCTTTTTAAACACTAAATCCGAAACCTTATCCGTTGTATGTGTCCAAATATCAATAACCTTATTATATCGTTCACCATCCGTAATAATACCCTTTCGGTACTGATCATCAACTTTAGCAACTTCTTTTTTAGCATCAGCAACATATTCGTGTTTCTCGTGCGGAATTTCCAAATCATCAATTGAAATAGAAATACCGCCAATTGTCGCGTAATGAAACCCAAGCTCTTTCAAGTCATCCAACAATTTAATAGTCGTATCATGCCCAAAACGCTTATAGCAAGCAGCAACAATCTGGCCAACATTCTTTTTATTCAATTCTAAATTTACAAAACCAAACTCTTTCGGCAGCCTCTGATTAAATTTAATCCTTCCAACAGTCGTTTCAATCATGGCTTTTTCTTTTTTGCAAATGCTCTCAGCAACATCATACTGGCTATAAACTCTTAATTTAATTTTTGTATGTAAGCCAATAATACTATCTTCATAAGCTACTAGAGCTTCATCAATATTTGACAAAACCCTGCCTTCACGCTTATCTTTTGGCTTCATTTTTGTCAAATAACAAAGGCCCAAAATGATATCCTGTGTCGGTGTTGTAATAGGCCTACCATCCGCCGGAGAAAAAACGTTATTTATAGAAAGCATTAATAACCGTGCTTCCATCTGAGCCTCAAGAGACAAAGGCACATGCACAGCCATCTGGTCTCCATCAAAATCAGCATTAAAAGCGGTACACACAAGAGGATGTATTCTTATAGCTTTTCCTTCAACTAAAATCGGCTCAAAAGCCTGCACACTCAATCTATGCAACGTAGGCGCACGGTTCAACAGCACAGGATGGTCTTTTATGACTTCGTCTAGAATATCCCATACTTCAATTTTAGCGCGCTCAACCATTCTCTTTGCGCCTTTAATCGTGTGTACAAACCCACGTTCACGTAATTTTTTAATTATAAAAGGCTCAAATAACTCTAAAGCCATGCGTTTTGGCAATCCGCATTGATGAATTTTTAATTCTGGCCCGACGACAATAACAGAACGGCCTGAATAGTCAACTCTCTTTCCTAACAGATTCTGTCTGAACCGCCCTTGTTTTCCTTTAAGCATATCAGACAATGACTTCAGTGGACGGTTATTGGAACCTAAAACAGGCCTACCATGACGGCCATTATCCAACAATGCATCTACTGCCTCCTGAAGCATCCTTTTTTCATTGCGAATAATAATTTCCGGCGCATTTAATTCAAGCAGTTTTTTCAACCTGTTGTTTCTATTTATTACCCGCCTATATAAATCGTTTAAATCAGATGTTGCAAATCGGCCACCATCCAATGGCACAAGAGGCCTTAAATCCGGCGGAATAACTGGCACTGCGTCCAAAACCATCCATTCCGGTTTATTATCAGACTTCTTAAAATCTTCAACAATCTTGAGTGTTTTGAGGATCTTCTTTGTAGATGCCCCTTCTTTAGCCGTTTCCAGCTGCTTATAAAGCTTTTTAGATAAAAATTCTAAATCAATTTCTTTCAATAAATCTAAAACAGCTTCCGCGCCAATTTTAGCTTTAAAAGAAGAGCCATATTTTTCCTGCAGCTCCTGATGTCTTTCTTCCGTCAAAAACTCGCCCTTTTTTAATCCTGTATCGCCTGGCTCAGTAACAATATACTCCTCATAATAAATAATCTTTTCCAGGTCTCTTAGGCCGATATCCAATAAAGCTGAAATACGAGATGGCACAGCCTTGAAAAACCAAATATGCGTTACAGGTGCCGCCAATTCAATATGCCCCATACGTTCACGACGAACATTTGACCTGGCCACTTCAACACCGCAACGGTCACAAACAATATTTCTAAACTTAATACCTTTATATTTTCCGCAATTACATTCCCAATCTTTCACGGGGCCAAATATCTTTTCACAAAAAAGGCCATCTTTTTCCGGCTTCAAAGTCCTGTAATTAATAGTCTCTGCTTTTCTAACCTCTCCCTTAGACCAAGACGTAATCGTGCTGGAAGATGCAATCTTTATCGTTATGCTATCAAACTGGGAAACTTCTTCTGGAGTATTCTTCTGAATTTTTTCTTTTTTCATCTTTGTTTTTCCATTTTGATATCTAACCCGAGCCCTTGCAACTCTTTCAACAAAACATTGAAAGACTCAGGCGTCCCAGGAGCAAGGCGCTGCTCCCCTTTTACGATCGCTTCATAAATACGCGTTCTTCCTGCTACATCGTCACTCTTTACCGTCAACATTTCCTGCAACGTAAAAGCGGCACCATAAGCTTCCAGCGCCCAAACTTCCATTTCACCAAAACGCTGCCCACCAAATTGCGCTTTTCCACCTAAAGGCTGTTGTGTAACAAGTGAATATGGCCCGATAGAGCGCGCGTGAATCTTTTCATCAACCAAATGAATCAGTTTTAGCATATATATGTATCCAACGGTAACCTGTTGGTCAAATTTGTCTCCTGTATAGCCATCAAAAACATCAACCTTGCCATGCCCCGGCAATCCCGCTTTAGCCAACATTTCTTTTACTTCAAGCTCAGATGCTCCATCGAAAACAGGCGTTGCCACATGTAAACCCAACACTTTTGCCGCCCATCCTAAATGTGTCTCCAATATTTGGCCTACATTCATACGCGAAGGAACGCCTAATGGATTCAATACAAGTTCTACTGGAGTTCCGTCAGCCAAAAATGGCATATCTTCTTCAGGTAAAATTTTCGCAATAACACCTTTATTACCATGCCTACCTGCCATCTTATCACCAACAGCTAATTTTCTTTTTGTGGCAATATAGACAACAGCTCTCTTCAATACACCAGGCGGCAGCTCATCACCGCGTTTTACTTTCTCAATTTCCTGAGCTTCTTCCTGAGCTAATTCTTTAATTTGATCATCAAAAAATCTGGCAATGCGTTTTGCCTCTTCATGATCTTCCAGGTCCACATTCAAAACTTTAGCCTTAGAAACTCCGAGAAGCGAAGAAAGCTTAACAATTTTCTCTTCTTCAATATAACCAATTTCCTGCGTATAGTAGCTTTTAATTTCTTTAATCTGAGCTAGCTCTTTTTTCTTTTCTTCCTTGGAGCGTCTGCCACGTTCTTTTCTTTGAAAAACCTGAACATCAATAACAACGCCTTCAATACCAGGCGATAATGTTAAAGATGTATCCCGCACATCTCCGGCCTTTTCTCCAAAAATAGCCCTTAACAATCTTTCTTCAGGTGAAAGCTCAGATTCCGTCTTTGGAGTTACTTTTCCAACCAAGATATCCCCAGCTTCCACTTCCGCGCCAATCCTGACAATCCCATCCTCATCCAAATTTGTCAGAGCATCTTCAGAAACATTTGGTATATCCCTCGTAATTTCTTCATTACCCAAACGTGTTTCCCTGGCTTCTATTTCAAATTCTTCAATATGGATAGATGTATAAGCATCTTCCTTAACGACTTTTTCGCTGACTAAAATAGCATCTTCAAAATTAAATCCTCGCCATGGCATAAAAGCAACCAACAAGTTTCTCCCCAATGCCAACTCACCATCTTTTGTTCCAATTCCATCAGCAATAACTTCTCCCGCTTTAACCTTTTGCCCAAGCTTCACAATAGGCTTTTGATTAACACAGGTATTTGCGTTAGAGCGTTTAAACTTCCTCAAATCATAAAAGTGGCTTCCAACAGTAATCCCCCTGGCATCAACGCTCTTAACTGTTCCATCTTCTTCGGCCACAACAACAGCCCCGGAATCAATCGCCGCCTTCATCTCCATATCTGTACCTACAAAAGGCCTCTGCGTATTCATTAAAGGAACGGCCTGGCGTTGCATGTTTGAACCCATGAGCGCTCTATTAGCATCATCGTGCTCTAAAAAAGGTATTAAAGATGCTGCTAAAGATACGAGCTGCTTCGGCGAAACATCCATATAATCAACCTTTTTAGGTAGAAGCTTTGGAAAATCTCCCTTAAAGCGGCAAGTAACATCTTTCTCAGAAAAAGAGCCATCATCATCAAGGATACTATTAGCCTGAGCAACTGTCTTGTTTTGCTCAAAATCAGCTGTAACATAATCAATTCTCTTTGTTACACGACCCGCATCAACTTTGCGATATGGACTTTCCAAATATCCTAAAGCATTAACTCTGGCATACGTTGTCAATGACGCGATTAAACCAATATTTGGACCTTCTGGTGTTTCAATCGGACAAATACGGCCATAATGCGATTGATGAATATCTCGCACTTCAAAACCAGCACGCTCCCTGGACAATCCACCTGGCCCAAGTGCGCTCAGCCTTCTCTTATGTGTCAACTCCGCCAAAGGATTAACCTGATCCATAAACTGGGACAACTGGCTTCGTCCAAAAAAATCACGAATTTGACTTGAAAACAACTTTGAATTTATCAAATGATAAATCATAACCGCATCAGCATCTGTTAAAATAACTAACCGCTCCCGAATAGAACGCTCAAGCCTGGCCAAACCAATTCGGGCCTGATTCTGAATCAATTCTCCAACACTCTTGACCCTGCGGTTACCCAAATGATCTATATCATCAATCTCGCCTTCGCCTTTTTTTAATCCAACGAGGTACTTAATAACGCGAATAATCATTGCCGCATCAATTATTCTCTTCTCCAAAGACACATCCATCCCGAGTTTACGATTAAGAATAAATCTTCCCGCCCGAGATAAATCATAACGCTTTGGATCAAAAAACAATCTGCAAAACAAATCTTCAGCTGCTGCCAACGTCACAGGTTCAGTTGGCCGCATCTTTCTATAAAAATCAATTAAAGCTTCTTCTTTATTTTTTGTAAAATCTTTTTTGAGGGTATTTTCAATTTCAGGAATCTCTTCGCCGAAAGCCTGCCGTATTTCCTGATCTGTTGAAAATCCAATAATACGCAAGATCTGTGTAACGGGAAAATTTCTGCGGCGGTCAACATAAGCTAAAACAACTTCATTAAGATCATATTTAAATTCCAACCATGCACCACGATACGGAATAATTCTGCCATAAAAAATCTTCTTGCCGGTTGGATGCATCTCTTCTTCAAAACAAACCCCTGGAGAACGCTGCAATTGGCTAACAACCACCCTTTCATCGCCATTGATAATAAAACTGGCTGTAGGTGTCATAAGCGGCAATTCACCAAAATAAACTTCCTGCACTTTGACATCACTAGGTGTAATCAAGCGAAGATTGACTCTCAAAGGTGAAGCATAAGTCATGCCGCGACGCCTGCACTCTTCTATTTGATACTTTGGCTTACCTAAATTGTAGCTGACAAACTCTAATCGAAAGCGTTGATCAAAACTCTCCATAGGAAAAACTTCTAAAAACACTTCCTGCAACCCTACTGGCTTCCTTTCCAGCATAGGGACTTCTTTCTGTAAAAACTCCGTGAAAGACTCCCGCTGAATATCCAACAGGTGAGGCATTCCATAAACTTCTTTGAGTTTAGCAAAGCTTTTTCTTTTAATCATATTTTCTCCAGAATAACCGGATTATATTTGACGATCGATACTATTTTAAACTACTTCAACTCTACAGACGCACCAGCCGCTTCAAGCTTCTTCTTCATCTCTTCAGCTTCGGCCTTCGGGATACTTTCTTTAACTGCCTTTGGTGCCCCATCAACAAGATCCTTAGCTTCTTTCAACCCAAGGCTAGTAATCGCCCTAACTTCCTTAATAACAGCAATTTTGTTTGCCCCTGCCCCTGTCAACATAACAGTAAAAACAGTTTTTTCTTCAGCAACAGCAGCACCTGCACCAGCTGCGCCTGCTCCAGCAGCAACAGCCATAACCGGAGCCTGAGCTGTTACGCCGAATCTCTCTTCAATCGCCTTGACCAAATCACTCAATTCAAGAACACTCATTGTTTCAATTTCTTTTATCATTCCTTCAATATTAGCCATTTTAGCCTCCCTATACCCTTTGTTTTTAAATTAAAAAATATCTTTCAGTTAATCTATTTTTTCTGATCACTCACCGCTTTTAAAGCATAAACCACTTTCGTAATAATCTGATTCAAACTTGCCGCTAAATTAGTTATCGGCGCATTAAGCACGCCGGCAACCTGCTGGTAAAGGTCTGATCGAGATGAAAATGAGGAGATTTTTTTAACATCTTCAGCGGTAATCACTCTTTGAGATAAAAACCCACCGCTGATTTTCAGAGCTTCTGTTTCCTTATTAAAACTAATAAGCGCTTTCGACGCCGTAATAAGGTCTTCCTTAACAAACACTAAGGCTGTAGGGCCATCTAATAGTTTTTCAACTTCAGCTGGCTTTTCCAAATCCGCAAAAACTTTTTTCATAAAGCTATTCTTCGTAACAAGAACGCTTGCACCAACGGCCTTTAAGTTTTTGCGTAATTTCGTCATCTCAGATGATTTCAAATTGCGGTAATTAATCAAAATAACATCTGAACTTTCATTCAATCTATTTTTTAAATCTGCCGAAACTAATTCACGAAAAATATCACCGACTTTTTTATTCAATATACTCATACAGCTATCCTTAATCCAGGCCCCATTGTTGTACATATTGAAACCGATTTAATAAAATCTCCTTTAACAGAAGCCGGCTTTGCAGCCGTAAGTGTCGACATTAGTAAAGAAGCGTTTTCATAAATCTTCTCTTCACCAAAAGACATCTTCCCAACAGCCACATGAACACCGCCCTGCTTATCCGCCTTAAACTCAACTTTCCCTGCCTTTAAATCGCTAACTGCTTTAGCAACATTTTGTGTAACCGTACCTGTCTTAGGTGACGGCATTAGGCCGCGAGGACCCAACACTTTTCCCAGTTTGCTTAAGTCTCTCATCATTTCTGGCGTCGCCACAACACTATCAAAATCCATCCATCCACCAGCGACCTTGTCCATCAATTCTTGTGCGCCAACATAATCAGCACCGGCTGCCTTCGCTTCCTTCTCTTGCTCGCCTTTACAAAAAACAACCACGGAGACCTTTTTTCCTGTACCGTGTGGCAACACAACCGTTCCCCTGACCATGTGGTCTGCTTTTTTTACATCTATCTTCAAATTAAAAGCCAATTCAATAGACTCATCAAATTTAGGCTTTGGCATTGTTTTTAAAACAGCAACCGCCTCTTTCAATGTGTACGTTTTTGAACGATCTACAAGCTTTTCAGCTTCTTTAAATCTTTTTCCACTTCGATTTTTCTTAGCCATAGTTTACCCCGCAACCTCAATGCCCATACTGCGCGCTGTGCCCATAACCGTCTTCTTGGCAATTTCCATATCTAATGTGTTTAAATCATTAAGCTTTTGAGCTGCAATTTCTTCAACCTGCTTCATCGTCACAGTACCAATCTTTTCTTTTCCAGCCGTTCCCGAAGCTTTAGCCAAATTTGCCGCGCGCTTCAACAAAATTGAACATGGCGGAGTTTTAATGATGAAATCGAACTTTTTGTCCTCATAAACACTGATAACAACAGGTAAAATGATGCCATCGCGATCCTTCGTCTGTTCATTAAACGACTTACAAAACTGCATAATGTTTACACCGTGCTGGCCTAAAGCAGGCCCAACAGGTGGAGCCGGATTTGCCGCACCGGCTGGAACATGCAACTTAATCTGAACAACAACTTTTTTTGCCATTTTACACCTTTTCTACCTGCCAAAATTCTAACTCAACTGGCGTCGCGCGCCCAAAAATAGAGACGCTTACTTTAATCTTTTGTTTTTCTAAATTTACTTCATCGATAGAACCATTAAAATTTAAAAATGGCCCTTCAATAATACGCACGGCTTCGCCTTTTTCAAAGTGCACCTTCGGCGATGGCTTAGCCTTAGTTTCAACAGTGCGCTGCATAATATTGTCAACTTCCTGAGCTGATAGTGACGAAGGTTGCTTCCCCATACCAATGAACCCTGTCGCCCCCGGAGTTGTTCGCACCAAAAACCAGGTATTCTCGTTCAACTCCATCTCCACCAGAATGTATCCAGGAAAATATTTTCTTTGGGATATCTTCTTCTTGCCGGACCGAACCTCTGACACCTGCTCGGTCGGAATGAGGATTTGCCCCATCTTATCTTTAAGCTCGCTCGTAGCAATACGGTTCAGTAAACTCGTCTTTACTTTTTCTTCTGATCCCGTTTGCGTATGGACAACATACCACTTCTTCATCATACTACCATTGAATAATTTTTGTCACGGCATTGGACAATAAAAAGTCCAGCACGCCGATATAGGTTGTCAAAATAGCCGTTGTAATTAATACAATCCATGATGCTCCTACTAACTCTTTACGAGTAGGCCAAGAGACCTTTGTCATCTCTATTTTTACTTCTCTGAAAAAAAGCGGAATTCTTGTAAAAAAATTCGCCATATACTTACCTCAATCTCCTTGTTAACACTACATCACCTTTCACCAAAAAAAACAGCAGGAGCGGCAGGAATCGAACCTGCAGTTCCGGTTTTGGAGACCGGTGGTTTACCACTAACCGACGCTCCTAAACTCGCGAACAAAACTCAAAATCATTATTTTACTTCTCTGTGCAGCTCATGCTTACGGCAGAACCTGCAATACTTCTTTAACTCAAGCCTTTGCGTATGTTTCTTTTTGTTCTTCGTAGATGTATACGCTCGATTCTTACATGTTGTACATTCAAAAATTATATGTTCTCTCATGGCTTATCCTAAATTCTTTTCACTGCTCTTTTAGCTCCGTAAAATTACGCCCACTTGAAATCTTCTACTTCACCACTTTTTTAGAAATCAAGCCCCCGACCGGAATTGAACCGGTGACCCCGTCCTTACCAAGGACGTGCTCTACCGGCTGAGCTACAGGGGCGTACTTGTAAAGGTATGAGTATATTAAAATTACTGCTTTCTGTCAAGTCTTTTTTTATAATTATTTTAATGTTTTTACATTGTAGAGAGTTGGCGCGACAACCTCTCAAAGATACGCCAAAAATTTGATCCAGAATCCTGGTATCCTATTAATAAAATAAAGTGATTTGTTTTCAAACTGCCTCTCCATAAAGCCTGAAAAAACAGCCATATATCCCGCGCTCGCAATGAGATCCATCGCATGCGAATCGCCCTGGTAAAGGGGCAATGAAAAAGCACTACACGTACAGCCAAGTTTGTCCTCAATATTTTCTTTTGACACCTCAATGGATTCTTTCATAATTTCACCATTCTCTATTTTGTGAAAATACCCACTGGAAAATAAATTTTTGTGTTGATGATAATAATCAAAAAGCTTTTTTCGCCACCTTTTTTTTCTAAAAAACAAGAAGCCCCCATTGACACGCACAAATTCATTCATGAGTCTATTCATCTTCTCATCCGGAACATACGCATTGGAAGCCAAACAAGACCAGCTGTGTTCAAAAACCGGTTCACCCCATAAAGAATCCAAATCAGGTTTATTCGCCTGCATCCATTCGTCAAAATAAACAGGTATTTCATAAACTCCGGGATGCTGAAAATCAATAACACGGCTAGAGACAGAAACAACTTCATGTTTTAGGCTATGTGAAAAAATTTCTACTAATCCGCTTGAACACATCTTCTTTAACTCTGCCCACGTCAGATAAGGCGCAAGCCGATGGCTCAAATATAGATTTTCCCAAGAAACTTTCCCTTGCCAAAAATCTTCCAGGTTTGGAAAATACTGATCTGTATCTATAATTTTTGATGGAATAATAAAAAAAACAGCCTTAATTTTATATTTTTTAAGCAGAGGAAAAATAACCGTCCAACAGTTCCTGCGGCCATCATCAAAAGTCAATATAACTTCTTTATCAAAAATGTCGCCCTTTTCCAATTTTTCAAATAATTCGCCTGCACTCAGAATTCTATATCTTTTATAGTTTAACAACTCTACATAGCGCGAGAAAACATCAGGCAGGCAATCATGAAAGGAAAACACCTTCGGCTGCTTCTTATCAAAACCAAGACGATAAAGAATTTTTAATTTATCAAAAGTATTAACCATAATACGCCACAGTTAAAAATATGTTTTTGCTTTCAAATTGCGAGAAAAATGGCTAATCACTTCCTTTATTAAAGATACTTCCCGGCCAGTTATTTTTACTTCTTTTTTTAAAATAGCGTCTTTAATCTTTTCATCACTCGCATCAGAAGACGCAAAATCAAAAACCGTTGCAGCTTGGCCGATCTCAAAACCTTCGTGCGTATCACTTCCAGCAACATAAGACAAATCAAGCCTTTTAACAGCCTTTTTCGCTAACATATTTTCAAGAAATGGGAAAGGAATATTATTGCGCGCGTTAAACACTTCCAGACAGTCAATGAATTTCAAAAAAACATCGTTGCGTAAAACATGCGGCCATTTATAAGGATGTGCCAACATAGCCAGGCCATTTTGTTCTTTTATTTGCTGTATCACCTTGTGTGCATCACAACAAGGCTTAATCTCTTCTTTTAGAAACAGCCCGACTATATCTCCCTGTTGCGTTGAGATTTCTTCACCACAGATAATGTATAAATCAGGTGCAAGCTTTTTAAACTCCTGATAACCAGCGATAGTATCATGATCAGTAACAGCAAAACCATCAATGCCGCAAGAACGCATGCGATCAATAATTATGGACGGCTCCAGAAAACAATCAAAGGAATATTTAGAGTGGACATGAAAATCAATAAGCATCGGGTAAATTTTCCAAGCTCCAATTTCCAGATTCCAAACATCAAACAACAAATCATATTACAATTTATTTTTTGTAATTTGGAATTTGGTAATTGTTATTTTTAGATCATTCTTTGTTTAAAACAATCAATGGTTGCGGCCAGGCCCTCATCCAAACCAACCTGAGGTTGCCATTTCAATTGTTCCCTGGCCTGCGTAATATCAGGCTTTCTTTGCTTAGGATCATCTTTTGGCAATGATTCATACTTCATCAAAGACCTGCTGCCCGTTAATTTAATAATATTCAAAGCCAAATCCTTAATAGTCATTTCAACAGGATTTCCTAAATTAACAGGATTTATTAAATCCGAGGTGACAAGTTTAAATATGCCCTCGATTAGGTCGGACACATAACAAAAAGAACGCGTTTGCGAACCTGTGCCATAGACCGTGATAGGGTCATTTTTCAAGGCTTGAGTTATAAAATTCGGTATAGCCCGGCCATCCTCTTGCCTCATGCGAGGCCCATATGTATTAAAAATACGCACTATGCCTGTATTAACTTTATGTAACCGCCGGTACACCATGGTTGTCGCCTCAGCAAACCTCTTAGCCTCATCATACATGCTACGTGGCCCTACCGGATTAACATGCCCCCAGTAATCTTCTGTCTGAGGATGCACAAGAGGATCCCCATAAACTTCGGATGTAGAAGCCAACAAAAACCTTGCCTTACTAGCCCTGGCCAACTCCAAGCTGTTCATTGTTCCATACGAACCAGCTTTTAGTGTTTCAATCGGATAAGCCGCATAATCAACCGGACTGGCGCAAGAAGCAAAGTGCAACACTATATCCAAATGATCCGCGAATTCCAGAGGAACTGCCATATCGTGCTTAATAAAGGTAAAGCTTGTATCTTTCTTAATCTGCTGAACATTCTTTTCTTCCCCTGTAAGAAGATTATCAACACAGACCACCTTATAGCCCTGCGTAAGAAAGAAATCGCACAAATGCGATCCAATGAAGCCGGCTCCACCCGTAATTAATACAGTTTTCATAATCCTAATCCTTCCCTCATCTACCTACCAATCGAAACGTACTTAAAACCATGCTCTTCTAATCTTTGAGGATCATAAATATTCCTGCCATCAATAATTAAAGGCTGTTTAAGAAGTTTTTTCAACTTCGCAAGATCAATTTCCTTAAATTCATTCCATTCTGTGACAATAATTAAGCAATCACTTGATTTTGCCGCCTCATACATATCTTTGCAAAATTTAACTCCTGTAAAAATTTGCTTAGCTTTTGACATCGCTTGAGGATCAAAAGCACGAATTTTTGCACCATGTCTTTGAAGAGTCGTTATAATGTCGATAGAAGGCGCAAAACGCATATCATCTGTATCCGGCTTAAAGGCTAAGCCTAAAACTCCAATTGTCTTGTCTTTTATGTTCCAAATATGATCCTCAATCTTTTTAATAAAATCCTCTTTTTGAAAATCATTAACCTTTTTAGCTTCTTTTAAAAGGTCAAAACTATAACCAAGCTTATCGGATATCATCACAAAAGCATCTAAGTCTTTTGGAAGACAGAAACCACCAAAACCAATCCCCGCGTCAAGAAAAGACCTTCCAATACGGTTATCCATCCCAAGCCCATCACTGACTCGTTCAATATCAGCTCCAGCCAATTCACAAACCTTGGAAACAGCATTAATAAAAGAAATTTTTAACGCAAGGAACGAATTGGATGCATGCTTAATAAGCTCCGCTGATTTTATATCAGTAACAACGAGTGGCGCATCAATGCTAGAGTATAGCTCGCTAAGCAATTCTTTCGCTTTTTTTGATTCAACACCCACAACAATCCTGTCCGGATGCATAAAATCTTTAATAGCTTGACCTTCACGCAAAAATTCAGGATTTGAAGCGACATCAAAGGATACATTTTTCTTTTTGTTGATCGCAATAGTATGTTTTACCCATCTACCTGTCGCAACAGGTACCGTAGATTTCTCAACAATTAACCGATATGAATTCATATGTTTAGCAATAGAGCGAACAACACTTTCAATCCCCGTTAAATCTGCCTCCCCGTTTTCTTTTGGAGGTGTCCCAACCGCGATAAAAATAATCGTTGAATTCTTAACCGCATAACCAATATCTGAAGTAAAAACAATCCTGCCATGAGCATAATTTCTCTTTACCATCTCTTCTAAGCCAGGTTCATAAATAGGAATTTTCAAATTTTTTAAGGCCTTAATTTTAGCCGCATCATTATCAACGCAAATGACACTGTGGCCAAGCTCCGCAAAACATGTTCCTGTAACTAATCCAACATATCCAGCCCCTATAATCGCAATATTCATATCACAACCTCTTCTTTTTAATGATTATTGTTCATTTTCATGGTCGACGCGCGGCGTTAAAAATGTCTTCTGTGCCCCAATAGCCATCTTCGGGAAACCTTTCAATTTAAAAGCCAAAAGGAAAGTCAAACCTTCGGTCTGCCGACGATTCACAATAAGCTGAGCCACCCAACAATGCATATCCCTTTCCAGGGTATATTCCTGCTCAACCAAATCTCCCGTTTTAAATTCAAAACGATCATAGACACCGACCCTCCAAAAAGGGTTTAATTCGCATTTCACATCAACCGTCAGCTGACTGCTCTCTTCTCTTTTGTATTCATAGCCAAAATTTGTCTTAAAGCGTCCAAAATTCATAAACAAAGAATTGCTAACAGTCATTAAATAATGCCTCTTTCTATTAAAAGACGCATCAGATTCAAAACCACACCATGAATAGGGATTCACTTCTAATTTTGTCGTAACATCACCAAAACCTTCGCCCGTGGTTGCATTAGACTCAAAGACATAAGGAGCAGAAACAATTAATGTTGCCAAATCTACCGATTCACCACTACGTTTTGTTTGAATCTTGTTCTCAAGACTTAATGAGACACTATTTTGCTTATCTAAACTATCAATGCCGTCAAGCTGCTGAAGAAGCGATTTATTGACCGTTGGCTCCTGCTGATAGCGATATTGCACAGAAGGAGTTATAATATGACGAAGCTTATTTATATCCAAGTTCAAAAAATTCGTATCAAGGTCATAAATCTTAAATAACCTCAAAGAAACATCCATACCCGCATAATACATTCCTCTAGACAAACTTTTCTTGCTACTGAGTCCATGACTATATAACGTTTCTTCGTATCCAACATAGGGCCCAAAATCCACTCCCATAAGCCTAAAGAGGTAAGAAAACTGATTGACCATATCCATGCGCCCAACCTCATTCGTTACCCCCTGGTTCTCCGGAGCATTCATGAAATAAGTTGAAGTTGTTGTGTTTTTAAAATAAAACGGGCTATTAAGTATCTTCTGGTTAACGGTTTCAAATTTGAGCTCCGGCACTTTTTGAAGAACAGTGTAAAAACTATTCACACGTGGTTCAGCAAGAAAACTCAATGTTGCATTAGGAAAAACATGGGAATACTGAAAAAGACTCCTTGGAGAAGGCTCTTTACTATACTCTCTTAAAAAATAATCTCTTCTAAAATCTATGTCTGATTGTCTGAAATATTCAAAAACAAGGCTGTCAACATCTGTTATATTCCATTTATGCCGCAATTCTATCCTAGAACGCTCTCCACTTCTTCTGAGCTCGCCCGCGTCTATATCCTCGCGCGTATCATTACCGCTAATGCGATAATATTTGGCATTTCCAAAACCAAATAATTTTGTATTATAATTTAAATCTACGCCTTGTGCCCAACCCGTTTTTTCATACCAGTCAACATGCAAAAGACCTCTGGCGTTATCATTTAAATAATAACGCCAGGAACCAAACAATTCCTTACCGAATTCTTTCTTGTAACCAGGCATGATCATCAAACGCGGACGCTCGTCTGACATCACCTGTGTATAGACAGGGACATATAGTAGGGGCACTTTCATAACATTGAGCCTGATATGCTTGGCTGTCAGAACTCTCCCCGGATCCATCTTAACAGTCTTACACTTTAAACCCCAATGAGGATGCGGCAAATCACAAGTGGACATTTCAGCATTGTACAGAGAAAACTCTTCATCGGACATCCTGTCCATAATTTCTGCCTTGCCATAATATGGCGCCATATCAATATCAGGCCCAGTAATAGTCCCTGTCCGATTAGCAAAATCAAAAATAACCAAATCACCACTAAACTCTTGGTCTTCTCCCTTATGAAAGGAAACATTGCCTTCAGCAATAGCCAATTTTTCATCAATGAACACGCGCACCTTATCGCACGTCATTTTGGAATCTTCATAAACAATCTCTACGTTGCCTTCAGCAACAACCTCTCTGCCGGAAGACTTAAACTCAACAACATCTCCATTGACAGTCATGGGCACTTTGCCAACAGCTGCAAAAATACTACAGACAAAAGAAAAAAATATTATGACGGCAAGGCCGCCTCTCATGCAAAAACGATTCATAAACACCCTGATTCAACTTTTTCTTTAGCCAATAAGGCCGCGCCCAAAACACCCGCGTCATTACCAAGCTTAGCAGCTTTTATTTTAATTTTCGTTTTTAAAAGCCTCATGGCATGTTTTTTCACCGTTTTTTCAATAGGAGAAAAAAGAACATCTCCGGCTGAAGCAACGCCGCCCCCAATAACTATTATTTGCGGATTAAAAACATTGACCATTCCAGCTATAGCCATCCCAAGCAAACACCCAACATCTTCCCAGATAGCCTTCGCTTTCTGATGACCTTTTTTAGCCATCGCGCTTAAATCTTCTAATGAAATTTTACGCCGAAAAACCTTCTGGGCTTTCAACGCTATCGCCCGATTGCCAACATATTGTTCTAAACACCCTGCTCCTCCACAGACACAAGTCTTTCCCTTCAAAGCAACCGGCATATGCCCTATCTCTCCTCCAAAAAAATACGGACTGCGATATATCTCGTTATGAACAATAAGTCCGCCTCCAACGCCTGTCCCTAGTGTCAAACAAAGAGCAAATGAGGCACCTTTAGCCGCCCCCATTCTGGCTTCCGCCAACGCCATACAATTGGCGTCATTTTCAATAAAAATCGGCATATGAAAAAAGTCTTTCAGATAGTCAACCAAATGAAAATGGCCCCACCCTCTAATATTTGTTAAATTGATAATTATACCCTTATCGAAATCAACTTGGCCCGGCAAACCAATGCCCATCCCTAAAACATTGCTCAAAGACAAATGCCGGCCCTTTAGAATACTCTCCAAGGCTTCTTTAACCCTTTGAACAAAAACAGTTTTCACCGCAAACCCAGCGGAAGAAATTTTTGTTTTTGCAATCAAACGGCATTCCTCATCAACCAGCGCAATCTTAGTAAATGTCGCACCAACATCAATGCCTAAATAGACTTTCTCTTTCATGAGATATCTCACCTATAGTTATTGGCTTGGAATGTAAATTGTTATTATATCTTATGTTGCAGGGCCTTTCAAGGAACTTATTACAAATACGTATTCTCACATAAAAAATAATATAACAACCAGATTATTAAGCGCATGAAATGTCAAAGGAGCAACTAAAGAACGCCTCTTCTCATAGATATAAGCTAAAATGAGGCCAATGACTAACACATAAAAGAAGAGGAAAAAATGCCCATGCAGCAAAGAAAAGATTAAGCTGCTTACCAGGATAGCTGCTCCACAGGCATAACGCGCCCGCAAAGCACGGTAAAGGCATCCTCTAAAATAAAGCTCCTCAAAAAATGGCGCAAAGATTAACAAAATCACAGTACCAAAAGCACCCGCTGCATGAGAAACAACAACTTGCTTTTCTATTTGAACAGCATTAAAAAAAAGATCGACTTTGCCTTTCATAGAAGAAAAAAAGACCATATCCAGCATTGAGACAACCAGCAAAAACATAGCAACGCTAACCAACATAATAATCAAAAACTTAAAATAAGCCTTAATACCATACACGACGTCACTTAAAACACTCTTCCTGCAAATAAAAAAATTTAAGTTTTCAATATGATACTTTTTAAAAATTTTGATTTTAAGAGATAAAAACAGAGAAACATAAAAAACAAATATAATATAAAAATGTTTTAATGAATTTAGATATTCCGTGGAAAGAAAAACGAAGCGATTTGGAACAATGAGATGCAAGATAGAATAACCCAGCGCCAGCCAAAAAGAAAAAACAAGAAAGATGGCAATTGAATAGATCAGAACAACAAACGCATCTTTAATGCTCCAAGGACAGACAGAAAAATCAAACGAGCTTTCTGTTTTAAAGCCTTTGGAAGAAACATCAGGCAAAACAGCGGCGTTATTCATACAACCTCGTTAAAGAATGCAGACTTTATTTTTACCTGTGCGTTTGGCTTGATAGAGAGCCAAATCCGCCCTATCAATCAAATCTGACGGTTCTTTAATATCAGAAGAATAGGAAGACAACCCAATGCTAACAGTTACCCTAACCACTTCATCATAAGCGTAAATCGGCAAAGATTCAACGCTGGAACGAATGCGCTCCGCAATAGCCAAAACACTCTTATAAACTGCGTTTGGAATAAAAACAGCGAATTCTTCTCCTCCGAAACGAGCCAACATATCCACTTCACGAATACTCTCTTTAATGCGTCTGGCAACCTCACATAAAACGGTATCTCCCACAAGATGACCATATTTATCATTACAATCTTTAAAATCATCAATATCAACCATCAAGAATGCCAATTGCAACCGCTGTTGCCTAGAACGAGAGAATTCTTCATCAAACCGATCAAAAGCATAACGCTTTGTATACAACCCCGTCAAACTATCGGTAATAGCTTTCTCCTGGATCGCTCTGCACAGCTGCGCCCTTCTCAAGCCAAGAGCTAATTGAACAGCCAGAATATTCAAAAAAGGATAATCCTGCTTCAAAACTCCTCTGATCACGAGAAAACCAATAGAAATACCTTCCGCACTCAAAGGAATAACCAAAGAGTCCTCTTCACAAGGGACATCCAAATCATGCCCGGTTACCACCTGGCACTCCTGATAGTTCATTAGCTTCTTCAAATCGTCCTTAAATTTCGCAACAAGCTTTCCTTCATCCAAACTTGTACAGATATCTCTCGCTGCTTCATATACCCTAGCTGTTCGCGACAAAAGCGCCTTCACGCTAACAGTATCGGCCTCGGTTGCTTCTTTTTTTACAAGTATCTCTTTAAGTAAAAGCTCTGAGCTCATGCAATCGGCAATCTCACTATAACGTTGCTCGTTTAATGAGGCCCTGAACAAAAAAAATAAAAACCCAGCAATAAGAAAGAAAATAAGCAAGCTCATAAGGAACACACCCTGTCCCTTCCAGCCCGTTTTGCCTTCAATAGAGCATCGTCAGAAAAACGAATCAAATCATCACAAACGCTAGAATCACGAGGAAAAGAGGCAACTCCGATAGAAACAGTAAGCTTGACTTTATGGTGCCGTATTACAGCTTGTTTTGTGGCCAAAAACTTTCTGAAATCCTCAGCCAACAGCACGGCTTCTTCATTATCAAGGCCCGCCAAGGCAACACAAAACTCCTCACCACCATAACGACAGACAATAAATCCAGATGAATTAAAAAAACTCTTAAGCCATAAAGCCATTTTCTTCAGCATGAAATCACCACCTAAGTGCCCAAACCGTTCATTGATATCTTTAAAGTGATCAATATCAATCATCAAAAACGACAAAGAAGCTTTATCCCTTTGTGCCCGTAAAAACTCTTCCTTAAACCTCTCTAAAGCATGGCGCCTCAAAAATAAGCCTGTCAAGCCATCTGTTATGGAGAGCTCCTGCATGTGCTTAAAATAGATAGCATTCTCTAAGGCAAGCTTAGCGATATCAGCCACAACAGATAAAAACCTCAAATCTTCACTCGTATAGCACCGTAATAATGATGAATCTATTCTTAAGACACCAATCAACCTCGCCTGTGTAATCAAAGGCACACACATTACAGAGCCAATAAAACGCGAAACCCCTTCTTTAACTTTATCGGGATCAAAACGAAAATCACTGGTTGCCGCATCTACAAGGAGCGGTTGGGCATGCCTTAATACCCATTCGTCAAAAAAATCTCCCGTCTTCTCCTTAATTTTTAAAGTCAAGTCCTCCTGAGCACAAGCCCGAAGCTCTAGTCTACGACTTTTTTCACCAACAAGATAAAGCAATACGTTGCCTTTTGAATTAAATAGATGAAAAACTTCATCAACAACAGTCCTTACCACATACTCTAAAGACGAATTATTATTCAAATCCTGTGTAAAGTTTTCCAAGCGCTGATAATTTGCCACTTTCTGAAATAAAGAATCTCTTAGGGCAATAAAACGCAGAACTTCCCCTTCAGCAAGGTTTTTTTCAACTGTCAAACCCTCTTTTTTTAGGGCTGTTTTGTCACAAAACCGTCTATTTTGAAGAGCAAAATAATAAAAGGATATAAAAAGAAGAAAAAGAGTGGCAAAAACATACCAAATAAACTGAGGAGCATAATGCAGAAAATAAAATAAAGAAGAAAGAGTAAAGAAAAGAAGAAAAACAACAAAAATTTGAGGAGGTATTTTTTTAAACAATTGTTATTTCTGTATCAGCATGAAAAAAATGTACTTTGCTCATATCAAAAACAAGTTCCATATCCTGATTAACTGCAGGCCTATCATGAGCACCAACACGGGCAATAAAAGAGTGCTTTCCCGTATTAAGATATAAATACACCTCTGACCCCATGGGCTCAACAACTTCACATGTCACCTTAACCACATTTTCAGCTGGTGCTTCAGAAACAAAAAGCTTATCATAGATATCTTCTGAACGAATACCAAAAAAAACTTCTTTACCAACAAAAAACGCTAACTTTGCCTGCATCTCTTTAACGATTCGGACACGTATGTGGCCTTCGTCAAAATAAAAACGTCCATCCTGCTTTATAAGGCGGCCTTTCATAAAATTCATTGGAGGGCTTCCAATAAAACTAGCAACAAATTTATTTACAGGATTATCATAGATAGTAATCGGATCAGCAATCTGCTGGACAACTCCATCTTTCATAACAACAATGCGATCCCCCATAGTCATGGCTTCTGTCTGATCGTGCGTCACATATATCATCGTTGTTTGCAGCCTCAAATGCAGTTTGTGAATTTCCGTGCGCATCTGCACTCTAAGCTTAGCATCTAAATTGCTCAGAGGCTCATCAAACAAAAAAACCATTGGCTTACGCACAATGGCCCTACCTACAGCAACTCTCTGCCTTTCACCACCAGATAGCTCTCTTGGCTTACGTTCTAAATAATTTTTTATACTTAATATTTCAGCGGCATCATTAACCCTCTTTATAATCTCTGATTTTGGATACCTTCTTAACATTAACCCAAAAGCCATATTTTCAAACACGGTCATATGCGGATAAAGAGCATAGTTTTGAAAAACCATCGCAATATCCCGATCCTTAGCAGGAACATCATTTACCAATCTATCCCCTATAAAAATCTCGCCCTCAGAGGCCTCTTCCAAACCTGCCACCATGCGTAAGGTTGTTGACTTTCCACATCCTGAAGGACCAACCAAAACCAGAAACTCTTTATTTTCCACTCCAAGAGAAACCCGATCAACTGCTCGGACATTCCCGCCATAAATCTTACTTACATCTTTTAAGCTTACTTGTGCCATAATTTGAATACCTTTGGTTTTTTTCTATGCAATGCCCTAATAAAAGTTGTAGGGAATCTTAACACAAAATAGGTTTTTTTGTCAACCTAAATAATCTATCATTTTATGAAGCATGTCCTTAAGCTGTTTCCTGTGCACGATCATATCTAAAAGTCCATGCTCTAACATAAACTCAGACCTCTGAAACCCTTCAGGCAATTTCTGCCTTGTCGTTTGTTCTATAACTCTCGGCCCGGCAAACCCAATCAGCGCATGAGGCTCAGCCATGATGATATCTCCTAAGCCCGCAAAAGAGGCCATAACACCACCCATAGTCGGATTTGTTAAAACAGATATATATAAAAGACCAGCCTGATGATGCTTATTCAATGCCGCCGAAGTCTTTGCCATCTGCATGAGGCTAAATATCCCTTCATACATCCTGGCTCCTCCTCCAGACCCTGAAACAATCACAAGAGGCAGTTTTTTTTCAATAGAATACTCTATGCCGCGCGTAATCTTCTCCCCCACAAGAGACCCCATGCTCCCCATGATGAAACGCGAATCGGTAATCGCAAGAACAGTCTTTTTTCCAAAGATTTCACCAACACCTACAATAACCGCTTCCTTTAAACCTGTTGCCTGCTGATCCTGGGCAAGTTTATCTTTATATGATTTAATACCTGTAAACTCTAAAGGGTCAACGCTTGAAAGCCCGGTATCAAATTCTGTAAAAGTGCCCTCTTCAACAATCATGCCCAGCCGCTCATAAGCCGTCATGGTAAAATGATAATTACACTTCGGACAGACCTTCAGATTTTCTTCAAGAGCTTTTTTATAAAGAGCCTGGCCGCACTGTTGGCACTTTGTCCACAAGCCATGCGGCATCTCTTTTTTTCTAACCTTAACAACTGTGTATTTCGGCTTACTAAATAAAGACATCCAGAAAGACCTCTTTCTTCAAACTCTAAAATTTATGGATTAGTAAACCACTCAACAATTTAGGATAAAAGTACGTAGACTTTTGTGGCATAACCTCTCCACTCAAGGCGATAGACCTAATCTGATCTATTTTTGTAGCATTCATAACAAATAAAGCATCACAGGCTTTCTCATCAACAAATTTTATGCCTTTATCTAAATCAACTTCATACTGAACCTGACTCAACGGAATTTTCAAAAATGAATCAAAGATCACTTTCTGAAGAATGACAACATCAAGATTCTTATACTCTTTTGGCCCGTCCTGAATAAGCCTGTTACACTCCCTTTTGTCCGTAAGCTTCAAAAGGTAAAACTTATTATCTTTATAAAGGCCAAATACACCAGGTTCACTCATCTTCTCTTCCATCTCTGACACAAGCTTCTCTTTAGAAGGTAATTCCTTAATAGAAAAACAAGACGAAAAAATATCCACATCAAAACGAACATTCTTTACAAGCCGATGAGTCGGCAGCACACACAACCCCGGATCTTCTAAAGCCGTAAAATAAGTCATTATGTAATTATATGATTTTTTGAAAAGATTTGGATGCTGGGAACGTTTTTTATCACGGAACATGCGGGCCACTTCGTGGCGATGGTGGCCATCGGCAATAAAAAGATCTTTTTCACTTAAAAAAGCCTTCACTTTTTCAATAAGGCTTTCCTGATGAACTTGCCAAATTTTGTTCTCAATACCATCTTCATCCTCAAAAGAAAAAAAAGCAGGCGTCTTTCTGACTTCCTTCTCGAAAACATCCCTAATCATTCCCTTCTGATCAGAGAAAACTGTAAAAATCGGGCTCAAGTTAGCCTCAACAGCCTCCATAAGCTTCATACGATCTTCTTTGGGTGCAGTATGTGTATGTTCGTGAGGATAAATACTCTGATCAGATCCTTCTTCATCCAACTGCATAAGAGCAATAAAACCTAATCTTGATTTCCTCTCTTTCCCTACACAGAAAGTCTGCTCATAAAAATAAATGGCTGGCTTTGCATCCTGCATCAAAACACCGCGCCTAGACCACTCGTCCATATATCCGGCCGCGCGAGTATACTGATTTTCTAAATCCTTATCGCCCGCTAATTCCTTGCCCAAAATCAAGCGAATCATATTATAGGGATGCCTTTGATAATATTCTTCCTGCTTTGCGGCACCAATAATGTCATATGGAGGGCAAACAACCTTGGAAGGATCTTCAACAACTCCTGTATTATAATGCACACTCTGAAAAGGTTCTATTTTCGCCATCGGTACAAACAACCTCCTGTCAACCCACCTAAGATATCGAAAAAAATATCGGCATAAGAAAATTGCCGACCCGGCACAAAAAGCTGGTGTATTTCATCACTTAAAGAAAAAAATAATACCATGAAAAATACTACTAGTAAAGAATTAAAATATTTGTTAGAAGTCCTTTGCAGAGCGAAAGACAATAGTAGCCCAAAACAAAAATATTCTAAAAAATGAAATAGCTTATCTGAACCAGCGAACAATACCGGAACAGAATCTGCCGGCAAAGACGAAAAAAAGAATATTACTCCCCCATACAAAAGAATCGGAATCCAATAATAAAACTGTTTTTCTTTAGCCATTACGCTTAGGCACCCGGACAACCCGAACAACCAGCTTGACTACCGGCAGACGGACAAGATGCTGGACCAGGACTACCTTTTCTATAATCTGTAGCATAAAACCCGGCTCCTTTAAAAATAAAACCTGAACCAGAACTGATCAGGCGAACCACTTCCTTTTTGCACTTTGGACACTCTTTTAAAGGCTCAGCCGTAATAGACTGAAACTGTTCAAAATGATGGCCGCAATTTTTACATGCATAATCATATGTAGGCATATAAACACCCCCTGTTTACAAAATGTTAGCGGATTGGTGAGTTTTCGGGTTTACGGATTAACCCCTCCACCCACACACTCGTCCACTCGCAAACTCGTTAACCCGTTATATAGAAATACCTCTTAATCGTGCAAACTCCTGTACTGTTTTTTTCTCGTTTGAATTCAAGTCCCCTGGAATATCCACAATCACTCTAACAAGCTCATCACCTTTGCGCTTACTGGACAAGTCTGGCACTCCTTTATCCTTCATTCGAAAGATCTTTCCAGATTGTGTCCCGGATGGAATTTTCATCTTCACTAAACCGCTTAAAGACGGAACGTCAATCTCGCCGCCCAAAATGGCCTTAACAACATCAACATGGACTTCACATAAAAGATCATTATGATGACGCTCAAAAAGATGGTGCTTACGAACACGAATGACAACGTATAGATCGCCTCTACCACCCTCAGCTTCTTCCCCTTCGCCACGCAATCTTAAATGTGATCCCGTATCAACACCTGCTGGAATCTTAACAGAAATTTTCCTCTTAACTTTTTCCCGGCCCTGCCCCGAACATTTTGGACAAGGTGTTGTAACAATCTTGCCTTCTCCACCACACTTACGGCAAGTCTGAGTCATATGAAAAAAGCCCTGTGACACCGTCACCTGGCCAGCTCCTTTACAATAAGAACATATGGCCTTTTTACTTCCCGGCCGCGCACCAGACCCTTTGCAATTTGAGCATATTTCATAGCGCGCTATCTCAAACATCTTATCAACGCCCGTCGTAGCTTCTTCTAAAGTGATCTCCGTTTCATACTGAAGATCACGGCCGCGTCTAGGGCCTTGACGCCCACCACCTCCACCAAAAATTTCTTCAAAAATACTTCCACCACCCATACCTCCACCGCCACCACCAAAAATTTCCTCAAAAATATTAGAAAAATCAGCGCCACGAAAAATATCTTCCGTAGAATATCTCTGGTCTATTCCCGCATGCCCATATTGGTCATACAAAGAACGTTTCTTATCGTCAGAAAGCACAGCATAAGCTTCGGAGATCTCTTTAAACTTTTCCTCAGCCTCTTTCTTTTGCGCAGTATCTACACGGTCAGGATGGTGCTTCATTGCAAGGCGCCGATACGATTTCTTGATTTCATCATTAGTCGCCGACTTAGCAACACCTAATATCTCATAATAATCACGTTGCGTGGACATAGTTTCCTTTATAATCAGGGGTCGGGATACAAGGTACGGGGTTCAGTAAAAACAAAATCTTTTTGCGCTTACTCTACCCTATACCCTGCATCCAGTACCTAGCTATTTCTTATCATCTTCTTCTCTAAATTCAGCATCAATGATATCTTCTTTTTTCTTATCTTGTGTGCCTTGCGCATCAGCATCAGCAGATGGTGCTTCTTCAGATGTGGCTTGAGGGCCTCCCTGTTGAGCAGATGCTGCGGCTTTATAGATCTCTTCAGCCAGCTTATGCGATGCTTTTGTCAACTCTTCAATACCTTTTTTAATCTTATCCGTATCCTTGCCCTTAATGGCCTCTTTTAATTCAGCAGCTTTTGATTCAATATTCTTTTTCTCATCTTCACTAACCTTGTCGCCATAGTCCTTCAACGACTTCTCAGTCGAATAAATAAGGGTATCAGCCTGATTACGAACCTCCACCTCTTCTTTTTTCTTTTCATCCTCTCCGGCAAACTTCTCAGCTTCCTTGACCATTTTATCAATATCTTCTTTGGAAAGCTTATGAGGAGCAGTAATACGAATGGATTGCTCTTTGCCCGTACCTTTATCCTTAGCATTCACATGAACAATACCATTAGCATCAATGTCAAATGTAACTTCAATCTGCGGAATACCGCGTGGAGCAGCCGGTATACCAACCAGATCAAAACGGCCTAACTCTGTATTATCTTCAGCCATTTTACGCTCGCCCTGCAAAACGCGCACTGTGACAGCCGTTTGATTATCAGCCGCTGTTGAAAAAACCTGGCTCTTTTTCGTTGGAATAGTTGTATTTCTTTCAATCAGTTTCGTAAAAACACCACCCATGGTTTCGATCCCTAAAGAAAGAGGTGTCACGTCTAAAAGAAGAACATCTTTAATATCTCCTTTCATGATCGCGGCCTGAACCGCAGCACCTAAAGCAACACACTCCATCGGATCAACGCCACCCTCAATTTTCTTTCCAACAAAACCCTCAACAAACTTCTGGACACTTGGCATACGTGTCGGACCACCGACCATAATAACCCTATCAATATCAGAAGCTTTCAAATTAGCGTCTTCTAACGCCTTTCGCAATGGATCTTTACAGCGCTCAACAATCGGCATAACTAACTCTTCCAGTTTAGCGCGCGTAATATTCATCGTTAAATGCTTTGGCCCGGTGTTATCCGCTGTCACAAAAGGAAGATTGATATCCGTCGTCAAAGTACTTGAAAGCTCAATCTTCGCTTTTTCTGCAGCCTCTCTAATCCTCTGATACGCCATCTTATCATTCTTCAACTCCAAGCCTGTATCTTTTTTAAACTCAGAAATAATATAATCAATTAACGCATTATCCATATCCGTTCCACCCAGATGTGTATCACCATGCGTTGATTTAACCTCAAAGACACCTTCTGCCATTTCCATAACAGTAACGTCTAATGTTCCGCCGCCCAAATCAAAAACCATAATCTTCTGTTCTTTTCCAGCCTTATCCAATCCATAAGCCAAACAAGCCGCGGTCGGTTCATTAATAATTCTTAAGACCTTGAGTCCGGCAATTTCACCGGCATCTTTTGTTGCCTGCCTCTGGTTATCATCAAAATAAGCCGGGCATGTAATAACCGCCTCTTCAACCGTATCTCCTAAATAAGCCTCTGCGTCCTGCTTAATCTTCTGCAAAATGAAAGCCGAAATCTGCTGCGGCGTAAATTCTTTACCAAAAGCTTTAAATTTATAGTCTGTGCCCATCTTGCGCTTGGCCGCCATAATCGTTCCTTCCGAATTAATGGAAGCCTGACGACGAGCCGGCTCTCCAACAAGCCTTTGGCCGTCTTTCGTAAAAGCGACATACGAAGGAAACGCCTTCCCGCCACCGACAGTTGTTCCTTCAGCTGATGGAATAATAACAGGCCTCGAACCTTCCATAACAGCCGCCGCTGAATTTGATGTCCCTAAATCAATCCCAATTACTTTTGCCATAACATAACCCTCCTCTTATATTTTAAGATTTAAATTTTTAATGTTCGCTTATTCAGTTTGATCATCGCCGTCTGCCACATCTAAAGGCAGATCTGAAACATTTTTTGCAACACGCACCTTTGATGTCCTAACCACGCGGTCATTCAATCGATATCCTTTTTGAAGCTCCTCAAGAACCTCGCCATCTTTATGGTCATGTGTCTGCGTCTGCATAAGCGCCTCATGAATATGGGGATCAAACTTTCCTCCCTTAGCTTCAATCGGCTTAACGCCATGTTTCTTTAATAAATCATACAGATGTGCCAAAATCATCTCAATGCCTTTTAAAAAAGCATCAAAATTCTCCTGTTTTTTTTCTGCAGCATCAACCGAACGCTCTAAATCATCCAATATTCCCAAAAGATCAATGACCACATCTTCACAGGCATACTTCTGAAACTCTAATCTATCGCGTTCCATGCGTTTACGAATATTTTCAAAATCAGCCTGCTGCCTTAACAATTTATCCCAATTCTCCTGAGCCTTCGCCGCGTCATTGGTAAGCTTCTCAAACTCCTGGCGGGTTAAGACAACCGGCTCAGACATTTCAGCGCCGTGTGGCTCAACCTTTTTATCATTATTCTCTTCGCTATTATTGTTATTTTTTTTCATATTAATAATGCCCATAGCTAGGTATTTTCCCTTACATTGTTAGCTCCGATGCTTGCTGAGAAAAATTACTTTAGTCATTTTTCCAGCGTTTAAGCAAGAAGCCTTTACATTAAAACCTCTCCATATTGCGCTCTATAACTTCACAAAGATAATCCATTAATGGAATAACACGGTCATAAGCCATACGTCTTGGCCCAACCAGCGCAAGGCGCCCACGACATTCATGCGAACTATCTCCATCATAACGCGAAACCACAACCGAACAATGTTCCATATGCTGACAAGCACTTTCTTTACCTATATAGACAACGGTCTGATCAGAAAAACTTTTTCCAATCAATCCCAACAGCTCTTCTTTTTTCTCCAGAATTTCAAAAACCATCTGCGCGCGACGTAAATCATTAAATTCAGGATGATCTAAAATATGCCTCATGCCTTCAGAATAAACTCTTTCACCCGCATCATCAAAATAAACAAGGCTCGCATAATGCGTAAAATCAGAAAGAATACGAGACGTTTCACGCAATAAGTCATCCAACTCTTTTACCTTGAGATCATAAATCCTGTCAATATAATCAGCCTCCCGTTCCATCAATTGCTGCTTCTTCATCAAAACATTAATGTAATAGCGATAGCCTTCATCCGTAGGAACACGGCCGGCAGAAGTATGCGGATGTGTCAAATACCCCATTTCCTCCAGCTCAGACATAGCATTGCGCACACTCGCAGAACTTAGTTCAATCCCCGGGCTCTTTCTTAAAACTTCTGAAGAAACGGGCTGAGCCGTCCTAAGATATGTTTCAATAACAGCTGATAAGATCTCTTTTTTTCTAGCAGAGTGATCCGCGGTACGCGACATACAACCTTCTCCTGATACAAAAACCTATATTTTCCGTTTAGACTCCATTTTTAGCACTCGTTAAGCAAGACTGCTAAAATGATAATGTTACCACATTTTAATTATTTGTCAACCACTTCAAATCAGGTGTTTTAAGAAAATTATCTGACCTTACGCCTCTTTTCCCTGCCCATTTTATCCTTCTGCTTCCTAATTTGCCGGGCCAGGTCCAAAAAAGCCGCATTCAAAGCCGCCAAAGAATCTTCCCCGCGCTCACGGCAATGAATAGCCGCAGCCGGCAAATAAAGGCTTAATGAAGCGTAAAATTCTTCCTTATGAGGATTTCTATCAAAATCCCCATGCAGATAGATCAATTCGTCTTTAAATCTTACCAGATATTTCTTAATCTTTTCCACGCGGTCCTGAAAATATTCCTTAAGTTTTTTCTCTTCTTCCATGTCTATGTGCCTTACCGCAAATGTTGTCTTCATGTACGCCTCTCTGTTTTAAACTCCAACCCTTTTTTGCCTGCTGTAATATTGATTTTATCATATTCTTTAAACTCACCCTTAAGAAGCGCCAACGCTATAACATCCTGAATCTTTTTCTGGATCAGTCGCTTCAAAGGCCTGGCCCCATACACAGAATCATACCCTTCCTTAGAAAGAAACATTTTAGCATCCTTAGAAACAGAAAGCAAAATGTGTTTGGCCTCCAGTTTCTTTTTAAAACCCGCCAGTTGGATATCCACAATATGTTCAATATCCTCTTCTTTTAATTTTCTAAAAATAATAACTTCATCAATACGGTTTAAAAACTCCGGCCTAAACTCCTTTTTAAGACGTTCCAATATCTTTGGCTCAACCTCGGATTCATCCTTACTTTCATTAAACAGCTCCGTTCCAAGATTAGAAGTCATAATGATAACCGTATTCTTAAAATTAATCACCCGGCCCTGTCCATCTGTCAGGCGGCCGTCATCTAATATCTGCAAAAGCACATTAAAAACATCCGGATGCGCTTTTTCAATTTCATCAAAAAGCACCACACTGTATGGACGACGCCTGACTTTTTCAGTCAATTGCCCTCCTTCGTCATAGCCTACATATCCAGGAGGTGCGCCAATCAAACGAGAGACAGAATGCTTTTCCATATATTCTGACATATCCATCCTAATCAAGGCGTTCTCATCGTCAAACAAAAACCAGGCCAGGCTTTTCGCCAATTCCGTCTTGCCGACTCCGGTAGAACCTATGAAAATAAATGACCCTAAGGGCCTATTCTGATCAGACAACCCTGTCCTGGACCTTCTGATACAATCCGAAACCAATCTTAACGCCTCATCCTGGCCGACAACACGCTCTCTCAGATGGCCTTCCATAGAAATAAGTTTCTGTGTTTGCGCCTCCATTAATTTTGTCAGAGGAATGCCTGTCCATTTAGAAACAATTTTGGCGATATCGCCCTCATCAACCTCTTCCTTTAACATCGCCTTATCCTTTTGAAGTTCCACCAACTCTTTATTAGCCGCATCCAGCTTCTTAGACAGCTCTCCCAAAACACCATAGCGAATCTGGGCCACTTCATTCAAATCACCCGACCGCTCCGCTTTCTTCTCCTTAAGCCTGGCTTCATCCATCTCCTCTTTGATAGACCGAATACGCGCAATAGCCTGTTTTTTACAGACCTCTGTCTTTATGCGTTTTTCTCCGCGCATAATCCGGCGTAAAGGGCAGGCATCGGTCTCACACAGCTCTCCGGGAAACTCATCAAAACACTTTTCTTTCCAATCGCCAGAACTTTGCCTGCC
>JBDREX010000036.1:0-34124 GCA_043819345.1 Candidatus Omnitrophota bacterium
GAGAAAGAGATTGAGAAAAATAAGTAAATTTGATAGGATAAAAAACATGAGACTCTTAGAAAAACTTTTCAAACTGAAAGAAAACAACACAAACGTAAGGCGCGAGGTCACCGGCGGTATCACGACATTTATGACCATGTCTTACATTATCTTTGTCCAGCCTGTTGTTTTATCCGCCTGCGGTATGGATAAAAACGCGGTCATTGTCGCCACCTGCATTTCCACCGCTATCGCGACACTTTTAATGGCCTTTTTAGCTAACTATCCAATAGCCATTGCGCCGGCCATGGGTCACAATTTTTATTTTGCCTATATTGTCTGTTTAGGCATGGGTGTCTCCTGGCAAGTGGCACTGGGTGCCAACTTTATATCCGGCCTGCTCTTTATCGGCCTGGCTTTTGTCGGATTAAGAGAAAAACTGGTGAACTCGATTCCTATGGGATTAAAAAATGCCATTGCCGTCGGCATCGGCCTATTAATCGCGCTTATTGGGCTGGAATGGTCTGGCGTTGTTGTCCAAGTACCAGGAACTTTTATCGGATTAGGCAACCTTAAAAGCCCACATGTGCTTTTAGCGCTTTTCGGTATCCTTACAATTTCCATCCTCATGTGCCGCAAAATCAAAGGTGCCATCCTGATTGGCATCCTTATCAATACCTTCGGGGCCTTGTTATTAGGTATGACAAAATTTCATGGCGTTTTCGGAAAACCCCCTTCTATCGCGCCAACACTGTTTAAATTAGACATTGCCGGCGCTTTCTCTATCAGCATGCTGGGAGTTATTTTTACTCTCTTTTTCTTAGACTTATTTGACTCCGTAGGAACACTCATCGGCATAGGTGAAGAGGCCGGATTTGTTAAAAACGGAAAATTGCCGCGTGCCAAAAGCGCGCTTTTAAGTGACGCGATCGGAACCGTTGCCGGAACAGTCCTGGGGACATCTACCGTAACCAGCTATATTGAAAGCTCAACCGGTGTCGCCGACGGCGCCCGAACAGGCCTGGCCAATATCATCACAGCCATATTATTTATCCTGGCTTTATTTTTATACCCTTTAATTGAAATGGTTTCATCCGGATGCCCAACAGGCTCAACAACACTCTACCCTATCGTTTCTCCGGCTCTCATTATCGTTGGGATTTTAATGATGGGAAATGTCAACAAAATCAACTGGCAAGACCACACCGAAGCTATTCCGGCATTTTTGACAATGGTTATTATGTCGTTTTCTTTCAGTATCACCGAAGGCATCTCCTTCGGCTTTATCACCTACACAATATTAAAAATCGCGACAAACCGATTTAAAGAAGTGCCTCCTTTGGTCAGCATCTTTACCGTTCTTTTTGTCGTGCGTTATATTTTTCTGAAATAAATAGTCAAATGACGCATTTGAGGTCTGGCTTCTCCCGCACCATAAAGAATCTAACGGGATCCCGCAAAACGGGAAAATGTGTCATTTGGGGATGGGATTGGGCTAGGCGACAGTAAAAAGGCCAACGCAAAAATGTTCCAAAAGATCACCGACAAAAACAGGTTTTGAAACATCCTCAAAAACGCGGTTAGTAAAATAATCTTTGAAAGAAAAACGAAGTTCCGCTGGAAAAATAATAGCCGTATCAGTCCACACATCCTTACCGCACGGCAAACCGCCCTCTTTAACAAGATCAGAAACAAAACGCGGGATAACGGTCACAACACAGTCATTTTCATGAATCAGGGCAGTCGCGAAAACATGATCCTTTAAGGCCCCTTGAACCTCAAGTAAAACATATTCCCCTTCTTCAAAAAGCACAGGTTTTTCTTTTCTTATTTTCAGCGCCATAAGGGTAAGAAAAAGCTTAATCCTGCCATCTTCTTTATGGCCCAGCAAATCCCGCATCAACGCCGGCATATCCTGCACAGACTGATCTTTAATGTCTTTTAAAGTGCTTATACGTTTTTGAAAATCAACACTCCTGCGGTTGTCCGGATCCACCAGGCTCAAATCCCAAAACTCACACCCCTGATAAAAATCAGCAACCCCCGGAGAAAGGATTTTAATTAAAACCTGCGACAGAGAATTAAAGATGCCCAGATAAGATATTTTCTTAACAAAAGGCAAAAATTCTACCATAAAAGCATTTTCGGGAGAAACATCAAGAATACGGTCAATAAAAGCCAAACATGCCTCTTCGTATTCGGCATCAGGCTTAACCCATGCGGTATGCACTTTGGCCTCGCGTACAGCCTTGATAACATAATCTTTAATCCGGCTTTTATAGCTATCTGTAACCAAGCCATCAAAAGGAAACGTGCCCAAAAGCGTCTGATAAATAAAATATTCATCGTTAGCATCCGGTATATAGCCCGCTTTGCTTTTCTTCTTTTTTGTCCTGTTGATCTTTTTCCAAGTATTTAGGCAAAGCCCCCATTCTTTCGGAATCTCAGAAAGCACATTAATGCGCGCGCGCGTATCTTCACCCCTTTTTGTATCGTGTGTAGCCGTCGCGTTAAAAGAGTGTTTAAAAGCGGCCTGCCTTCTCTTAATAAATTTAAAAAAATCTTCTTTGGAAAATCCAAAAATTTCCGGATACCCGCCAACTTCATTGAGTGAAATCAAACGGTTGTAACTATATAAAAGAGTATCTTCAAATCCTTTAGCCATTAAGGGGCCCGTAAATTGCTGAAAGCGCATAACAAAATAAATCCACTGTTTTCTGTCTTCTTCGCTGGCCTGATCAAGGGATTCTAACAAAAGAAACTTTTCAATAAAGTTCATTTCATACATCAATCCGGGATGAGCTTCCCTGGCTTTCTGAATCGCGGCCTTAATATACGTGCGGTCCGTATCAGTAAAATTCCTGCCATTTATATAACTTCGATAAACCGGAAAAAATGCCATCACCTCTACTAAGGCCCGCCTCAAACCATAAAGCGTAATATCGCGCCCATACCTGTCTTTAGCGGATATTTTTTTCAATAACTGGGCAAGATTATCAATATTGCCTGCCATATGCTTACCGATAATCAGCCGCTTCTTTTCCGCCAAAAGCCTTTCATATGTGACAGGTTGGCCCGTAAACTTATAGTAAAGCCTGACAAACGCTACTTCGTTACTTTTTTTACAAAACAGGCCACTGCAATAATTCATAAAATCATACCCTGTTGTTCCGGCAACAGGCCAAGATACAGGCATCTGTTCCTTGGCATCTAAGATTTTTTCAACCACCAAATACGTATCCTTGGCCTTCAGATTAAGCCTCTGCAGATAGGTCTCGGGATCAAAAAGCCCGTCAATATGATCCACTCTTAAGCCCGTAAAAACACCCTGCTGGCATAATTTAAAAATCAGCGCGTGCATCTGATTAAAAACAGCCTCATCTTCTACTTTTAAAGAGATCAGGCCGTTAATACAAAAAAACCGCCGATAGTTAATCTCTTCTGCCGCCACCTTCCAAAAAGACAGCCTGTATAATTGAGCGCTAACAATATGGTCTAACGCGTTAAAACTATCAGGGTCTCCCTTTTTACCATTTAACAGGCTTATCGTGGCATCAACATACTCTCTGATATTCTGATTTTCATGATAAAGCGCCCAAAACATTTTTTTTACGTGCTTAATCTGTTCCTGCCAATCCGGCGCGTCTTGAAAAGAAGGTAAATTCTTAAATGAATTGATAACTCCCAGAAAACTCATAAACTCCGTGCTGGAATTAGTAAGTTTTTTTTCAAGAGACGCAATGTCAAATTCAAATACCTGCGCGTAGGAAACAATGCTTAAAGGAAATTTGAGTTGATAGTACTTCACGCACAAATCTCCATCATGACAACACAGCTGAATCTGGCCATCTTCCAAGGCCTCTGAGTAAAATTTACCCAAAAATGGAGCCAAAACCCGGCCCTTCATATTGTCATAGGGGTGATCCCAGGTGATATCAAAAAGGCCAAAATGAGGCGAAGCTTCACCTTTTTCCAGGACATCCATCAGCATGGCATTTTCTGTATCATAAGCCATATGATTAGGCACAATATCCTGAAGCCATCCCAAACTATTCTGACGTGCCACATCTAAAAGCGCGTTAAAATCCGCTTCCGTCCCCAATTGAGGATTGAGCTGATTAGGATCCACAACATCATAGCCGTGCATGCTGTCTTTTTTGGCTTTAAAAATGGGAGAAGCATAAATATCGGAAACACCTAAATCCGCCAGATAAGAGACAATGGCTTTGGCATCGTTAAAAGTAAACGATGGATTAAACTGAATCCTGTATGTGGCGCGCGGAATTCGCATTATTCTATCCTCACCTTCAAGAACTCTCCTAATTGTAGAAAGTGCTCTACCCATTTTACAGCATGCGCATCACCATCTTCGGCCTTCAGGCGCATCTGCGTGAACATCTGTTTACTGATATAAAAATACACGTTCTGGCTCTTCCACAAATTCAAATCCAGCCCCAACGGCTCTAAGAGCCTAAGCATAATAACGATATTGTCCAGCAAATCCCCGTCTTCAGAGGAAAGTTTAGAGACAAGTTCATTAATTTTGCGAGAAATAATAAAACTCAATGTAACTTTATCCAGATGAATACCGCAGCGCTGGACTTCACCGACAATTTTTCGCAAGCGCACCGTATTCAGATTGTCGCCTTCAAAAAACCTGCGCATATCAGCATTCAATATAAATTCAACCACGGTAGAAAAATATTTCGGCAACGGTACGCAAATACCCGTTACCGCCTGCATTAAAGGATAGTGAAGTTCATAAATCTGCCGGAAAGAATTTTCAATTTCACTTAGAGCCACATCAAAAATCTGGTCTAAGATCTTTCGCTGTTCATCACGAAACAAATGCCACAGGGAATAATTATGCGTGGAAAAATGCGTATCAATCAGGCGGACAATTTCTGAAACTTCTGCCCGCATAAAACTATCTTTAATCTCCTCCTGCATGGTAACGAGCTGTTCTTTGCCCCGATAAGCACGCGCTCCACCCACAACATTATGGTCGCCAAAATGCAGAACAACAAAACTGATATCCGTTGACTCTCCTGTGATATTAGATTTAACAGCCGCTGTCCCTATCACAAGCCGCTGTTTACCCAAATCAAATCTCTGCCTGTCGTGGCTTTCAATCGTATAGCAATAGATAGAGGCTTTTTGCCCATAATCTTCAAAAAGAGATGAAATGGCATAATGCACACCAACCCGCAAAAGATCCAAGACAGTTGCCTGAATAAACTTTTCATAAACCACAAAACCATTTTCTAAATTATCAATATTGCTGGGAGCGCGCCTTAAAAGCCCCATATAAGAATCTTCTAAAGAAATACCGCTAACCTCTTTGGCCAACTGCATAGACCGCGCAGCATACTGCATAATCTGCGTTGTCTCAATCCTCGAAATTTCATCAAAAAACCAGCCACAGCTGGTATACATCAGCATCGCGCACCGCTGCATTTCAAGAAGCTTTAAAACTTTTATCCGTTCATCAGGACTCAACGCGCGCGTGCAAAATTCTGAAATAAAACGGTCAATTGTTTCCTGTGAACGATCCTGAACAACATTAATATAGTGCTCCCTGGCGGTCCACGGGGCACGAATCAATTCACCGGCGTGTTGTTCATAAATAGAAATGAGGTTATCCCGTAACCAATCCATGGCACCCCGTAACGGCGCGCGCCACTGCTGTTTGCCCGCAGGATATTGGCCCGCCTGACAACCGCAGTTATCTCTCCAGCGCTCAATACCATGCATACAACTCCAGGAAGAATTTTCAAAAACTTCCACTTCAGAAACAGGAGGAAACATTTCAAGAAACTCACCATAAACCGTTATCTTCGCGCGGCCCTTGGATTCTATATCATAAAGACAATAAGAAAGCGCCATATCGCCAAAACGATGATGATGCCCATACGTTTCTCCGTCGGTTGCGATATGCACAAGTTCGGCCCCATCACCATCTCGCGAAAAAACAGACATGAGCCTATTGGCAAAATCTTCGCCATTTGTCAAAAGCCCTCCAAATGCCACATCCTGCGCTATTGGGCCATCATAAAAAAATATCGCGATTGTCCGGCCGGAAGCAAGCCGGCATAAATAAGGCAGCCGCGGGTCAATACGGGCGCCATCAATATCCTGCCACTTCTTCTCATTTAACTTCTTAACCCTTTTAGCCTGATGCGGAGCTAAAATCGTAAATTTAATACCGTGTTCGGCCATGATATCCAATGTTTCAAGATCAACTGCCGTCTCCGGCAACCACATCCCCTCCGGCAGGCGATTAAAGCGCCTCTTAAAATCCTCAATCCCCCAAAACACCTGCGCGCGCTTATCTTTCGTGTTAGCCAAAGGCATAATCATATGGTTATAACACTGGGCTATAGCTGAACCATGCCCTGAAAAATACTTTTGGCTCTGCTTGTCAGCCTCTAAAATAGCCTTGTAGGTTTCAGGCTCGCGCCGGGCCATCCACGAAAGAAGCGTCGGCCCAAAATTAAAACTAATTCTAGAATACGTATTAACAAGGTCAATAATCTTTTTTTCCGTATCAAGAATGCGCGAGGCAGCATTAGGAGCATAACACTCCGCTGTAATACGGCTGTTCCAATCATGATAAGGATAGGCGGAATCCTGCAGCTCAATTTCTTCAAGCCAAGGATTTTCTCTCGGCGGCTGATAAAAATGGCCATGCACACAAACAAAGCGTTTCATGATTAATTTTTCCTTTCGTAAAGGACAAAACTAAATGGTTGCATCATTAATTCGGTTTTTTGTTCCAGCTCTTCAGGCAAAAGACTGCCTGGGCCCATCCACTGAAGATCAGCAGAATCTAAAAGCCTTTTCCATCTGCCAGGTTCTATCTCAGGTAAAAATTCCACCTTTTCTTTATGAAAATTAGCAATGCAAAAAATTCTGCTGTCCCGATGCCAGCGATACCAATAGGCGATATTCTTATCCTCTATGACTGTAACATGTAAGTGTTCGTTGTCAAGCCAGTTCAAAGACGGTAATTCTTTTCTTAGGCGGATAAGCACTTTATAAAACTCAAGAAGCGTTTTATGCTCTCCCCGGCCGCGTTTTTCCCAATGCAGTTTGCTGGCCATAAAAGTTTCAGGTAGGTGAGGCTCATGAAATGTTTTGTGCGTTATAAATGAGGCAAACTCTTTCTTGCGCCCTTCACTCGTTGCCTTGATTAACCCCTGATCCGAATGGCTTATAAAATACAAAAAAGGAGCGTCCTCTCCGTACTCTTGCCCCATAAATAATAACGGAATATAGGGTGATGTCAGAACAATAGCAGCAGCAAGCTTCTGGCGCTGAAAACAAACAAGCTCTGAGAGCCTTTCGCCACCCATTCTATTGCCCACCTGGTCATGATTCTGAGAACAGACAACAAACTGATACGCGGGCAAACCAGAAGTTAAATCTCCATGCGGCTGGCCTCTGTATTGAGAGTGTTGTCCGGAATAAATATAACCTTGCGTCATGGACTTTTTAAAATCCTGCAGAGAATGAAAGTCCACATAATAACCATCCTGCTCGCCCGTTAATAACACATGAAGAATATGGTGAAAATCATCGCACCATTGCGCATCCAGCCCATAACCGCCAAGTTCACGGATACGAATCACCTTAGATTCATTAAGATCACTTTCAGCGATCAGATAAAAACTCCTAGCCTGTTTTTCTGAAAACGCCAGCGCCTCCTCAGAAAGCTCCTGCAAGATATGTTTTGGGCTTGCGTCATAAATCCCATGGATAGCATCCAGACGCAACCCATCCACATGATAGTTTTCAAACCAGGATAACATATTCTGAACAAAAAAATCCCTTACGCCATCCCGATAAAACCCTTCAAAATCTATCGCGCTGCCCCACGGTGTCTTGTACCTGTCTGTGAAATAAGGCCCAAAATCTCTGAGATAATTTCCTTCTGGCCCGAGATGATTATAAACAACATCAAGAATAATACTTAGGCCTTTTTGGTGGCAGGCATCAACAAGTCTTTTAAAACCTACTGGGCCACCATAAGAATTTTGCGCCGCATACAGATAAGTGCCATCATAGCCCCAATTACGTTCTCCCGGAAACTGAGCAATGGGCATAACTTCAATCGTATTAACACCTAAATCAACTAAATCATCCAATCGGCCGATCACAGACTCAAAACTGCCTTCCGGGGTAAACGCACCGACATGCAACTCATAGATAATCATTTTTTGCAGGCTATTGCCGCGCCAACCAGCATCAGACCATAAAAAAGCCGCATGATTAACCACCTCTGAAGGCCCGTGAACACCCTGAGGCTGAAAATAAGATGCCGGATCCGGGCGCCGATCAACACCATCTAAGACAAAGAAGTAACGTGACCCGGGAGCAACATTATCAACAACCACCTTCCAATATCCCAGATGGTCCTTTTTCATTACTACGCGCCGAGGAATAGGCTCAATAATATCTAAAGCAACTTCTCTACGCCGTGGTGCCCAAACCGTAAAGGAACATTTTCCATCACCAAGATATGAGGCGCCAATCTTCATAATCTTACCTAACTTTATACATCAAGACACATTACAGAAAAATCTTTTTAATACTTTATTATACTTTTTTTAAGAAAAGTTCTCAAGCAATTCCTCAAAGAAGGCTAGTTTGCGAGCTGACTAGTTGATGAGTTTGCGGGTTGATGAGTTTGCGGGTTGATGAGTTTGCGGGTTGACGGGTAAAAACAAAAAACACCAGTTACCAGACGACAGAGGACAGAAGACAGCGAACAGAAAACAGAAAAAACAAAGACAGAAACAAGTTTGCGGGTTGACGGGTTTTCGGGTTGACGGGTTTGCGGGTTGACGGGTTAAGCTGGCTAACCCGCACACTCGAGCACCCGCTAACACGCATTTCCTTGCCGTCATTCTGAGGGACGAAGGACCGAAGAATCTAAAAACAGATCCCTACCTCCGGTAGGCAGGAATCTAAAAACAGATCCTTCACTTCGTTCAGGATGACAGAGAAAAGAAATACGGGTTTGCGGGTTGAGGGGTTAAGCTGGCTAACCCGCACACTCGAGCACTCGCTAACACGCATTTCCTTGCCGTCATTCTGGGGAGGGTGAAACCCGACGAAGCTTGTCTACGGCTGACCCGCCTGCCGTAACTTGAAAAGAGCCAATATGATTACCTTAAATAAAAAAAAGGCTGTCTTTAAAAAGACAGCCTTTTTAGCTAATCATTTATTGTAATTACTTTAAATCATCAACGGGAGCCGTAGCAATAGGAGTCGCCTGATATTTCACACAAAGCCGCTTAACTTTTAGGTTTTCATCAAGGCACATGATGATACAGGCATCCCCTCCTGCATTTAGCCCTTGAGACGCGTAGGTACGATAAGGACAATTTGTTGCATCAAAACGGTTGTCTCCAGACAACCAGGCGGAAGTCCCATCGTCCGGGAACTTTTCAAACGTTGTGAAAGACGAATACTGCCCCTCATAATCCCTGATACCCGGGATCTCAACCTTTAACGTATCTTCTACCAGCGCCGTATTCGCATCTCCTGGCTCAATCCAATTGGTGTTGCGATAATAAGCCATATTTTCTGAATAATATAACAATTCAGCTTTTCTTATAGCATCTAAAACCGGCAACCTTTTAATCATCTTTGTTTTTAAGACCATCCGATTATACCGCGGAATAGCAAAACTGACTAAAATCGCTATAATAATAACGACAATACAAATTTCAACAAGCGTAAACCCTCTTAGCCTATTGTGTTTTTCCACCATTATTCATTAGCCTCCAAGCCTTTCAAATACTTAAAGTAATCTGTATCTGCGCTCAAAAGAAGAGTTGAGTGGCTATCAATTGTTTTCGGATAAGTCTCCAGAGTCTTCATAAAAGAATAAAACCCCGGATCCTGCGCGTAAGCCTGTGCGTACACAACAATAGCCTTAGCATCCGCTTTACCCATAACAATCTGTGCCTGCTTATAAGCCTGCGAAGTAATCACCTTCAACTCTTTAGCGACCTGGCCCTGAATCTCAGCAGATTTACCCTGGCCTTCAGAACGGTATTTTTCAGCAGCACGCTTACGTTCAGCGATCATACGATCATAAACCTTATTACGCACGTCTTCCACATAATTAACGCGCTTAATACGCACGTCAATAATATCTATGCCATATTGCGGCGCAAGCTGTTTGGCTTTTTCCAGTATCATGCGCGTCAACTGTTGGCGGCCAACATGAATACGTTCAAGCGCTTCATCTGTAACAATCATATCATCACCTTTGTCAGAAGTGTCTTCCAAAATACGATTGGTATTTCTGACCGTTTCAACTAAAAGATGGCTCGTTACAGCATCTCGTGTGGCAGAATTAATAATGTCATCCAGACGGCTACGCGCGCCAAATTCATTGCCAACAGATTCTAAAAACTTTAAAGCATTGCTTATTTTCCATCGGGCCATCGTATCTACCCAAATATATTTTTTATCTTTTGTAGGGATTTGATTCGGATCACCATCCCAATCCAGGAGCCTTTTTTCAAAATAATGAGCCTGCTGAATAAAAGGCATCTTAATATGTAAGCCCGCTGCTGTTACCGGAACACCTACGGGTTTACCAAACTGAGTAACAACAACCTGCTGTGTCTCACTAACCACATAAAGAAAACCACTCGCAAAAGCCAACAACACTAAAGCCATCAACACAACAACAACACTAATCACTTTTTTCAATTTAGCTGTGAGAGCCTGCATTATTTCTGCCCTCCTTTTTCACCAATATTGAGCAGCGGTAAAACCGAATTCTGCTCAGGGTCAATAATATACTTTTCTTTAGCCGCCGGTAAAACATTTTGCATTGTTTCCAGATACATTCTCTTTTTGGTAATCTGTGGGGCCTTTTTATACTCACTCAATGTTTCTTGAAACCTCTCTGCTTCACCCTCAGCGCGATTTACCTTATCTAAGGCGTAACCTTCCGCCTCACGAATCGTTTTTTCTGCTTCACCTCTCGCCTTCGGAATAACTTTATTATAAGCCTCCCAGGCCTGGTTGATCATCTTTTCTTTTTCCTGTTTGGCTTCGTTAACTTCATTAAAGGCAGGTTTTACTTTTTCGGGTGGATTTACATCTAATAGCTTTACCGTAACGATGTGGACACCCGTTCCATATTCATCTAGGATTCTCTGCATTTCTTCCTGAGCCAAATGGTCTATCTCTTCCCTTTTAGATGTTAAGACCTCGTCAACGCTATAATCTCCTACAAAACGGCGCATGACAACTTCCGAAATATCCCGGATAGTATCAATGGGATCACGCACGTTAAATAAAAGCTTAACAGGATCTTTAATTTTCATCTGTACAATCCAGCGCACATCTAAAATGTTCAAATCACCCGTCAGCATGAGAGACTCTTCCAGATGTTCCTGCGAATAATTTCTTCCTGAACTGGAGCGCCTGACAGACATACCGAACTCTTCTTTAAAGATTTTTTTGACCTTAATAGGAGAAACTTTTTCTATGCCAAAGGGCAACTTAACATGAAGGCCCGGGGAACTCAAACGCTCATATTTACCAAACCTCTGAAGAACACCAACCTCATCAGGGCCAATAGAAAAAACCATACTTTTTAACGTAACGATAACAAAAAGCACTAAAACCCATGGCAAAAAAATCATATAATCAGGCATCTTTTTTTTACCGATATCAATAATGTCTTCGGGCTTACGAATATCATCCCAATTCATTCTTACCTCCTTCTCTCTCAATCACGAATATAACTTCTAAAAAATAAACCTATTCTCGTTATTTTTCAAAGCGGAATTTAATCAGATACACAACGGTGAGTTAAACAAATGAATTTTAACAGCGCACTACTTCAGTATATTTATAATACGAGCGCTGTCAAGGCATATCGGGCCAAACTTTCCAAATGACGCATTTGAGGTCTGGCTTCTCCCGCACCATAAAGAATCTAACGGGATCCCGCAAAACGGGAAAATGTGTCATTTGGAAATAAATCAGTGCTCACAAACACAAGCCTTGCCTCTTTGGCGCGAATCCCGGACAAATAAAAGAGGAAAAACAATATCACTAAAACAACATGGCAGCCATACAGCAAGAAATAAAAACAAAAAAGTTCCCGCGTACAAATACCAGGTAAAACCAACGCCCAGAGCCATAATGATATGAAACAACGAAGCCCATGTACTCAATAAAACGTGGCCGCTATGGGGAATTTTTGTAGTGGGTTTCCAATAAGCGATAATCACGCCCAGAATAGCTAAAGGATTTACCAGCCACCACTCTTCAATAAAACCAATATGCGCATGCCTATTGGGCATTTTCAGGAGCGCTTCACCTATATAAGGTATAACGGAATCACTTAACGTCGCTATGCCAACAGAACCAAAAAACCCGATTAGCAGCACGTACCAAAAACTACACCGGCTCTCTACACATTTAGTCTGGTGAAGCTTATACATAGAAGCCGTCACAAGAGCACTTAAAAAAACATGGAGGGGATGTAAAACATAAAAAACATTAAAAGCAGTGTCGTATGGCAGGCGTTGAAAGAAAAACATGACGACAATACCAGTGGCCGCGCCAAAGATTGTAAACGGCGCGTGGCACCTTAATTCACAAAGAATCTGTTTAAGCATAGGCTCTCTTCTTTTTGGTTTTCATATTATTTCTTTCTATTATAGCAAAACAATAGAATTCCAAAAAGCTTTTCGCCAAAAAATTTTCTATCGCCATGCTACGCTGTTTTTGGAAATTTTTTTGGCCTTTTCAGCAAAAAAGCAACTACATACCCAAAACCAAACACAACCAATGTTCCAAAAACACCCGCCACAGCCGTCGCTATCTTTTCACTTTTCACGCCTGGCCAAGCATAATCAGCAACCGGTGCCGACATCAAAGGCTGGCCTTCCCCTAGCGCAAGAAATCCTTTATGTTCAGCAATACTTTCCAGCCCATCCGGCCAAGAAGAAGCAAACATAGATAATATACCGCCAAAAATAAGAGCTATACACAATCCGATCATAATCTCTTTTTTATTCATTACGCCACTCCCTATATATTATTTTGCTTTTAAAGTTGTTAGATTCTTCGGTCCTTCGTCCCTCAGAATGACGGCGGAGAATGCAGGTTAGCGAGTGCTCGAGTGTGCGGGTTAGCCAGCTTAACCCGTCAACCCGCAAACTCGTTTTGCTTTTACTTTGACTCTTTAACACTCTAAATTTTTGACGCTATTAAATCCGGCCGAACCTTTCTTATGTATCCTATAGCCAAACACGTAATAACTGCCTCCCCTATGCCTATCAATGCGTGCATTCCAACCATAGCCGGAAAAACGACCCGCAGCGGCGCAACACCTGAAAAAAATAATTCCAAAGCACATGCAGCTGATGCCAAAACAACCGAACTCCAGGCCGCAACTGCTGTAGCAATCATTAATCCAGATTTATTTTTTATTAAACGGCGCATTATTCTATAAATAAAATAGCCACCTACCGCGCCTACAAATGACATGTTTAAGATATTGGCACCCAAAGCTGTTATGCCGCCATCCTGAAAAATAAAACATTGGGCTATTAAAACAACCGCGATTACAACCGCACCCGCATATGGGCCAAGGAGAATGGCTGCTAAAACTCCACCTAATAGATGCCCGCTTGTCCCACCAATGACAGGAAAATTAAGCATTTGCGCGGCAAAAATAAAAGCAGACATGACCCCCATCAATGGCACCATTCTTTCTTTCAGTATTTCCTGTGTACGCCTCAAAGATACCCCTAAGCCGCCAATAGTAATAAACCACGCCGGAATCCATGTACTAGGTGCCAAAAAACCATCTGGTATGTGCATATTCGCTCCTATTCTTATCAGAAAACAGTTAACAGGAAACAGTTAAAAACTTAAAAAATCTAATTCCCTTTTATTCTTCTGAATGCTATACACCACTATCTGTCATCTGAATGTTAAAAATCAACCTGCGCTCTCATGCCAAACACGGCAATACCGTCAGTATCATCAGCAACATCTTTCCCAAAAGGATTCCAGATATATTGAAAATCCGGGCTTAAACGCAGGTGATCATTAATAAAAAAGCTGTAGTATGTTTCCAGGTGGCCTTCCGCTTTCGCCCGGCGCGAACTATCGGCCTTTTTATAATCGATAGACGGAACAACCTGCCCAATGGCAAAACCAAAAACATCTTTATCTCGGCGCTTAAACGGCCCTTCTATCTGAAAACCGGCACTCCAGGACTGCCCAACAGAATAATTAGAATCATCAGATGCTGTCACGGCAGGATTATAGACTCTTGGATCCTCCCAACCATAACGGCCAAACAACATAATGGTATCACTAACTTTCTGATCTATACTCATGCTCACACCAAAAGTGGCTTCTTTTGTCTTAGACGTATCGCTCCATTTCGTGTGAGGCGCGTTATTATACCAACCTAAAAGGCGATAATTACCCTCCTGGCCAAAAAACTTTGTTTTAAAAGTCACCTCGCCCATATTACAGAAGCTATCACCCAATTCTTCCCAGTCAGCATCCGCGTCGAAAACACCAACATTAAATTCCACCCAATCATCACGCAAAAGAGCCATTCGGACACCAGCCGTATTGTCGGGAAAATCTATCGCAGGGTTATTACGAAAAATCCTGCCTAAAAATTGTGTCGTTTCATCATTGGCAACTTCGTTATTATCAAAATAAACGGTCGGATCCAACTTACCAAATGTTACAAGCATCATCTTATTCTTAAACAAACTTTGTTCATACCAGGCTTCCGTTAATCTGACATTATTATCGTTATCCGCGTCACGGTTTACATTGCTAAAAACGATAAGCTCATCTTCAAGCCCATCACCCTGTCCAGATTCCAAATGGATAAAGGCTCGGCCATTAATATTGTTAAACTCTTTTTCAATAGTAATATCTTCTGAAAAAGAGACATCACTTCTATCGCTTTTAACCGTTTGGGTCCCATTAGCATTATTCGTCCCCTGAACAATCATCGTTGCACCCGCGCCAATTCTAAAACCATCCCCCACAAAAGTCGCCGTACCCATCTGACGGTGCAATTGCGGGTCTAATTCCTTAATCTTGGCTTCATAAGCATCAAGTTTTTCCTGTTGTTGCGCGATACATGTTTTTTGATCAAGGATACACTGCTGATGTTCAACAAGTTTACTCTCCAGGGTTGCTACCCTATCTTCCAAGCTCTTTAATTTTTCAAGTATTTGTGCATTATCATCAGCGAACAAAGATGGTGCCATAGTAAAAAGAAAAACGAATGAAAATATAAACCCTGTTTTCATCCTGCGCATACATACCTCCAATTTTATAGTGTCAAAGAGTCAAAGCAAAACGAGTTTGCGGGTTGACGGGTTTTCGGGTTGACGGGTAAAAACAAAAAACACCAGTTACCAGTTACCAGTCACCAAACGCCAGAGAACAGAAAACAGAAACAGAAAAATAAAAAGATCAAAAAGGATTGAATGATCATGTTCTAATTGTGTTACGATTTTTAAAAAGATAACACACAAAAATTGAGCTGTCAATAAAAATAACTCAAATGACGCATTTGAGGTCTGGCTTCTCCCGCACCATAAAGAATCTAACGGGATCCCGCAAAACGGGAAAATGTGTCATTTGGGTTGGGTGGGGAAAAACGCATTAATAATTTGCTGATACATCTGGTGGGATTGCCAATAAAGCCCATGATTTGTTATGGGATTTTTGCTTTTAACAGGAAACACCATTTCAATATTTTCCACATCCCGATAAGCTGACAAACTATCGCAGACGGGGTCTCCTTTTGTCCAAAAATTCAACCACTTTACATGTTCAAAGCACGGCTTCACACCATTTTCCAATGCTTCACTATCAACTACAACACGCTTGAAGCCATGAAGCTGAGAAACAATCGCGTAACGGATACTCTGGCTCTTTTTATTAATTTTTTCATCAAAGAAAAATGCTATCTTATCCAATGGCGAACCAAAGGTGACGAGCCCTTTCAAACGCGGCGCGTATTGGCACAACTCAGCGTCCACATTCATTTGTTTATTTAGACGGTCTAAGACATCGTAAGCGATGACAGTCCCTAAAGAATGCCCAACAAGAACAATTTCATCATAATCCATATCCTTAAGTATATAGGTAACTTTCTTGACAGCTTCATCTAATATTTTTTGGCGCACAGGAAAAAATTTTGATTTTTGGTCGCTAGAGGTATATAGAACGACATCGCCGAAAAAATCAACAACGGGCTTTTTTAAAAACGCGGATATTTTTCTCCACAAAGGAGGAATAACAATAAAAACAGAAGCCGGTATAGAAATAAGCAACCGAAGAAAACCAATAACGGACAACATGGTGCATAAATATTGAAGTTTTTTAAATTTTACCGAAAGCGACTTATCTGAAGCGGCCTGGCAAGACCCCCTGGCCACATCAAAAATCCAGCCTATGATCTCAAAAAATGTAATCTGGCGCTGTGTCATATAGGCCCAATAGTATTCAAAGATATCCATTCTTGCAGGCTGGGCACTTTGCGGTTCTAAAGACACGAAACTCTCCACCCAACCCGGAAAAGAGACAAGAGAATGCTTCTTTTTAATGACAGCTGAGGCGAATGTTTTTTTAATCTGCGCTTCATAAACAGGGGCAAAACTCTGCACAAAAGCATCCAGGCTTTCAAAAGGCTTTTGCTCCCCAATACCATGGATAACAACAACAGCTGTTTTTTTACTCATAACTATCCTCCTATCACCTCACATTCAAACAATCCCCTCATACCTCAAACTCCTTCGGCCACAAGCGCGTTTTGCTTATAATCCGGCGGTAAATTGTTTTCAGGCGGCTTTTTATCATCTTTTGGAACCGGCGACTTTACCTCGCCTTGACTCTCATCAGGCGTAACGGCCGGCTCTTGCCTATTAAGAAGCTGAGCATTTTCTAAAAGCCAGTGAATCCGCTTGAGCTCATTCTTGATTTTCTCCGCACAATCAGCGATCTCTTCTTTTAACCCGTCAGCCTGATCCCAATCCTGATGAAACATAGCATTGTGTTTATTTTCACGCAAAAGCATCCATTGGAGATAAAGTTTTCGTATGCCCTCGCACAAGGCGGGAGCTTTAATCAATTCCATCTGATACCTATGGCGGGTTACCAGATTCCTCGCATCTTCTGAGACATAATACCCATGCCAGGGCTTTCCCTCCAGGCGCAGCTGCATAATTTCAGCTTCCTTTTGATCCACATCGCGCAGATCATCAGTTATCATCATATTAAGTGCTTCAATATAATCTAAAATATCCTGGCGCGTTGAACCATCAGAAAAAACATCAACGCGGTAGATATCCTCTAAGCTATATCTCAAAGAAACGCCCCCTACTTTAATAAAAAGGCCATCCATGGTTATATCCTGAATGGCCCCATCCATCTTTTTACCGTTATTAAAATAAACTGTTTCCGCAAAACAAGAAAAACACACGCTATATAAAAATAAAACAATCAGGATTGAACACCGCTTTAAAAAACAAAAACATTTCGTCACAGCGGCCTCATTGCGCTTCATTATTTCCATAATCATTCGCCCAGAAGTTGATGAACCTTAGCCATCAACACGCTCTTATCAAAAGGCTTAACAATATAGGCATCTGCCCCGGCATCAGAAGCCATCTGCCTATCTGCCTCAGACGATCTTGCCGAAAATATTATAATAGGCGTCCCAAAATAACGCGCATCTTTTTTTAAAAGCGCACAGACTTCCAGGCCGTCCATTTTTGGCAGCATAATATCCAGGATAACCAGGTCATACACATTCACACGAGCCGCCTCAAGCGCTTCCAGCCCATCGCATGCTACCGCCACCTCATAACTGTTCGCCTCAAGCCTTCTTCTAACAGACTTTACCAGATCGTCCTCATCATCAACCAAAAGTATCTTTTTTGCCACATCAACCTCTTATACGCGCCTTTCTTCAAGCGGCAGAATAAAAGAAACCGTTGTCCCGGCCCCAAACTCTGATTCTATCCATATTTTACCTTTGTGCGCCTCTACGATTTCTTTACAAAGTACCAAACCTAAACCACTGCCTCCAATCTTATTGGCCAATTGAACAAATTTTCCAAAAAGCTTTGGAATATTTTCTTTCTTAATGCCATCCCCTGTATCCTTAACAGCAACCCTTACGCAATTATTGTCTTGATACACAGACAACGTGATGCCGCCATTTTGTGTAAACTTCAAGGCATTGGAAAGCAAATTGGACAACACCTGAACCATTTTATCCCTGTCAAACTTTATCAAAGGCAAGCCATCTTCAACCTTTATATCAAAAGCGAGCCCTTTATCCTGTACCAATAAGGAATACGACTTATAAACCTCCCTAACTAACTGGCCTATATCATAATAGTCAAAAATAAACTCCACTCGGCCGGACTCCAGTTTTTGCAAATCCAGAATCGCGTTAATCAAACGGACAAGCCTATCCACATTTCTTTGCGCTGTTTCTAAAAAATCCACCTGCTCACTGTTTACAGCGCCAACCGTACTATCCTTAACAATTTCAATGCTTTCCCTTATAACGGCTAACGGCGTCCTTAATTCATGCGAAACATGCGAAACAAAGCCAGATTTTAACTCATCAAGTTTTTTTAATTCTGTATTCGCTTTTTTAAGCTCTTTTTGTGTTTCATTCATATCGGAGAGAATATTCAAAGTCGCTTTCTGCATTTTTGCTAACTTCTCCGTGCGCTCTTCAATTTTTTTCTCTAATCCTAAGGACAATGTTTCCAACTCAGACTTGGAATGCTCTAAATCCCTAATGAGCTTCTTGATATCACGCATATCACGCGCCACACCAATAACAGCCTTTAATTCTTTATTTCCACCCTCTCCTTCGGCTGACAAAACACCCTCCTCATAAAGAAAACTCATAGAAAAATAAACAGGAATCAATTCACCGCTCTTTGCCTTCCATGTCATATCTATATTTTTTATCAAACCTTGCTGGCCGCGGCGTTCGTATTCCACATTCTTTAAAAAAAGTTCTGTTGCCTCAAAAAAAGTGCTTGCAAGATTTCCTACTAATTCTGACCGCTGATAGCCTAAAAGCTCAAGTGCCTCCGCATTAACATCTTTGATATAGCCTTCCAGATCAAAAATAAACAAAGCATCGCTCATAGAAGTAATAATATTATTCAGATATGTTTTTTCAGAAAGAATTACTTTCTGATTCTGCTTGATCTTAGCGACCATGGCCTTAAAGGCCTCGGCCAAGCCTTCTATCTCATCGCCTGTTTTAATGTTGAATTGATAATCCAAATCACCTCTCGCCACATGGCCGCTGGCCCGCGCCAACTCTTCTAAGGGTTTCACAAAACGGCTGCCAAAAACATACCCTACCGGAATTAACAAAATAATCAAAAATATAAGAAGAATAACTCCCTGGAAAATAAGAGCATTTAAAGTTAAAAATATCTCATCGGCACCCTGAGATACGACAACAATCCATTCGCCATCCTGCCGCACAAAAGATGGAGTTTTTACGATCGCCGCATTAACGAAAAACTTACTTTTTTCAATTGGAGAATAAAAGAAAATCCCTTGCTTTCTACCGGATAAAAGCTCTTTTAACTGCTGAGGGGTAAAAAATTCCTTATACTCCACGATACTACCTTCATGAAAAAGCAATACACCGTGCTCATTGATGACAAAACTATGGCCTGTACGCCCAAGCTTAAAACTTTTGAGAGGCCCAAACAGAACAGACGTATTAACCAGAGCTTTCGCGACACCTAAAACCTGTCCATCAGCATCTCTGATCGCGGTAGCAAAAACCACCCCCCATTGCTGAAGCGACTCGTCATAACTATACTCACTTATAAAAACTTCCCCTGATTTTCCGGCAACAGCATTCTGCCACCAGGACTCATCAGCTTGATAAAAATCGGTCGTTTTACTTGAAGCAATCACTAAATTTCCGTATTTATCTGTAATCAATAACTCCGCCATGCTTTCATCTGCACTTAAAAGCTTCTGCAGCCTGCGCGCCGCGATATTTTGCGTGTATTGCGCGACAAGCGAACTTTCAGGAGAACCAACAAGCCAATCTGCGTCCATCTGAGCCTGAAAACGCTCTAAATCAGACGCCGAATAATCATCAAAGCGCCTATTGCTTTCCCTTATAGCTTCTTTGATAACATCTGTTATAGCCTGCGCCTCAAACAAATGCACTTCTTCTTCCAATAAATGTTTCAAGAAACCGGCAATGAGCGCAGTTGTTTGCGCCTGTTCACTCACCGCGCGATTATGTACAAGATGAATAGCGCCATAATAACCCAACCCAACACCGATACAGGTAACAAAAAAAACAGACAGACAAATCACTGCGACCAGCTTACGCCGAATCCCCGTAGCCTTGAGTTTAAAAATTCCTGGCTTTCTTTTTATAAATTTCCTATTAATCACCTGATGAATCCTTCTGTTCTTCTTTGAGCCTATTTTCCAGCTCTTTGATCTGTTGTTTTAACTCAATCATTTTTACTTCCCGGCCAACAGCCGCCTCCTGAAACACCTCTAAGTCACGTAACCGGCGCTTCAGTTCATCTTGCGCCTTTTTCACCACGGAGATATCACGCATAATATGGATAGCTCCGGTAAAACTGTTTTTGTTATCAAAAATAGGAGAGATAGATACTAATAAGGGCTTTCTGATAACAGAATCCTCCGCTTCCAACACGACAGATGCTTTGCTAACAATGTTATTCTGCCGCAAACAACAAGGCCAGGATTCCTGCTTAACGTCTAACAACGCGCAGTAATCCCTGCCAATGACCTCTTCCGGCCTCAGAGACAACAAACTGCTAAAAGCCTTATTAAACTTAACAATCCTGGAATCACTATTAACAATAAAGATCGCGTCTGAAATAGCATTGAATGTCACATTCCATTCCTGAGCGATCGCTGCCAGCTCTTCTTCCACGCGCTTGCGAGACGTAATATCTTCAAAGCTTTCAATACCGCCGATGATTTGATTATCTTTATCACGCAAAAAATCCGCGTTTTTGGAAATAACCCTGATCCGCCCATCTTTCCTTTTAATGGAGCACTCCTTATTAGTAATCGGCTTTGAGACATCCTGCGTGTATATGCCGCACTTTTCATTACAAGGCTCCTGAGCAAAAAGAAAACACTTTTGGCCGACAGCCTCCTCAGCGGAATACCCGGTTAACTCCTCAGCCTTTTTATTCCATTTCACAATCCTTTTTTCCAGATCCAAGGTAAAGATAGCACTGGGAACAAGATTAAAAAGAAGCTCTGCATATTCTTTGTTTTCTTCAAGCTGTTTTTCGACCTCTAAACGCTCTGTAATATCAAGATTGACCTCAGCCACCAGCCAATCGCCATTTTCATCCTGAAAAGGGATACTTGTTACCTCAACACGCCTGTTGCCTTCCCGGGCCAAAACCTCCTGTGTCACAACAGGCCGCTTCGTTTCAAAAGCCTTTTTTAAGCCGCACTTGGGACAAACACTGCTACGGCCCATAAAATATTCATAACACTTTTTGCCCACATAATCCCCATACACCTTCGCCCATGAAGTATTAACAAAACGAATATTAAAATCTTCATCAATGATATCAAGGCCCGTTTTCGTTACATCCAAAACCAAATCAATTTCTTTTTTAAGCGTAGCTGCCTCAATGGACAATGAGCCAAAACATTCATTTTTAATCATATTCCAGGAATCTTTTTGTTGATGGCTCACACACGGATAACAGCTAATAATACGAATGATCTCATGCGCCTGAAATTTTTTTATTAAATAGGCATCCGCAAAAATCATGCGGTGATTTTGTGCCAGCTCCTGCCAGCGAGCCATATCATCCATCAGCCATTTGCTCTCCTGATACTGCAGGCGGTCCATAAAACGAAAAATCCGCAATCCCCTGAAACCAGCTTTTGCAGCATCCAATTCCAGGCGCGCCAAAAAAGCTGACAATTGCTGTGGCGAAAAACCCGCCGTGCGGGCGCGCCACTGCGGATAATCAACGATATCCAACTGGCCTTTGCCAATAAAGCTATCAATACTTTTATCCGCAATTTTCAAATTGCGCAGAACCTCCCTGGCATTTAAGGGTTTGGCCAAAAGACATAAACAAAGCTCCCTGGCCATAAAACCTGCCTTCAAATAGGGAATAACCACATCCAACGCGCTCTTGGAATCGTCTAACAGAAAACAAGCCCGTCTGGATTCACCGCAGGTTTTTAAGATATCAACACCAAAATCTCTCATAGGATTTCCCTGTTTAACTCTTTTAATCTTTTATTTTTACCCATCAACCTGCAAGCTCGTCAACTCGCAAACTCGTTTTTGTTTTTGCTTTGACACTCTCTATCACCATCCACCTCCGCCCCCACCACCGCCGCCACCGCCACTAGACCCGCCGCCACCGCCCCCAGAACTGGATCCCGGTGCGTTTGACGAAGAACTAATAACACCGGAAAAAGTACTCCCCAGGCTACCAGTAAACCCAACAATGCCAACAGAACCTATGGCTGCACCCTGATACCAAGATGGATGATACGGCTTACCACCCATTTGCGCCCGTTTGAAGACATCGCTAAACTGCTTCACCCAGGCCTCTTCCACATCTAACGCCAAAGCATACGGCAAATACTTCTCAAAAAGTTCAGGCGTCTTTTCAAAAGATGTCAGATGCTTTAAGCGGTCTTTTTCGGTAACACTTAAAAACATCTTAAAACCTTCCAGCTGATCCATAATCTTTCGGCCCGCAAATGTCGGACGTTTTAAAAGATGATAAAATAAAGCATCCAGAAAGATAATCAAAATCAAAACCACCAGTACCACCCACGATGTTGCTCCAACCAGAACACTAACACCAAAAATCTCTCCGGCAAAAAAAGGAAGCGAAAAAAAAGTCATACCGATGGCAGCCGAAAATGATAAACCTTTACGCTCGCTACCACCTAAGGCAACCTTCCACAGTGAAGTAACATTCATAAACAAAGCTATCGTCCCAAGGCTCCAAATTGTCAGCCAAACAGACATAAAAAGAACAATAGGAAATTTGCTTCCCGCCTCCAAAACCGCGCTTAATGCTATAATCACAACAGAAAAAATAGCTCCGGAAATAAAATATTTTTTATTCGTAAAAAAATAAATCTTTTCAAGGCTATTTCTAAGGCTTGTTTGCAATTGTGTTTTTGCGGCTTTTATTTTAAGATGGTTGACACTTGTTAACTCAATCTGATCCGATACAGAAAATAAATTATTCGCAATAGCGCGCTCTTCATTAGATAAAACAGCATCTTTTATGCCTGTTTTTTTTAAGATATAACCGCTGGATTCTTCATGGATAACTAAATATCCTTTGACCGCCATCTCAATAATGCCAGCTACAAAAACCTTGTCATCATAACCCATGCGCGCAATATAGCGAGACGAAATGCTGGTAAACCCCTGAGGTGGGCTATAGAGAGGAATGATTGTGCCTTTAGCCGGATCACGCCCAAACTGAGCCCAAGCAAAAAGATAATAGAAAAAAAGCAACAAGACGCCAACAATTCCAATAAATGCCCCTTTGTGATCATAAATAAAAAACATGGCCTTCTTTTCTAAATCCGGTTCAATAACATACCCTTTAGGCCAGGACACAACGATTGTCAGCCCTTCATAAGACGCCAAAGGGCGTGTCGTCAAAAAACAGATATCACCCTGTGCATCTTGAGAAACAGAAAAAGACTTTTCTTTAGAACCTTTGGGACCGGTATAGGCATCTGTATCCAATACATGAAGGCCTGCTCCTGCAGGCAAAACAACTATTGCACTAGCCTGCTCAATTGAAAAAACCCATCCATTACCCGTCACATTCCAATATAGCTCATCAAAATCCTTAAAAAACCCCAACTGTCTGTTTGTTTTATAGCGAAGAGTATAGGTATATTCCCCTGGTGCCAAAAAAACACCTTCTTTGCCCAGATACACGCGCACACCATTTTCCCTATCCTTTAAATGATACTGTTCCGCCTGCCCATCCCTTAGCACCTCCATGACATCAAACTGAACAGAATAGCGGTTGCCCAGCCTATCTCTGTAACGCGTTGGAAAATCACGATATATTCCCTGTTTAATCTCTTTTTGAGCGCAAAAAACCTTAATCGTTTCCGTAACAACCATGGAAGAATCTGTATTAATTTTAATCAAACTGTGGAAGGAAAGAATTGTTTCCCGAGGGCCTTCTGCATAAAGAAACAGCGAAAAAGAAAAAAACAGTAGAACAGATAAAAATATAAGTGCCTGTATTCTTTTCATAAGGTAATCTTTCAAGACTTAAAACGTGCCTCTGGAGCTTTTCTTTGTGTTGCAAAATCTATTTCAAAAAAATCAGCGGGCTGAAAATGAAACAGGCGCGCGATAATAATATTTGGAAACGTCGCCAGGCCGGTATTATAATTGCGAACCGTCCCATTATAATAGCGCCTTGCCATCTGTATCTGATCTTCAATTTCAATCAAGTTATTTTGAAGGCCCAGAAAATTCTCATTCGCTTTAAGCTCAGGATAGGCCTCTGCAACAGCAAAAATACTCTTGAGCGCCTCAGAAATACCATTTTCAGCGCATCCTTTTTCTTTGACCGTATTTTTTTGATCTGCGACAACGCGTAAAGATGTGACATCTTCAAGCAACTTACTTTCATAATGGGCATAAGCTTTAACACAATCTACAATATTAGGAATTAAATCATGCCGCCTTTTCAACTGGACATCAATACCACTAAATGCCTCCAGCATAAAATTTTTTAAGCTGACAAGGCGGTTAAAAACAGAAGCGAACAAAACCAATAGAAAAACTCCAAAAAGAATGAAAACAGCACGCATCTTATCACTCACTTTCAACAAGTTTTCAGTACCATTAACATTTCTGCTCTTCGTCTGCATGCCAAGCAGGGTCAACAATACACAAAAACTCAAGCTCTGTGTCCTGCGTATTGGCAATATACTGTTGGGCACCCGGAGGAATATAGACAGCGCTGCCCGGAAAAACTTTTGAAGAGACTCCATTGATATAGACAACGCCCTCTCCCTTAACGATATAGTAAACTTCAGAATTCTTCAGTTTGTGCGCCAAAGTGGACGCAAAAGGCGCCACCCTCGCATGCGCCAAGCTATAACGAATATCAACATCCTGTTTGTCCGGATGTAAAAGTTCGCGTAAACGACAGGCATCCAGGGCAGTAATTTCATCACAATCTTTTAACTCTCTTATCAGCATTTTATTTTCCTGTTTTACGATATACAAAAACGCCGCTTTTTATAAAAACAGCACTCTTCTTAAAAAACGGCGTTTTTTATTCATCTATACTAAAGCTATAACCTTATCCAAAATAAGCCTTGAGGCATCGGCATCACCCGTCACTCCTACGCGAATCACGATCTCCGATCTCTTGATAGAAATAAAGTGGATATCTATCCATATTTCCCTTTCATCGCTATACTTACCACGAATTTGCGCCACTTTTTCTTCAACTGTGGACTTTGTTATGGTGCAATCCATGTCCATCAAAGCAACTTTAGTAGCCTCAAAAGCCTCTTTTAAAGGAACATCCAAAGTATGCTTAAGTTTCCCTTCGGCCCAAACAGCCGCCGAAGCCCCTCCAACAGCGCCAGCACCAATCCAAAGCCCGACGCAACCATAAATATGAAACATTAACAACGCAGCACATAAAAATGAAAAAATCTTCTTCATTATTTCCCCTTTCTTTGAGCAAAGACATAACTTAGCTTCAAATGACGCATTTGAGGCCTGGCTTCTCCCGCACCATAAAGAATCTAACGGGATCCCGCAAAACGGGAAAATGTGTCATTTGGGTAGTTTATTTTTTTATGACTTCAAAGGAATTATAAGCGGCGTCGCTTTTACGTATATCGCAATAAACCTGCCTGAGCGTCCAGGTATAAACCTGGCCATCTTCAAAAAGACTGGCATCCAAAACAATAGAATAAACATTCGGATCAACTCTTTTCTTCAAAATCAACGTTGATTCATATGTTTGGTAACCTTTATACAAACGAAAATCATAATATTTTCTATAAAGTAATGGGGCCGGATCCGGCCTCCACTTAAAAGTAAGGGCCTCTTTGCCGGTTAAATCAGCTGTCTCCAGAACGGGTTCCAAGAGCCAGGGTTCAGGGGCAAGGTCATCATCAACCTGAGTAGCTTTAGCATTATCTATGCTTTGGAAAGAAATAGGCAAGACAAAAAAAATCATCAATAAAACAAGAAGCCATATCCGTCTTTTCACCGAACCCTCCCAAAAACGAAAACTTACTTTTCAGCAAGCGATAAGCGGTCAACGCAAACCAAAAAGCCATTAATTCTGTACGGCCTCACTTAGAAAAAGCTAGGTAGATCGGAACAAAAAAGTTAACGGCCGGTACAAGCATCAATAAGCCCAGCCAGGCAGGCTTATTACGCGCCTGCGCAATCCCCATCCACAATAGAACCACAAAAATAATATTTATAAAAGGAACAAAAAAACAAAACATCCACCAAACAGGCTTGGCGGCAACTTTACACATGAGGTATAAATTGGCGATAGGTATCCATGCCAGCCACGCGTTAGGCGTAGCTGTCTTGGCAGCAATAAGCTGAAGGCAAAAAGCAAAAAACAAATATGTTAAAAAACCAACAACCATACCAACTGTGGCAATGGCGCCAGCGGCAGCCCTTGCCTGCTCAGGAGTCATCGGAGGCTTATTCATGCTCGCGTCAGGCCCGGCCGCAACCTTTTTCCGAGATAAAAAAGGCGCAGGAATAACAGATGCGCCCTTATCAACCGCGATCAACGGCCCTTCAGAACTCGCCGTCATTTTAGAAGAAGCCTTGTTATCATCAGATAAAACAGATGAAGTTTCCTGCGCAATAAGAGGTTGCGCGGAAACTTTGGAACTATGATCAACGAATTCTTCAGCAACTTCCTGAGACACCAAGATTTTTCCTTTTGGAACATCTTTTACTATTTTCTGAGAGGATAAAGCCGTTTCATTTGTGGGGGATACTTGCACCGATTCCTCTTGGACAACCGCTTTAACAAGAGGTGACGCACCATCTTCTTCGAGGCTTTCTATCTGATCGCTCCAATAGGTTAATTCAACACCTTCAAAATTGATTCGCACATAGTCATCGGTGCGCTCAACAATGTCACCTGTAACTTGTTCGCCTCCTTTTAAATGAACAACGCTTTTGGCATAAGAAGGTGAAGCAATTAGAAAACACAAACAGAAAATAATAAGAATTTTTTTCATAAAAACCTCTCAAATATAAAACAATTTCCCATTATTTTTTAAGTAACTATAAAAAGTAACAATGCGAACGTGCTATTTGAAAAAAGCTAAATACGCCGGAATAATAAAATTAACACCCGGAATAAACATAAAAAAGCCCAGCCAACGCGGTTTACCGCGCGCCTCAGCAATAGCCGCCCAAAATAAAACAAATATAAAAATATTCACCAGAGGAACAAATAATAACACAATCCACCATAAAGGCTTCGAAGTAATCCTACACATCAAGATAAAATTGCCAATAGGGATCCACGCCAGCCATGATAAAGCCACTCCGGTTCTTATTGCGATTATCTGCAGACAAAGCGCGAAATAAACATAAAAAATCAGCGCATACTTTGACATACGCAACATATCAGCAAACGTCAGATCCACCTTTTTCAAACCTCGCTTTTGTTCGTAATCTTCAACAACGACCTTTAAAGAATCAGATGATGGAATAGATGCAAAAGAAAGAGAACTTTCCTGAGATGATTGCAAGCGTTCCTGCTGCTCTAGTTTTTCGGCTACCAGAATTTTTACCGTATCCAGAGGCGCAAGCCCCTCTTCCTTTTTCACAATAAATACAAAACGGTTTCCCGCCATCTTAGCGCATTCAACGATGAAACCTTCAACTTCAACGCCTTTCCTTATATTTAAAACGCTCAAAGGAACAGAAAGCTCTATTGTATTGCCTGAAAAAGCGATGAGAGAATCTTTATCTAAAGATACACTCTTATGTCCAGCATCCTTCAAATAAAAACTATCTCTTTTCTCAGTAGGAAATAAAATGCTATAGGAAACAAAAGCCTTTCCCCCTTCCGAAGCAGCCTTCCATCCAGAAGAAACCGTGATTTCACAGTCATAACCGCTAATTTCGCCATACCGAAACAACTTGATTCCTGAACATCCCGTAGCTGCATCATTGTCCGTATTCAAATAAATCTCTGCAATATAACTACCGGTATTGTCACTTTTGGCAAAATAATCAACAATGTCCTGTTTTAACGTAATAAGAAAATAGAGGTTCGTTTTGTCTTGTGCTATGTATATTTTTTTTACATCAAAACGATCAGAGGAAACCGGCAGCAACTCCCCAACCTCATCAAAAACAAATAATGCTCCGGCCCAATCGTCAGCTGAACCATCCACGACAAGAGATTTGGTTTCAATGGACTCATCTGAGGCCTCCGGAACAATTACCTCTATTACAGATTGCATGGTAGAAACATCGGTAGGTTTTTCTTCAGGACTGGATTGGGAAGAAACATCAATGACGTCTTGGGATAAGATATCCTGGCCCTTCTGCTCGTCAATCTTTTCTATCTGATCGCTCCAATAGGTTAATTCAACACCTTCAAAATTGATTCGCACATAGTCATCGGTGCGCTCAACAATGTCACCAGTAACCTGTTCGCCTCCTTTTAAATGAACAACGCTTTTGGCATAAGAAGGTGAAGCAGCCAGAAAACACAAACAGAAGATAATAAGAATTTTTTTCATAAGAATTTTGTAAAAAAGATACAAGCTTTATTAGCGAAAACCCTATTTGATAACTCCCGGCTACACTACTGCATCTTAACAAATCAACAATTGTCTGTCAATCAACAAACTACGATAACCTTCTATCGTCGAAATTCAACAGGCAGATATTACGCCAATAAAGTGAACGCCTCCACATAAGAACGGATTTTTTCACCGATCAAATCAAATTGCCGATTTTGAAGCCACTCTTTATTAAAAACGCTTGCGCCAAAAGCCACGGCACTGGCCCCATTTGAAAAATAAACCCCCATCTCTTGCGGAGAAACACCTCCACAAGCCAAAAGCTCAATATTTTCAAAAGGCCCTTTAATTTCTTTAAAATAAGCTGACCCAAAAAACTTTGAAGGAAAAACCTTTACCATAGCCGGCCCATATTCCCATGCCCGATAAATCTCAGTGGGTGTCAATGCGCCAGGAAAAAATGGAATATTATTTTTACGGCAACACACAAACACTTCTTCATTAAAAACAGGTGTCACAATAAACGAGGCACCCGCTTCTAATGCCGACTTTAGAGAATCCCTGTTCAAAACAGTCCCCGCCCCAACAACCAACCGCCCACCAGAAAATTGTACAGCCTGATGGATCAGGCTCGGTGCCTGAGGGGTATTCATCGTTATCTCTATCGTTTCAAGGCCGCATTTGATAACAGTTTCCAACAAAGGCTCTAAGACATCGGCCTTAATACCCCGCAAAATACCCATCAAGGGCAATTGTTTAAAACGTGCCACATCCATACCTAAACCTCATCTGCCCCAACAATACTATCGTAAAACTCGCGGTAGTTTTCTTTCTTTGCGCTTTGACGCAAAGCCATCGCCATCTTCGGATGCTCATCCAGCATGCCGGTAATCGCATAAGGAATAATGTAGCCCCATTCAATCTTTTCCCGTAATGGAATAAACTCTTTAGAAATAACATCAAGGATGGGGCGGATATTGTATTTTGGATTCTTTAAAAAACCCATAATCAGCTCTAAAGGGCAATTGCCCGCAGCGCGCCCTATACCATAAACAGTCGCATCAACATAATTGGCATCATGAATAATGGATTCAATCGTATTGCAAAACGCAAGCTGTTGATTATTATGCGCATGCATCCCGACTTCCTTGCTCTTGACAATGCTCCTGGCCTTTTTAACTAAAAATTCTGTTGTTTCCTGATACAAAGCGCCAAAGCTATCAACGATATAAACAACGCCCGCTTTACACTCTTGCTCCAACTGATGCAGGCATTCCGTTAATTCATTATCCAAAGCCCTTGAGATAGCCATGATATTGACCGTCGTTTCATATCCTTTATCAGCAAAATGGTTAATCAAAAATATTGCTTTATCAATATCTTTCACATAAGAAGCGACGCGTATCATATCAACAGGACTCTCAGAGGCCGGCTTAACATCGTCTATATCCACCCGGTCCACATCAACCATAACAGAAATTTTTGTCTTAGACTCAATGCCATCTATCACCTGGTGAATATCGTTATCATCACAAAACTTCCAACGGCCATATTCACTTTCTGAAAAAAGTTTTCTGGAATTTTTATAGCCTATCTCCATATAATCAACACCGGAAGCTGAAAGAGCTTTATACACCTCTCTAACAAACCTCACATCAAAATCATGGTTATTGATTAACCCACCATCCCTGATTGTACAATCCAAAACCTTAATCTTCTCTCGATACATTTTCTTTTCTTCTCCCTATTTTGTTAGCGGGTTTACGTGTTAGCGGGTTTACGGGCTTAATTCTTCTACGCACCACCCATACACTGCTCATATTTTTGCTTTAACATTCTAGACGATACATTATTTGCCTGACTTCTAACGTATCATTTAAAACAACGTAATAACGCATATTTTTTATGCCGGGATCTTCTTGACTCTCCCATTTTCCCATACTACAAGCGGACAACCATCTTTTTTATGTTGAGCAACGACTTTTTTAACGGCTTCTTTCATAGCCGCTTCCGCTTTATCTTGTATAGTCATTCTTTTTTTCATAACTTAACACCGGCCACATTTGGCATAATCAGGCAAAAATGTCTTTGCAAAAGTCGTTTTACCTGATCCATTTGGCCCAGCAATAATATAAACGTTGCTATTTTTCATTGTTTGATTATATCATAAACAACAAGCCCATAACACCTAAAGTTATGGGCTTGTTGTTCTTTGGCCTCTTGCACAAATTACAGGTGAAACGCTTGTGTAGCCGGGCCATTCAATCTATCACACACCTCAAACTTCGCTTTTCCGGCAGCCACAGAACTCCAATTGCTCGGCGTCACCTTTAAAACCTTGCCTCTTCTTAAGGGCACGTTCGGTATCAACCTTGTCTTTTCAACGCCATTGATCCTTGTCTCTACTTTAAGCGTCACTTTTACATCAGCGCCCTTATTATCAACCAAAAGGGCATCCTTAGCCTCGTTCATCTGCACCGTAACCGGCAGATCTCTGGCAATAGGCATATCTTTAAGCTCCATCACACGATAGTCTTTCTGTGCCTTAAGATACACCTGTGTGCCCATTGTGACCTTTTTAGAAGCTTCTTTCGTTTGAATCCGCATAGACTGATGTGCCTGCGAAATTCTTTCATTAAGAACGGTATCGGCTCCTCCTTTAGCAACAGGAATATGCGCATATGTCGTAACCATAGGTGTTTTTATCATATACTTATAAGAACCGTTTTTATTGCCTTTCATATCATGAATCAGATTTCCGCCCTTCATGCCTTTACGAAAATACACCTCGGGCATCTGGCCCTTGAAATCAGCCAACGCAATCCTCGTCATATTTGAAACACGGCTTTGTACATCCGGATTGATATCTTCATACTTCTCAGGGGTTCTTGTAAGGCCTTTTTTATAGAAAGTCTTACCCACCCCATCTGAGATCTGCTCAGAATCTGCATCCCCGCCAATAATTAAAATAGCACCTGAGACAAGCAAAGCAAAAATTTCCCAGAAGGGCGTGCGCGGCTGAGACGAAACTTTAGAAAAAGGAATATAATACAATCTGCCACCAGACCATGCCCCGCCCGTCCAATAATCATTGGTACCATGCGCATACCTAAAAGTATTATCAGCCGTATTAATATCAATAAAGGTCGGATGAGGATTGATATTATTTGTCCCAGCATATTTCCCGCGAGAATGCGTCCACTCTACGTTGGGGTCAGCGATATACATTCTAAGCTTATAGATTTTGCCTTTGGCATCCTTCACCTCTTCAAACTTGTAAGGCAGCACAGCGTGTGCCCCAAGCTTAAAATAAGATGGCGTCACAACCAAAAAAGGATAATTACCTCTATTGTATTCTTCTCTGGCTTTATAAAAAACATGCTTTGGATCATGTGTATGGCCGCTGATAAATTGCCCTATCGCCCAATCAATACAGCTGGCTCCAAGCTGATAACCATGTTTAATATTAATCTCATTAATGATGGCGCTATCCTTTGGTTTAACCGGTTCTCCCCCCTTAGGCCCCCATTGGTAGATAGGCTCAGCATAAACACTCCTACCCACCCGGGCATAAATAGACTCCAGGCACATCCCCAAACAATTTCCACCAGCCGCGATACCCTCAAACGCAGCCTCAAAATAAAGCGCGTTAAAAGGATGCAGCCACCACTTTTCCTCGGGATCAACATCACGAAATGTCTGAGCATATTGCATCTTTGACAAAGATGATGTTGAGAAATTATTAAAAGGCCACCATTGCTGATTTCTGAATTTTTCAATACTGTGGTCATATGGAACAATCGGTTTTATAGAATAGACAACCTGAAAATCACTCTTCCAATGATTAGGATCATCAAAAATGCCCCAAAAATCATCAATCGTATATTTTCTTTCAACAGTGCCTAGATGGTCATCGGCATTCCAATCGTCATCATCCATGCCTTTAAAATAAGCGTTAATCCAACTAGCGCTATTCACTTTGGCCAACTTAAGCAGGGTGATATCCATTTCCTTGCCACTACCAAAATCACCTTTTTTAGGTATCCGCGTTTTATAACGTAGATTGCCGGAGGCGGTTACATCCGCGCTAACATACACATCCTGACCGCCGCCACAACCCCATCGGTCAGAACCCTTAGAACCAAACCGATCCAGATAAAAATGCAGCTCTTTAATGGCCACCGCTCCACGCACACCGCTAAAAACAATAATGCCATTCTGAAAATTATTATACTTTACTTTTTTTCCAGGGCTGTCTAATTCATCAGACGTTGGATATCCCAACCAGCTCGTAACACCGCCAAGCTCTTCCCATTTGGCCCTGATCAAACCATGCACTTCATACGCGCCAGTTGTAGGATGCCAATAAACACAGCCACCTTCAAACCGGTTAAACCTTCCGGTTGTTTTACCAACCTGACATTCGTCCGACAAAGGGAATCCTAAAAATGATTTAACGCCGCCCAATGCCTGCCATTTCTTTCGGATGCTTCCATGAACTTCAAAGGCACCCGTTTCAGCTGTCCAATAAATAGCTCCGTTATCAAATTCATTGAACCTGCCACCCTTAGCTCCAGCATCTCTTTCATCTGACTTGGGAAACCCTAGCACGCTTTTTTCACGCCCTAACTGACAATACCGCTCATAAATCCACCCATGCACTTCATAAGGAATCTTTCCGCCAAAAATAATGCCTCTCTCAAAAACCATACACGGCTTACCGGATGCAACGGATTGATCTTCTACAGGACACCCCAAAGCACCAACATCCATCTTCATAAATTTCCATTTGAGGTATATCTCGCCATAAACAGCAAAATTCCCATAGGAAGAATGCATAAGAACAACGCCATAACGAAATATTTTATACGAGCCTAATCCATCCGCAGTTGCCTTCGGCGTGTTACTAACAACAGGGCCAAGCGCGTTTTTAACAGCTATACTTAAAGAAGCATAATAGCTCTCAAAAGTATTGCTTTCCGTCGGCTGAGCCACAGCAACCGGCTGTTTAGCCGCAGCAGGAATTGAAGCAATATTAATGATCGGCTTGCGTTTTAATTTAAACGCTGAACCGTTTTTCAGCTTTTTTGGAGCTACTGATGGCATAATTTCCTCCTATTTTAAATGAGCGCATAACTTACGAATCTCGCCGAAGGCGGATGAGTAAGTTATCTGCGCGAATTTACTCCGCAGCATACTGAGGAAGATTCTTTGAATCTTCCCAGTGGTTATGCCAGGAGTCACGTTTATTCCTCAATGAGCGC
>JBDREX010000037.1:0-19484 GCA_043819345.1 Candidatus Omnitrophota bacterium
TAAAGAGTTTTACGGAAAGAAGTGTTATGCGCATCGGGTTTACATATGATTTGAAAGAAGATTATAATTTTCATGAAAACATGCCTTCTGATGTTTTTGCGGAGTTGGACTATCAGGAGACAATAGATGATGTTGTTGAGGCGATAGAAAAGGGCGGGCATGAAGTTGTAAGGATTGGCAATGTCAGAAATTTAATGAATCGGTTTAGCCAGCTGGATGTAGATATTATTTTTAATATTTGTGAGGGGTTGTGGACACGTAATCGGGAATCCGAAGTTCCAGCGCTGTTAAATGTTTTTAAGTTCCCTTTTGTTGGTAGCGATGCTTTGACGTTGGGTTTGACCCTGGATAAGGCTTTGGCAAAAAAGATTTTTATTTCTGATGGCTTGCCTACGCCTAAATTTTTTATTGCAGATAAGACAACGGATTTAAATCGGTTTAGATTCATGAGGTTTCCTTTGATTGTTAAGCCAAGGTACGAGGGGTCTTCAAAGGGGATTTCTGAGCAATCCGTGGTGCGTAATAATTCAGAGCTTCAGGCGCAGGTTCAATATATTTTAGATAATTATCACCAGCCTGCGATTGTTGAGGAATTTATTAAGGGTTCCGAATTTACAGTTGTTGTTATCGGCAACGAGAAACCACAGGCTTTGCCACCTGTCCAAATACAAATTCTTGATAAAAAAGACTTAGGGGAACTTATTTATACTTCACGACGGGTTAATAATGATGATGTGCAATATATTTGTCCTTCTGAAATTTCAAAAAAATTAGAGCTAAGGCTTCAAGATTTGGCGATTAAAGCTTATCGGTCAGTAGAGTGTCTTGATTTTGGCAGAGTGGATTTCAGGGTGGACCAAAGAGGAAGGCCTTTTGTTTTAGAAGTCAATCCCCTGCCATCTTTGGCGTTAGGTGATGTTTTTCCTTTGGCAGCTGAGGCACATGGATTGACGTACGAGGATGTTATTTCTAAAATTATTGATTTTGCTTTGCAAAGGCATGGTTTGAGTTAAAAACGGGTATCTGGGCTGTAAATAGGACGTTTTGTATTAAAAAGCGAGGTATAATCTGACAACCCAAATCATAGAGGCTCAAAATCCTCAGGTTGTAGCAAAGCGCTTACCAACGGGTGATCTTAAAAGATCTCCTTGGAAAGATATTGATTTACATACCTGGGAAGATTGGCATTGGCAGATTAAAAATCGTCTTTATACATTTGATGCTATCTCAAAGATGGTTATTTTAACTCCTCAGGAGGAAGAGGGGATTCGTAAATCAAGCGGCCGCTTGTCTATGGCCGTGACACCTTATTGGGCTTCTCTGATGGATGGCAGCGATCCAGAATGTCCTATTAGGAGGCAAGCGGTTCCTCTGGCGCAGGAGTTTTCTTTTTCCGCGAATGAGTTTGTGGACCCTTGTGCGGAAGACCGGGATTGCGCGGCTGAGGGCCTTGTTCATCGTTATCCAGATCGCGTGCTTTTACTGGCAACGGAACAGTGTGCTATGTATTGCCGTCATTGTACCCGCAGAAGGCTGGTTGGAGAGAAAAAAACACATGCTATTGATAGTAAGTCTATTGATAGCGCTATTGAATATATTAAAGCCAATAAAAAGATTCGGGATGTGCTTATTTCCGGTGGCGATCCCTTGATGCTTGAAGACGATGAACTGGAAAAGATTCTAAAAAAAGTCTGCAGTATTCCTCATGTTGAGTTTGTGCGTATCGGGACAAGGGTGCCAGTGACGCTGCCGCAGAGAATAACGCTATCCTTGGTTTCCATGCTTAAAAAATATGCCCCCTTATGGATGAGTATTCACTTTAATCATCCGAAGGAAGTTTCAAAAAGATGCAAGATAGCTTGTGATATGTTGGCTTCGGCTGGCATTCCTTTGGGCAGCCAAACGGTTTTGCTCAAAGGCATTAATGATAAGCCCTACATTATGAAAAAATTGATGCATGAATTATTGAAAGTGCGTGTGCGTCCTTACTATATTTATCAGTGTGATCCGGTGAAGGGGACGGCGCATTTTCGCACTCCCGTCGCTGTTGGAATCAATATTATAGAAAAGTTACGTGGTTTTACGTCCGGTTACGCTGTACCGACTTATGTTGTTGATGCTCCGGGTGGCGGAGGAAAGATTCCTGTCGGCCCGAATTATCTTATCTCGCAGGATAAGAATAAGCATGTTTTGCGCAATTATAAGGGCAAAATCTATACGTATATTGAATAAGATACTTTCTGTTTGAGAATTTCCTCCCAGGTTTTTCTATCCAAAAAGACAAACATTTGTTTCATATATACCTGTTTTCCATATGTGTTATCGGTTTGGTGAGTTTGCGAATACGCAGGTTAAGCTTATCGATACGCCAATCTGAACACCTGCCAACTTGTCAACTCTGTCTTTCGTGCCTTGCCCCTTGTCTTTTACTCCTTGTTTTGGCCTGCTTGACTACCTATAATTTATGGATTATAATAAAGCCCTAACGCTTTGATAATCATTGAGTTAACTTGCTATTTGAACGAAACCCGCCAGAATAAATTTTTCTTTTTATCGAACTTGATTGAGAAGGGAGATTAGAAATGGAAAATTTCAAGCCTGAAGCTAAGAGAGACGTTGTTTTTGTTTCACATGCTCATGCCGGAAAAACTTCTTTGGTTGAGGCTATGCTTTTTGCCAGCGAGGCGATAACGCGTAAAGGCCGAATAGAAGAAGGTAATACCGTCAGCGATTATAATGGTGATGAGATTGTTAGAAAAAATTCCGTCAATTCAAGTGTCGTTCATTTGAAGTGGAAGCAGCATTTTATTCAATTGATTGATACGCCAGGGTATGCTGATTTTATTGCGGATGTTATTTCGGCATTGAGGGCTGTTGATAGCGCTGTTGTTGTTGTTAGCGCCTCTGGTGGCATTGAAGTTGGGACAGAGCTTGTTTGGGATATGCTGGAGCAGTCCAGGATGCCTCGCCTTATTTTTATTAATAAATGTGATAAGGAAAATGCGAGAGTGGAGGATGTTGTCCGGGATATTCAGGAGAGATTTTCCAAGAGAGCTTGTGTTCTTAAAATGCCGTTTCCGCAAGAGTTGATAGAAGTGATTGTTGAAAACGATGATCTCTTGTTGGAAAAATACCTTGAGGGTGCTTCGATATCTGAAAGCGAGCTGAAGAAGAGTTTGCGTACGGCGGTTTGTAAGGGAGCGATTTACCCGATTATAACTGGTTCGGCTCTGAAAGATGCCGGCATAAAAGAGCTTCTGGACGCGCTTGTAGATTATTTGCCATCGCCGTTAGAGCGTAATGATATAGAAGCACAAGACCCCTTAACAAATGAAAAGAAGAAGATAGATGTTTCTGTTGACGCACCGTTGTCTGGTTTTGTTTTTAAGTCCATTTCAGATCCTTTTGTTGGGCAGATGACGCTTTTTCGAATTTTTTCCGGATCACTGCAATCTAACAATGGCTTCTTTAATGTGAGCCAGGGGACGAAGGAACGTATTGGGCAATTAATGCTTTTACAGGGCAAGGAACAGCGCTCGATTGAGAGCGCTTCCTGTGGAGATATTGTTGCTGTTGCTAAGCTTAAAGATACGGGCCTGAGTGATACAATTACGGACGGTAAATTAGCCGTTCTTTTTGAACCGCTTGTATTTCCGGAGCCCGTTTTTTCTTCATCTATTAAACCGAAAACTCGTCAGGATGAAGAGAAGATTTCTGAGGCTCTGGCAAAATTATGTGCAGGGGATCCAACATTTAAGATTTCAAGAGATTTCCAAACCAAAGAGACTATTATTTCAGGAATGGGCGATCAGCATATTGATGTGATGGTGAAACGTTTAAAAGAAAGATTTCATGTGGATGTAGAGCTTGGTATGCCTAAGATTCCTTACAAGGAAACTATCAAAAAGAAGGCCAAAGCTCAGGGGAAGCACAAAAAACAGTCAGGCGGAAGAGGGCAGTATGCAGATGTATGGCTTGAATTAGAGCCTTTGGAGCGCGGGAAAGATTTTGAATTTGTTGATAGCATTGTTGGAGGGGCCATTCCCCGGAATTTTATTCCTTCCGTTGAAAAAGGCGTTAAAAATGCTATGATAGAGGGAGTTTTGACATCGTTTCCCGTGGTCGATGTTAAGGCCGTTGTTTATGACGGTTCATATCATGACGTGGATTCTTCCGATATGGCTTTTCAGATAGCTGGTGCTCTTGCGTTCAGAGGGGCTTTTATGGATGCGTTGCCGGTTATTCTTGAGCCTATCATGGATGTTGAAATATCAGTACCGGAAGATTGCATGGGGGCTATTCCCGCTGATCTTAATTCTCGCCGGGGACGTGTTTTAGGGATGGAGGCGCGTTCTAAGAATCAGACGATTAAAGCTCAGGTGCCTTTAGCGGAGATGTTTCGCTATGCTACGGACCTGAGATCAATGACAGCGGGCCGGGGTAATTATACGATGCGGTTCTGCCGTTATGACGAGGTGCCTCAGAAAATCGCTCAGGATATTATTACTAAGCATCCCCGTCATAAGCATGAAGAAGAATAAAAAGTATTAGAGAGTCAAAGATTCAAAGTGTCAAAGAAAAACAAATATTAGCAGGGACAGGCCTTAGGCCTGTCCGTTAAAAGGGTAAAAGAATATTAATTTATCTGTATAAAACAATTAAAGAAAGGATGTTGTTTATATATGAAAGCCAGTGTTTATGGAATTGATGATTTTCTTTTTGGAAAAAAAAGCTTACCTGATGAACGGTTGAACAGAATGAAAGAGATTTACCGTTCCGTTAAGATAACGGCGATTCAGGTGGAGTTTGTGACAGATAAGGATCTTAAGACGGCCGATGTGATCGTTTGTTTAAAAGACAAGAAGTTGGATCTCGTGATTATGGATATGGAGATTATTGAAAATAAGCTTTCCAGGGATCTATCAGATAATGAAAAAAAGATTTTAAAGCAAGCGAGTGAATTATTGGAAAAGGAAATGCCGCTTTATGAAGGGGAGTTCAGCGAAGAAGATTCAAAGTGGCTGGCTAATAATAATTTTGTAACGATCAAGCCTATTGTTTTGATATCCCGAGAAGAGATGGAAGATATGCCGGCATTAACGAGAAAAGTTTATGATTCTTCGGGCCGGATTTCATTTTTAACGGGAGGGGTTAAAGAATCGCGCGCTTGGGAGGCAAAAAAGAATCCAACCGCGGTTGAGGCAGCACATTGTATTCATTCTGATATCGCCCGTGGTTTTATTCGAGCGGAAGTTTTGAGCTATGATGATCTCTTGAAGGTTGGAAACGCAAATCAGGCGAAAAATGAAGGGTTTGTAAAGTCGCAAGGTAAGGAATATATTGTTAAAGACGGTGATATCATTGATTTTAAATTTAATGTTTAATAATTGCTGTAGTTCTGCACTATTGGTGTTAAATGACACACTCAAAATATTTGAGTGTGTCATTTAAATTTTAACAGCGCTAACGGAGGTTTTAAAGAGATGCTAAAAATTAAAAGAGCTCTTATAAGTGTTTCGGATAAGGCGGGCATTGTTGGTTTTGTCCGGTGTTTAGCTTCATTAGGGGTTGAGATTATTTCTACAGGCGGTACCGCCAGAATACTAAAAGAGGCTGGCATTGATTCTATTGAAATATCAAATTATACAGGGTCTCAAGAGATGCTTGATGGACGTGTGAAAACGCTTCATCCTAAGATTCACGCTGGGCTTTTAGCGCGCAGAGACTGTCCTGAGCATATGCGTGTATTAGGAGAACAGCATATTGGATTGATTGATATGGTGGTCGTAAATCTATATCCTTTTGAGAAAACAGTCCAAAAAAAAGGTGTTGATTTGAAATGTGCCATTGAAAATATCGATATTGGCGGCCCTTCTATGTTGCGTTCTGCTGCCAAGAATTATGAGTCTGTGGCTGTTGTATCTGATCCGTATGATTATGAATCTGTGATGGATGAGTTAAAAAGCCATGATGGCTGCCTGTGTCTAAAAACCTTAGAAAAGCTAGCTGTGAATGTATTTAAGTTGACGTCTTCTTATGACGGTGCGATTGGTAATTTTTTAGCTAAGCGCTTTAACGCTAACCCGCAAAAAAATGAAACTCTGCCGGATGAGTTGGAGTTGTGTTTTAAAAAATCCGCTTCTTTGCGTTACGGGGAAAACCCTCATCAAAAAGCCGCACTTTATCAAGACGTGCGGGAGGTTTCGCCTTCATTGGTTGGTGCAAGGCAGCTGCATGGCAAGGAGCTTTCATTTAATAATTACCTTGATTTAAATGCTGCTTTTGAAATTGTCAGAGAATTTAAGCAGCCTGCAGCTTGTATTATTAAGCATAGTAATCCGACGGGAGTTGCTCAGGCATCTACGCTGTCTAGTGCCTATTTGAATGCCTGGCAGACAGATTCTCTTTCGGCTTTTGGCGGTATTGTTGGTTTAAATAGGAAGGTCGATGAGGCCAGCGCTAAAGCTGTTATGAATAGTGGTTTTTTGGAATGTATCTTAGCGCCTGAATTTAGTGATGGCGCGCTTGATATTTTAAAGTCTAAGAAAAATCTCCGTTTGATTGAAATGAGATTTGAGGCGGCTTCTTGTGGAATTGTTTTAGATTTAAAAAGAATTCAAGGTGGTGTTTTGGCGCAGGAAATGGACAGCCAGGATTTTGACAGAAAGAATCTTAGATGTGTTACACGCAAAAAGCCAACTCCATCTCAATTAAAATCTTTGCTTTTTGCCTGGCAGGTGGTCAAACATGTTAAATCAAACGCGATTTGTTTGGCGAAGGGGGACAAGACGGTTGGTATTGGCATGGGACAGACGAGCCGTGTGGACTCTGTGTTTATGGCGATAAAGAGGGCAGGTACGCGTTCTAAAGGGGCCGTATTAGCCAGCGATGCTTTTTTTCCAAAAGCGGATAATATCACTTTGGCCAAAAAAGCCGGTATCAAAGCGATTATTCAGCCTGGTGGGTCTATCGCTGATGAAGAGGTGATTAAGGCAGCGGACGCAGCAGGGATTGTGATGGTCTTTACGGGTTTTAGGCATTTTAAACATTAATCCAATTGGTTGTCGGTTAACGGTTATTGGTCAGTGTGAACCGAAAACCTATAACCCTTAATCGTATTTTCACATGGAAGAATATGACTTATCAGGAAGCGCTCACATATTTGGATTCCTTTATTAATTTTGAAAGAAGCTCTGTGTCTTGCGAGAAGCATATCTTTAAGCTGGACAGGATAAAAAAGTTTTTGGCTTTTATCGGCAATCCTCAAGAAGCGTTAAAAATAATTCATATAGCCGGCACTAAAGGCAAGGGCTCAACAGCTGCTTTTATCGCTCAGATTTTAAAAGAGGATGGTTATAAAGTTGGGCTTTATACGTCTCCACATTTACAGGATGTAAGGGAGCGTATTCGTGTTTTAGATTCTGAAAGCCTTGTACGGGAAGAAGACGTTGTTGAAGGTATGATTTCCAAGGCGGATTTTACTTCGTTGATGATGGGCCTTTTTCTTCAGGTGGATTCTTTTTGTTCGGCGCATCATGCTCTAGGAAAGCTTTCTTATTTTGAGATTATAACGGCGGCAGCTTTTGTTTATTTTAAAAATGAACATACCGATTTTGTTGTTTTGGAAACAGGCTTGGGTGGCCGGCTGGACGCGACAAATGTTGTGCGATCGCTTGTGTGTGTCATAACGCCCATTAGTTATGACCATGAGCATATTTTGGGCAATACATTGGCTGAGATCGCTTTTGAAAAATCGGGCATCATAAAAGAAGAGAATTTGAAAACGGCTAAAGGGGTTTCTCTTGTTATAACGAGTGCTCAGAAGAGAGACGTGCGGGGTGTTTTGAAGCGCCGGGTGAAGGCGCAGGGCGCTATTCTTTTAGAACAGGGCAAGGATTTTTGTACCAAGCGGCTTGGCGGAAATCTTTTTTTACAGGATTTTTTTTACAAAGGCATATACAATAAAACATTCTTTTTAAAAACAAGAATGTTAGGAGTTCATCAGCTAGTTAATGCTTCTTTGGCGCTCGCTTGCTGTGAGGCGCTTGCTTTGCATAGGGTTAAGATTAGAAAAGAGGCGATGGCCAGAGGTATTCTTAACGCGTTTTGGCCTGGGAGGCTTGAAATTTTTAAAGTTAAACCTTTTGTAATCCTTGATGGTGCCCATAATGAAGAGTCCGTGTCTTGTTTAAGCGTTTTTCTTAAAAGAGAATTTAAAAATTATCGTAAATGGCTGCTTTTTGGTGCTTGTGTAGATAAAGATATTAAAGCGATGGCAACTCGTTTGGTGCCTTTTTTTGATGAAGTTGTGTTAACGCGCTCTGGTCATGAGCGTGCTGCGGATCCTGAAAAAGACCTGGCCCCTTTTTTTAAAAATGAGGGCTTGAATGTTACGAACACACTGGATGGAGCTATTGCGCTGTTAAATAAGAATGTGGGCTGTGATGATGTTGTTGTGGTGGCTGGTTCGTTATTTATTGTTGGAGAATTGAGGCAAAAATGGCAGGATTAGAATTGACTGATGATACGATTGTGGCGTTGGCGACATCTCCGGCTCAAGGGGCTATTGGAATAGTGCGTTTAAGTGGGCCGCAAGCTGTGAAGATTGCAGATAGATTTTTTTTCAATGCGCAATGCAAGAGCCTGGAAGCCCTTAAAACTTTTTCCATGTGCTATGGGTGGATTGTTAAAGATAAGGCAGCTGTTTCTGGCCGCGCATTAAAAATAGAAGATTTCAAAGATTGTGTTATTGATGAGGTGGTTGTTTCTGTTATGCGCGGGCCTAAGAGTTATACGAGGGAGGATATTGTTGAAATTAATTCTCATGGAGGATTACGCGTACTCTCATCTATTCTTGAATTGTTTTTGTCCGGCGGCGCCCGGATGGCCCAACCGGGCGAGTTTACTAAGAGAGCGTTTTTAAGTGGCCGTCTCGATTTATCGCAGGCGGAAGCTGTTTTGGATGTCATTCAGGCTAAGAGTGAATTGGCGTTAAAAAATGGCCTCTCCCAGCTTTCAGGAGAAGTTTCACGGTGCATAAAAGATTTGCGCGCGCGAATGCTCGCGTTATTGGCTGACATGGAAGCGACGCTTGATTTTAGTGAAGAGGAATCTATTGAGGTTGAAAATAATGGTTTTTTTGCAGCGCTTTCTGGGATATCTGAAGAGCTCAATCTTTTAATTGAGCGTGGATTTAAGGCCCGGATTGTGCGGGAAGGGTTGAGAGTGGCTATTTTCGGCAGGCCAAACACAGGGAAATCTTCTCTGCTGAATGCTATTTTAAAACAAGAGCGAGCTATTGTCAGTTCAATTGCCGGTACGACGCGGGACACAATAGAGGAACTTGTCAGCATAAAAGGCCTGGCGGTACGATTGGTTGATACAGCGGGAGTATTGGAACACCGGGACGAGATTGAAAAGGAGGCTGTTGCTAGAAGCCAAAGGGCCGTTGAAGAAAGTGACCTGGTTTTGTTTGTACTGGATGGTTCTGTTTCTCTTTCTCAGGAAGATAGGCGGCTTTTTGACTTAATTCGTGACAAGGAAAAGATTATTGTAATTAATAAAAATGATTTATCTCAAAAGCTTGATAGAAGTGAAGTAGAACGTTTGTGTTTTAAAAAGCCCGTAACCGTGTGTGCTTTTAAGGTACAGGATATCCTTGCCTTAGAAGAAGAGATTGTAGCCAATGTTTTTCAGGGAGAAGGAACACGTTTTTTACAGGAAGGCGTAATGATTTCTAATGTGCGCCATATGGATATATTAAAACGATCTCTTGATAGCCTTGCTGCCGCGTCAGGATCTTTAGAAAAGGGCCTGTCTATGGATTTTGCCGCAATGGATTTGAGAAAAGCCATGGATGCTCTGGGAGAGCTGACAGGAGAAGTTTTTACCGAAGATTTATTGGATGTTATTTTTTCAAAGTTTTGTGTTGGAAAGTAAAAATGTAGGGGCCGGCCTCGCGCCGGCCAGAATAATATAAAACAATAATTGATTATCCATTGAATATGTTAATAGGCAAGTCAGAGGAGGCATTGTTTACATGAAGAATGATCAGTTAAAAAAAGCTGTTGAGATGATTTTAGATGGTATTGGTGAAGATTCGGAAAGAAAAGATTTAAAAAAGACGCCTGAGCGGGTTGCGCAGATGTATGAGGAGATCTTGTCTGGTTATTCTCATGATCCTAAAAAGGAACTGGAGGTGGTATTGGACCAGAAGCATGAAGAGATCGTGCTTTTGAAAGGCATTCCTTTGTATTCTATGTGTGAACATCATCTTCTGCCTTTTATTGGCCGTGCGCATGTGGCCTATATTCCTAAAGGTGGGCGTGTAACAGGTTTGAGCAAGATAGCGCGCGTTGTGGAAATTTTATCTAAGCGCCTGCAGGTGCAGGAACGTTTGACCACACAGATTGCTGGTGTTATTATGGAGAAGTTAAAGCCGTTAGGGGTTATGGTTATCATTGAAGCTGAGCATTTATGTATGAGTATGCGCGGTGTTAATCGGCCCGGTGTTATGACGGTAACGAGTGCTGTCAGAGGCATATTTAAAGAAAATGAAAAAACACGTTCTGAGACATTGGCACTTATCAAGGATTAAAGATGTGGGAGCGTGAAAAATAAGGAGCCGAGATGGGCGTAAAAAAAGTTTTCATTGTTGAAGATGATCCAGATTCTTTTGAGAGCTTGAAAAAATTATTGCTTGTTTATGGTTTTGAGGTAGATGGGGTTTTGACGATTAAAGATGATTTCTTAAAGCACCTTAAAACATTTGAACCACATATTATTCTTTTAGATATGCTGATGCCGGGGATTGGCGGGCTTGAAGTGTGTCAGATGCTTAACGCCGATGAACAGACACAAGGGATCCCTATCCTCGTTGTTTCGGCGATCGGTAATCCGTCTGATATGAAAAAGGCTTTTGCGTTAGGCGTTGAGGATTATGTTACTAAGCCTTATGATATAGCGACGTTAGTTGGAAAGATTAACCGGTATATTGGATATAAACAAAACCCTTAAAAAGAGATATCTTTTATGAAAATTGAGAATAAGGCACCAGTCGTAAAAGTTGGCAGGCGGATAGCGGGAATGACGTTGTCCGCCAAAGTTTTTTATTCTGTCCTTGTGACAGAATTTATTATTATGGTGTTGTTGTCCAGGGTTGAATTCCTAAAAGACGCTCCTCAGATTGTTGTCGCCGCTTTAGATACTTTTTTATTGGGCCTTGTTATTATCGCAGTGATTCATTTTTCGTTTCGCCCTCTTGTTGAAATGTTGAAATCGATGGAAAAGATTGAAAGCGGCCAAACGAATGTCAGGTTGAAAGTGCCTGTCAGCAGAGAACTGGCTTCTTTGGCCGAAGGTATTAACCATATGTTAGGGGGATTGGCGGAGTCATATCACAAGGTAGAGGAATCTGAAAACCTTTTGGCTGGTATTGCTGATGGTATTGATGAAGAGATTATGCTCATTGATAAGGATTTTAAAATTATTTGGGCTAATAAAAAGGCCAGGGAAAGTTGTTCTATACCTTCCTCGGAGGTTATTGGCAACTACTGTTATAAGCTTACGCATTCTTTAAATGAGCCCTGTAAATTTCCTTTGCATGGTTGTCCTTTGCAGGAAACTGGCAAAGAAGGCAAGGTTGTCTCCAGCCTGCACACACATTTTGATATGAAAGGCAACTCTCTTTATGTTGAGGTTGCTGCCTATCCTTTGTATGATGAAAAAGGAAAGGTTGACCGATATATTCATATCAGCCGGGATGTGACAGACAGGATCGCTATGATTAAAGAGATAGAGGCTGCTAACGAAAAGCTGAAAGATTACAGCCATAGGTTGGAACATATGGTGGATGAAAGAACGACGAAATTAAGAAAAAACATGGAAGAGATATCCCGGATTAATGAAAAGCTGAAAAAAACCCAGAGCCAGCTTGTTCAGACAGGTAAAATGGCGGCTGTGGGCCAGTTGGCCAGTGGAGTGGCCCATGAAATAAATAATCCTCTAGCTATTATTCTGAATAATATTCAGTTGATAAAGATATGGATCCAGCAAAAAAATATTTCTGATTCTGACGTGGATTTTGCCTCTTATGTGAAGATGGTTGAAGATGCGGTCTCAAGATGCAAGAAAATCACTCAAGCTCTCCATGATTTTTCACATGTTTCACAGGAGAAATTTGAGCTATTTTATGTGAATGATGCGATTGAAAAAACTCTTGCCTTAATAGAATATGAAACGACTCTTCATAGCATTTCTTTTGAAAAAGACCTTCAGGCTAATATGCCGAAAATTTTCGGAGATTTCCAGGCATTGCAGCAGGTTTTTCTTGATATTATTGTTAATGCGCGCTGGGCTATTGAGAAGCATTCGGATAAGCGCAAGGGCCTGATTACGATCAAAACTGTATATGAACCGGGCGATCACTATGTACGTGTTTTTATTATGGATTCTGGAATTGGGATTAGTGAAAAAAATATATCACGTATTTTTGAGGCGTTTTTTACAACAAAAGAAGTTGGCGAGGGTACGGGGCTGGGCTTATCTATCGCCTATAACATTATCAGGCAACATCACGGCAATATTGAGGTTAAAAGCATGGAAGGCGAAGGTGCTACATTCGTCATATCTCTTCCTCTGTTTGGAGAACACACATCTTTAAAGTATTGAGATGTTTAAAAGGAGCTGTATCCAAATGACACCTTAAAGTTTTGCACTCTAAGGTGTCATTTGATAAGTAGAGATCATTGTCTGATAACAAAATAAATATAATAGTAATGAGGCTGGCATGGAATATACAAAAGGCAGCATAGGACGGATTTTTTTATTAAAGTTTACGAATGGTGACGATATTCATTGTGAATTGCGTAAGCTTGCGCGAAAAGAAAAAGTTTGTTGTGCCGTTTTATTTTTTATCGGAGCGCTTAATCGCGGCCATCTTGTTACAGGGCCCAAAAAGCCAGAGGTTCCACCTGAGCCTAATTGGGCGAGTTTTAAGGATGGCTGGGAAACACTTGGCCTAGGGACGATTTTTAGAGGGGGCAAGGATCCTAAAATCCATATTCATGTTTCTATGGGAAAAAAAGATAAGATGTTGACAGGTTGTTTGCGTAAAGAATCCGAGGTTTTTTTGGTTATGGAGGCTGTCTTGTTTGAGTTAAAGGGAGTGCGGGCTGCCAAAGATATTGATCTTGCGACTGGTTTGGAATTGCTGCGGATTATAAAGAAGAAAGGCAAGCGAAGTTAAATTGACTCACCTCTTTAGCGTTCTCTTCGCCTGCCCCACTAATAATATAACATGTTTATGAGGCTCTTTTCAAGTTCTGCAGCCAAGAGTAGGAAAATTGTAAATTATTGAAACAAAAGGCATTATGTCACTATGAAGATTATTAACAAAGAAATTCTAGTTAAAAATTCCGATAGAAGAGTGGTGAAGATAGAACTTCTTGCCTCTGTCATCGCACAGAAGGCGCGCCCAGGCCAATTTGTTGTGGTTATGGTGCACGAGAAGGGTGAGAGGATTCCCTTGACAGTTGTTGATAAGAATCTTCAAACAGGTACAGTGACTTTGATTTTTCAGGAGATAGGTTTGACAACGAAATTGCTCGGCCGCCTGAATCAGGGGGATGAGTTTTATGCTTTGATTGGCCCTTTGGGGCATGCTTCACAAATACAAAACTTTGGCCGGGTTGTTCTTGTTGGAGGCGGTGTAGGTGTAGCGGAGATTTATCCTGTCGCGAAAGCCTTGAAAGAGGCGGGCAATCATGTGCAGGCTATTTTGGGCGCACGCTCAAAAGATTTTTTTATTTTAGAAAAAGAAATAAAGGATGTTTGCGACGAGTTTTATGCTGTGACGGATGATGGCAGCTATGGACGAAGAGCTTTTACAACGGATATCTTAAAAGAGCTTTTAGAAGATGAAAAGCCTGACTATGTGTACTCCGTGGGGCCTATTCCTATGATGAAAATAGTATCTTCATTGACACAACAAAAAAAAATTAAAACAGTTGTCTCTTTGAACGCGTTGATGGTTGATGCTACCGGCATGTGTGGTTGTTGCCGCGTCTCTATTGCCGGGCACGTGCAGTTTAGTTGTGTTGATGGGCCAGAATTTGACGCGCATCAGGTGGATTGGTTGGAGCTGGAGCAAAGAAACAGGATGTATGAACAGCAGGAGCAGCATGTTTGTCGTCTTTTGGAAAAAAGAGGTTTAGAATGAGTAATCAGGCACAAGATGCCGCAGAATTGCCTGCAATAGAAAGAGCAGGTTGTTTTGATGAGGTGGTTTTAGGCTATAGTGAGGACGAGGCACTCACGGAAGCTCGGCGTTGCCTGCAATGCCGTAATCCTTTGTGTGTTGCTGGCTGTCCCGTCGGTATTGATATAAAAAAATTTATTTCTGAAATCTGCCAAAAAGATTATAAGGCAGCTTATTTGACGATTAAGGAAAAGAATAATTTTGCTTCTATTTGCGGAAGGGTTTGCCCCGCTGAATATCAGTGCCGTAAGGCATGTGTTTTAACAAAGAAGGGCCAGCCGTTCGCGTCTAAAGAAGCCATCAACATTCATTTTTTAGAAAGGTTTGCTGGTGATTATGGCATGCGCCATCATATTCAAATGTCGGCAGGTAAACAAGAGAGCATGTCTTGCCACAAAGTAGCAGTGATTGGTTCAGGCCCGGCAGGTTTAAGTTGCGCAGGAGAATTAGCTGGCCAAGGCGTTCATGTTGATATTTTTGAAAGTTTGCATGCTGCCGGCGGTGTATTGCGATATGGTATTCCCGCTTTTAGATTGCCAAGAAATGTCCTGGATTCTGAAATTGACAGTTTAAAAAAATACGGGGTGTCTATAACGACTAATTTTGTCGCTGGTTTTACGCGCAGTTTAGAGGAGTTTTTTGCGCTTGGCTATGAAGCTGTTTTTCTAGGGCTTGGTGCCGGAGTACCGTCTTTTTTAAATGTGCCAGGAGAAAATTTGTGTAATATTTATTCGGCTAATGAGTTTTTAACGCGTGTTAACCTGATGAGGGCCTATAAATTTCCCGAGTTCCACACACCCGTTAATATCGGTAAAAAGATTGTTGTTATTGGCGGTGGCAATACAGCGATGGATGCGGCTCGGGCCGCTGTAAGGTTACAGAAAATGCGTGGTGAGGCAAGTAATACGCGTATTCTTTACAGACGCACGGATATAGAAATGCCGGCTCGTCGGTTGGAAATTGAGCATGCCAGTCAGGAAGGTGTTGGTTTTGATTTTTTGGTTCAGCCAAAGGCGTTTATGTCTGATGATAAGGGATTCGTTAAAGGTATTCAGTGCTTAAGATGTGAATTAGGTTCACCTGACGCCTCAGGCCGAAGGAAGCCTGTTTCGGTTGAGGGAAGTGATTTTATGGTTGAGGCGGACTTGGTAATTATTGCAGCCGGATTAAAGGCTAACCAGCTTTTAACACGTGTTACTCCGCAGCTTAAAACAGATCAATATCATGATGTTGTTGTGAATCCTGAGACGATGGAGACATCTGTAAAGGGTGTATTTGCCGGCGGAGACATTGTTGGTGGAGAGGGCACGGTTATTGAGGCGATGGGCATGGGTAAGAAAGCAGCACAAGGTATTCTGGGTCTTTTAACCGCGGCACGTTAAAAACATCGTTTCAAGCATTCTTGTCTGAGTCTCTATTTTTTTTGCAAGGCCTCAGTAATGTAGATATTTTCGGGATAATAGAATAAACATATCTTAGCGTGTGTTCTGCGCCACAATAGTGTCTGAGGTGGAATAGTTTAAAGGGGCCAAAGGATAATGTTTCAGATTACAGCATCAAAGCTTAAGGATGAAGTTAAGTATTTTAGAATGATCCTTAAACAACATGGGTATTTTTGGGATGTTGGCCAACTCCGTAATAATTTTTTGTACAATAGGACTTTGAATCCCGAGACTGTGAAAAAACTATGGCAGGATTTTCTCAATCTCAGCCAGGGCGGAGGTCTCAATAGGTGTGTTGATATTTATGTCCATATTCCATTTTGTAGTTCGAAATGCTGCTACTGCATGTATCCTTCCAGGATTTTAGAAAACAGTAAAGATATTGACCGCTACGTAGATTATTTGATTGAAAATATGGATTATTATGCTCTCACGTTTAAGAATTTTACTTTTCGCAATCTTTATGTTGGGGGGGGCACTCCAACCATTTTAGATAAGAAGCAAATGGAGCGCCTTTTTAGTCATTTGTTTAATAAATTTTCATTTGTAAAAAATAGTCAGAAGACAACGGAATGTAATCCACATAGTTCTCAAGAGCCAAAGTTTACCACATTGAGAAAGTTTGGGTTTAATAGGATTAGTTTTGGTGTTCAATCGCTTAATCCAAGAGTTCTTCATCTTCATAAGAGAAGCTATCAGGAGTATCAGCAAATCAAAAGATCGATTTTGCTAGCAAGAAAAGTTGGTTTTAAGGATATTAACGTCGATCTTATGGTGGGGCTTGCCGGAGATAGCCTGGATCACTTCAGGCAGAGTTTTTTAAAAATAGCGATGCTTGAACCTGATAATATTGTTGTGTATGGATTGATGCCACCAAGCAAGGACTATTTATTGCGATGTTTAAAAATGAGCCGATACCATTACTTTATGCGGCATTATCCTCGCATGATTTTTAGAGCACTCGAAATTATGAAATCGCTCAGTCAGAAATTTGGATACGGTCCGGATTCTCTGGATCCATATGGGTGGCGTTGGGGGTTTCATAAGAAAAGCCATGCTGTTACCTATGAATCTGAAACTTATTCAGGAGAATTTGGTGGCAGTATTTTGGGGTTAGGGGTATTTTCTCGTTCTTGTATTTGTGAGCAGTTTGAGTATCGTCAGAGCAGTCAAACACAGCACTTTGAATCTAGTGCAGATATTTATGAAGGGAGATATTTTCGACAAAAAGAGGCCATGATTAGATATATCATAAATAAAATAGACAGGGATTCCAAAATTTCATTGGGAAGTTTTCGTAATATCTTTCACTGTGATTGCAGGGATGTTTTTCCTTATGCGTTTTATGCTTTGAAAGTTCTTGAAAAAATTAGAATCATTGATGATGATCTTTATTTGATAATCAAAAAGCCGGAAGATAAATATATATATACATTATTTTTTTGCAGATAGTTTTTTCGAAATTTTAAAAAAAAGAATCTCCGTCCATGCTCCTATATTGAATCGCTTCGGCAAGATGTTCTGTTTTAATCTGTTCTGATTCCGCTAGATCCGCGATTGTCCTGGATACTTTTAATATCTTATCATATGCTCTTGCGCTGAAATTAAGCTCTGTCATGGCCAGCTTAAGCAATTCATTTTCTTTCTTGCCTAAGGTGCAAAATTTTCGTACCTGTTTATGATTCATTTGGGCGTTGTGAAGGACGTTTTCATTTTGAAAACGCTTTTCTTGAATTGTTCGAGCTTTTAATACTCTTTTTTTAATTTGTTCTGAGTTTTCGGCGGGCATGTCGCTGGACAACTCGTGGTACTTTGTCGCGGGTATTTCGATATGGATATCTATTCTATCCAGTAGTGGCCCGGATATTTTTGACCGGTATTTCGCAACCTGGATCGGGTTGCATCGGCATGGTTTTTTGGGGTGTGTGTGATAACCGCATGGGCACCCGTGGCAAATCCTACCACAAATATCCAATCTCGTTAACATTTAAAATCCCCCGTTATCCAGATAAAACTTCAGCGCAAAAAATTCGTAAATATAGGATAGAAAGAGACTTAAAGCAAAAAGACCTTGCAAAATTTTTGAGGGTTGATGAAATGACTATTGTTAATTGGGAATTAGGCAGAACAAAACCCAGAAATATGCTTGCAGATAGGGTAAATAAGCTTTTAGGAGCAGAAATTTATCCTTTGCAAGCATCAGTTTTATTGGGAGTAAAAATAAAATGATTCCCACAGGCATATCTCCAACAGAAGCGGCATTTGAAATTATAGGTTTGGTTAACGCCAAGTCAATAATAGATTTCTTGTTTTTTGAAACTAAGATAGGCCTGGCTGCTTTTCTGATAGGGTTTTTGACTTTTTTGTGGAGATCAATTAAAGAAGCGAATTTTTCAGCTCTATGGAGTTACTTGGTGATGTTTTGCATTTTATTGTTTGTTTTTATTAAGCCTATGGCCGGACTTGAGAATGCTGCTTCCACTATGGAAGCAGCCGGCTGGAAAGGTGTCGGTGCTCAAGAAGCATTGAGAGATGCTTTTGCTGATTCCGGTAAAGCCAGAGCCGGTTCTCTTGGGCTTGTTGTAATAAGCCAGGGCTACAATGCCGTTGTCTATGGCACGATAAGCGCTATTACCAAGGTTATTCAGCAGAAGGATTTTAATTATCTAAATAACCCTTTTTTTATAAATAAGGTGTCTTTGTATTTGCAGCATTTCAGCGCGGAAGGGATCAAGAAGGATGGCACCTTAAGAAAAGGCCTCGAAGAGTTCCTCAGAAACGACTATCCTCAGACTCTTGGAAGAATGGTTAACAACAATAAAACAGGGGCAAAAATTTCCAAGAAATGGTGGCCTGGAGATGAAGAGGTTGTCATGAATTATGATTTGGAACAAAGAAAAAGATGGGAAGAGTTGGATTTGAAGCTGACTGATTATATCAAAAAAGAGATAGATACGTTGGGCGCAAAAGGCCCTTTTCCTAATCTTTTTATAGATTACAAGGCGATAAAGATAAAGCTCCTGGCCGGGCATATAGATAAATCAGCGCAGGATATGGCTTCTAATTTAACAGGCTATGGCATAGAGCCGAAAACTACGCGCTTAAGCTGGATCATGAAACAGCCTGCCGGTTTATTGTCTTATATTTCATCGTTTGCAGGGCAGTTTTTTTCAACTACGCTGGCAGAGTTTATGATTAAAGCGCTGCCTTATTTGCAGGGCTACGCGGTAATGATTATTTATAGCCTGTTTCCATTCACTTTACTGTTATGCCTTTTATTCGGAACATACAGTATTTTAAAAGAATATTTTATCTATTTATTTTGGGTAAAATCTTGGGTCATTGTCTGGGCTCTTATCCATTATGCTGCTGTTTATATGTCTACCTTGCAAACAAGGATAGGTTCCGGCGCAGGTTCCTGGTTTTTTGAGAGGCCCTATTTTAATACGGTTACCGGTGTGCTTTTAGTCATGTCTCCGGGCATAGCCTGGTTTATGACCAAAGGGGTATTATCCGGTATAGGAGAGGTAGCAACAGCTTTGACTTTGCATGCTGACAAAGGGGTAGGAAAAGTTGGGTCTAAGGTAGGAGTCTAAGCAATGATTAATGCACATATTAATGCACACGAAATTCCAATTAATGCGCAATTGAATGTGCATTATCATGTTTTAATTATGTGCAATATTTTAACGCTGTTTTTATTAAGTATGTTTATTATTCCCAAGCACTTAAAGTTAATCGCGTGCGGCAGCCTTTCATGCCATTTCGCCTACAACCCTCACGAA